>NZ_SSMW01000046.1 GCF_004799405.1 Bradyrhizobium sp.
GGCAAAACTATGATATACGCTGATCCGCTCTGCATGTTGGGTGGACGAGATTGGAAGCTGCCGCGCAGCGGGTTAAACTTCATACCGCCGAGGCGCGGAAGCTACTCGCATTTTTGCGACAATGACCACGAGCTTTCCTTTATTCATGCATAACATTCTTTTCGTCAAAACCTCCTCTCTCGGCGATGTCGTGCATCAATTGCCCGCTATTACGGATGCCCGTCGGCAAAACCCCGACGCCCGGATAAGCTGGATCATCGAGGAAGCGTTTGTGCCGCTGGCACGCCTTCATCCCGGGGTCGACGAGGTGATCCCGGTAGCCACGCGGCGCTGGCGGCATCGGCTATTGCAGCGCGCGACCTGGCGCGAGATTTCGGCTTTCAAGGCCCGGGTTCGCGCGATCGGTGCACAGATCGTCATCGATACCCAGGGTCTGCTGCGGTCGGCGCTGATCGCCAGAACAAGCGGCGGTGTCCGCCACGGATATGATCGCTTCAGCATTCGGGAATCGCCGGCGGCGTTCTTTTACGACGTCACCCATCGGGTCTCGCGCAACCTGCACGCGGTAACGCGGAACCGCACGCTCACCGGATTGAGTCTCGGCTATAGCCCGGATTGGGCTGTCGATTGCGGGCTGAACGGACTGGCGCCTGCCAAGCGGTCGCGCTACGCGCTTCTGTTCCACGGCACGTCCCGCGCCGACAAGGAATGGAAGGACACGGAGTGGATCGAGATTGGGCAATGGCTGGCGGGCCAGGGCCTCGAAGTTCTGTTGCCATGGGCAAACGAGCGTGAGCACGCGCGTTGCCGTTCCCTTTCGGAGCAGATTCCCGGCGCCCGCATCCTGGACCTCCAATCGATCGACGTTCTCGCGAGGACAATCGCCGCGGCGTCCGTTGCGATCGGCGTCGACACCGGACTACTTCAGCTTGCGGCAGCGTGCGGGGTGCCGCTGGCCGCGATTTTCGTGTCGACGCAACCCTCCCTCACTGGCCCGGTAGGCAGCGGCCCGATCCTGACGTTTGGCGGAAACGGCATTTCGACCACTGCCAAGCAGGTCATCGAGGCGTTCGAGCAACAGCACATATTGCCGCCACCGTGAGCATGGATATACCCATGCCGCCTGCAAAGCACATGCGGGTCTGGCCGCAATCGCCCAACGACAGGAACCACGCCACGTGCCGCGCTTCGAAAGCCCCGATCTTCCCGATCGCAAGTCGCACCTTTCCCTGCTCGTGGTTATTCTCGCATTGCTGACCTGCGTGCGTCTGGCGGGCTTGACCCTGTCCGTGGTCGACCTGTTTGACGACGAGGCCCAGTACTGGTCCTGGAGCCGGGACCTGGCTTTCGGATACTACACCAAGCCGCCGCTGCTCGCCTGGCTGCTGGGGTTGACTTCGCAGGTGTGCGGCGACGCGGAATGGTGTGTCCGCTCGCCCGCGCCGATCCTCTATTTCGCAACCAGCCTGACGGCCTACTTTGCCGCGCGCAATTTCTACGACGAGCGAACCGGATTTTGGGCGGCGCTGCTGACGGCGCTGACGACCGGAATCGTTTTCTCGGCCCGCATCATGTCGACGGACGTCCCGCTGCTGTTTTTCTGGACGCTCGCGCTTTTGGCGTACAGTCATCTGCTCAGGAAAGCCGACAAGGCCTGGGCGGTGGTGCTGGGCGTTTCGATCGGACTCGGCTTGCTGTCGAAATACGCGATGATTTATTTCATTCCGGGAATGTTTCTCGCCGCGCTGGCCAGCCCCTCCGCGCGGAATCTGCTGAAGACATCCGCGATATGGCTCGCCATGGCGGTCGCGGCGATCGTGGTCGCGCCGAACGTGATCTGGAACGCGCAGAACGATTTCGCGACGTTCCATCACACCGGGAACCTGGTTCTCGGCGAGCAGTTCAAGCCCAGCATCGTCAGGATTCTGGATTTTATAGTGTCGCAATTCGGGGTGTTCGGGCCCGTCGTCTTTGCGACGATGATTATCGCGACGGCAAAGCTGGGCTCGACCGACCTGAAGGAAGAGGATCGGGTGATGGTTGCGTTTTTCATCACTCCCCTCGTGTTGATCACCCTGGTTTCGAGCGTGGTTCATGCCTACGCGAATTGGGCATCTGTCTCCGCCATCTCCGGCCTGATCCTCACCGCCGGGCTGCTGTTGCGTCAGGGACGGCTGTTTTGGCTGCGCGCGAGCATCGTGCTCGGTGTGGCGATGCAGGGCATGCTGTTGACCACCGATTCCATAGCGACGCGGTTATCGCTGCCGTTCGTCCAGCGCAACCCTTATCGCCACACCATAGGATTGCACGACTATGCCGATCGCATAGGGCATCTTGCGACCAGCCTGGGTGCCGCAGGCGTGGTGATCGACGATCGCGGAAAGTTCGCAATCTTGCGATATTATCTGCGCGACCAACCCTTCCAAATTCTTTCGTGGGGGACTGTCGATAACCCATCGTTCGACAGGGCGCACCCGCTGAGCCAGTCGGCCGCCCAACCGTTGCTGTTCGTCTCGTCGTGCCCGAATGCGAGCCGCTTGCAGGCGTATTTCAGCGACGTGACGGCGCTCGGCGCTTTCGACGGTTTCTCCGCCTTCCTTATCAGGGGCCCTGAAGGCCCGATCGGCATTCTGCGCCGCTGCGGCACCTGAACGGGTCACGATTGCCGTCAGCAGTATTGCTCAGGGACATCAATGCTCTTTTTCAAATCGAAAATTTTCCACCACAGACCGGGGGCGCCGCCGAAAGTGCTGGCGCTCTATTCCGATCCGTCGATCGGCGATATCAGGCTGCGTCCTTATCTCGATGCGCTGCAGGCCCGGGGCATCATCGCCGACTATGTCGCGGTGGACCGGAACATGAATCCGATGGGGCCGCCGCGGAGTTTCGATTTCACCCATATCTGGTGCCAGCGCAACGTTTCAACAGCCCAGTTCCGGTTCCTGAACCGGCATGCGTCGAACCCGATCGTCTACGACCTGGATGACCTGCTGAGCTCTCCACCCCGCTATGTCATGAAAACGCGGCAGCGGACATTGACGCGGATGACGCGCTGTATCGAACTGGCAAAAGCCGTGACGACGCCAAGTGAGGAATTGGCCCGGTCGCTGCGCCAGGACATTGCTGCATTTTCCGGCGACGCCCTGATCCTGAAAAACGGATGCGCGGACGGCGAATTTGCCATCCCATCGAGGCCGAAGCAGCAGATCATCTGGACGTCGGGCTACATTCCGCTTTTTTCGCGGGAGAGCCCGTACTTCGTCGAGAATCTCGCCGCGCTGGCCAACAAGATGGACCACGAGGTCATTCTGATCGGCACCTTCGAGCAGGGCATCGATGCCCTATTCGATAAAGTCCGCCTCGTGCCCCATCTCGATTTTCGTTCCTATCGGGAATTTCTGAGATTTCACGCAGGCGCGCTGGCGATTGCTCCCTTGCCGACAACCCTGCCGCCGGACCAACAGCGTTATTTCGACGCCAAGTCCGATATCAAGCTGGTGGATTATCTTGGCTCCGGAATCATACCCATCTACAGCAGCGCGGTGCCTTTCGTGAATTCGGACCTCGCCGTGCCGACGCTGGCGGCGGCCAGTGGAGACGACATCATCGCCATCCTTCGGCACTGTATCGACAACTATGCGAGCGTGGCCGACGACGTCCGCGCGCATCTGCGGAATGGCGCACTTCGCGCCAGAAGCTATTGGGAATTGTCCAAGACGCTGGACCACCTGTTTTTGTGATCCGTGGTAGCGCCTGGCCGCACTTTCGGGCCGTCTGTCGTGGCTAAGGCGACTTCTCGGGCTCGTCGTGCGATTCCGGCTGAACGGGCGGAAGCGCCAGCACCGAGCGGTAGATGGGCTCCATGTCTCCAAGCAGGAGGCTCTCCAGGCGCCCGGCGTATTCCGACCAGTCTATGCCCTGCTGGTAGCGAAGAGCTGCCTCGTGCTGGTTGCGCCAAAGCGCATCGTCGCCAAGCAACGCCACGGCGGCATCGGCAAACTCCTGATCATCGTCCCGCACAAAGCCTGTCACATTATCGATAACGCGTTCCGGCAACACGCTGGCTGAACTAACAACCGCGGGAACGCCCAGGGCTTGGGCCTCCGCTACCGACAGGCAGAACGCTTCCGCCTTGTGTCCCAGATACAGCATCACTCTCGAGCGACGCATGGCCTGCTTCAGTTGCGATCGGCTTTGCGATGGATGAATCGCGACTGATGCCTTCACCTCGGGCGCAAGGCCGGATGGGAGGAGCCGGCCCTCCCAGGCAGCCCATGCATCCTGATCGGGAGCGAGACCGTGGACACCGTACACGTCGAGAACGGCATCTGGAACACGCGGCAATATCAGCCTTGCCCAGATCTCGACCAGATGCCGCAGGTTGCGCTGCGGGTTTGACGCAAATATCGCCCGCCGGGCGGGCGCCTCATCCAGCGCCGGGTATCCTCTGATGTCATCGGGCAGGCCGAGCGGAAGCACGATAAGAGGTTTCCATCGAGGCAAAAACGGCGAGTAGGTTCGGGCCTGGTACAAAGCCATAAGTATTGGAATGGGCCGATACCACCACGAACGCCATATCCGCTTGTAGTGCCTTAGCTGACTCACGGGCCACAGCACCCAGACGGCGCGACGGCGTGGCTTGCGAACGAAGCCGAACAGTTCAGGTTGATGGCAGGCAATGAAAAGATCGCAGCTCTCGGGTCTGTCCTCTCCGAGCGGCCGCCAGAGCACCCCATAATCCGATACCGGCGATGGACAGTTGGAATATACCTCGACCCGATGACCGCGCCTTGCCAGTTCGCGCGCGCACCTGATGACGCTGGATTCGGTCCCGCCCAACGGCCTGCGCTCGAGGTCTCTTCCATCGTAACGGCCGGTCTGGTCCGCGAATATTATGTGCGCCATCACGTTCCCAAATTCGACCGACGAGGCTCTCGAAGGCCCGCGACAAAGGTCGACCGGTTACAACCTCCGGGATCGAACCCTGCAATCAGCGATGCGCAAGCAGAATTTCGCTAGCCCGCAAACTTGGGTCGCCTGGCCGCGCTCGCAACGGCATCAATACCGGTAATGGTCCGCTTTGTACGGGCCGTCCGGCTTCACCCCGATGTATTCCGCCTGATCCGGCCGCAGCTTGGTCAATTTCACGCCGATCTTGGCTAGATGCAGCCGCGCCACCTTCTCATCCAGCGACTTCGGCAGCACGTAGACCTTCTTCTCGTACTTGCCGCCCTTGTTATTGGCGAACAATTCGATCTGCGCCAGCGTCTGGTTGGTGAAGGAAGCCGACATCACGAAGCTCGGATGCCCCATGGCGTTGCCGAGATTCACCAGGCGGCCTTCCGACAACAGGATCATCCGCTTGCCGTCGGGGAATTCGATCTCGTCGACCTGCGGCTTGATGTTGTTCCACTTCAAGTTCTTCAGATGCGCGATCTGGATCTCGTTGTCGAAGTGGCCGATGTTGCAGACGATGGCGCGGTCCTTCATCGCGCGCATGTGCTCGATGGTGATGATGTCCTTGTTGCCGGTGGCGGTGACGAAAATATCGGCGCGGGGCGCGGCATCTTCCATGGTGACGACTTCATAGCCTTCCATCGCCGCCTGCAGCGCGCAGATCGGATCGACCTCCGACACCATCACGCGGCAGCCGGCCTGGCGCAATGACGCCGCCGAACCCTTGCCGACATCGCCGAAGCCCGCGACCATCGCCACCTTGCCGGACATCATCACGTCGGTGCCGCGGCGGATGCCGTCGACCAGCGACTCGCGGCAGCCATAGAGATTGTCGAATTTCGACTTGGTCACGCTGTCGTTGACGTTGATCGCCGGGAACAACAGCTTGCCTTCCTTCTCCATGGTGTAGAGCCGGTGCACGCCGGTGGTGGTCTCTTCGGAGACGCCTTTGATGTTCCTGGCGATCTCGGCGAAGTATCCCTTCGGCTTTTCCTTCAGCAGGCGCTTGATCAGCGCGAAAAACACCTGCTCTTCGTCGCTGTTGGGCTGGTCGAGGAAGATGGTGTCGCCGTTCTCGGCGCGCAGGCCGTGATGCACCAGCATGGTGGCGTCGCCGCCGTCATCCAGGATCATGTTGGGCGTGCCGCCGCCGTGCCAGTCGAACAGCTTTGCGGTGTAGTCCCAGTATTCGGCAAGGCTTTCGCCCTTGACCGCGAACACCGGAATTCCGGCGGCCGCGATCGCGGCCGCGGCGTGGTCCTGCGTCGAATAGATGTTGCAGGAGACCCAGCGGATGTCGGCGCCGAGTGCTGCCAGGGTCTCGATCAGCACCGCGGTCTGGATCGTCATATGCAGCGAGCCCGCGATGCGCGCGCCCTTCAACGGCTGCGTCGAGCCATATTCCTCGCGCGTCGCCATCAAGCCTGGCATCTCGGTCTCGGCCAGCGAGATTTCCTTGCGGCCAAATTCGGCCAGCGAGATGTCCTTGACGATATAGTCGGTAAAGGCCGGCTTCTTGGCGGTGGCGGTCATGTGATCTTTTCCTGTTCCTGTGCAGTCATTCCGGGGCGCGAAGCGAACCCGGAATCCAGAAGTTCGAGATTCCGGGCCTGCGCCTTGCGGCGCATCCCGGAATGACGTCGTGAAATCACATCGCGCGCCTCAGCGCGTCGGCAAGATCGGTCTTTTCCCACGAGAAGCCGCCGTCCTTGTCCGGCGCGCGGCCGAAGTGGCCATAGGCCGCCGTGCGGCGATAGATCGGCCGATTCAGCCTTAGCGAGCGGCGGATGTTGGTCGGGGTCAGCCGGAAGATTTCCGGCAGCACCTTTTCGAGCTTCTTCTCGTCGACCTTGCCCGTGCCGTGGGTGTCCACCAGCAAAGACATCGGATCGGCGACGCCGATCGCGTATGCGACCTGGATGGTGCAGCGATCGGCAAAGCCCGCCGCCACCACGTTCTTGGCGAGATAGCGCGCCGCATAGGCGGCCGAGCGATCGACCTTGGTCGGGTCCTTGCCGGAGAACGCACCGCCGCCATGCGGCGCATAGCCGCCATAGGTATCGACGATGATCTTGCGGCCGGTGAGACCGCAGTCGCCGTCGGGACCGCCGACCACAAAGTTGCCGGTCGGATTGACCAGGAAGTCGGAGGGTTTTTGCGGCATCCAGCCCTTCGGCAACGCCGACTCGACCGCGGTCGAGATCATCTCCTTGATAAGGCCGGGTGAATATTTCTTGCCGTTGCGGCTTCTCTCGTTGTGCTGGGTCGAGACCACGACCTTGGTGCAGCCGACCGGCTTGCCGTCGACATATTTCACGGTCACCTGGCTCTTGGCATCGGGCTGCAGGTCGAACAGCTGGCCGTTGCGGCGCTTCTCGGACAGCACTTTCAGGATTTTGTGCGCGAAGTAGATCGGGGCCGGCATGTAGGAGCCCTTCTCGTAGACCTCGCTTTCGTTGCAGGCGAAGCCGAACATCATGCCCTGGTCGCCGGCGCCTTCTTCCTCGCCGCTCTTCTTTTTCTTGGCGTCGACGCCCATCGCGATGTCGGGCGACTGGCCGTGCAGCAGGACCTCGATGTCGGCGCCGTGATAGGAGAAACCGTTCTGGTCGTAGCCGATATCCTTGACCACGCCGCGGGCGATTTCGCTGATCAATTCGCGATCGACCACCGAGACGCCATGGATCATCCGGAACAACTGGCCGCGGCCTTCGCCGGCGATCACGATCTTGTTGGTGGTGCAAAGCGTCTCGCAGCCGAGACGGGTATTGACCAGGCTGTCGTCGGCGATGCCGAGCTTGACGTCCTTCTCGATGAAGGCGTCTAGGATCGCATCGGAGATCTGGTCCGAAACCTTGTCCGGATGGCCTTCGGAAACCGATTCGCTAGTGAACAGAGAAGACGCGCGCATCAACCAACCCCTTTTCCGCCGGACCTCGGCGGTCCCTTCCTGCTGTGTCCTGAAATGTCAGTCGCGACGGCGCGAGATGACGTAGGATTCGTCGTAGAACCAGAGCCCGTTATGCTTGCGCAGAACCTCTCTGGCGGCATCGAGATAACGGCCGCTCTGGGTCATTTCCGTCAACCGGTCGTCTTCGATTTGTGCGACATACACCGCCGCGTTCCATGCTGCAAAGGCCGTCGAGCTTCCGATCGAGCCGGTGACCTCATTGGGCAGCGCTTCCATATCATAACGGAAGATCGAACGGTTATCGGCATAGGCATTAAAGTTAAGGTCGCGCCCGGCCGAACCGAGCTCGTATTTCACCGCGCGCAATAGCTCATGACGGCTTACGGAGAAAGGATTTTCTCCGGGCCATACCGCCTGAATAATTTCGATGCCGGGATCCTGCCCGTGCGAGTGAATTCCTATCAAACGGCCCCCGGCCCGCAGCGCCCGCGCCAGCGGCGCAATGATGCGTTTGGCGCGAAAATTCACCGAGGATTTGGCCCGATAAGGCTGGGAAGCGATGATCAGGTCGAAGTTGGCCTCGGACCGGCCGGCCCGCGGAATGATCGAATCCAGCAGGAACCGCTGGTCCTCCCGGTACAGCACGATGGCGACCGGGCGCTCATAGACCGGCATGCCCGAGCGCGGACTGACGTTGGCCCGCCAGTTCTGCTCCAGAAACGGCCCCAATTCGGCGATCTGTGCCTCGAACTCGCCCGAGGACGCCCCCCGCAGCGCCACCTCGTGCCAGATCATCCCCGCAGCCGCAGCCGGCGACGACGGCGTCAGCCAGGGCGCCTCGGCGTAATACATGTTGGTGAGCACAAAAACGGTCGCTGGATGCTCAAACAGCCGGTCAGGCACCTTGTCCAAGGTCAACCTGACATCCTCAAGGCTGAGTTCCTTGCCCGCGATATAGAACGGCACATGGGGGAAGCGGCCGTGCATCGACCGCATGACCCGTGCCAGCACGGTGCCGTCGCCGACCCCGGCATCGAATACCCGAAGCGCCGGCGGCCGGGGGTGGATGCTGCCGAGTTCCAGCGCCACCCGCTCGGCAATCACCCGCTTTTCGCTGCAGGTATGGACGAACAGCAGGTATTTCTGCCGGTTCTCGAAAAACCGGAAATTGCCGCGGGGGTCGCGCTTCTCGGGCGGAACCTCAAGCCCGCGCGGCGGCGGCAACCCGCCCGGCATCGAGGCGGCGATGTAGGCCTGGATACGGTCGAGGGTATCGATTGTGATTCGTTTGCCCTCGCGCAGGCGATGCACCAGCTTGCCGTCATTGACCGCGCGCCGGCCAAAGGTCGTCTCCGCCATATCGGCCTGACGGCAATATTCGGAGATCTGGCTGAGGATTTGGTCGTTTTTCATCGGGCAAGAATTTGGGCCGATGCGGTGGGCAGCGGCGAACGGCAGGGGTGTCCTACCACCATCTGCCCACCCTGGGAAATGCCCGGCACGGCGGGCTGAATCTTGCGTCGGCGTCCCACCGGGCCAGCCCCGATGATGATGGCGTCGGGACTTCCCGTCATGCCCGCCCCTCCCCGCAAGAGCGAGCAGAGGCAGAAGAAACTCTACCTCCAAACTCTAACTGCCCCACACCTCGTTGGCGACATCGACCGCGAGCTTGAGTTTCGCCCACTGCTCTTCCTCGGTGAGGATGTTGCCTTCTTCAGTGGAGGCAAAGCCGCATTGCGGCGACACCGCAAGCTGATCCAGCGGCGCGAATCTGGAGGCTTCTTCCAGCCGCCGCTTGATGTCGTCCTTTTTCTCCAGCGCTCCGCTCTTTGAGGTGATGACGCCGACCACCACGATCTTGTTGCCCTTCGGCAGATATCGCAGCGGCTCGAAGCCGCCGGCGCGTTCGGAATCGTATTCCAGGAAATAGCCGTCGTAATTGGTGACGCCGAGCATGGTCTCCGCCACCGGCTCATAGCCGCCGGACGAAATCCAGGTAGAGCGGAAATTGCCGCGGCAGACATGCGTCGTGACCGTCATGTCGGCCGGCCGCTCGGCGATCGCATAATTGATGACGCGGGCGTAGATCTCCTGCAGGCCATCGGGATTGTCGCCACGCTCGCGGGCCTTTTTCAATTCATCTTGCGAACAGAGGTAGGCCCAGACCGTGTCGTCGAACTGCAGATAGCGGCAGCCGGCGTCATAAAACGCCTTGACCGCCTTGCGATAGGTCTTGCCGAGATCCTCGAAGAATGCGTCGAGATCGGGATAGACCTCTTTCGAGATCGACTTGCGGCCACCGCGGAAATGCAGCACCGCCGGCGACGGAATCGTCATCTTGGGCATGACATGGGCGGTATCGGCATGTTTCTTCAGGAAGCGGAAATGATCCAGCATCGGATGACGGGCCGGGAAATCGAGCTTGCCGATCACGCGGATGGCGTCGTGCCGGGTCTGGATGCCCGCGAACTGGATACCCTCCTCGGGGTGAAACAATTCGCAGCCGGTGAGGTCCTTCAGGAAATCGAAATGCCACCACGAGCGGCGGAATTCGCCGTCGGTGGCGAGTTTCAGGCCGATCGAGGCCTGCTTGTGCACCACCTTTTCGATCTCGACGTCCTCGATCTTGCGCAGATCGTCGGCCGATATCTCGCCTTTCTCCTGCCTGGCGCGCGCCTCCTTGATGCGCGGCGGCCGCAACAGGCTGCCGACCTCGTCGGCGCGGAAGGGGGCTTTGGTTCGCCGCATGGTATCACTCCCGAGAATTAATGAGCCGCGGCACCGGAGACGCCGAGAAAGCGCTCAAGGACTGCGGGGTCGGTTTTCAGGGCAGCGCTCGCCGCGTCATGGACGATCGCGCCGCGCTCCAATATCACAACGCGGTCGGCCAGCCCCAGAATCTTTTGTGCATTCTGCTCGACAATGATGGAGCAGATGCCGCCGGCGCGGGTGATGACCCCGAGCGCCTTGAGCAGTTCCTCCACGATGATCGGGGCGAGCCCCTCGGTCGGCTCGTCCAGCAGCAGCACCCTGGGATTGAGCGTCAGCGCGCGGCCGATCGCCAGCATCTGCTGTTCGCCGCCGGAGAGCTGGTTGCCGAAGTTGTTGCGGCGCTCCTTCAACCGGGGGAACATCTCGTAGACCTTCGCCACCGTCCACGGTCCCGGCTGCGCCACCGCGGTCATGTTTTCCTCCACCGTCAGCGAGCGGAAGATGTTGCGCTCCTGCGGCACCCAGCCGATCCCCGCCCGCGCCCGCTGGTCCGGCCGCATCGGCGTGATGTCCTGTCCGCCAAGGGTGATCGAGCCGCCGAAACGGCGAGTAACCCCGACGATCGAGTTGATCAGCGTGGTCTTGCCGGTGCCGTTGCGCCCGAGCAGCGCCAACACCTGGCTTTCCGCAAGGCGCAGCGACATATCCGGCAGCACCACCGCCTCGCCGTAGCCGGCACGCAGGCCCTCGATGCGCAACAAGTCAGGCATCGGCGGCCTCGCCGAGATAGACCGTTTTGACCCGCGGATCGTGCGCCACGGCCTCCGGCGCGCCCTCGACCAGCATCGCGCCGTTCACCAGCACCGAGATGCGGTCGGCGAAGCTGAAAACCAGATCCATGTCGTGCTCGATCAGCAAGACCGTGACGTCGCGCGGCAATGCCGCGACGGCGGCAAGGATATCGTGGCGTTCGCTTTCGGGAACGCCGGCGGCGGGCTCGTCGAGCAGCAGCACGCGCGGCCTGGCGGCGATGGCGACCGCGATCTCCAGCAGGCGCTGCTTGCCGTAAGGCAGCGTCGCAGTCAGTTCGTTCATGACGTCGAGCAGACGGAAGCGCGCCAGGTTCTCCGCGATCTCGCCGTTGACGTCGTCGCGCGTACCCATCCGGCGCCACCAGTCGCCGCCGCGGCCGAGCCGTTCCGACACCGCAAGCCCGATGGTCTCGAGCGGCGTCAGGTCGGGATAGAGCTGGTTGATCTGGAACGTGCGCGACAGGCCGCGAAGTACCCGCTTGTGCACGGCCAGATCTGTGATGTCGCTACCCTCGAGCAGAATGCGCCCGGCATTGGGCTTGAGCACGCCGGTCAGAAGATTGATGACCGTGGTCTTGCCGGCGCCGTTCGGGCCGATCAGCGCGTGGCGGGCGCCTTGCTCGATCCGGAGCGACAGGTCGCGGGTGACTTTGAGCCCGCCGAACTGCTTTTCAAGCCCTCTGGTCTCCAGCGCTATTGTCATGGCGCCTCACCCTCGGGAATGGCGATCACGGCTTTTCGCCCGCTGAGCTGGCGGATGATCAGGTTCGGTATCCACAGCGCCCAGCGATGCAGGCGCTGGCGGCCGATCAGCACGATCACCACCAGCACGAGGCCGATCCAGAACTGCCAGTATTGCGGCGTGAGGCTGGAGAAAAACTCCTGCAGCATCTTGAACACCAGGGCGCCGATCAATCCGCCGTAGAGATAGCCGGTGCCTCCGATCACCAGCACCAGCATCAGATCGGCCGACCGCTCGAACGAGAACACATCGAGCGACGCCAGCGCCATGGTCTGGGTGGACAGTGCGCCGGCGATTCCGGCATAGAAGGCGGAGAGCGTGTAAACCGCGATCAGCCGCCGGTTGATCGGGATACCGATGGCCGAGGCGCGCAGCGGATTGTTTCTGATCGCGCGCAACGACAGGCCGAACGGCGAGTGCACGATCCGCCGCGCCAGCAGGAACAGCACGAACAACACGACGAGCGAGTAGAAAAAGCCGGCCTTGCCGAACATGTCGAAGGCGAACAGGCCCAGGATCGGCTGCATCTCGATGCCCTGCAGCCCGTCGCTGCCGCCGGTGACGTCGGAAAATCGTTCCGCCAGCGCTTCCAGCAACAGGGCGATCCCCAGCGTCACCATCAGCCGGGTCAGGTCGGCGCCCCTTATCACCAGGAAGCTGGTGAGAAACCCAACCGCGGCGGCGACCAGGCCTGCAACCAGCAGCGCCGCCACGGGCTCGGTCACGATGCCATGCAACGCCAACAGGCCGGCGCAATAGGCGCCGACGCCGAAGAACGCGGCATGGCCGAGCGATACGATCCCGGCGTAGCCGAGGATCAGGTCGAGCGACAGCGCAAACAACCCCAGCCGCAGCACTTCCGTCATGATGAGATAGCGAGACGGAAACAGGAATCCGCAAGCCAGCACCAGGATCCAGAACGCGATCTCGCTCCCGCGCCAGCGCGCGTGCCGCCGCGCGTGGCTGGATACGTCCGATACCGCGCTCATGGCCGCGCTCAACGGGCAGCCGTGCGGCCGAACAGGCCGTTCGGACGCCAGATCAGGATCACGATCATGATGGTGTAGATCACGAACGGGCCCATCTTCGGCACGTAATATTTGCCGGCGACGTCGCCGATGCCGAGCAGCAGCGAAGCGAGGAACGGGCCGGTGATGCTGGAGGAGCCGCCGACGGTCACCACGATCAGGAAATAGATCATGAATTTCAGCGGAAAATACGGATCGAGCCCGAGAATCTCCGCACTCAGCGCACCGCCCAATCCGGCAAGACCGCAGCCGAACGCAAAGGTGAATGCGAAAACCTGCGGGACGTTGATGCCGAGCCCGCTGGCGGCGCGCGGATCGTCCACTGCGGCCCGCAACCGGCTGCCAAATCTGGTGCGCGCCAGCACCAGTTGAAGTCCCGCCGTCAACAATCCGCAGATCACGATGATCATCAGCCGGTAACGCCCGATGCCGACGCCGAAGAAATCGATCTGGCCTTCGAGCGCCGCCGGCAGCTTGATGAAAATCCGCGACGATCCCATGATGTAGTCGACCGCCGCCACCGACATGAAGACGAGGCCGACGCTGAACAGCACCTGATCGAGATGGCTACGATGATAGAGATGACGATAGAGCGAGCGCTCCAGCACCACGCCGATCAAGGCGCTACTGACAAACGCCAGCGGCAGCGCCGCAAAGAACGGCCAGCCGGATTGATTGACCAGAACCGCACAGACATAGCCGCCGGTCATGGCGAACGCGCCATGGGCGAGGTTGACGAAGTTCATCAATCCCAGCGTCACCGCCAGCCCGCAGGCCAGCACGAACAGCAGCATCCCGTAGGCGACGCCGTCGAACAGGATGGTGAACAGCGTGGTCATGTAGGCTTCGCCGACTTTAAGTAAGAGCCCCTCACCCGGATCGCTGCGCGATCCGACCTCTCCCCGCAAGGGCGGGGCGAGGTTGGCACGAGCAGGCCGCTCTTCCTATCCGACTCTCTTGCGAAGCGAAACTCGCACTGCGAGTGCCGCCCTGCTCCCTCTCCCCGCTCTTGCAGGGAGAGCGTTGGGGTGAGGGGCAGCCGCAGGCACAAATCTCACTTCTTGGTCTTGCCGGCGTCCTTGACGGCCTCGAAGGTCTGGAATTCGACGTTGTAGAGCTCGCCGTCGACCTTTTCGACCTTGCGGATGTAGATGTTCTGCACGATGTCGCGGGTTTCCGGATCGATCGAGATCGGACCGCGCGGGCTTTCCCACTTCATCCCCTTCATGGCTTCGATCAGCGCGTCACCGTCGGTTTTGCCGCCGGTCTTTTTGAGGGCCTGGTAGATCAGGTGGATACCGTCATAGCCGCTGACCGCCATGAAGCCGGGCCGGTTGCTGAAGGCCTTCTTGTAGGCCGCGACGAAGTCCTTGTTCATTTGCGAGGGATGCGCGGCGGAATACAGGTGAGCGGTGACGGTGCCGAGCGCCGCATCGCCCATGCCGTTCAGGACGTCGTCATCCATCACGTCGCCGGGGCCGATCACCTTGATGCCCGCCTTGTCGAGCCCGCGCTCGGCATATTGCTTCATGAAATTGCCGCCCTGCCCCGCCGGCACGAACACGAACATGGCGTCGGGCTTGGAATCCTTCATCCGCTGCAGGAATGGCGCGAAATCGGGATTGGCCAGCGGCACCTTGACCTCCTCGACGATCTCGCCGCCGCCGGCCGCAAAATGCTCCTTGAAGAATTTCAGCGCATCGTTGCCGGGCGCATAGTCGGAGGTCAGCGTCGCGACCTTCTTGATGCCGTTCTTGACGGCCCAGTCGCCGATGATGGTGGAGGACTGCGCCAGCGTGAAGCTGGTGCGCACGATATAGGGCGAACGCTCGGTGATGATCGAGGTGCCCGCCGCCATCACGATTTCCGGTATCTTGGCCTCGGTCGCCAGCGGCGCGGCCGCCAGGGCCGCCGGGGTGACGCCGAAGCCGGCGATGAAATTGACCTTGTCGTTGACGATCAGTTCCTGCGCGAGCCGTTTGGTGTTGTCGGGAACCGCGGCGTCGTCCTTCAGGATGACTTCGATCTTCCTGCCGGCGACGCTATCGCCGTTCTGCTGCATGTAGAGCTTGATGGCATTGTCGATCTGCTTGCCGGTCGAGGCTTGACCTCCGGTCATCGGCAGGATCAGGCCGATCTTGACGCTCTCTTGCGCCTGGGCCGGGGCAAGGGCGACCACGCCCAGCGCGACACCGGCAACGGCCTGCAACAGCGAAAATTTTGTCCGCATGAACGTACCACTCCCTTTGGTCGGTTTCTGGAGCCGTTGTCCGGCTCTTGCCGGCACCATAGCCCGGATTTTTCGGCCGTGTATCGGCGCGGCATCGCGTCTTATGCAAGCGAAGTTGTCAATCGCGACGATGGGATTGCCCGCTTCGCAGCGGGGGCGAAGGCAGTCATACGAAAATATGGTATCATGATACTGTAATGCCAAGGCTTCGCCGCCCGGCGGGTAAAACGATTTTACCAATGAAGGCTACTATCGGCCACGGAAACGCCTTCTATCCGAGGCCGTTAAAGCCAGCCGCCCATGCGACACCCCGTCCCCCGCCTTACCCCTCTCATCGCCGTCACGCTCATGGCGTGTGGCCTGGGCGGCTGTGCGACCATCAACGAGAAACTCGCAGCCGGGTTGAGCGATGCGGTCCCCCAATGGGCCGGCGGCCTGCCGGCGGACGCCCCACCCCGCCGCGGCACGGCCAAATACGACGAGTACATGCAGGAGCAGGAACGCAAGCGGCTCGAACCGGCTCCCCCCAAGGAAGAGAAGGTCCGGCCATCGGCAAAACCCCACGAGCAGACCGTCCAGCCCTCATCGTCGGAGCTTGACGCCGTGCACTAGAACGGCGCGCCGCCAACCGGCTCTGCTCCATGACCCATCGAGCGCCAGCACGCATCGATACCGCGGCCCTCGATCGCGGCCCTTGCGCCAATCCCGGCGCCCAGTTCAAGATGACCCAACAACAGGCGATCCGCACAGGATCAAACCCATGGCTGAGAGACTAAGCGGCTACCGCATCCTGATCCTGGAAACGCGCGAGGAAGCCCAATTTTCGCGGCTGCTGGCCGAACAGGGTGCCGATGTACTGCAATGCCCGATGTTCACCATCCATGACGCCCCCGACTCCGCGCCGATCGAGGCCTGGATCCGCCGCTTTATCGCCAAGCCATGCGACGACCTCGTGCTGATGACCGGCGAAGGCCTGCGCCGGCTGATGAAAGTCGCGCGGCGGACCGGGCTCGAACAGAAATTCATCGCCGCCGTCGGCAAAGCGCGAAAATTCGCCCGCGGTCCGAAGCCCGGACGGGCGTTGCGCGAGATCGGGCTTGAAGCCGATGTCACCACGGAGAAGCCGACCTCCGAAGGCATCGCCGAGATGCTCGCGCGCGTCGACCTCGGAGGTCATCGGGTGGGTTTGCAGCTTTATCCGGACAAGGATCACGACGCACTGATCGGCGCCATCACCGCGCAGGGCGCGAAGGTCGATACCGTGCTGCCCTACATCTACGACGCGCAGGCCGCCGACGCCAACATCGTCACCGCGATCGACGAGATGGCGCAAGGCCACATCGACGCCATCGCCCTGACCAGTTCCAGGCAGGTTCGCCGCCTGATCGAGGTCGCACAGGCGCATGGATGCGAAGCGCGCTTGCGCGACGGCCTGACGCGCACGCCGATTGCCTCGGTTGGGCCCGTCGTATCGGACGAGTTGAAATCACACGGCCTGCGCACCGATATCTATCCCGCCAACGACGCCTTCTTCATGAAACCGTTGATATCGGCGATGGCGGCGGCACTCGGCAAGACCGTGCCGCGCATGGCGCATAAATGACGATGCCGCCCCTGCGATTGTCCGCCGCCCTGCTGGCGGCCACACTTGGCTTGCCTACGCCGGCACCAGCCATCGTGGGCGGCGGCCGGGCCGACCCCGACACCATCGCAAGCTCGGTCGTCACCATCATCGGATCGCGCGGGACCGTCTGCAGCGGTTCGTTGATCGCCCCCAACGTGGTGCTGACCGCGGGCCACTGCATCGCGCCCCAAACGACGTATCGCGTGCTCGACTACACGACGCAGCCGCCTCGCCTGCTCACCGCGCAGAAAGCCGTAAACCATCCTCAATTCAATCTGCAGACCATGCTGGCGCATCGCGCCACGGCGGACGTCGCCCTGCTGCTGTTGCCGTCTGCCGTACCGTCGAAGACACCCGCTTCGCTCGGCACGCTGAGTGACCCGGTTCCACCGGGCGCGCGTTTCACGATTGCCGGTATCGGTGTCACCCGTTCGGGAGGCGATGAGGGCATCGGCACCATTCGCGCCGCGTCGCTTGTGGCAACAGGCCAGCCCGGCCGGCTTCAACTGCGCCTGGTGGACCCTGCGACCAACAACGCCCGCGACGGGCTCGGCGCCTGCACCGGCGATTCCGGCGCGCCGGTGTTCCAGGATCAGGATGACCGCGCCGTCATCATCGGTGTCGTGAGCTGGTCAACCGGCGCGCACAATTCAGCCGGCTGCGGCGGCCTTACCGGGGTGACGCCGCTGACGATCTATCGCGACTGGATCCTGCAGACTATGCGCGGCTGGGGAGTGGCAATTTAGTCCTGCCAAGTTAGCCCTGCCAGGGATCATTTCGATTCGTTCAAATACGCCTGATAGGCGAGCCTGATGCCATCCTCCAGCGAGGTGCGTGCGCGCCAGCCCAGTCCGGCGAGACGGCCGACGTCGAGCAGTTTGCGCGGCGTGCCGTCGGGCCGTGAGGTGTCGAAGCTGATCTTGCCGGCATATCCGACCGTGGCTGCGACCACGCGGGCGAATTCGGCGATGGTGATGTCCCTGCCGGTGCCGATATTGACCAGCTCGCCGCTGGAATAATTTTTCATCAAGTGGATGCAGGCGTCCGCAAGATCGTCGACATACATGAATTCCCGGCGCGGCGTTCCGGTGCCCCACACTACCACCTCGGCGGCGTCGGATGCTTTTGCCTGATGAAACCTGCGGATCAGCGCCGCAACCACATGACTGTATTCCGGATGATAATTATCTCCCGGTCCGTACAGATTGGTCGGCATCACGCTGATGAAGTCCGAACCGTACTGGCTGCGATAGGCTTCGACCAATTTAACACCGGCGATCTTGGCGACTGCATACGGCTCGTTGGTCGGCTCAAGCGGTCCCGTCAGCAGGGATTCTTCCCGCAGCGGCTGCGGCGCCAGTTTTGGATAGACGCAGGAGGAGCCGAGGAACATCAGCTTTTCCGTGCCGTTGACATGCGCCGCATGGATCACATTGGTCGCGACGACGAGATTGTCGTAGATGAAATCGCCGCGCAGCGTGTTGTTGGCGACGATGCCGCCGACCTTGGCCGCCGCCATGAAGACCACCTGCGGCCGCTTGTCGGCGAACCAGCCGTTCACCGCAGCCTGATCGCGCAGGTCGACTTCGCTCCGATTGGCCGTGAGCAGTTCGACATGCTCCTGCTTCAGTCGGCGCACCAGCGAGCTGCCGACCATCCCTGCGTGCCCGGCAACAAAGACCGTTTTGCCTTTCAGCTCAAACGGGGTTCCTGCCATTGGCAACCTCCCGTCTTGCGATCGCAAGATCGGCCGCCACCATTTCCTGGACCAGTTGGGCGAATGTGGTTTTCGGTTTCCAGCCAAGCTTCCGGTGCGCCTTGCCGGCGTCGCCGATCAGTTCATCGACTTCGGTGGGACGAAAGTAAGTCGGGTCGATACGGACCACGACCTTGCCGGACTTGGCATCAACGCCGGTCTCGTCGATACCCTTGCCGCGCCACTCGATGGTGCGGCCGACTTCAGCGAACGCCGTCTCGACGAATTGGCGCACCGAACGGGTCTCGCCGGTCGCCAGCACGAAATCCTCCGCTTGGTCCGCCTGCAATATCTTGTGCATGCCCTCGACATAATCCCTGGCATGCCCCCAGTCGCGCTTCGCCTCGAGATTTCCAAGATAAAGCGTGTCTTCGAGACCGGTCTCGATACGGGCGACGCTGCGCGTGATCTTGCGGGTCACGAAGGTCTCGCCGCGAACCGGGCTCTCATGATTGAACAGGATGCCGTTCGAGGCGAACATGCCGTAGGCCTCGCGGTAGTTGACCGTGATCCAGTAGCCGTAAAGCTTGGCAACCCCGTAAGGCGAGCGCGGATAGAACGGCGTGGTTTCCTTCTGCGGGGTCTCCCGAACCAGGCCGTACAATTCCGAGGTCGACGCCTGGTAGAACCGGGTCTGTTTTTCCATGCCGAGAATCCGGATCGCTTCCAACAGCCGCAGCACCCCGATCGCATCGGCATTGGCGGTGTATTCCGGGCTTTCGAAGCTGACGCCGACGTGGCTTTGGGCTGCGAGGTTGTAGATCTCGGTCGGCTGGATCTGCTGAATCAGCCGGATCAGGTTGGTGGAATCCGTCATGTCGCCATAGTGCAGCAGGAACGGCACATTGCCGGCATGGGGATCTTCATAGAGATGGTCGATGCGCGCGGTATTGAACGAGGACGACCGCCGCTTGACGCCATGGACAGTGTAGCCAAGGCGGAGCAGATATTCAGCCAGGTAGGCGCCGTCCTGCCCGGTGACGCCGGTGAGGAGCGCAACGCGCCGCTTTGAATCCGCAACCGCCATGTTCACTCCACAACGCGCCAAAACAGCCCAGGACGGCCCTGGACGCACCAAGCCCCATCCTGCCCCATTTGCCCGGCAAAACCGAGCGCGCAAGAGGCCTTCCCGTCGCGGCGCAGGCCATAGCATTCGACCCCGGTGAAGTCTAATACCATGTCGATCGGCCTCCTCGGATCGGTGCCTGCGACAAGCGAGACCGCTGACGTGGCGGTGTCCGTGAAACGGGTTAATCGATCAGGGCGAACCGGTTGATCTCGTCAGCCGCGGAACGAAGAGCGCGCGGGAACGGCGTGTTGCGTGGCCGGCGGAATTGAGGCATTGCGCGATCGTGGGCGAGCGCATGTTTGATAGCTAGACGCGCGCAGTGGGAAAACGGGAGCTGGCACGGGATCCGTGATGATCCGCTTCGCGTCCCCATTGTGCGATTAATTTCGATTGAGCGATGCTCAGCGCCTTAGCAATAACCACGGGCTCATCGGCTCTGACCCTGACGGTTCGACCTGGTGAACGTCACGAAGCGGGCGTGCTTAATATGCAGCGAGCAAATCCACTCGAATGTCGTCCATATATCATCCGATCTTTAAAGTTTGATGACTTAGTGTATAGTCGGAGGGTTTCAGAAATCCTCCAAACAAGGAGGAAACGATGATCTCGTCAGTCATGTGGATTTGGGTTGGGATTGTTTCTCTGTGGGTCGTTTTGTCGATCGCGCGGCGCATATCAAGTGAACATCGAGGCACGCCTAAGATAGTTGATCACTCGGCCTGAGAGTTGCATCTAATCGTCTGACGAATTCTTCACTCGACGGTGTTGAGGTTTGGGTATGGCGGACGTCGACCTTTCAACAGCCGAAAGCAGCTATGTGACTTTACTGGACGCGAGACAAAAGCCGCGCTCGGCTGCGGCCGATTTGATTCGTGCGCTCAGAACCAAAACCCAGAACAACGGCAAACAACCTCGCGAGGTTGAGGTGGTGCAGGCGGATGCATGGCTTGCCATTTGTGCGCTGTCCAAAAGCCTTGATGCTGACTCCGAGACTGCCTCTGAGGTTTGGTCTCGCGCAATCAGTCGCACGGAAGAGTGGCGAAATCTTCTGGACTGAACAACGGGATTTGTTAGCGCCGCTAGGTCTAGAAGTTGGGTTTCCCAACTAGCAGACATTTTCAGTACCCGTCGGCATGTCTCAAACGTGCCAAACCCGGAAGTCGCGCCCTTATTCAATCACTCGTCGGCGGTGGCAGGGCGCAACGCGGCGGAGGCTTCAAGACGGCCCGCCGAAGCGGGCCGTCTCTATTAGTTACGTATCGCTTTCGCTTCGTTGGTCGTGGGGCTCTTTGGGATTTTTGGCATCCTTGCCGGGAGTCTGGCTCTGCTGGCCGGGTTTCTGACCGCCGCCTTGCTGGTGACTTGGCTTCTGACCCGGTGCTTGATTCTGCTGGCCGGGTTGTCGGTTTTGGTTCGTCATGTTGTTTCCTTTCATGGGAACATCGTGACAACGGCTCAGACTCGGCACCGTTCCGATAAAACAAACGGCAATTCGCATTCACTTCACGGGCCGCGCCGGTTTCTGATATGTTTTTGACCGAGCATTCAATCATGCCGCCGGCACCTAAAATCAATGATACCAGC
>NZ_SSMW01000047.1 GCF_004799405.1 Bradyrhizobium sp.
GATGGATACGCCCCTGATCTCGCCCTTGGAACTGATCGACACCGACTGCTTGTTGCCGTTCGTCCTCAAGGTGAGGTTGGCGGCAAAGCCGTTGGCTTCGACAAATACGTCGATCTGACCGCCACCGGCGGTGCCCTGCAGGGAACCGTTGATATTTCGGCTCGCCTCGCTCCAGTTGCCGGAAATCCGGTCGCCCTCGCTCCTGACATCGCTGGTCAGGTCGAATTTGTAGCTATCGCTGGCGCATTCGAGATCCTGTTTCAGCCCAAGGCCGGTGCTGCTGACCTTGTATTTGGCCTTGCAATGGAGACGCTCGATGGTTCCGTCGGAGAGCGTAACCGTACCGGTGCCGGTCCATGCTCCGTCAAAGCCGGCAAATGGGCCCGACTGCGCATAGGCTGCCGATACCGACAACATGAGTGCGGCGCAAACAGCGGCAGCCCTGATCGCCTGTCCAATCAAGCTGGAACCAAACAGTTTCATGTCGCGGTTTCCCATTCAAATTGACGTTCAGGTGAAAGATACGTCTTGCCACATCGAAGATTTAGTGTCGCCGCAGTGTGTTAGGTTCAAAATGAGAAATCGAAGGTTACCTATGAACGACATTTTTGTGCAACGAAATCGGTTGCGGTTCGGATATTAGCAAGTTTCGGCTGAAAACACTTAATTATCGAGCAGGCCCGCCCACAATACGTCCTCGCAAAAAAATCGCCGGAAAATAACGTTTTAATATCAAATGGTTATGGATAAAGTTAAACCGATACGTGAACTCATGCCGTTTGGGAACGAGCCGTCGTAAATTTGGCCGCATTTGCCAGCGCCTCTAGTTCGCTCGTTGCCGTGGTTGTCTACACCCCGCCATCTGAAATGCCCCGTCCCGGTTGACGCCGTGCGCTGCTTGGGATCGGAATTCTCCAGTGCCTGAATGAAGGAAGATGATGCGTAAATTTCTCGTTGCACTCACGCTTTTGTCGATCTTGGCTTCAACCGGCGCCATCGCCCAGCAGCAACGCAGCGGCACGCCGGACGAGCAGCGGGCTTGCGCGCGCGACGTCCAGCGCTTCTGCCGCCCGGTGATCGATCAGGGCGATTTCACTATTCTGGCTTGCCTTCAGCAAAACCGTCCCAAGTTGACCGGGGCCTGCAGTCAGGTGCTGAAAGACCACGGGCAATAGCAACGTTCTCGCCGAGCCTGCCGGTGGATTGATCTGGACACGGGCTGGATTGCGGGTCGTTGCCGGCAGCATTGGTTTTAGCGGCGTATTCCCCTATATGGGGTCTGCGATCCACTCGCATGCGCGGGGTTACCAGGGCATGCGAAACCCTATGCCTCGACCAATGTAGCCGGTTCTTGATGACTACCGCGAGCGAACTGCGATCCGGCAAGACTCACCGCGACGAGAACTTTCCGGTGGCGTCGTGGATCATTCATCCGCGCCACCGGGCGCTGATCCTGGCGTTCTATAATTTCGTGCGAACCGCCGACGACATCGCCGATCACGCGACGCTCGGAGCGCAGGAAAAGCTCGCCTATCTCGATCTGCTCGAAAAGGAACTGCTGGGGCAGGGCGACAGCCAGCCCGAAGCCGTCAAGCTGCGGCATGCGCTGGCGGAACGTTCGATGCCGCCGCGTCACGCGCTGGATGTCCTGATCGCATTCCGGATGGATGTGACCAAGCTTCGTTATGAGAACTGGGACGAAGTGATTTACTATTGCCGCTATTCGGCCATGCCGGTCGGACGGTTCATGCTCGACGTCCACGGCGAGAGCACCTTGACCTGGGCTGCATCGGATGCGCTCTGCGCCGGCCTGCAAATCAACAATCATCTTCAGGACTGCGGCAAGGACTACAAAGACCTCAATCGCGTTTATCTGCCGCGCGACGCGCTGGCCGCGGCAGGCGCCCCGGTCGAGGCGCTGGGACACAAGCCTGCATCGGCGCCGCTGCTGCAATGCCTGCATTCGCTCGCCGCGCGGACCGAGGTTCTGCTCAATGAAAGCAAATCGCTTAGCACCAAGGTTAGGGATGTCAGGCTCGCGCTCGAGATCTCGGTGATCCAGGCTTTCGCGGACAAGATCGTTCGTCTCCTGAAAGTGCGCGATCCCCTGAGCGAAAAGGTGCATCTCACGCCGATGCAGTTGCTCGTCTATAGCGCACGCGGAGTTGCAGCGGAAATCGCCCAGCGCGCCGTGGGGCGCCGGCCCGTGTCCAATCCGGCGGCCGGCGCATGACGCTTGAAACGGCGGCAGCCAAGCCGAGCGACGGGTCGTCGGCCTCCGGCAGTTCGTTTTACGCGGCGATGCGCATTCTGCCGCGCGAGCAGCGCGAGGCGATGTTTCAGATCTATAGCTTCTGCCGGCAGGTCGACGACATCGCGGATTCCGACGGCCCGCGGCCGGAGCGGTTGGCCGCCCTTCAGCAATGGCGTGACGATATCGACGCGTTGTATCAGGGCCATCCACCGGGGCGGTTGTGGGACTACGTTGCCTCGGTTCGAAAATTCGATCTCAAACGCGAGGATTTTCTGGCCATCGTCGATGGCATGGAGATGGACGTGCCACAGGACATCAGGGCGCCGGATCTGGCAACGCTCGATTTGTATTGCGATCGCGTCGCCAGTGCGGTCGGACGCCTTTCGGTGCGGGTGTTCGGCCTGCCGCATGACGACGGCATCCTGCTTGCGCATCATCTGGGACGTGCGCTGCAATTGACCAATATCCTGCGCGACATCGATGAAGACGCCGGAATAGGCCGGTTGTATCTGCCGCGCGAAGGCTTGCTGGAGGCCGGCATCAGCAGCACCGATCCGCTCACCGTCGTCTCCGATCCGGCGTTGCCGAAGGCATGTGCGCCGCTGGTCGAGCAGGCGCGAACCTATTTTACGAAAGCCGACGAGATCATGGACCGCAATCCGCGCCGCGTAGTGCGCGCGCCGCGGATCATGTCGAAGTATTATCGCGCGATTCTGCAATTGCTGATCGACCGAGGCTTCGCCATGCCGCGCGCGCCGGTTCGCCTCAACAAGGCGGCCCGCATCGGCATTCTTCTGCGCTACGCTTTCATCTGATGCAGAAGTCCGTCCACATCATCGGCGCTGGAATCTCGGGCCTCTCGGCAGCGGTCCGGCTGGCCAATGCGGGCCTCAAGGTCCATGTCCACGAAGCCACCCAGCAGGCCGGCGGCCGCTGCCGGTCATACTTCGACGCGGCGACCAGCCTCACCATCGACAACGGCAATCACCTGTTGCTGTCAGGCAATAGTCACGCGGTCGCCTACGCGCGCTCGATCGGAACCGAAGCGGGACTGGTCGGGCCGAACAGCGCGCAGTTTCCGTTTGTCGATCTGACGACCGGACAGCGTTGGCAACTCGACCTCGGCGATGGCCGATTGCCCTTATGGATGTTCGACGAGGCTCGCCGTGTCCCCGACACCGGCCTGCTCGATTATCTAGCACTGATGCCTCTGATCTGGGCAACACGAAGCAAGCTGGTTGGCGACACCATCCGCTGCGAGGGAACCCTTTATCAGCGGCTGGTGCAGCCGCTGCTGCTGGCGGCGCTGAACATCGATCCGCCCGAGGGGTCTGCGGGGCTGGCTGGCGCGGTGGTGCGGGAAACGCTGCTGGCGGGAGGGCAGGCTTGCCGGCCGCTGATTGCGCGCGCGGGCCTGAGCGCGGTTCTGGTCGAACCCGCGATCGAGCTCTTGAAAGGCATGGGCGCCAGCATTCAATTCGGCCATGAACTCCGCGAATTCGGGTTATCTGCAAACAGCGTCGGCGAATTGAGGTTCGGCGAGGACAGCATCTCGATCGGATCCGATGATGCGGTGGTGATGGCGGTGCCGCCACGGCCGGCTTCGGTGCTGCTGCCGGGGCTGCAAACGCCGACCAGGTTTCGCGCCATCGTCAACGCGCATTTCCGCTTCGATCCGCCGAAGGATCAGCCGCCGATCCTCGGGGTTGTCGGCGGCCTCGTGGAATGGCTGTTCGCGTTTCCGCAGCGGCTATCGATTACCATCAGCGATGCCGACCGGCTGATGGACATGCCGCGCGAGGAACTGGCCCAGGCAATATGGCGGGACATCTGCAAGGCTGCGGGCATCCAAAGCGAACTGCCGCCCTGGCAGATCGTCCGCGAGCGCCGCGCGACGTTCGAGGCCACGCCCGAACAAAACGCCCTGCGGCCGGGCGCGGCCACCGACTGGAAAAACCTGTTTCTTGCCGGCGACTGGACTGATACGGGGTTGCCGGCCACCATCGAAGGATCGGTGCGGTCGGGAAACCGCGCCGCCGATCTCGTCCTCGCCAGGCGCCGGGCCTGATCGGGCAAACCAGCGGACGTCCAAGCTGATGCATTCCGTCGACCAAAAAGTAGCAATCGAGGCCGATCTGGACGCGAGCATCGCGTCAGCGACGCGTGCGTTGCTCGACTACCGGCAGCCGGACGGCCATTGGGTGTTCGAGCTGGAAGCCGATTGCACCATCCCGGCCGAATATGTGCTGCTGCGTCACTATCTCGGCGAGCCGGTCGACGCGGTGCTGGAGGCCAAGATCGCCAACTACCTGCGCCGGATTCAGGGCGCCCACGGCGGTTGGCCGCTTGTTCACGATGGCGATTTCGAAATGAGCGCCAGCGTGAAGGCCTACTTCGCGCTCAAGATGATCGGCGATTCCCCGGATGCGCCGCATATGGCGCGGGCGCGCGAGGCGATCCGCTCGCGTGGCGGCGCGATCCACAGCAACGTTTTCACCCGTTTCATGCTGTCGATGTTCGGGGTGTTGACCTGGCGGAGCGTGCCGGTGCTTCCGGTCGAGATCATGTTCCTGCCGTCGTGGTCGCCGTTTCATCTCAACAAGATTTCGTATTGGGCGCGAACCACGATCGTGCCGCTGATGGTGCTGGCGGCGCTGAAGCCTCGCGCGAAAAATACCAGGGGAATCGGCATCGACGAGCTTTTCCTGCAGCCGCCGCATTCGATCGGAATGACGGCCAAGGCGCCGCACCAAAGCTGGGGCTGGTTCCTTTTGTTCCGCGCGCTGGACAGCGTGTTGCGCGCGATCGAGCCGTTGTTTCCGAACAAGCTCCGCGCCCGCGCCATCGATAGCGCCGTCGCGTTCGTCGAACAGCGCTTGAACGGCGAAGATGGTCTTGGCGCGATCTATCCGCCGATGGCCAACACCGTGATGATGTACGGAGTGCTCGGCAAACCGGCGGATTATCCGCCGCGCGCGATCACCCGAACAGGGATCGACAAGCTTCTGGTGATCGGCGAGCACGAAGCCTATTGCCAGCCTTGCGTATCGCCGGTGTGGGACACGTCGCTGGCCTGTCATGCCCTGCTCGAAGCAGGCGGTGAGGGGGCAAGCGCTCCGGTCAAACAGGGGCTGGACTGGCTGCTGCCGAGGCAGGTGCTGGACATCAAGGGCGACTGGGCCGTGAAGCGGCCGGAGGTTCGCCCTGGCGGCTGGGCCTTCCAGTACAACAACGCCTACTATCCCGATCTCGACGATACCGCGGTCGTGGTGATGGCGATGGATCGCGTGCGGCGCATCACCCAAAGCCATGATTATGATGTGGCGATCGCCCGCGGCCGCGAATGGATCGAGGGCATGCAAAGCCGCGACGGCGGCTGGGCCGCCTTCGACGTCAACAATCTTGAATATTATCTCAACAACATCCCGTTCTCCGATCACGGCGCGCTGCTGGATCCGCCGACCGAGGACGTCACCGCCCGCTGCATCTCGATGCTGGCCCAGTTCGGTGAGACGGTTCGAAGCAGCAGGGCGATGGCGGACGGGATCGCCTATCTGCGCCGGACCCAGCTTGCCGAGGGCTCGTGGTACGGCCGCTGGGGGCTCAATTACATCTATGGCACCTGGTCGGTGCTGTGCGCCCTTAACGCCGCCGGGGTGGGCCACCAGGACCCCGCGATGCGCAAGGCCGTGGACTGGCTGGTGTCGATCCAGAACCCGGACGGCGGCTGGGGCGAGGATGCCACCAGCTACCGCCTCGATTATAAGGGATTTGAGAAGGCCCCTGCCACCGCGTCGCAAACGGCATGGGCCTTGCTTGGATTGATGGCAGCGGGTGAGGTCGGCCATCCGGCGGTCGCCCGTGGCGTGGAGTACCTAAAAGGCACACAGACCGAAAAAGGGCTGTGGGACGAGCAGCGCTACACGGCAACGGGCTTTCCGCGGGTGTTTTATTTGCGGTATCATGGCTACTCAAAGTTCTTTCCGCTCTGGGCGCTGGCGCGGTATCGAAATTTGAAGAGCACCAACAGCAGGGTGGTAGGGGTCGGGATGTGAATTTGGGGGCGGGGGACGACGTTACCGAGGTCAACCCAATTGATCCTCGGCCGGTGCTGATTGTGACCGGTCTGGTGCAGGAGGCCCGCATCGCGGCAGGGCCCGGCATGACCGTGATTTGCAGCAGTAGCGATCCGCGGCAATTGCGGGCGCTCTTGACGGTTTTCGACCCAACGACGATCCGGGGCGTCATCAGCTTCGGGGTCGCGGGTGGACTGGACCCTTCGTTGAAATCAGGTGACGTCGTGGTGGCGACCGAGGTTCTGGCGGGCGATGCCCGCTGGCTGGCCGGTCTGGCGCTGAATGAAGGACTGATCGCCAGCGTGGCGCTGGGACGCCGGCGGGTGGTCCGGGGCGGCCTTGCGGGCGTTGAACAGGTGATCGCCGCTCGGGCCGGAAAGGCCGCGCTGAGGTCCGAGACGGGTGCTGCGGCGGTGGATATGGAAAGCCATATTGCGGCGGATTACGCCGCCAAAGCGGGCCTGCCATTTGCGGCCCTGCGCGTCATCAGCGATCCCGCCACCCGCGCCTTGCCGGCATTGGCGATGGCCGCGATCAAGCCGAACGGCGATATCGACCTGCGCAAGGTCCTGCGTGGCGTGGCGCGCAATCCGTTGACGTTGCGCGCGCTGGTCTCCACCGGAATCGATTTCAATCGCGCGCTCCGCAGCCTACGCGGCTGTCGAGGCTTTCTGCTGGGCGGCGAGGGCCTCGTCGCGGCGGATGTCTGACAGGCGCTTCTGCACTTCCGCCGAGAAGATGTACTGCGCCGGACGCTGGTGATCGAGGCTGATCTCGGGCGCCATCGGACCTGTGGTTCGCACGCCGCGCAGCGCCACCCACAGCGCCTTGAAGGGATTGGTCAGCGCCGCGTTAGCCGCGGTCGGCTCATAGCCGCAATGCGCCATGCAGTCGGCGCACTTCTCGTACTTGCCGGTGCCGTAGGTCTCCCAGTCCGTGGTGTCCATCAATTCCTTGAAGGTCTTGGTGTAGCCTTCGCCGAGCAGGTAGCAGGGCTTCTGCCAGCCGAAAATGTTGCGGGCCGGCATGCCCCACGGGGTGCATTCGTAATCCTGATTGCCCGCGAGGAAATCCAGGAACAGGCCGGAATGCATGAAATTCCACTTCTTGCCCTTGCCGAGCGCGAACACGTCGCGGAACAGCTTCTTGGTTTTGGTGCGGTTGAGGAAGTGCTCCTGGTCCGGCGCACGCTCATAGGCATAGCCCGGCGACATTGAAACCCCGACGCCGAGTTCGGTGGTGAAGTCGAGAAACCTGGCGATATCCTCGGCAGCATGACCGTCGAAAATCGTGGCATTGACGTTGACGGTGAAGCCCCTGGCCTTGGCGGCCTTGATCGCCGAGACCGCGCGATCGAATACGCCCTTCTGCGAGACCGCCTTGTCGTGATGGTCTTTCAGGCCATCGAGATGCACCGAGAAGAACAGATAGGGTGACGGCTCGAACAGATCGAGTTTCTTTTCCAGCAGCAGCGCGTTGGTGCACAGCGACACGAATTTCTTGCGCGCCACGAGGCCGCGCACGATCTCGCCGATTTCCTTGTGGATCAAAGGCTCGCCGCCGGGAATCGCCACCATCGGCGCGTCGCATTCCTCGGCGGCATCCCAGCATTCCTGCGCCGACATCCGGCGATTGAGGATCGCGTCGGGATAATCGATCTTGCCGCAACCGACGCAGGCAAGGTTGCAGCGAAACAGCGGCTCGAGCATCAGCACCAGGGGATAGCGCTTGCGGCCCAGCATCTTCTGTTTCATCAGGTAGGCGCCGATGCGGATCTCTTTGAAGAACGGTATTGCCATCACAAGTTTTCTTTCTGGATTCGGTAGAGCGTTGGGTCAGACTACCGCTAGTTCGGCCGGAAGCCGGAATTCGATATTTTCTTCCCGTCCCGACAACACCGACACGGCCACCGGCCCGATTCGTCTCAGCGCTTCAATCACGTCATCGACCAGAACTTCGGGCGCCGAGGCGCCGGCGGTAATGCCGACCGCCTTGGCGTCCTTCAGCCAATCGGGGTTCAGTTCGCTGCCATCGGCAATGAGATAACTCGCAACCCCGACTTCGGTGCCGATTTCGCGAAGCCTGTTCGAGTTGGAACTGTTGGTGGCGCCCACCACCAGGATAACATCCACCAGCTTGCTAAGGTCCCTTACCGCAGATTGGCGGTTCTGTGTCGCATAGCAGATATCCCGGATGTCCGGGCCTTGAATATCGGTAAAACGCTGCTGAAGGGCGGCAATAATGTCCTTGGTATCGTCCACGCTGAGCGTGGTCTGGGTGATATAGGCCACCGGCGTGTCCGCCGGCAGGGTCAAAGCCGCCACATCGTCGACGTTCTGGACCAGCAGGACCGGGCCGGGAACCTGCCCCATGGTTCCCTCGACCTCGGGATGGCCGGCATGACCGATCAGGATCAGCGCCCGGCCTTTCGACATGTAGCGCTTGCCCTGGTTGTGGACCTTGGTCACCAGAGGGCAGGTGGCGTTGAGAACCGGCAGGCCGCGCGCGGCGGCTTCCTCTTCCACGCTCCTGGCCACGCCATGGGCGCTGAATACGGTGACGGCGCGGGGCGGCACTTCCGACAGGTCCTCGACGAAAATGGCGCCTTTGTTCTTCAGGCTTTCGACCACGTATTTGTTGTGGACGATCTCGTGACGCACATAGACCGGCGGGCCATACTTCTCCAGCGCGCGCTCGACGATCTCGATCGCGCGCACGACACCGGCGCAAAATCCGCGAGGCTGCGCAAGAAATACTTCCATGGGACGTCCATTAGCCAAGTTGCACCCACTCCATTCTTCGTCCGGCCCGGACATCTGTGTCCGGCTCAACATCTCTTCGTCGGCCGGGCATCCCCTCTTCCGGCCCGGATAGTTGCAATATCCGCACCACGACCGGTTCCGTATCCATCCCACCCTTTAAGCGCGTGGATGTGCAAGGCTTTGTCTCAAAAAATGATCGGCTAGGAAAGACAGCTTGCCCGATTGGCAGGGACAATACACGGTAACATAATACAGCAGATTTACCGGCGGCTGCGAATTTAAGCCGCTGGAGCCTCACTTGTTCGTCACTTTACCAAGGGTCAATCCCGGCTATATCAGCACTTTAGCGTGGTTGCGGCCTGTTTTGTTCCGGCTGCCCGCGTCCTCAAAGAAAACCTGTTCAAAAACAACATTAGATCGGCTGGTGGAACTCCGATAGACAGCGGGCATTTCCGACAGGCCGTCAACGGTAGAAAGAAAAAATGTGCTGACAAGTGTTGTCATATCGATTGTCAAAACCTGTACCCGATTTGCCACTCTCACTATCGTGATCGCGCTCGTTCTAGCGGTAGCGGCGGGCTTTTATACGGCCCGGAACTTCGAAATCAACACCGATATCAACACCCTGATTTCGCCCACGCTGGATTGGCGCAAGCGCGACAATCAATTCGAAAAGGCATTCGATCGGGACCGAACCATACTTGCGGTGGTGGATGCCCCGACGCCGGAGCTTACCGGTGCCGCGACTGCGGCGCTCCTGCAGAAGTTGTCAGGCGACACCAAGCATTTCGATTCGGTTCAGGCGCTCGGATCGGGCGATTTCTTCGAAAAGAACGGGCTGTTGTTTCTTTCGACGGCGGAAGTCGGCCGGCTCACCGGCCAGTTCGAATCCGCCGCCCCGCTCATCGAAATCATGGCCGGCGACCCCAGCCTGCGTGGATTGACCGGCGCGCTGGAAACCGGGCTCGCCGGCATCAAGCGCGGCGAATTCAAGCTCGACAGCACCGCGCGACCGTTTTCGCTGATCGCCCAGACCGTCGAGAACGTGCTGAGCAAAGGCTCTGCGACATTCTCCTGGCGCGAACTGACCAGCGACAAGCCGTTGACCGACGCCGATCGCCGCGCCTTCATCGAGTTCAAGCCGATCCTCGACTTCAATGCGCTGGAGCCGGGCAAGGATGCCACCGACGCCATCCGGCGGGCGGCAAGCGATCTCAACTTCGCGGGCGAATATGGCGCCCGGCTCAGGCTGACCGGGCCGGTCCCGATCGCCAACGAGGAATTTGCGACCGTTGCGGACGGCGCCATCGTCAACGGGATCGGCACCATACTGGTGGTTCTTTTCATTCTCTGGATGGCGCTGCATTCGCCCAAGATCATCTTCGCGGTGTTCGCCAATCTCTTTGTCGGCCTTTCCATCACCACCGCGGTCGGCCTCATGATGGTCGGCTCGCTCAACCTGCTGTCGATCGCGTTTGCCGTTTTGTTCGTCGGATTGGGCGTGGACTTCGGCATCCAGTACAGCGTCCGCTACCGGTCGGAGCGCTTCAAGGGCAACGATCTGCCAGACGCACTGGCCAAGGCGGCCGAGCGCTCCGCGATTCCGCTTTCACTGGCGGCGATGGCGACGGCGGCCGGATTCCTCTCGTTTTTGCCGACCGACTACAAAGGCGTGTCGGAACTCGGCAAGATCGCCGGCGTGGGCATGCTCGTCGCCTTTGTCTCCAGCATCACGGTGCTGCCGGCGTTGCTGAACCTGCTCAATCCTCCCGGCGAGAAGGAGCCCGTCGGCTATGCATTCCTGGCGCCGGTCGATCATTTCCTCGAAAAGCATCGCGTCATCATTATCGTCGGCACGCTGTTGATCGCCATCGCCGGCCTGCCGCTGCTTTATTTTCTCAAGTTCGACTTCAATCCGATCAACTTGCGCAATGCCAAGGTGGAATCGATCGCGACCTTTCTGGATTTGAGGAAAGATCCGAACACCGGCGCCAATGCCATCAACGTGCTGACGAATTCGGAAGCCGACGCCAGGAAGATTGAAGCCCGGCTTGAGAAGGTGCCGGAAGTTCTCGAGGTGAGGTCGCTGGACAGTTTCGTGCCTGATGACCAGCCGGCCAAACTGAAGCTGATCGCGCAGGGCGCCAAAGTCCTCAATCCCGCGCTGAACCCGGAATCCATCGATGCGGCTCCCTCCGACCAGGAGAATGTCGAGGCCTTGAAGGAATCGGCTGAAAGCCTGCGCAAGGTCGCCGGCGATGCGAAGGATCCGGGTGCTGTGGCCTCGCGGCGCCTCGCCGATGCGCTGTCAAAGCTCGCCGACTCGGACGAAGCCACCCGGAACAAGACCCAGGCCATCTTCGTCACGCCGTTGAAGGTCGAACTCAACCAACTCAAAAACTCGCTTCAGGCTCACCCGGTGAGCCTGAAGAACCTCCCGGCCAACCTGACGGATGGCTGGAAGACCAAGGATGGCCTGATCCGCGTCGAGGCGCTGCCGCGCGGCGATCCGAACGACAACGAGACGCTGCGCAAATTTGCAGGCGCCGTGCTGGCCGCCGAGCCCAACGCGATCGGCGGACCGGTGTCTATTCTCAAGTCCGGTGAAACCGTCGTAAAGGCGTTCATCCACGCCGGGCTGTGGGCCCTGGTCGTGATCAGCCTGCTGCTTTGGCTGGCGCTGCGGCGGGTGACCGACGTGTTGCTGACGCTGGTCCCGCTCCTGGTCGCCGGCGCGGTGACGCTGGAAATCTGCGTGCTGATCGGGCTGCCGCTCAACTTCGCCAACATCGTCGCGCTGCCGCTGCTGCTTGGCGTCGGCGTCGCGTTCAAGATCTACTATGTAACGGCCTGGCGGAGCGGCAGGACCAATCTGCTGCAGTCGAGCCTGACGCGTGCGATATTCTTCAGTGCGATGACGACCGCGACCGCGTTCGGAAGCCTCTGGCTATCGAGCCACCCGGGGACCGCGAGCATGGGCAAGCTGCTGGCGCTTTCGCTGGTCACCACGCTTGCCGCGGTGTTGTTGTTCCAGCCCGCGTTAATGGGTAAACCGCGCGATGTCGGGGAGTAGGCAGATATCGCCGACCGGATCGTTGGCCGCCAGTTGACCGTGCATCTTGGGGGCCGGGCTGACGGATCCGGTGGTCTTCGGGGCACCCGTTGCGGCCTTCGGCGCGCCCTTGGCCATGCTGTTGACGGGGCTCGAGGGAATCGGGCCCGCGACGCGGGTCCAGGTTTCACCGCCGCAAAGGAAGCCCAGCACGCAGCCTTGAATCTCGAGCTGATCGGGACCCACAGGCTTGATCTTGGAACTGTAGAACTGGCCGTCCTTGGCGTTGTAGACTTGGCCTTCCCATTGGTCGACGCCGGGCGTCTTCTTCATATCGATAAGGATAGGCATTCCCAAGCTCGGCCTGTTTTGTTTTGAAACATCCGGATTATGGGTGTCGCGGCCGCCCGGCTCCTTCTCCCACGCCACGACGCCCCACATGCTCCCATTGCATTCCGCGACGCGAATGTTGGCGACGCCGTCCGCCACCCTCCAGTCACCCGTCGGATCCGCTGCCAGGGCCGGGGCGAGGCCTGCTGACAAAATGATCCCGGAATAGATTAGTTTACGCATAACGCTTCGAGGGCGGTGCAACATGGCGCAGACCTATGCTTTAGTGAAAATGACCGAAACCGGGCAAAACGCCGCATTGAGCATTTTCAGTTGACGAAATCGAGCGTTTTCAGTTGACGAGACAGCTATCAACCGAAGTATGTAGCTCATGCTATATCCAAATCTAGACGTTTCCGAGATGTTTGTGGACCGGCAGTCGCAGCGCAGTTCCATGCATGCGCGCCACCTCAATGAGCAGCTGGTACGGGTTCTCAAGACAATTGGTTATGATGTCGGCTTTCAGAAGGGTCAGGGACAGTACCTTTTCGACCGCGATGGCGCCCGCTATCTCGACCTACTGAGCGGGTTTGGCGTTTTTGCGATTGGCCGCAATCATCCCGCGCTTCGCACCGCCCTGAAGAGCGTGCTGGACAGCGACCTGCCAAATCTTGTGCAGCTCGACGTTTCCACTCTTGCGGGCGTGCTGGCCGAGCGCCTGCTCGATTATGTGCCGTATCTCGACAAGGTCTTTTTTGCGAACTCCGGAGCAGAATGCGTCGAAGCGGCGATCAAATTCGCGCGCGGCGCGACCGGCCGGCCGGGCATCGTGTACTGCGCCCACGCTTTTCACGGATTGTCCTACGGCGCGCTGTCGCTCACCGACGATCCCAATTTCCGCGGCGGTTTCGAACCGCTGCTGCCGGGATGCACGTCCATTCCCTTCAACGATCTCGCCGCATTGGAGCAGGCGCTGTCGTCGCGCCAGGTCGGCGCCTTCATTGTCGAGCCGATCCAGGGCAAGGGCGTCAACATGCCCACCGAGGAATTTCTGCCGGGCGCAGCAGCACTCTGCCGTAAGTACGGCACGCTGCTGATCGCGGACGAAATTCAGACCGGCATGGGCCGCACCGGGCGGTTCCTGGCGGTCGAACACTGGAACGTCGAACCCGACATGGTCTTGCTCGCCAAGGCGCTGTCCGGCGGCCACGTTCCCGTCGGCGCGCTGCTGACCCGCAAAAGCATCTTCGACAAGATCTTCAATCAAATGGATCGCGCGGTGGTGCACGGATCGACGTTTGCCAAGAACGATCTGGCGATGGCCGCCGGCATCGCCACGCTCGAGGTGCTGGAATCGGAAAAACTGATCGACGCGGCGGCCAAGCGCGGCGCCGAGCTTCGGCTGGCGCTGACCCGGATGGTCCCCGGCTATGAATTGCTCAAGGAAGTGCGCGGCAAGGGATTGATGATCGGCGTCGAATTCGGCCCGCCGAAATCGCTGCGGCTGAAGGCATCGTGGAACGTGCTCGAGACCGCTAACAAGGGCTTGTTCTGCCAGCTCATCACGGTGCCGCTGTTCAAGGACCACAAGATCCTCACGCAAGTCTCCGGCCACGGCAGCCACACCATCAAGCTGTTGCCGCCGCTGACCCTCACCGAGCAGGATTGCAACTGGATCGAAACCGCGTTCGATTCCGTGATCGCCTCCAGTCACAAGGTGCCCGGCGCGATCTGGTCCCTGGGCAAGACGCTGGTCGACAACGCCGTGCGCAAGTCGGCGTAAGCGCTAGCCTGCCGTCGCCGTCTCGAACTTCTCGCCGAACTCGTTGAGTTCGTCGGTGGCGATGTCGCTGACCGCCCAGTAATTCAATCCGCGGTCGCCCCAGCGCCGGATATTGAATCCCTGAATGGTTTCGGTCCTGGCGGCGTGGCGCTCGGTGCTGGCGGTCTGGGCGACGAACAGATTGATCACATGCTGGCGCCTGCGGTAGACGATGGCGCCGATGGCGCGGGCGTCGATGTAATCGAGCCGGCCGCCGATCAGGGTAAAACCCTGCGCGGTGAGGTCGACAACCGGCGGCGCCACGTCGAGCTTGCCGTTGAACCACGGCTTTACGGTATGCTGGTCGGTGGAGACCACGTCGGTGAGGTGTCCGGCCTGCAACGAGCGCAGATGGGCCGAGACCACTTCGGACAGGATGCGTTGTTCGTCGTCGTTGCGCAGCACGATCGCGACGAGACCGGTCGCCGCGAGTGCTGAGACCGCCGATCCCATCGCAAAGCCCCTGAGCACCATGCGCCGGCTCGGCGCCTGCGTCTGCGGCAATGACGCCTCGATGCGGCGGCGAAGCAGCGGCGGCGCGGTATGACGCAAGTCGGCGCCCGCGACGGCCTTGCTCATCTCGCGATAGTCCGCCAGTAGCGCCGCGCAATGCGGGCAGCCCGCGATATGGCCTTCGACCTCGCGCGCGTGGCCGGCATCGAGTTCGCCGTCGAGCAGCGCGTGAAGCAGGACTTCGGCCTCGTCACAGGTCATTTCGGTTGCTCCTGTTCCGCGGTCCATGCCGATCGCAGCAAGGCGCGGGCGCGCGCGAGCCGGGACATCACGGTGCCGACCGGCGCCTCGACGATATCGGCGATCTCGCGGTACGAAAGATTGTGAATTTCACGCAGCACAAAAGTCTCCCTGAACGGCTCGGCAAGTGCGCTCACCATCCGGCGGATCGCGGAGGCGTCGCGCTGGCGCAGCACCTGTGCCTCCGGCGTTTCCTGCGCTTCGTGCCACAGCGGCGTTGGCGCGGCATCGTCGGGCAGTTCGTCGAGCGCGGCGGCGGGCGAACTGGCGCGCCGCGCGAATTCGGCGCGGCAGACATTGCGCAGGATCGCCAGCAGCCACGGCTTCATCGCCGGCCCGCGATAAGTGTCGAAATGCTTCAGCGCGCGCAGATAGCATTCCTGCACCGCGTCCTCGGCGTCGGCGGCCTCGCGCAGCAGATAGCGCGCCAGCGTATAGACGTCGTCGAGATGCGGCAGCGCGGCGTCGCGAAAGCGCCGCGCCCGGTCCGGATCGTCGTTCGAAGCGTTGACCGGCATCGCCTGTTGCCCGGCTGTCGAAAATGCTCGTGCCCGGCCGGTCGAAATCAACCGGCCGGGCATCGTTGTGATGCCTTGGTTTTGCGCGCTATTCAACCTTGACCATTCCCGTCATGTGCGGGTGCAGCGAACAAAAATACTTGTATTCCCCCGCCGCCGTGAAGGTGAACGAATAGCTGTCGTCGGTATCCATGGTTTTCGACCTGAACTTGCCGGCGGAAACCACGGTGTGCGGGATGTCGTCGTGATTTTTCCAGGTCACGGTGTCGCCGACCTTCACCGTGAGCTGTGCCGGCGTAAAGGTGAAATTGTCGATCGTTATCGTCGTCTCGGCACAGTGCGCCGCCGGCATTTGGGAAGTCAGCAGCGCGGCAACGGCGATCCGGATGCCGAGACGGCGAAGGGTTGCAAACGTCATGGCGGATTCCCTTAGCCCTGCAGCGGCGTATCGATGATCGCAAGGCGCTGCTCGCCCTGCTTGAAGTTGATGCTGGCAACCCCGAGCAGGCCGCGAAGCTTGTCGTCGGCGACCTTCATCGGCCCGGGCGAGGGCGCGGTGCCCGGTACCGGCTGCGGGAAAGCGGTCGACCGCGCGGTGTGGAAGGTGACGTTGCCCTCGACCTTCTGCATCACCTGATGGATGTGGCCGTTGAGCACCGTGACCGAGCCGAAGCCCTTGAGATAATCGAGCGCGCGGGCGCCGTCTTCGGTGCCCCAGCCCCACTCCGGATAGACCGTCCACAGCGGAATATGGGCGAACACCACGATCGGCGTCGATTTCGAGCGTCCCTTGAGGTCCTGCTCCAGCCATTCAAGCTGCTCGGCGCCGAGATTGCCGAGGCCAGCGGCCTTGAGGTCCACCACATTGACGAGGCCGATGAAGTGAACGCCGTTGGCGTCGAACGAATACCAGCCGGCGCCCTTGGCGCCGCTGCCGTAGCGCTCGCGGTAGAACTTGACGTCTTCGTCGAGGAAATCGTGCTCCCCCGGCACGTAATGCACATCGAGCTTGGCCTGCGAGATGATGCGTTCGGCGTTGTCGAACTCGGCGGCCTTCGACAGATGGGTGACGTCGCCGGTGTGAATCATGAACGAGGGCTTGATCGGCATCGACTTGATCTTGTTGATGGCTTCCTCAAGCGTGCCCAGGGCGTTGGGATTGGCCGGCTTGTCGAAGCCGACATGGCTGTCGCTGATCTGCAGGAACGTCAGGCCCGCCGGCTCGGCCGCCTGCGCCGACCCGACCAGTCCCAGCGAACGGGGCACGCCGCCGGAAATGGTCCAGAGCACGCCGGTGCCCGCCCAGGTCATGCATTCCAGCACCCGACGGCGGCTGACACCCGGGTTGTCATCATTGTGATGGTCGTGATCGCTCATGACAGATCTCCATGGACCCTTGATTGGGTTTCCATGGGCTTGATCGGGCAAGCGCCGGGTTTATTCCCGGAACGGATGACGATTCCGTGATCGTTGTGGTGCGATATGCCGGCCGCAAGGCATGCCAGCCACACTTTTTCTTTTGCCTATCGCGAATCTTCCAGGATCATCGCCGCGCCCTTTTCGGCGATCATCGCCGTCGGCGTGTTGGTATTCCCCGAGGTGATCGTCGGCATCACCGATGCGTCGGCGACACGCAGACCTGCAAGACCGATGAAGCGCAAGCGTTCGTCGACCACGGCAAGCGGATCGGAGGTGGTGCCCATCTTCGCGGTTCCGACGGGATGGAAGATCGTGGTGCCGATATCGCCCGCGGCCCTGGCCAGCGATGCGTCGTCGTCGCCGACCGCCGGTCCCGGCAAAAATTCCTGCGGGTGATACAGCGCAAGCGCCGCCTGTTTCATCAGCCGCCGCGTGGTGCGGATCGCATCGGCGGCGACCTCGCGGTCCTCGGTGGTCGACAGGTAATTCGGCGCGATCGAAGGCGCCTGATCCGGCTCGCGGGAGCGAATCCGCACGGTGCCGCGCGATGTCGGCTGCAGGTTGCAGGCACTGACGGTGATCGCCGGAAAGCGGTGCAGCGGATCGCCGAATTTGTCGAGCGACAACGGCTGCACGTGGAACTGGATATTGGCGCGCTCGCGATGCGGATCCGAGCGGGTGAAAATGCCGAGCTGCGACGGCGCCATGGTCAGCGGACCGCGGCGGCGGAAGGCATAATCGAGGCCCATCAGCCCGCGACCGATCAGTGAATAGTAGGTCTCGTTGAGGGTGCGGACGCCGTCGACCTTGTAGATCGCGCGCTGCTGCAGATGATCCTGCAGATTGCGTCCGACGCCTTGGCGGTCGAGCACGCATCCGATCCCCAGCGGCGCCAGCCAGTCCGCAGGACCGATGCCGGAACGGTGCAGCACCTGGATCGATCCGATCGAGCCGGCGCACAGGATCACTTCGCCCTTGGCACGAGCTTCGACGATTGTACCGCCTTGAATGAAACGCACGCCAACGGCGCGGCCCCGCTCGACGATCAGGCGGTCGACCAGCACGTTCTTTTCAAGCCGCAAGTTGGGACGGTTCAAGACCGGCTTCAGGAAACCCCGCGCCGAAGACCAGCGCCGGCCGCGCTTCTGGTTGACGTGGAAATAGCCGACGCCCTCATTGTCGCCGGTGTTGAAATCCGGAATTTTTCGGATTCCGATTTCCTGCGCGGCTTCCCCGACCGCATCCAGAATATCCCAGGACAGTCGCGGCGCTTCGATCCGCCAGCCGCCGCCGGTGCCGTGATGCTCGCTTTCGCCCAGGAAATGATCCTCCAGCCGCCGGAACGCGGGCAGCACGTCGTCATAGCCCCAGCCGTTAAGGCCGAGTTGACGCCAGTGATCATAGTCGGCGGCCTGACCGCGCATCGAGATCATGGCGTTGATCGCGGAAGAGCCGCCGATCACCTTGCCGCGGGGATAGGCCAGCGAGCGCCCGTTGAGACCGGCTTCCGGCTCGGTCCGGAACATCCAGTCCGAGCGCGGATTGCCGATCGCGAAGAGATAGCCGACCGGGATATGGAACCAGATCCAGTTGTCGTTGCCGCCGGCCTCCAGGATCAGCACGCGGCGGGTCGGATCGGCCGAGAGCCGGTTGGCGACGATGCAACCGGCGGTACCCGCGCCGACGACGATATAGTCGAAATCACCCTCAAGCTGCTTCGGCATGTTGAATTCCGCCCGGTCGATATTGTCGTCATGCCCGGCTTTGTGCCGGGCACCCGCGTCTTTCTTGGTTTATCCAGACGTTGATGGCCGGGACAAGTCCAGCCGCGGCGCCCTTTATGGATATTGGGCAAATCGCGGGCTCGTGCTAAGCCAAAAACAGCATCTAACCCCCCGGACCCGAGTATCCCCCATGCCCATCATTAACCGCGTCGCCGATCTGCAACCCGATATCCAGGCCTGGCGCCGGGATATCCATGAGCATCCCGAATTGCTCTATGACGTGCATCGCACCGCGGCCTTCGTGGCGGATCGGTTGCGGGAATTCGGCTGCGACGAGGTCGCCACCGGCCTTGGCCGCACCGGCGTCGTCGGCGTCATCAAGGGCCGCAAGCCGGCCGGCAATGGCGACCTCAAGGTGATCGGGCTTCGCGCCGACATGGACGCGCTGCCGATCGAGGAGCAGACCAATCTGCCTTACGCATCCAAGACACCGGGCCTGATGCACGCCTGCGGCCATGACGGCCATACCGCGATGCTGCTCGGCGCCGCCCGCTATCTCGCCGAGACCCGCAATTTCGCCGGCGATGCGGTTGTGATCTTCCAGCCGGCGGAAGAGGGCGGTGCTGGGGCTGCCGCGATGATCAAGGACGGGCTGATGGACCGCTTCGCGATCGATCAGGTCTACGGCATGCATAACAATCCGGGAATGCCGCTGGGCTCTTTCGCGATCCGCAAGGGGCCGATCATGGCCGCGACCGATGCCATCGACATCCGGATCGAGGGGCACGGCGGCCACGCGTCGCGTCCGCATATCTGCATCGATTCCGTTCTGGTCGGCGCGCAACTGATCACGGCCTTGCAGTCCATCGTCGCGCGCAGCGTCGATCCCTTGGAATCCGCGGTGGTTTCGATCTGCGAATTCCACGCCGGCAATGCGCGCAACGTCATTCCGCAAACCGCCGAGTTGCACGGCACCGTCCGCACCCTGACCAAGCGTGTGAGGGAAGTGGTCGAAAAACGCGTGCGCGAGGTGGTCGCGGGCGTGGCGCAGATGACCGGCGCCAGCATCGAACTTGATTACGTGCGTGGCTATCCGGTGACGGTCAACCATGCCGCGCAGACCGATGTCGCAACGAAGGTGGCAAAGGAGATCGCCGGCGACGCCAATGTTCGCGAGACGCCGCCAATGATGGGCGCCGAGGACTTCTCCTACATGCTGGAGGCGCGCCCGGGAGCATTCATTTTCTGCGGCAATGGCGACAGCGCCGGGCTGCATCATCCCGCCTACAACTTTAACGACGAGGCGATCGTTTACGGCACGTCGTACTGGATCAAGCTGGTCGAGAACACGATGGCGGCGTGAGATTGGCCTGACTGAAAGCAAGAAGGCCCGCGCTTTTGGCGCGGGCCTGAAATCCGCCGTCGAGGTCCGGTCCCCTACGCAAGGCGGGCTCGATCGAACCCGGTAACGCGACGTCGCTCATGTTTATTCTCCTGTCCGGATGGGCAGGACTTTGCGCGACGGATATGATAGGCGCGTGAAGAAGCCGCGGGGTACGCGGCTGTGTCCCCAAGCGTCAGGCTGCAAGTGTCAGGCCGCGTGGGTGGATTTGTTCAGAAGTTCAGCCGCAATCTTCAAATCATCGACAAAGCGCTTGTATTCCCGCGCCTTCGCCTCGGCGTCGGGCAGCCGCAGCAGATAGGACGGATGCACTGTCACCAGCGCCTTGATGCCGTCCTCAAGATCGATCAGCCGGCCGCGGTTCTTGTTGATCGGCGTGATCTTGCCGAACACGCTTTGCGCAGCGGTAGCCCCCATCGCGACCACCAGTTGGGGTCGGATCGAGGCCAGTTCGCGCTCGTACCAGGGACGGCAGGCCTTGATTTCGGCGGTGTTCGGTTTCTGGTGCAGGCGGAATTTTCCGCGGGGCAAAAACTTGAAATGTTTCACCGCGTTGGTGACATAGACTTTCTCGCGGTCAATTCCGGCTTGATCCAGCGCGCGGTCGAGCATCTGGCCGGCCGGTCCGACGAACGGCTGGCCGGCGAGGTCTTCCTTGTCGCCGGGCTGCTCGCCGACCAGCATGATCCGGGCGTGCTGCGGGCCCTCGCCGAACACGGTCTGGGTCGCCTCTTTCCACAGATGACAGGCGCGGCAGCCGGCGGCCTCCTCGCGCAAGGTTTTGAGAGGGGCGCGGGACGCGGATGTCATGGGCGTCTCATCGGAGCGAGAATTTCACGCAAAATGTGCAATCTGAATGCGCGAGCCATTCCGGTAGTTCCTTTGAACTTATTGGTTCTACTCATGAAAAACTTAAACGTCGATCCCGATTGACTCTTGGTGGCATGTTAGCTTTATATTAGAACATATCATGAACAAATAGGCCAGCTTCCGGTTCTCCTTAAATCGGAAAGCGGTCCAGACATCATTGAGGGAACGGGCGCATGACTGGCGCACGCACCAACACGCTTGCGACCTTGCGCGGCAGTATCCAGCGCATCGAAAGCCATGCCGAGGCCATGACGCCGGGCAGGGTGGCGCTCGGTCATGCAGATGCGGACGCGGCCTTGCAGGGAGGTCTTGCGACCGGCGCAGTGCATGAGGTGTTCGCCGACGGGCGGCAGGGGGCCGTGGCGACGGGCTTTGTCGCCGGCCTTGCAGGGCGTGTGAGCCTCGCGGGGCACACAAGCCTCGCGGGGCGCGCATCGGCACGCCGGCCGCTGCTGTGGGTGCGCCAGGATTTCAGCGAAATCGAACTGGGCGCGCTGTCGATGAGCGGGTTGGCTGAACTCGGTCTCGATCCGCGCCTTGTGGTGACGGTGCGCGCCGCCGATGTCGACACCGCGCTGCGGACCGCCGCCGACGCATTGGCCTGCGATGCGCTTGATAGCGTGGTGCTGGAAGTCTGGGGCGAGGCGCGGCCGCTCGATCTCGTCGCCAGCCGCAAGCTGACATTGGCCGCGCAGATGTCCGGCGTCACCGCGTTGCTGCTGCGGGTCGGAGCCGAGCCGCAGCCCTCCACGGCGGAGACCAGATGGATCGTGCGCGCGGCGCATTCGCCGCCCGGCGTATCGGCGTGGGGCGCGCCGCTGTTCGACGCGCAGCTTGTCCGCAACCGTCATGGCCCTGTTGGGCGGTGGATCATGGAATGGAAATGTGATGAGTGCCTTTTCAGCAAACCGGCGGCGTATCCTCAGCCTGTGGCTGCCGCGCCTGCCCACCGACCGCATCAAGCGCCAGTTCGCGCGCGGCAACGCCGCGCCGGCTAAACGAAACTCCGGCGATGATGATCCCTGCATCGTGGTCGCCAGGCAAAACAACGCGTTGCTGATTTCCGCGCTGGATGATGCCGCCGCCGATCTCGGCCTCGAGATCAGCCTGCCACTCGCCAATGCCCGCGCCATCTGTCCGCATTTGCAGGTGTTCGATGCCGATGAAGCCGCCGACGCCCACGCGCTGAACGCCATCGCCGACTGGTGCGACCGCTTCACGCCGCTGGTGGCGCTGGATTCCCCGCATGGCCTGTTTCTCGATATCACCGGCTGCGCTCATCTGTTCGGCGGCGAGGCGGTGCTGATGCGGATGGCGTGCGACGCGCTGGCGCGGCAGGGCTTTGCCGTCCGTGCCGCGATTGCCGGCACCTCGATCTGCGCGCGAACGCTGACGCGCTGTGCCGACGGCTGCATCGTCGGCGATGGCGAGGAAGCCAAAGCCATCGAGCCGCTGCCGGTGTTCGCGCTCGGCGCCGACGACACCATCACCCGCGGCCTGCGCCGCGCCGGCCTGAAAACCATCGGCGAGGTGGCTTTCCGCGACCGCCACGAGATCACGGCGCGGTTCGGAGCAAAGTTTACCACCTTGCTGGAGCACGCTTTGGGGCAGGGCGATGCGCCGATCAGCCCGCGCAAGCCGCTGCCGGATTACATCGTGGAGAAGCGGTTTGCCGAACCTGTTTCTACCGAAGGCGAGATAGCGGCGACGCTATCCCGGCTGGCGCAGATGCTGGTGGTGGCGATGGAGCGGCAGGGCAAGGGCGCGCGGCGGCTGGAAGCTCATTTCTTCCGCACCGATGGCGTGGTGCGCGCGATCGTGGTGGACACCGGGCAGCCCGTGACCCGAGCCGAGGTGATCGACCGCCTGTTCCGCGAACGGCTCGATGCCCTGAACGATCCGCTCGATCCCGGTTTCGGCTTCGATCTCGTCAGGCTGTCGGCCAGCCGCACCGAAATCGTGGTTCAGCAGCAGCGCGATCTCGACGCCAATGTGCACGACAATGACGAACTGGCCGCATTGATCGATCGCATCGCCGCGCGCATCGGCGGACGGCGCGTGGTCGTGCACCTGCCGCAGGATACCCATATCCCGGAACGCGCGGCGATGGCAGCATCCGCGCAACATCATCTTGCCACCGCCGCGCATGCGGTCTGGCCCGCGCGCGTGGAAGGGGAGCCGCCGCTGCGGCCGCTGCGGCTGTTCGAAAAGCCCGAGCCGATCAAGGTGCCGTTCGCAACGGTCCCTGACGGGCCGCCGCATCATTTCACCTGGCGGCGCGCCACCCATGCGGTGGTGCGGGTGGAAGGCCCGGAGCGCATCGCCATGGAATGGTGGAAGCACGGGGGCCAGGCGCTGACCCGCGATTATTTCCGGGTCGAGGATGAGGCGGGATTGCGCTTCTGGATTTACCGCGACGGGCTTTACGGCAGCGAACTCGTCAACGAGGAGAGCAAGCCCAAGCCTGCCAACTGGTTCGTGCATGGGCTGTTCGCATGAACATCCCTTATGCCGAAATCGGCATCACCACGAACTTCTCGTTCCTGCGCGGCGGATCGCACCCGCAGGATTATGTGCATCAGGCGAGCGAGTTGCGTCTTCCCGTGATCGGCATTGCCGATCACAACACGCTGGCCGGCGTGGTGCGCGCCTACAAGGAGCTCGGCAATCCCGAGGTCAAACACAAACCGAAACTTCTGGTCGGTTCGCGCCTCGTCTTCATGGACGGCACGCCGGATATCCTGGTCTATCCGCGCGATCGGGAAGCTTACGGCCGGCTCTGCCAGTTGCTGACGCGCGGCAAGCGCGGCGACGACACAAATAAGATCGAGAAGGGCGAATGCCATCTGGTGCTCGCCGATCTCCTGGCATTCGCGCAAGGGCAGCTTCTGGTTCTGACGCTGCCGCATCGCTTCGAGACAGCCAAAGCGCTTTCCGTTCTGGATCGGTTAAAGCATGGCGAAGCCGATGGCGTCTGGCTTGCAGCCAGTCTGTTGTATCGCGGCGACGACCGGCGCCGCCTGGCGCGGCTGCATGGCCTCGCAGCCAAGGCGCGCGTGCCGCTGCTGGCGACCAACGAGGTGCTGTATCACCATCCCGTGCGGCGTCCGCTGCAGGATGTGCTGACCTGCATTCGCGAGAAGACCGATATCGATGCCGTCGGCAAGCGCCTTGAGGCCAATGCCGAGCGCTATCTCAAGCCCGCGGCCGAGATGGCGCGCTTGTTTCGCGACGTGCCGGAGGCGATCGCGGAAACCATGCGGTTTGCCGGCCGCATCCATTTTTCGCTTCATCAGCTCAAATACCAGTATCCCGACGAGCCGGTGCCGCCGGGCAAGACCGCGCAGCGCCATCTGGAAGACCTGACATGGGCGGGTGCGCACAGGAAATTCCCGGTCCGGATTTCACCGAAAACCAGAAAGGTTTTGCATAAAGAACTGCGCCTGATCCGGAAACTGAAATACGCGCATTATTTTCTGACCGTGCACGACATCGTCTGTTACGCGCGCAGCCAGGAAATCCTGTGCCAGGGCCGGGGATCGGCGGCGAATTCGGCCGTGTGCTATGTGCTCGGCATTACCTCGGTCGATCCGACCAAGGTCGACCTGTTGTTCGAGCGTTTTATTTCCAAAGAACGGCTGGAGCCGCCCGACATCGACGTCGACTTCGAGCATTCGCGGCGCGAGGAGGTGATGCAATATGTCTATCGCCGTTACGGCCGCCACCGCGCTGCTGTTATCGCCACCGTCATCCATTACCGGCCGCGCAGCGCGATCCGCGATGTCGGTAAGGCGCTGGGGCTGACGGAAGACGTCACCGCGCTGCTGGCCGATACGGTGTGGGGAAGCTGGGGCGATGGCCTCGACGAGATGCAGGTCCGGCAGGCGGGGCTCGATCCGCACAACCCCGTGATCCAGCGCGCGGTGGCGCTGGCGACCGAACTGATCGAATTTCCGCGGCACCTGTCGCAGCATGTCGGCGGCTATGTGCTGACGCAGGACCGGCTCGACAGCTATGTGCCGATCGGCAATGCCGCGATGGACGACCGCACCTTCATCGAATGGGACAAGGACGATGTCGACGCCCTGAACATGATGAAGGTCGATGTGCTGGCGCTGGGGATGCTGACCTGTATCCGCAAATGCTTCGACCTGATCGCGGACCACAAGGCTAAGCGCTACGAACTCGCCGACATCAAGTCAAAGGACGACGACGAAGTTTATCAAATGCTGCAGAGGGGCGAATCCATCGGCGTATTCCAGGTCGAAAGCCGCGCGCAGATGAACATGTTGCCGCGCCTGAAGCCGCGGACGTTTTACGATCTCGTCATCGAAGTCGCCATTGTCCGGCCCGGCCCGATCCAGGGCGACATGGTGCATCCATACCTGAAGCGGCGGAAAATGAACCCTAAGGATATCGAATATCCCTACCCGAAGGGGGGCAACAAGGACGAACTCAAAAACGTCCTGCACAAGACGCTCGGCGTGCCGCTGTTCCAGGAACAGGCGATGCGGATCGCGATCGAGGCTGCGGAATTCACCTCCGAAGAGGCCAACGGGCTGCGCCGCGCCATGGCGACGTTCCGCAATCTCGGCACCATCGGAAAATTCGAATCCAAGATGGTCGGCAACATGATCCGGCGCGGCTACGATCCCGAATTCGCCAACAACTGTTTCAACCAGATCAAGGGATTCGGCAGCTACGGTTTTCCGGAAAGCCATGCCGCGAGTTTTGCCCAACTGGTCTATGTCTCGTCATGGCTGAAGCATTTTCACCCCGATGCGTTCTGCTGCGGATTATTGAATTCGCAGCCGATGGGTTTCTATGCCCCGGCGCAGATCGTCGGCGATGCGCGCAAGAATGGCGTCGAGGTGCGCCAGATCGATGTCTCGTTCAGCCATGCGCAGAACACGCTGGAGGAGCCAGGCGGGAAGTATCACGCGTTGCGGCTCGGCTTTCGCCAGATCGACGGTTTCGCATGGACCGATCCTGATGAAGAACGGTTGAAGGTCTCACGACGGTCATTCCGGGATGCGCCGTTGGGCGCAGGCCTGGAATCCATAGCCGCGATCGGGAGTATGGATTCCGGGTTCACGCCAAGAGGCGCGCCCCGGAATGATGGTGAGACCGACTGGGCCGAGCGCATCGTCGCCGCACGGCAGCGGCGGCCGTTCACCTCACTGGAGGATTTCGCCCGCGATACCGGATTGCCGAAACGCGCGCTGATCCTGCTGGCGGATGCCGATGCGTTTCGCTCCATCGGGCTCGACCGCCGCGCCGCATTGTGGGCGGTGCGGCGGTTGCCGGACGACATCCCGCTGCCGCTGTTTGAAATCGCCGCCGCGCGCGAACAGCCCGACGAGCATGCGCGGCCGTTGCCGCTGATGCCGCTGCCGGAACAGGTGGTGGCCGATTATCAGACCATCCGGCTGTCGCTGAAGGGTCACCCGATGGAATTCCTGCGGCCGATGTTCACCAAAGAACGCGTCGTCGCCTGCGAGGCGGTTTGCCATGCCAACGACAAACAACGGGTGCGTTGCGCCGGCGTCGTGCTGGTGCGGCAGCGTCCGGGCAGTGCCCATGGCGTGGTGTTCATGACGCTGGAGGACGAAACCGGCATCGCCAATATCGTGGTGTGGCCGAAGGTGATGACGCAGTTTCGCAAAGAGGTAATGGGCGCGCGGCTTATCCTGGTCGAGGGCTATATCCAGAGCAGTCCGGAGCAGGTGACGCACCTGGTCGCCGAAAGATTGTTCGATCGCTCCCGCGATTTGACCAACCTTGCCGACGACGCATTCGCCCGCAAGCGCGTGCTGCCTTACGGCACACCGCTCAATGACGACCGCCGCGACCACCCGGAAAATCCGGCGCAGAAAATCCGCCATCCGCGCAACGTGCGGATCCTGCCGGCATCGCGGGATTTTCATTGAGCAGCACTGCGCGCGCACCGTCTTCCATTGTCATACCCGCCATCGGGTCGCGCGAATGCGCGCCCGACGACAGGCTCCGGCGGGTATCCAGTACGCCGTGCCGTCTGAAATTGACCGAGACGTCACGGAGTACTGGATCATCCGCTTTCGCGGATGATGACGGTTGGTGATATAACGTCGAACGCTCTCAAGGAAACCCCCATGCAAAGCCCCCGCGAAATCCTTGGCCAACTCTGGACGGTCGCCGGTGGCGAGCCGTCCGCGCTCGACGCCGTCAAGCTGACCGGCGAAGAGCCGCAATTGCCGTCGTCGTTCCGCGTTGCCGCAGCAGCCCAGGCCAGCATCGCCGCGGCGGGATTGGCCGCCGCGCAAATCTGGAAGCTGCGCAGCGGTCAATCCCAGGACGTTGCGGTCGACATGCGCCATGCCGTGGTCGAATGCCGCAGCGAGCGTTATTTGCGCGTCGACGGCAAGCCGCCGCCTCCGGCCTGGGACGCCATCGCCGGAATCTACAAGACCCGCGACCGCCGCTTCGTGCGGCTGCACACCAATTTTCGCCATCACCGCGACGCCGTCTGCCAGGTGCTCAACTGCAAGCCGGAGCGCGACGAAGTTCAGGCCGCCTTGATGCGATGGGACGCCGAGCCGTTCGAAACCGCGGCCTATGCCGCCGGCGGCGTGGTGGCGATGATGCGCTCGCATGACGAATGGTCGGCGCTTCCGCATGCCCAGGCGCTGGCTGCACTGCCACCGGTCTCGATCGAGAAAATCGGCGAGGCTGCCCCCAAGCCCTGGCCGGCCGGCGATCGTTCGCTGGCCGGGGTTCGCGTGCTCGATCTGTCGCGGGTGATCGCCGGCCCCGTCGCGGGACGGACGCTGGCCGTTCACGGCGCCGATGTTCTGTTGATCTCGGGTCCCGATCTGCCCGATATCCCGTGGCTCACCATCGATACCGGGCGCGGCAAGCTAACGAGTTTTGTCGAACTCAAAAGCGAGCAGGGGCGCGAATGCTTGCGCGATCTGCTGGCCGGCGCGGATATCTTCTCGCAAGGCTATCGTCCGCGCGCCATCGCGGCATTCGGTTTCTCGCCCGAGGAGGCCGCAAGGATCAATCCCGGCATCGTCTACGTCTCGCTGTCGGCCTATGGCCATGCCGGGCCATGGGCGCAACGCCGCGGTTTCGACTCGCTGGTGCAGACCACGACCGGTTTCAATCATGCCGAAGGAAAGGCCGCCGGCGTCGACGGCCCGAAGGAATTGCCAGCGCAAATGCTCGATCACGCCACCGGATATCTGATGGCCTTCGGCGCGATGATGGCGAAGGCGCGCCAGTCGCGCGAAGGCGGTAGCTGGCACGTCCGCGTGTCGCTGGCGCAGACCGGGCGGTGGCTGTGGCATCTCGGCCGCGTCGCCGACGGCTTCAAGACCGAGGATTTGACGGGCGAAACCATAAGACCCTTCATCGAGGAGATCCCCTCGGGCTTCGGTCCGCTGCGCTCGGTCAGCCATTCGGCCCGGCTATCGCAAACGCCGGCCTTCTGGGCGCGCCCGGCGATGCCGCTCGGCAGCCACCCGCCGCAATGGCCGGTTCGGAGTTGAGGGATCGCGCCGGTCTTTCAAAATATTAATTCTAAACGCCCGTCCCATCGGCATTTTTAGGTTGTTTGAAACATCAATTGGGCACTATTAGCGCGCCGATGCGGCAATCGCGCCGGAATCATCGCCGATTTGGCTGGGCTCATGCTGTCGGAATTTACCAAACAATTGCAGATGCTTAACCGAAAACAACTCGCCGTTGGCGCGGCTCTTTTGGTTGTCGCCGGCGCAGCCTTGTTTGGCTTCGTGCATTTTGGCCGGGCACCGCCGGGCAATTCCGACCTGTCGAGCCAGTCCCGCAAGGGGCTGCAGCGCTATACCCCGACCCCGGCCGAATGGGCCAGCCTGACCACCGAGCCCGCGGTCGAACACGTGTTCCGCGCCGAGCATGTCACCGAAGGCAAGATCGCGGTCGATGAGGACCGCTCGACGCCGGTGTTCTCGCCCTATGCCGGCCGGGTCACCAAGCTCCTGGCGCGGCCGGGCGATACCGTCGCGCAGGCTCAGCCGCTGTTCGTGATCGAGGCCGCCGATACCGTGCAGGCGCAGAACGATTTCGTCACCGCCCTGACCGGTTTGAACAAGGCCCAGTCGGCGCTCGATCTGGCACAGTTGCAGAACAAGCGCGCCAAGGATCTGTTCGAGGGCAGGGCGGTTCCGCTGAAGGATTATCAGCAGACCCAGGCTACCCTGATCCAGGCGCAGAACGACCTGCGCTCGTCGCAAACCGCGCTGGAGGCGGCGCGCAACCGGCTTCGCATCCTCGGCCTCAGCGATGAAGCGATCGCGTTGTTTCAGGAAAAAGGCCGCATCAACCCGGAGACCACGATCTTCGCGCCGATCGCCGGCACCGTGGTCCAGCGCAAGGTCGGCCCCGGGCAATATGTCAACGCCGGCGCCAGCGATCCGGTATTCGTGATCGGCGATCTCTCCACCGTGTGGCTGATCGCCTTCGTTCGCGAGACCGACGCCTCAGCGGTATCGGTGGGGCAGGAAATCTCCTTCAACGTGCTGGCATTGCCCGGCCGCGATCTCAAGGTTCGCATCGGTTACGTTTCAGCTGCGATCGATCCCGCGACACGCCGGCTTCTGGTTCGCGCCACCGTGGACAACAAGGATGGCCTGCTGAAGCCGGAAATGTTCGCCAATGTGACGATCTATTCCGCCGACGATCATCCGGCGGTTGGCGTGCCGAAGCAGGCGCTGATCTACGAGGGCGATCAGGTCCGGGTCTGGGTCGCGCACGACGACAAGTCGATCGAACTTCGCCAGATCAAGACCGGCCTCACCAATGGCGACCTCGTCGAGGTGCGCGGCGATCTGAAACCCGGCGAGCAGATCGTTACCAAGGGCAGCCTGTTCATCGATCGCGCCGCATCCGGCACCTAACCCAGTCCCCGTATGTTCGAGTCCGGCCTGTTGAGTCCAGCCTATTGAAAGCTTCGATCTGAATGGACCGCCTCGTCGCCATCGCTGTCAGCCGCCGCTATTTGATGGTGGGCCTGTTAGTCGTCGTGATGATCGGCGGCCTGCTCGCGTTCAAGCAGCTCAATATCGAAGCCTATCCCGATCCGACACCGCCGATGGTCGACGTGGTGACGCAGAGTCCGGGGTTGTCGTCCGAGGAAATCGAACGCTACATCACCATTCCGATCGAGACCCAGGTCTCGGGCATCAAGAACCTCAATACGATTCGTACCATTTCGCTGTACGGATTGTCGGACGTGAAGCTGCAGTTCTCGTTCGATTACACCTACGACGAGGCGCTGCAGCAGGTGCTGAACCGGTTGTCGCAAATAGCGCCGCTGCCGGGCAATGTGCAGCCCGGAATTTCGCCGCTCAGCGCCATCGGTGAAATCTACCGCTACCGGCTGGTCGGACCGCCGAACTACAGCGTGCTCGACCTCAAGACGCTGCAGGACTGGGTCTTGCAGCGGCGCTTTCGCGCCGTGCCCGGCGTGATCGACGTCACCGGCTGGGGCGGCAAGACCAAGACCTACGAATTGCAGGTCGATTTCAACAAGCTGATCGCCAACGGCCTGACGCTGCCGCAATTGTTGCAGGCCGTCAGCAATTCCAACATCAATGTCGGCGGCAATACCGTCAATATCGGCACCCAGTCGGCGGTGGTGCGCGGCGTCGGCCTGATCCGCTCGATCGACGATCTCGCCAGCACCATGGTCTCGCAGAGCGCCGGCAATCCGGTGCTGGTCAAGGACGTCGCCACCGTGACCGTCGGCGAGAAGCCGCGGCTTGGCATCGCCGGCCTCGATCAGGATAACGACATCGTGGAGGGGATCGTGCTGATGCGGCGCGGCGAGCAAAGCTCGCCGACCATTCGCCGTGTCGAAGAACTGGTCGCCTCGATCAACAATTCCTCGATACTGCCGCCGGGGGTACGGATCGAACGGATCTACGACCGCAAGGATCTGATCGACATCACCACCGCGACCGTGCTGCACAACATGGTGGTCGGCATTCTCCTGATCGTGTTGCTGCAGTGGATTTTCCTCGGTGATCTCAGGAGCGCGCTGATCGTCGGCGCCACGATTCCGTTCGCGCTGTTTTTCGCCGTCATCATCCTGGTGCTGCGCGGTGAATCCGCCAATCTATTGTCGGTCGGCGCGATCGACTTCGGGTTGATCGTCGATGCCACCGTGATCATGGTGGAGGCGATCTTCCGGCGGCTGTCGCAAACCACGGCACTTTCGGAGGCCGAGCAAAGCCATATTTCCACCGAGACCACGATGGGCATGAAAAGCCATGCCATCCTCAGCGCCGCCGCCGACGTGTCGCGGTCGATCTTCTTTGCCGCCGCCATCATCATCGCCGCGTTCCTGCCGCTGTTCACGCTGAGCGGCGTCGAGGGCAACATCTTCGGGCCGATGGCGCGGACCTACGCCTACGCGCTGGCCGGCGGCCTGCTGGCGACCTTCACGATCACCCCGGCCTTGAGCGCCATCGTCCTGCCGTCGCACATTCACGAGACCGACACCCGCATCGTCGCTTTGCTGCACCGGCTCTACGCGCCGGTGCTGGCCTGGGCGGTCGACAATCGAAAACTGGTGATGGCCGCCGCCGCCGGGCTGGTCGTCATGACCATCGTCGGTACCCGCCTGCTCGGTCTCGAATTCCTGCCCAAGCTCGAGGAAGGCAATCTGTGGATTCGCGCGACCCTGCCGCCGACCGTCTCGCTCGAGGAGGGCAACGCCTACGTCAACGAGATGCGCAAGACCATCCGCAGCTTTCCCGAGGTCGAAGCGGTGGTGTCGCAACACGGCCGTCCCGACGATGGCACCGACGCCGCCGGTTTTTTCAATGCCGAATTCTTTGCGCCGCTAAAGCCGGCCGGCGAATGGCCCGATACCCATGACAAGGAAGAACTCACCGCGCAAATGCTGTCGAAGCTGCAGGACAAGTTTCCCGGCGTCGAGTTCAATTTCTCCCAGTACCTCCAGGACAACGTGTCCGAGGCCGTATCGGGCGTAAAGGGCGAGAACTCGATCAAGCTGTATGGCAACGACTTGCAGGCACTCACCGACACCGCCAACAAGATCAAGTCTGTCCTTTCGACCGTGCAGGGCATCACCGACCTGGCGGTATTCACCTCGCTCGGCCAACCCACCATCCAGATCGACATCGATCGCGCCAAGGCGGCCCGTTACGGGCTGGCGCCGGGAGACATCAACGCCACCATCAAGGTGGCGATCGGCGGCGACACCGCCGGCGATCTCTATGAGCCGGGCAGCGACCGGCATTTTCCGATCATCGTCCGTCTGGCGCCGGAATATCGCAAGAGCGCCGAGGCGATCCAGAATTTGCGGATCGGCGCCGCGGGCCCCAACGGCACCATCACGCAGATACCCCTGAGCGAAGTTGCCTCGATCAAGCTCGTCTCCGGCGCAGCCTACATCTACCGCGAACAGCAGGAACGCTATCTGCCGATCAAGTTCTCGGTGCGCGAACGCGATCTCGGCGGCGCGGTCAGGGAAGCACAGGCAAAGGTCGCCGCGCAGGTCAAGTTGCCGCCGGGGTCGCGGCTGGAATGGGTCGGCGAGTTCGGCAACCTGCAGGACGCCATCAGGCGGCTGTCGATCGTGGTGCCGATCAGCCTGACGCTGATCGCAGTGCTGCTGTGGTTCAATTTCGGCTCGATGGCCGACACGCTGCTGGCGATGAGCGTGATCCCGATGGCGATCTTCGGCGGCGTGCTGGGCCTGCTGATAACGGGCATTCCGTTCAGCGTGTCCGCGGCGATCGGGTTTATCGCGCTGTTCGGCATCGCGGTGATGGACGGCATCATCATCCTGTCGCAGTTCAATCAACTGATCGACGAAGGGTTTGACCGGGTGCAGGCCGTGATCCGCACCGGCGAGTTGCAGCTTCGTCCGGTGCTGATGACCTGCGTGGTCGCCGGCGTCGGACTGCTGCCGGCGGCGCTGTCGACGGGAATCGGATCGCAGGTGCAGAAGCCGCTCGCGGTCGTCGTGGTCACCGGCATGATGCTGGCGCCGCTGGTCATTCTCGTGACCTTGCCGGTCCTGATCTCCTTCTTCTCGCGCCGGGCGCGATAGGCAAATGGCTGTGGGCACGTGCCCATAGCTATTGCCCACTCCGATTGTGGTTGACGCAACCTGACGGCCGTCCCTTGATTGGCGCCAAAGGGAACGAAAACCGCAGGAGAAATCGCCATGCGGACCGGGGAACACCAGGGTCGGACCACCGCCAGGACCGCCGATCAGATTCTCGGTGAGATCAGGGATTATTGCCGTGCCACGCAAACCGCCGAATCCACCTTCGGGCGGCTCGCGGTCAACGACGGCAAGCTGGTATCGCGGTTGCGCGACGGCGCCAAGATCACCACGGGCACCCTCGACAAGGTCCGCGCTTACCTGTCGGAGTATCGCACGGCGTCAGTGGCGGCGCGGAGCAAGCCGCTGCCGGCCGTAAAGGCGGTCAACGGCGCTGTGGCTGCGAGCGAGGTGCAGCCGGCCGGCTTCCGCTTCTTCGACAACCGCCAGAAATACCTGCTGTTTGTTTCGACCTGCAGCGAGAAGACCGACGTCGCCAGCCGGATTTCCCTCGAACTCGGCAACCTGCAGCCGTCGCCGCCGGCGCTTCGGATCTTCGATGCCGGTGTCGGCGACGGTACCGTGCTGTCGCGCGTGATGCGGTCGTTGCACGCGCGTTTCCCGACCATGCCGCTCTATGTCGTCGCTAAGGAAATCAGTTACGAGGACGTGCGGCTGATGCTCGAAAAGATGGCGGACCGCCTGTTCGAACATCCCGCCACGGTGCTGGTCATCACCAATCTGTATTACGCCGAGGCGCCATGGCTGACGCCGCGTTCCGTGACGTCGGCGCAGGGCCTGATCTGGAAGGATGTCGCGCTGTCAGGCAATACCGCGCACGGTTTTGCCGAGCAGATCGGCGAGCTCGAAGGTTTTCTCGCCGAAAACTGGCGTGCCGGGATCAGCCCGACCACCGGCAATCCGGTCTATCAGCGCCCGATCGTCCTGACATTGCGGCGCGAGGACCACTCCTTCCTGCTCGATCCGATCATGCCGCGGCCGGGACGCGTGATGGCCGACTACGATCTGGTCATTGCCTCGCAGCCCTATCGCGCGCGGGCGAGCGTCGAATTCAAGGCATCGAAGGTGGTGGCGCCGCTGGTCCGGTCGTTGCGGCCGGGCGGCCGGCTAATCGGCATCCATTCGCACGGCGACGATCCGGGGATGGAGATCATCGAGGGGGTCTGGCCCGGCGACAACCCGTTCACGTCGGACCGTCATGCCATCCTGCGGCAGGTCAAGCACGAGCTCGGCACCGCGGCACGGCACTACAATTTCAATGCATCGTCCGATGCCCGCTCGATCTTCCGCTATCGCATGCACACGCTCCCCGACGAGGTGAGCGGCCCGATCGGAACCTCGACGCTGTTCGCCGCCTGGAATGCCGCGATCTACGTCGCGCAGATCGAGGATGTCAGGCTGTCTGAGGTGGTCCGCGATGGCCGCTATCTGGAAGCCACCGACCGGGTGCTGAAAAAGCACGGCGGTTTGTGGTTCAACGACGAAACTTACGTGATTTCGCGCCGCCGCGCGTGAGACGTGATCCGGGAATGAGCTCTTGACCGCACCCGACCTTGTTTCGTCAGCCGAACTCACGGTGCTGTTGTCGTCGGCCTCTGTCGAAATCTCGTCGCGCGGGCATCAGTTGCAGGAATTGCGGGATAATTTCCCTCCGGGCACGGATGTGACGATCACTTTCCTGCCCGGCGACAATTATCGCCTCAACGTCGACACCGCAACCGAGCTGCGCGCGGCGGGCTTCAACCCGGTTCCGCATATCGCCGCGCGCGAAATCTCCTCGCGCGATGCGCTCGACGATTTTCTGGCGCGGGCGCGCGGGGAAGCCGATGTCACGCGCGTGCTTTTGGTCGCCGGCGATGTCGCGCGCGCCAAAGGCCCGTTCAAGTCGAGCAGCGATATCGGCGCCAGCGAATTGATCGAGGCGCACGGCATCACCTCGTTGAGCGTGGCCGGGCATCCCGAAGGCCATCCCTATCTGGAAGCGGCCGACGCCATCGGGGTATTGCGGGCATGGCGCGACTGGGGACGCCGAACCAGCATCCACGTCGATGTCATGACGCAATTTTGCTTCGAGAGCGCGCCGATCCTGGGGTGGATCGGCGAACTCGATGCGAGCGGAACCGGTCTTCCCGTGATCGTCGGTCTTGCCGGTCCGGCAACCCCAGCCACGTTGACGAAATTCGCGCTGCGCTGTGGCGTCGGCAATTCGATGCGGTCGCTGCGCAGCCAGATCGGCCGTTTCGGGCGCCTGTTGACCGATACCGGGCCCGACGATGTCATGCGCGGTCTGCGCTCTGCGCCGGCGGCTGCGACGGCGTCGATCGCCGGGTTTCACCTGTTTCCATTCGGCGGGTTGCGCAAGTCCGGCGACTGGTTACGCGCTTACGTCCAGCAAGCGATTGCGCAAACGCAGCGCGCGGCTTGTTCGGACGCCGACCCTCAAAAGCCGTGAAGCCGCGCCGGACAGCACTTTTTCGGCCCGGCAACATGAGCGCCTCCTGAGTCCGATGAATACGAATGCACAACAGACTGCGTCGTCCCTGCGAACGCAGGGACCCACAGCCACAGGGAGTGGGGTTACGCGAAAGTCTTCGACGGCGGCGTTCAAGACGAGAGGACGCGGCGTATAGGCCCCTGCGTTCGCAGGGACGACGTTGAAGATGCGTTCGAAAGGCCGGTTCCTGCTACTGTCCCGAGGGCGTACGCAGACCCTCCCAGGCGTCGCGCACCTGGTGGTAATGCACTTCCGGCAGATAGTCCGGGGTGTTGAGTCCCAGCGTCTTGACGTCGAGCTTTCCGATCGCGCTGAGCAGCGTGTAGGAGGCGATCACGCGGTCGCGCTGTGCGCCGATCAGCCGCGCTTTTGCCGAGATCAGATCCTGCTGCGAGTTCAGCACATCGACCGTGGTGCGCTGGCCGCCTTGCGCCTCCTTGCGTACGCCCTCGAGGGCGACGGTCGCGGCGCGCACCTCGGAGTCCGATGCCGCCACCGCGATCTTGGCGCCTTCATTGGCGACCCACGCGCCGACCGCGGCGGTGCGTGCCTGATTGCGGACCTGGTCGAGCACCAGACGGCTTTGCGCCTCCACTTCCTTGGCTTGCCGGGTCTGCGACGCCGCGGTGCCGCCGTCATAGATCGGCGCCGTCATCTGGCCGAGAATCGAGGCTTGATCGGTCCGGAAGGTCGACAGCGTCGAATCCGAATCCACGCTGTGGCTGGCGCTGCCCTGCAGCGTGATGGTGGGCAGCAGGCTGCCTTCCGCGACCCGGATGGTGGTGGAGGCGACATCGACGTCGAAGCCCGCGGCGGTCACGGCCGGGTTGCCCTTGAGGGCAAGCTCGATCGCCTCCTCGCGGCTGCGCGGCAGATAGCGGTCCACGGTTTCGGCGGCCCGCAATTGCGCCGGCGGGTTCCCGATGACCTGGGTATAGGTGGCCTGGCTGACGGCAAGACTGACTTCGGCGGCGTTGAGGTCCGACAGGCCACGGCTGAGACGCGCCTCGGCCTGCGAGGTGTCGGTCGGCGTCACGTCACCCGCCTTCAGCCGCCTTTGGGTGATGGCGAGGGTTTCGCGCAGGAACGCGACGTTGGCGCGCTGCGCCTCGACCAGCGACTGGTTGGCCAGCACGTTGGTGTAGGCGGTGACGGCATCGAGCAACACGCCCTGGCCGACGTTGCGCAGGGCTTCGCGGCCCGCCTGTACCTGGAGTTCCGCTACCCGGACGCTGTTGGCGGTCCTGAAGCCGTTGAACAGGATTTGCGTCACCGTCACGCCGATGGTCCAGGGTTTCAAGGTCGCGCCCTGGACCGTATTGTCCGGCAACAGGTTGCGCACCGCCTGCAACCCACCGCTCAAACTCGCAATGATCTGAGGCCGGTAGCCCGCCAGCGCCTGCGGCACGTTCTCATCGGTGGCGCGCTGGCGCGCCCGTTCGGCGTTGAGCTGCGGGTTGGACTGGTACGCCTTGACCAGTGCTTCCGGCAGGCCTTCCGCCTGCGCCGTGGCGGCAGCAAAACCGAGGCAAGTGGCGACGCCAAGGTTCATGCCCAATCGAAGCATGCGCCTTCCCACGTGGCCAACCCTAGTGGCACGCCCAGCCATATGATCCCGCAGCAAATCCGGACATCCGCCCCCGCCGACGTCTTCGACACATTTACCTGTTTAGAGGGCGCCGCCGCCACAGGCAAACCGTCCGGCGCAATAACCCCCTGCCATTCGGCGGCGCGCTGTTGCCTGTTCGTCACAGACGCGAACATCAGGCAAATGCGCTATAGCTGCCGCCGTCACGCTCGATTCCGGGCGAGCATCTCCGGCGGCGTCAGGCAGATCTTCATGCCCAAAATGTTTTCCGACCCCGAGGCGATCGCGGAAGACATCATCCGCGATGTCGGAACCAATCTGGTGGTCGGGTTGCCGCTCGGGCTTGGCAAGGCCAACCACATCGTCAACGCGCTTTATGCGCGCGCGGTGGCCGACCGCGCCATCAACCTGACGTTCTTTTCGGCGCTGACACTGGAAAAGCCGAAGCCATCGAACCTGCTCGAGCGGCGTTTCATCGCGCCCGTGATCGATCGCCTGTTCGGCGGCTATCCCGATCTCGCCTATGCCGCCGCGCTGCATGCGAGCGCGTTGCCGCCGAACATCCAGGTGATCGAGTTTTTCTTCCTGGCAGGAAGCTGGCTGCACGTGCCGTTCGCGCAGCAGCACTACATTTCCGCGAACTATACCCATGCCGCGTCCTGTCTGCTGGCGCGCGGGCTCAATGTCGTCACCCAACTGGTGGCAAAGCGCGTTGTCGATGGCACGGCGCGCTACAGCCTGAGCTGCAACACCGACACCACGCTCGATGTCTTGCGCGCCCGGGCGGAGGGCCGCGCCTCGTTCAAACTGGTGGCCCAGGTCAATTCCGAACTGCCGTTCATGCCGGGTGCGGGCGACCTTTCGGCGGACGAGTTCAGCGCGGTGCTCGATAGTCCCGCGACCGATTTTCCGCTCTTCGCGCCGCCGTCCGAACCGATCACCGACACCAGATACGCCATCGGCCTGCATGCCGCGGGCCTCGTGCGCGACGGCGGCACGCTGCAGATCGGCATCGGCCAGGTCAGCGATGCGCTGGCGCAGGGACTGATTATCCGCCACCGAGACAATTCACAATTTCACGCGATCATGAGCCGGTTGGCACCCGGGGTGCCGGTCGCCGCAACGGAAACCGGGCCGTTCGACAAAGGCCTCTACGGCGTCAGCGAAATGTTGTTCGAGGCGTTTCTCGGCCTGATCGCTGCGGGCATTCTCAAGCGCGAGGTCGACGGCGTGGTGTTGCATGGCGCGTTCTTTCTCGGGCCAAAATCGTTCTATCGCGCGTTGCGCGAGATGACGCCGCAACAGCTTGCCCGCATCCAGATGATGCCGGTGTCGTTCACCAACCAGCTCTATGGCGATGAGGAAATAAAACGCCGCGCCCGCGTCGATGCCCGCTTCGTCAACAACGCCATGATGGCGACGCTGATGGGAGCGGTGATTTCCGACGGCCTGGAAAACGGCCAGGTGGTAAGCGGCGTCGGCGGCCAGTACAATTTCGTGGCGCAGGCATTCGAACTCGAAGGCGCGCGCTCGATCCTCACGGTGGAAGCGGCGCGGCAGCAAAAATCCGGCAGCGTTTCCAATATCCGCTGGAACTACGGTCATGAAACCATTCCGCGGCACCTGCGCGATATCGTCATCACCGAATACGGCGTCGCCGATCTCAGGGGAAAGTCCGACGCCGACGTCATCGCCTCGATGCTGCAGGTCTCGGATTCGCGCTTTCAGAACGATCTGATGCGGCAGGCCAAGGACGCCGGCAAGCTGTCGAAAAATTATGAAATTCCCGCCGCGCATCGCGAGAATTTCTCCGAACGCATCGGCGCGGCGCTAAAGCCGGCGCGCGACGCCGGGCTGCTGCCGTCGTTCCCGTTCGGCAGCGACTTCACCGAAACGGAGCAGCGGCTGATTCCGGCCCTGCAACTGCTGCAGGACGCGCAACGCGCGCCGCTGCGTCTGCCGGGATTGTTGTGGCAGGGGTTCACCCGTCAGCCCGACGCGGCCGACCAGGAATGTCTGGCGCGGCTCGGGCTCGACCGGCCGGCGAGTTTGTCGGAACGCGCCTGGCGCGCGCTGGTCAACGCCGCGCTGGCGAGAAGCAAAGCGGGGTAGGATTTTGCCGCAGGCAACCTACCGGTTCTTGTTGGCCGGCTTTCGCTTCTCGATGAACGCGGCCATGCCTTCGGAGCGATCTTGCAGCGCGAAGGTCGAATGAAACAGGTCGCGCTCGACGTTGAGTCCTTCAGATAGCGGCGTCTCGAACGCGCGATTGATCGCGCTCTTGGCCATTGCGGCTGCGGGGTGCGACATCGAAGCGATTTTTTCGGCGATCGCCAGCGCTTCCTCCATCAATTTGTCCGAGGGCACGATCCGGCTGACGAGACCCGAACGCTCGGCTTCCGCGGCGTCCATCATCCGTCCGGTAAGACACAGGTCCATCGCCTTGGATTTGCCGACGGCGCGCGTCAACCGCTGGGTGCCGCCGATGCCGGGGATCGTGCCGAGCGTGATCTCGGGCTGGCCGAACTTGGCGGTGTCGGCGGCGATGATGATGTCGCACATCATCGCGAGCTCACAGCCGCCGCCGAGCGCGTAGCCGCTGACGGCGGCGATGGTCGGCTTGCGGCAATTGGCGACGCGGTCGCCGCCGATGGCGATGAAATCGCTGGAAAACATGTCGATGAAGCTTTTGGGCTGCATTTCCTTGATGTCGGCGCCTGCGGCAAACGCCTTTTCGCCGCCGGCCAGCAGGATGCACCCGATTTTGTCGTCGGCTTCGAGATCGTCGACCGCGGCCGCTATTTCCTTGAATACATCGAACGACAGCGCATTGAGCATCTTCGGGCGGTTCAGCGTGATGATGCCGACCGCGCCTTTGCTTTCGACAATAATGTGTTCGAACCTGCTCATGATCCACCCCGCGCCAGACTTTTCGCGGGCAATGTGCCCGCAGCCGGGATGAGCTTCAAGTGGGCGCGAAGCCTTTATGCCATGAACATCCGCGCGGCCGAGGCCACCGTCAACATGACGCCGAAGGCCATAAAGATCTTCCCGATCAGCGAGGTCTTGTCCCAGACGGTGGGGTCGTCGTTGCGGCTCGCCATCACCGGTGGGGCGGCGGGATCGGCCGAGGCGATTGCCAACGGCGGCACTGGCGGCGGGCTCTCGTGCAGCGTGCGATCGACATCGTTGAGTTGATCCGCGGACACGACCTGGGTGTCGGTGGCAACCGGCGCACCAGGCGGGGTAGCCTGCAGAATGGCTTCTGCCCGCGCTGACATCGCCCTGAGGGCGGGGATCGGGCTGTCAGCGGAGGCCAGTTGTGCGTTGGCGTTGGCGACAGACGGTGGGAGCGCAGATGATTCGTTATCCTCGGCGGCATCGGTGGATTGGTTGGCGCGCGCGGATTTCAGCGCCGTTTTGCCGGATGTGCGATGCGCGACTTTCTTCCAGTGATGCGCGACGTGTTTGCTACGGACAGCCGGCGCCGCCTTGCTATCGGCGGTCGTCGCTGCCTGCGAAAGTCCGGCGAAACCCACCCACAACCCTGTCGCCAATATCAATGCCGAGCGCCCGCTGGCTTTGATCCTCATTTTGGCAATCTCCCCATTTGCCAGTCCCCAAAGCCAAAGGAGACTGGCGGCGTGTCCGCAGCGCGGCAGAAAAAGGGAATCTTCGGGCGAGTCCGGGCGAAAACGGGGCGGCGGCATTTTGCCGATGGGCACTTCGGAACGCGGGAATCTTCGCAAGCAATGCGGTGGGTGCGGGCCGCACCGAACGATGTTATGAGCCTGAACGCGCGTCATTCATGGTCGCGATTTCCAGCGTGGGACCTGAACACCCCATAGTTTTTCCGAAGCTGTTTATCACGACTTCGTGATTGGAGCCTGCGGACGTAACAAATTGAAAGATCGACCGAATTGCATGGTGGGAGCGCGCGTGCCCGAACGTGAAGACGAATGGAGCGGCCTGATGCGGTCGGCCATTTCTGGGGACGGTGTGGCGTATCATCGTCTGCTCAGGGCCGTCACGCCGGTGTTGAGGGCCGCGGCGCGCCGGGGCCTCGCGCGTGCGGGGCAACCGGTCGATCAATCTGAGGATATCGTGCAGGACATTTTGTTGGCGGTGCATCTGAAACGGCATACCTGGGACACTACCGCGCCGTTCGCGCCATGGCTGTTTGCGATCGCCCGCAACAAGCTGATCGATTCGCTGCGCCGCCGCGGTCGGCGGATCTTCGTCAACATCGACGATTTCGCCGAGACGATCCCGAGCGAACCCGCAGCCGAGACTGTTCCGGCGAGCGAGGTCGCGGCCCAGCTTCAGTCCCTGCCGGCGCGCCAGCGCGATGTCCTGCAGTCGATCGCGGTCGACAGCGCGTCGATCAAGGACACGGCGGCGAAATTCGCCATGAGTGAGGGCGCGGTGCGGGTGGCGCTGCATCGCGGGCTTGCCAGTCTCACCGCCAAACTGCGGGAACAATGAGAATGGAAACCGATCAGCTGATTCGAACCTTGGCGGCCGATAACGCGCACCAGTCGCGGCCGGTCGGATTTGTGCTGGCGCTGTCGCTGCTCGCGGGCGTGCCGGTCTCGATCGCGATGTTCTTCGCCGGCCTCGGCGTGCGGCCGGACGTCATGACCGCGATGCATAATCCGTTCTTCGACCTGAAATTTGTGGTGACGCTGTCGCTGGCGA
>NZ_SSMW01000048.1 GCF_004799405.1 Bradyrhizobium sp.
GCTCAGTGGATGGCGAAAAGGTAGCTTATGCGACCCATCACGGTATCGACCGACTGCTTGCCGTTGAAGGTCACGGTATTAAACCCGTTGTCGCTCAGCGTGAAGGTATTCGAGTTGAACTGGTAGTGCAGATATTCGACGCCAAAAACCCAGCTCGAGTTGGCATTTTGCATGACCTTGTAGTCCACGCCAGCGCCGGCTACCCAGCCAAACAATGACGTGGCGCCTGATACCGTACCACCGCTCGTGCCGGTACCACCCCATGGTGCCAGGAAGCTAAAGGTGTCGGTAGCACTGTTCTTTACATGCGCGAAAGCCAAGCCGCCCGTGCCGTACAACATCCAGGCCGGGGCAGGTACGAAGCCCACTTTGCCTCGCACCGAACCGAGCATATCGACCGTCGAAGTCGCCGCAAGGGTGTGGTTGAGTAAGAAGACACCGCTATCGAAGGGCACAAGGTATGTGTTTGTTGCCGATGTTAAGGCCGACCCCTTGATATCGGCGGCGTCCATGTTGGCCTCAATGCCGAGTACCCAGCTGCCCATTTGCTTCTGGGCACCGAAGAAGGCGCCGGCCAGCCAGCCCTTCTGCTTTATGGAGTCGATGGACGCATCGGGAAAGAAAACCGGATCACCACTGCCGAAAGTGCGACAGTCGCCGTCGCGTTCAAATTCAAAGCAAAAGCCTGGGTCTGTGTAATCGGTTGTCTGTTTGCCCCACCCGTAGCCGGCCTCGCCGCCGACATAGATACCGGACCAGTCAGAAACCGGCATAGGCGCAATTGGGGGTGCTTTTACAGGCAAATCAGCCGCGCTCGCCGCCATCGGTAACGCGAAGAGAGCAACCGCAAGAAGAAGTTTCGATTTCATCGGAAAAGCTCCTTTGGACCCAATTAGGACCACTAGTTAAAATCCAGTTAACCTGACCAGCGGATAGTTACCAATAAAATGCCGCAATCAAGCCAGATTCGGCTTACCGCCTCCGCTCCACCGGCGTCGGCCGCCTCGTATTCCTTCTATTTTTTCTTTTGAATCAATCAGTTGCTGGTAGCGGCGGTTATCCCAGACGAGCTACGGTGGTGTACACATTTTTGGCGATTGTTGTAAAATGAACACAGTATTTCTTTGGTTTTCCTTGCCGGTGGCGTTTTTGGTTTTCGGATTTGAATGCTGTTCGTCGTCGAGTGCCCGGGAAGCCATCGATGCGGCCCAACGCACTTGACGGCAATAATCATCAGCAGGCTGCCTTGGGGACGCAAAACGGCATGAGCTTGATGTCCGAACCGGGTCAAAAGCAGACCTTAAACAGCGAATGTTCGACGTCCGCTGTTCCCTCGAAAGCGGACGTCGCGCGTTTATAAGTACACGTCCTAAGTGAGCGGCGCGCCACCGCCGCGCAAGGGAGCCAGTGAAGCACCTCTACGGGCAGGGCGCGCCCAACATGCCGGGGACGAACCTGCATGTTGTCCGAATGAAATCGGCGGCGCGCTGCCGTGCCAGGCAACCAACCTTGGGAGTTGAAAGGATAAGACTCCCCAACAGCGCGCCGTCGAAAAACCGGCCCAATGGGCAAAGGCCGGTTGTCTTGTCAGTGGCCAAGCCGCACGTTTTGCTTTCTGGGGCGCGTCATGATGCGCCCCAGTGATCGGCCGGTTTTGGCGATTGGCGGAAAAGCCGTTAAGACCCCTGTGCTTGCCCCGAGGACAAGGACAAGGCCGGAAACAAATGCGGAAGGCGGAGTGCCTTCTGTGAGAGGGACGGCATCGAAATTGAGAATTGTTATCTGAAGGACGTTGAGCGCCAAAGGAAAAAGGAGTGCCGGTTCGTTTACGATCCGGGGCAGGACAAGCGTGTTCTGGGAAATCGTCGCGCATCCGGCGCCCAGATACTCCTGCCCCGCGATTATCGAACTTCTACAAAGAAATTATCGACCTCACGATGTTCCATACCTATCCAAGTCACGTCCAGCGAAAAGCTATCTTGCCCATGATATCCAGGGGCCGAAGTATAATCGACTTTGAGGGCTTTGATCGAACGTCCCTTACACGGGGTTGGTCTGCCATAGTGATCGACCGTCACCACTGAGTCCACAAGATGCTGGGAAAGCTTCCCGTGGGCAGGCTTCGTGACAACCCTCACTACACCGTTTGATGGGCCACAAGCCTTATTCCAAGAGTGATACAACCACATTACTTCTGTCGATCCTGACCCGACAGTCCGGCTCACTTGCCTTGCCTCGCCACCGCTTTGCATACAAAAAAACAAAATGATTCCGAAAAGAAAAGGGCGCACAAAAATCTCCAATCAAACGACGGTGGACCGCCCACCCGAGCCATTCAAATAGCTCGTTCGAGGTGAGTCAATGTCGACTACACGGCTCCTCGTCCCGATGCATCCGCGCAATGGGGGCCCGCTTGGCGGGGCCGTTCGTCGATTCGATGTTCAGCTTTTCCACACCCGCGACCGGCAGCGGTTCCAGCTTGTTCCGAGCCACAGCCGATTAATAATTTGCAATGAGCGTTTCCGCTGCCGCGCGGTCGCCAACTCCTGCCGCACTCGTTTCGCCGCAGGCAACGCGCGCTATCACTTTTCCCTTTTCGGGAGCAAGCTCGCATGCCCGGTTTCAGTGGGACATCAGCCAGCAGATCGGGCTTGACGTCATCAAATCGCGCGTCATTCCGCCAAAGATCCATTCATTGAGCCGGCTGTGACCGTATGCCCCGGTCACCAGCAGATCGGCGTTTTCGTTCTGGGCGAATTCGATAATCTGCGCTGCACTGGACAGCATTTGCGTTTCGGTTCGACCCTCCGCCTTGATCCGGTGACACGCCAGGTAGTGGACGACGTCATCGAGCCGAAGACGAGCCGCTTGCATTTGATCGCGCTCGCAGATCTCAATCACCGTGACGCGTTTCGCCTCATGGAGGAACGGCAATGCATCCGCTACCGCCCGCCTCGCCTCGCGCGTATCCTTCCATCCGATGACCACGTGTTCCGCCTGAAGCGATTTCACCGCGGCGGGCACCACCAGGATTGGGCGCCCGGCGCGCAGAATTGCCGCTCCGGCATTGGCGACCCTGTACATATCTTCCGAAGGCCTGCTTCTTTCGAGCAGGATCAAATCGGCGCATCGCGATTCCCTGATCAGGGTGTCGGTGGGTAGCTCGATAGCCGCGCGCCACTCGATTTGCAGCCGGGCGCCCGCGGCCGTCCGAAATCTGTTTTCGGCGTCCGCAAGTTTCGCTTTCATCTGCGCGATATCGAATTCCGACGCGTTGTCGACAATCACGACGCCTTCGGCGGCAACCGGCGGCATGATCCCCAGGGCCGAGACACCGATCAACCTGGCCGAGAATTTGTCGGCCAAGCCGACTGCGACGCCGATCAGCTGCTTCGAAACGTGGTCAGCGTTGAGGTAGACCATCAGCGTTGCATAGGACATGGCGGCGCGCCTCTTTCTTATTGACGTCCTTCTCGGACCTGGTCCTTTTCAAATACCGAACGGATACGTATCGGGAAGCCCCTTGAGCTCGGCCGTATCAAGCGGGGTCACCGCGCGAGTCTTGTCGAACCAGACATACTCATCAAACTGTCGCGGCAGGTTCGCCCGGAAATAATGGCTCGCCATCTCGGTTTCAGGTCGGTAGATCACGCCGATCGCCCGCTCAAGACGTTCCATGCCAAGGCCGGTCGGGCCACGCAGATCGTCGCGGCCGCGCAATCCCAACATGAACCGCGCCAGCCCGGTGGCGTGGCAAAGCTGCTCATAGCTGTCGGGAAGTGCCGGCCGAACGGTCTTGATCTCCATCGGGCCGCCCCATTCGGATGCCGCCGCAACCGTGCCGCTATGGGTACCAAAACCGATCAGATAGGCCTGATCATCGAATTTCTCGCGGCAAAGCTGGCCAATATTGTATTCGCCGCGGGCAGCCATCTCGGTCGCTGCAGCATCGCCGATATGCGAATTGTGGGCCCACACAACCGCTTTGCTGTCGGCGCCATGAAACGCCAGCAGATTCTTGAGCGTTTCGAACATGTGACTGTCGCGCAGATTCCATGACGCGCGCGAGCCGTAATACATGATGCGATAATAACGTTCGGCATTGGCCACCAGACGCGCATTCTGCTCGGCATCGAGAAAGCGCTCGCCATCGTGCTCGGCGTAAGCCCGCCGCTTTGCCAGCAGGTCGGTGAGCGCACGCACGACCTTGGATTCGCAAGTCGGATAGGATCCGGTCAACGCGGCATGGCCGTAGGTCGCAGGATCGCTTTGCCACGGCGTCAGGCAACCGTAGCGTTCGCGAGCCACCTTCGCCGAGCCGGGATCGACTTCATCGAGATAGCTCAGAACCGATCGGATCGAATCATAGAGGCTGTAAAGATCGAGGCCGTGAAATGCGACACGTTCGCCCTTCTGCACCATGCCGTTGTGCTCGCGCAGCCAGCCAAAGAAATCCCGCACCTCGGTGTTTCGCCACATCCAGGTCGGGAACCGTGCAAACGCGGTCCATTCCGATGGCGGATATTGGAAATCGCGCACATAGTGATCGACGCGCGCGGCATCCGGCCAGTCCGCCTCGATGGCGATGAAACGAAACCCCTTCTTCACGATCAACTCGCGGGTGATGCGTTCGCGCATCTTGTAGAACTCGGATGTGCCGTGGGTCGCTTCGCCGAGCAGCACGATACGTGCCGAGCCGATCCGCTCCATCAGCGGATCGAGGTCGGCGGCTTCGATCGACGGGAATGATTCCGCGGCGTCAGTGAGTCTGCGGACCAACGCTGCGTCGGCATAGGAAACCGGCGGCAAGGCGCGGCGCAGCGGCGCGGTGTCGGCTTTCGGATCTCCCCAGCCCTGTTCGCCGATCAGCGGTACAAAACGAACGTCCGCAATATCCTCGCTGCGATACTCTTTCTTCGAGATGCGCGTGACCCGGACCAGTTCCTGGGTGCGCTGATCTGCACCGACCGGGATCACCAGGCGGCCGCCGATCTTCAATTGCTCCTTCAGGGACTCCGGTACCTGTGGCCCACCCGCCGCCACGACAATCCCGTCATAGGGAGCATGCTCCGGCCACCCTCTGGTGCCGTCGCCATGCAGGACGTGAACGTTGTCGTAGCCGAGATCGGCCAGGGTTGCCGCCGCCTTGTCGGCGAGCTGGCCGAGGCGTTCCACCGTATACACATGGGCCGCGATTTCCGACAGCACCGCAGCGGCGTAGCCGGAGCCGGCGCCGATCTCGAGGACGTTATCGCCGCCCTTGAGCATCAAGGCCTCGGCCATGAAGCCGACGATATAGGGCTGGGAAATGGTCTGCTCGCCTTCGATCGGAAGCGGCGAGTCCTCGTAGGCGAATTCGCGAAGCCTTTTTGGCAGGAACAACTCACGCGGCACCTTGCGCATGGCCTCAAGGACGAGTTCATCGCGAACACCACGCGCGGCGATATTGCGGTCAACCATTTCTTCGCGGCGCAAGGCAAACGACTTGGCTTCGTTGGACCGGTCTTTTTTCGACGCCAGCATCACCATGACGATACCTCCCGTAGTGTGCAAATTCTGGTCAATGGTTGCATCGACGGGCTTCACGACCTTGATCGAAATCAAGTTCATCGCACGAGATCGAACGATACTGTTTTCGATCCGAACGATCGATTGGAGAAGCCATGGACCTCAAGGAGGCGATCTACAGCCGTCGTGCCGTACGCGAATTCACGGCGGAGCCGGTGAAAGAGGAGGTATTGCGACAACTGATCGATGCCGCCATCCAGGCGCCCAGCGCGGTCAACCAGCAGCCATGGCTGTTTACGGTCGTGCGCGACAAGGCCTTGCTGGCGCGCTTCTCAACCGAAGCGAAAGCCTACATGCTCAAGACTTCAATGGCTGCGGCCTCGCATCATTTCCAGACCATACTGAGCAATTCGGATTTCGACATTTTTTATCATGCTCCCGCCCTCATCGTCATTTCGGCCGCTGCCGAAGGGCCTTGGGCTGTGGAAGACTGTGCGCTGGCGGCGGAGAACCTGATGTTGGCGGCGTGCGGCGCCGGACTTGGAACATGCTGGATCGGGTTTGCGCAGCGCTGGCTTGGAACGCCCGACGGCAAGGCGGCCCTCAAGCTTTCCAGCACCAACGTACCGGTCGCGCCCATTATCGTCGGACATCCCAGGACACCGGCAGCGCCGGTTCCCAGAAAAGCTGCAAAGATTGAATGGATCTCGTAGGCCGGGCCTGCCTTGCGACGCCACATCTTTCGGCCGCGGCCAAGTGCGCGGGGTTTGATGAGGATCAAATCTGCGATCAGCGAAACGTCCAACATCACGACATCATCGACAGGCCTTCGCAGGAGTTTTGATCATGCTGGCACGTGACGTGATGGTGTCTCCCGTAATTACCGCAAGCAAGACCGCGACTGTTCGTGAAATCGCAAAGATCCTGCTTGAGAAGCGCATAAGTGCGGTTCCTGTGGTTGACCATGCCGGCAAGGTTGTCGGCATCATAACGGAGAGCGATTTGATGCGTCGCGCAGAGGCCGGGACTGAGCACCCTTACTCGTGGTGGGTGCATTTCCTCGCCGGTGATGCGACGATCGCGGCCGATTACGTCAAATCGCATGCGGCCAGGGCTGAGGATGTCATGACCCCCGACGTCGTGACCGCCACCCCGGAAACGCCATTGCATGAACTCGCGACATTGCTTGAGGAACATCGGATCAGGCGCGTTCCGATCGTCGACAAGGCCGGTAATCTCGTTGGCATCGTCAGTCGGGCTAATCTGATCCAGGTGGTCGCCAGCGCCCGGCCAAAGCTCGAAATGACCCTTTCCGACTACACGATACGGCAAAAGCTGCTTGACGAACTCAAGAAACAATCCTGGACGCACATGTATAATTTGAACGTGACCGTAACGCGCGGAGTCGTCGACCTCTGGGGTTATGCTCAATCCGATGAGGAGCGGAAGGCGATCCGTGTGGCGGCGGAAGGCATTCCGGGAGTCACTGCCGTCAACGATCACCTCGCCGACAGCCCGGTATTTGCCTACTGATTCTGCGGCTCCTCAGGCCGCGATCTGTCCGGTGCCGGCAACCCGCAGGTGTGCAAACTGCTCTGCCGTCACGGTTTCATGCGCGATCAGAAGTACACGCCTGCGTCGAGATCGCCCCGGCGCCGTGCCGCGTATGAATCCGCTGTCGCACCGAATAGCAACTCACATCATCATCGTAGAACCCGAAAGGATAATATCCGTAGGGTCCGATAAGTCCCAATCCCCAAGCATCGCCGAAAAACCCGCCGCCGCCAAACCATTGGGACTGAAAATCGCGTCGTCGCGAGCGGCTTTCCGTTTCCTCACTGCTCGAATACGGCCCGGCAGGCATCGCTGAGACTAGCCCTCTGCCGCCGCAGGCAGGCGGTGATGGCCCGGACGTTGGGAATTTCGCCGGCGCAGAGCCGATAGACATCGGGCGTGCACGCCCTGCGCTGCTCCGGCGTCGCCAGCTCAGCCAACGCAAAGCCGGTCGCGCATAGCGCGAGAACGAGGCCGAGCGCCAAGGCAAGATTGCCGCGCCTCGTCTTGGTCCAAAATCGTGTTTTCATGACGGTGGATCCGCTCTGGTTTGACGGTGCCGTGACGGCACCGTGGTCCTCAACGCAAATACGGAAATTATCGATTCCGAAATGTGACTTTTCTCACATTGGGCCGTCGTTCGGATCAATCGATTTGTCGCATCCCGATCAACGGAACCGTAACCAAGCCTGCCGCGAGCGCTGGATCGATACAATTTGAACGATCAATTCAATCGGGAAACAAAGGACTTTTGCGACGGTGCGCTCTCAAAGGCGGGGAGAGCGCGATGAGCGACGTTGAATTCGACCGATTGCTGGATGCCGTGAACGAGGCGATCGCGCCCGTTCCGCAGGAGGAGGCTTTGGCCGACCTGCCGAAAGCCAGCAATGACAACGAGCAGGTCTGGCCGTTCATTCCGTTTCCCGAAGGCTGGTACGCCGCCTGCTGAGCGCACGTTGAGGATTTCTTGCGGTCTCTCAGGCCATCGGCGCAGCCAGTTGATTGACTAACCCTTGAGATAGTCGCGACCGCCCCCGAGGCGTTCAATCTTTCGTCCATCCAAAGCTGGCACTCTCGGGGTCGCAGGTAGTGTCTCAGTTTGAAATTTCAGCCCTACTCGATACGCGGGCAGTCCGAATAAAGGGGCTGATTGTTTTCAGCGATCTTGAAGGTGGCTGTCAATTCAAACCCGATGATCGTGGTAATGGCTGGCCTCGGCGCGTGTGCCAAGCGCTTGCTGTATCGCTTGGAGAAGTTCCGGTGGTCGAAATGGCTTCGTCAAACAAACGACGTTGGAGAGCGCCGGGACCATGGGAAGAAAATCCAGCGCGGTCCGCGTGGTGTGTTTGAGTGGCACTCCCGAAATGGCGACGATCGGCAGATCGGCTGTGCGCTGACGTAACATCTTGATGACTTTCACGCCGTCGATCCCAGGCATGTAGATATCGATGATCGCCAGGTCAAATTTGGAATGGTCGAATTCCCGCAGACCTGTCGCGCCACAGTTGGCGCCAACCGTCTCGTACCCTTTGGCTTGCAGCGTAAGCGAGATCGCTGCACGCACATGAGCCTGATCATCGATGATAAGGACTCGAACCATCCGCGCGCCTTCTGATCCAACCTGAGAGGGGGAATCGAGACATAAAGCAAGCGACTAGATTCTAAGCTAGATAGGTAAACAAGGGATTGCGTTCTATCTCGCGATCAACTTGCCCGCGCGCTCAGGGCGGCGGTCTGCTTGCCTAGCGTGGGTTCTCCGAGCGACGCCAGCGCCAAACGAAGCATGCGGGCGAGCTCCGGCTTGCGGTACGGCTTGGAGAGCAGAAGAACGCCGGGGTCGAGCCGACCATGGTGGATGATCGTGTTAGAGGTATAGCCGGACGTGAACAGCACTTTGAGAGATGTGCGTCGTTTGGCGATCTCTTCCGCAAGCTGCGGGCCGTTCATTTGGCCGGGCATGATCACATCAGTAAACAACAGATCGAAGTTCGCTCCGCCATTAACAATTGCAAGTGCCTCGGCTGCGTTCCTAGCCGATAGCACCTCGTAGCCGAGCCCGTGGAGCTGGGTGATGACAGACGTACGCACGAGTTCGTCGTCTTCAACGACCAAGACAGTTTCGTTGCCGCGATGACTCTCAGACTCGGGCAAAGTATCAACAAACTCGTCCTGTCGCGCGCCTGACTGCGGCAAATAGATCCGGAACGTCGTACCGTGCCCTTCTTCACTGTAGATCTTGATATGCCCGTTGGACTGCTTGACGAAACCGTAGACCATGCTCAGGCCAAGTCCGGTCCCCTTGCCGATCTCCTTGGTTGTGAAAAACGGTTCAAACACCTTGTCGCGGATCGCTTCCGGAATTCCGGCGCCGGTATCGCTTACCGCAATCATTAAATAGTTGCCGGGCTGGACCTCGCTATTGGCGGCCGCATAGCTCTGGTCCAGAATGACATTGCGCGTCTCCAGCGTCAATTTTCCGCCGCTCGGCATGGTGTCGCGAGCATTAAGCGCAAGGTTCATAAGTGCGGAACTGAGCTGACTCGGGTCGACAAGAGTGGGCCAAGCGTCATTCGAAAATATCGACTCGATCTCGATTTGCTCCCCTAATGCCGGTCGCATTAATTTTGCCGATTCCACTATCAGGGCGTTGACATCGGTTTCGCGGGGCCGCAACGGTTGCTTACGGGCGAAAGCAAGAAGGTGGCCCGTCAGTTCAGCACCACGGTCGGCAGCCTCGCTGATCAGCTTGACAATAGCCGCGAGGTTCGGTTTGTCGGCGACCGCGTCGGCCAAGATATCGACAGTGCTGGTGACGACGGTCAACATGTTGTTGAAGTCATGCGCTATGCCGCCCGTCAGCTCGCCGACAGATTCCATCTTCTGTGCGTGCCTGAGTTGCTCCTCAGCGGCAAGCTTGTCGGTGACATCCCTGATGAAACCATTGATAGTGTAGCCATCGCGGCGGCGAAGCGACGTGAGGGAGATCTCGGTTTTGATCTCTAGGCCGTCACGCCGCAACGATGGAGCTTCGTAGCGTTTACCGCGATTCCCAGTTTGCGACTCCCGCAAGAATTGAGCGAGCCTTTTCGAGTTCGCGGCGCGACCCGCCGCTGGGATAATCAAGTCGCGAAGATTTTGTCCAACTGCCTCCTGGCTTGACCAGCCGAACATCGATTCGGCTTTGGAATTCCAGCGCATGATAGTGCCAGCCTCGTCCAATTGCACGAAGGCATCGAGTGCAGTATCGATAATAGCCTGTGCCATCTGCTCGCTTTCAAGCAGCGCCTCTTGGGTCTTCTTTCGAGCGCTGATGTCGCGAGCGACCTTGGCCGCGCCGATGATCGCTCCCGATTGCGACTTGACCGGCGAGACGCTGAGAGAAATGTCAATCCGCTGCCCACCCTTGTTCGTGCGCACAGTCTCATGGTGAGCAACTTTCTCACCCAATTTGATCCTGCCCAAGATATCGAGAACCTCGTCGCGCAATTCGTTGGGAACGACAATGTTAATGCTCTTGCCGATCGCTTCTTCCGGTGTGAATCCAAACAGACGTTCTGCCGCGTGATTCCAACCAGTGATGACACCATCGAGAGTCTCTGTTACGATCGCGTCGTCGGATGATTCCACTGCCGCGATGAAGAGTTGCTCCCGTTTCGCGTATTCCCTAAGCGCAGCTTCTGCACGTTTCCGCTCGCTGATATCGACGATCGCGGTCAGCACCAACAGACCGCCTTGGGTATGAATTGGATTTAATCCGATCTCGATCGGAAATTCAGTGCCGTCCTTGCGGAGACCATAGAGATCGCGTCCAATGCCCATACGGCGCGCCGAGGGTTGCGTCACAAATCCGGAGCGATGCTGGACATGGTGACCGCGCATTCTGCTCGGCACGAGGATATCCACTGGCTGGCCGATTAGCTCGTGGCGTTTATATCCGAACAGCCTTTCGGTCTCGGCGTTGATCAGAACGATTGACCCGCCGCCGTCGATCATCACAAGGCCGCTTGGAGACGCCTCAACCGCAAGTCGGAATTTCTCTTCTTCCTTTTTAAATGCGTCGGCAGATTCCAAGAGCGCGGCATCGGATTCAAATAAGAGTTTAAAGTTCTGACGCAATAGTACGAGGAGGAGTGCCGAACAAAGCACAGCAATCAAAGTACCAAAGGCAATTAGTGTCGCTCGGTTATACCAGTTCGCCAGCGCAGCAGATTCCTTAACGGCGACATCCACGACCAATGGATAATCGTGCATTGGACGGACTGAAACGTACCGCGCATCACCATCGAAATATCCAGGCGATAGATAGTTTCCTCCACCTGACGCCGCCAATTTATACCAGGGGGATTGCGCCGGCATTTTTTGGTCGTTGCGATCTATTGCGTCCGGATAGCGCACCAAGATCCTGCCGTCAGAATGCAACAAGACAAATGTCTGATCGCTGAGAGAGCTAATGGATTTGTATATGGCTTCAAAATACGAAAGGCGCAGCCCGATCAAAACCACACCCAGAAATTCGTTGTTCGATCCGCTAATCCGCCTGCTGAAGAAAATCGTTTTTTCCCCTGAAAGCCGATCCTTCAGGAGGCTGCTGATATAAATGCCCTGGTCGGTTTCATTCTTGAAGTGCTGGAAATAATCGCGGTCGGCCACGTCGTTGCCCGACGGCGGCCATTGCGAGGTGCTGTTTGCAACTTTCCCGGTATCGTCGATCAGCGCGATAACGTCGGCTTGTGATAACCGATTGAGGTCTTCCAGCAACAATTCGTAAACTTCATGACTGCGTATTCGCTGATCCGTTTCATTCGGGGTTTGCGGCCCGTGTGCTTTTGTCTGATCACGTACATCGCTTAACATGATATCGACCGACTGAATTGAGCTGGCGATTTGACCGCTCAACACCACCGCGATATTGCCGCTGTTGTTATCAGCGTCTCGAATTGCATCCGAACGAAGGGTCCAAATTGTGAGCCCAATGGCCGAGACGAATAAGATGATCAGGACGACTGCAATGCAGCTGAGCACGCCAAAATTCTTGTGGGTTGCATTTCGGGACATAATGCAGACTTCTTGTGCGGTTGCTATTGCCTAATATTACCCCGCATAAGGTTAGGAAGCATTTAAGAGTGCTGCAATCTTGGGGCGCATTAACAAGGCCTTGGCATCTGACTCGTCCGGTAATCTGTCTCGAATCGGCCGTAGGCATCATAACAATGACGTGCCGGCATCCCTAGGCCGAAAGTGAATGCGGGGCAGGATCGATCACTCGCAGTTGGGTCTCGCACACGGGTTGAGCGAGGCGTTGCACGGAATCGGAAGGCCAAGCTTTTACGCATTCGATGAACACGTCGGGCTGCATTGGTTTGGCAAAAATATAACCCTGTACCGTGTCGCATCCCATCTCAATAACCGATCGAAGATCTTCAGGTTGCTCGACACCCTCCGCACAAACTCGACTGCCGACGCGGTGGGCGAGATCGATCACGGTCTGGCAGAGCGCATGTTTGAGTGGATCGGACGAGCAGCTGGACACGTAGCTGCGATCCAATTTTAACTCGACGCAAGGCAACTCAATCAACCGTGAGAACGAAGAATGAGCCTGTCCGAAGTCGTCAATCGACATCCAGACGTTATAAAGCTTCAACTGTGTTGAAATATCGTGGACCAATGTCGGGTCTTTGACAGCTTCGTCTTCGGTAACTTCTATAATAAGCCCCGGAAATCGTTGATCCGACGGTAGTTGCAAGCGCAAGAAATTGACGAAGCCATCAGCTGTTATGACGGATACGGGTATATTCACCGATATTTTGACGGGGACCCCCGCATCCGCAAATTGGAGCCAATCCGTCATCGCACGTCGGATCACGAATTTTGACAACGGATGGTATATGGGATCGCCGGCGGGAGGGAGAATTCCCGACGGGGGTACGATACCAAGCTTGGGGTGTCGTGCCCGCAAAAGAGCTTCAGCGCCGGAGACCAAGGATGACCGCAGATCGATCTTCGGCTGATACCACAATTCCAACCAGTCAGCGCGGATCGCCTCTTCGAGATCAATGACATTCCGTTCGGGCTGCTGTGCAGTCGCTGTTGCTTTCACCGCCTGTGGCGGGGTTATCAATAGGCTCTTTAGGTCGCCCGCGCGGAAGGGTTTGGGGAGAGATGGCAGCATTGCAAGCCCGTGCCGTTCGCCGATGCGTTGAATTTCGTTCAGCATTTCTTGGCCATGCCCGCTAATTAGAAGTACCTTGCCGTCGTATTCGACTTCAGCGAGCCGTTGAATAACTTCAACTGCGTCAGATTGGCCGAGCGTAAGATCCAGCACGATTACTTCGCAAGGGGACACCTCAAGTTTGGCCAGCATCAGGGCTGTATCTGAGAAACCAAGAGCGTCGTAGCCGATGCTATTGAGGATAATGAGAACTGACGCCCGCACTTTCGGATCGTCATCCAAGACATAAGCAATGCGCTGAACAGGGCCTTGAAGGTGCATTTTGTCCCCATCACCCGCTTAGACGCTATATTTACTTGAACTCGCTTACTGGACTTGATTGCAGTATTCGCCGATAGCTCGCGCTCAAATTGTAATCATTCTGTCAGTTATTCTTTAGCGAGCAAGCTACCCTTATCCATAGAACTTTAAGATTTGATAAAGGAAGACGTATGGGAGCGCCCGGTGCAGGAAGTAGGGCTGCACGACTCCATGTTCGGAGGCTCGCGTCACCCAGCCGGTGGCGATAAAGTCCGTTTAGGGTCATTAGCGGACTTCGCCGCTTCCCCGGATCATGTCCGCTTTCGGGGGGTGGTCTCAACCGGTTGACGCAACACTTTATCTTAGAGGGAAAGGATGGAGTGTGGGATGGAACGGAGATTTCATAGAGGGTTTACTGC
>NZ_SSMW01000049.1 GCF_004799405.1 Bradyrhizobium sp.
CTCTGATCAAACGTTATGCGAAGTCAGCGGACTTCACAGTGATGGCCTGTGATGAGTTCATCGACAAGATCTTTTACAAATATGGCTATGAGTTGTTCGGAACGATCGTCGGTTTCAATTTGCCCTTCGATTTGTCTCGCCTCGCCATCAGCCACACGGCAGCTCATACTACCAAACGGGACAAGAGTATGCATGGCGGCTTTAGCGTCAAGCTGTCTCCATATCCGTGGTGTCCGCCGATCCAAGTGAAACACCTTTCGCGATTTGTATGTTTCATGAGATTCGCCGGATACGAATCTCTCACCAACAGAAGCCAGCGCAAGCACGGACGGCGTGTGCCATACAAGCGGGGCTACTTTCTGGATGTGAGGACGCTTGCCGCAGCGCTGTTCAGCCAGTCATTTACGTTAGAGACACTTGCCAAATCATTGGCCGTCGCCTCTCCGAAGCAGGCAACCGAGGAACACGGGAAGACCCTGACGTTAGAATACCTCGAATATGGCAGGCGGGATGTCGAGACCACCTGGGAATGTTACCAGGCTTTGAGGGTGCGTTATGATGCGATGTCTCTGGACACTCCGATAACTCGAATTTTTAGCGAGGCTAGCATCGGAAAGGCCTACTTTGATCAAGCGGGGATCCAAGCATGGTCCAAATTGCAAAACCCTAAAATGCCCGAAAAAATGTTAGCCAGCATTATTTCAACATTCTACGGAGGCCGTTCCGAGGTCCGGATCCGACGAGAATTGCGCCAGGTGGTACTTTGCGATTTTATCTCGATGTACCCCACCGTATGCACCCTTATGGGACTTTGGCAGTTTGTCATCTCCAAGGGAATGACATGGAAGGACTGAACCCGGCAAATTCGACGTTTGCTGGCGAACCGGACTTTGACGGACCTCCAGAAAAAGGAAAATTGGAAGCTGTTGGTGGCCTTGGTGCAGGTAGAGCCGGACGAAGATATCTTCCCGGTCCGCGCTCCCTACGGTCTGGATGGCGACGGGACAATCGGTGCCAACCATTTATCCAGCAAGCGGGAACTCTGGTTTACATTGGCTGACTGCCTAGCCTCACAACAGCTAACTGGCAAACCCGTAACAATTCGCAGGGCAATCATTTTCAGTCCGAAAAATGCACAGCCTGATCTAAAGGAAATCAGAATCGGTGATGGCATAATAATAAATCCACAGAAAATTGATCTCTATAAAAGCCTCATTGAGCTCAGACAGGAAATAAAGCGTCAGCGTGACAATTCGACTGACCTTGAATATGACAAATTAGATATCGCGCAAAATACCATAAAAATTGCCACCAACGCGACAAGCTTCGGGATTTTTGCTGAAATAAACGTCAACGATCGGCCTGAAGACGAATTCGTCCGCGTGACGGGCGCCTGCGACCCAAGCTTCCTCCACTCGACAAACAAGGTTGAACAACCAGGTCGCTTTTTTCACCCGCTGCTCGCCGCAACGATAACCGGTGCCGCCAGATTAATGCTGGCCATCGCCGAAAAGCTGGTGACCGAAGCCGGCCTGGAATGGGCCTTCTGCGATACCGACAGCATAGCGATCGCCAAACCTGAGGGCATGCCCGTTGAAGTGTTTTACGAAAAGGTCGATCAGATCGTCGGTTGGTTTAAGGAACTGAATCCCTACGATTTCGGCGGCGATATTCTAAAAATCGAGGACGTCAATTACGGCCTCAAGAATCCGACGATTAGAAAGCCACTATTTGTTTGGGCTGTTTCGGCTAAACGTTATGTATTGCTTAATGTAAAAAATGGCGATCCACTGATTCGAAAAGCTTCCGCTCATGGCCTAGGTCATCTTCGCGCGCCTTATACAGCAGGAAATCCCGCGCCAGGAATTCCAACGCCGCAGGTGAAATTGTCAAAAATTGGCGTCCAACTTTGGCAGCACGATTTGTGGTGGACGATCGCGAAAGCTGCCATCGACGGAAAATCAGATCACGACCTGAAATTCGATTTCCACCCAGCGCTAGCGCAGCCTGCAATAACTCAATACGCGGCGACAACTCCCAAAAACCTTAAGTGGTTTGATAATTACAATTCTGACCGGTCTTATTGGGACCAGGTAAAGCCGTTTGGGTTTGTGTGTGCCTTTTACGCTCGCAAGTTCGCGGAAGAGGACGTAGCTAGCACCGGCGACGGAAAAAAAGCAGAGTCCAAGTCAGTAGCCATAAGGCCGGTTGGACCGTTCGAGAAAGATCCCCGGCGAGCCGCGAAAATGGCATTTGATCGGATCACCGGTCTAGCCGTTCTGCCTAAACAGCTAATGACCTACCAGGCAGCGCTCGCTCAATATCATCTTCATCCCGAGGATAAATTCCTCAATGGCGATTACTTCGATCGAGGCACCACGCTACGCCGCCACGTGTTCGCGAAGGAAATTCGATACATCGGCAAGGAAAGTAACAAGTGGGAGGAGATGCAGAATTTTGGCTTCGATCCCGAGGAGGAAATCCACTATGGGGCCAAACCACCGACGCGCAAATCAATATCATATGCCCTGGCCAAAATTGTCGGTGCCCAAGGACTTAGGGCCACCGCAACTGAAATTGGCATTTCCCGGACGAAATTGACGAAATTGCTGGAAAATGAATTAGTCGGGTGCCCAGCCGCATTTTTGCAGCGAATATCCCGAATTGCTGTGGCGATTAATTCGAGGAAAAATCGGGAAAATGAGCAAGATGCGGAATTAATGGGCTTGGTAAAGGCGGAAATTCGAAAAATTGGCATTTCCGAGCTTGCTCGACGTCTACAAGTTGATCCCGCGAACCTTGCTAAAATAGTCGCTGGAAACCGTGCTTTACCGCGCTTGCTACGGGACCTTTTGAGAGCTTATTTTGGTGCAAAATCATGAGTCAATTTAAGCAGTTCCGTCTGGTTAATTCCTTTGAATGTCCCGCGATCTCTCAATTCCGGTAATTTTGGCCATGAGATAGTTACTCTCGGCAAGCGCCTGTTCTTCCGTCATTTGCCCCTGATCTATCTTTCTCGCAATTTCCAGGCGTTTGGTTGTGAGGAATTGCACCAGGTCCATGTAACGATACTTTGCGTCCGCGAAAGCCTGCGCGACGCGAGGATTTGAGCATTGTGTTGACTGGACGTGAGTTTTTAGCTCGCCTTTCAATCGTCTGTCGCGGCATTCTCCCATGATTGCATTTGCCCGTTGAAGCGCAACATCAAAATCGTTCGGCGGTGTTGACACGGGCTGAGCTACCGACGCTTGGACTTGTCGCGGTAGAGTCGCAGCGACCTGAGCCGGCGCTGGTCCGCTTCGACCGCTCAATAACAGACCAACGCATTTTCCAGGGTTAAGCGATCCATATTTTCCGATTAGAGCTATATCTACGATTGCGTCGGGCAATATCGCCGCGAGGCCGTCCAGCTTCCGTTCCGTCTCTCGGAGCATTCCGCAGGGAGAGAGGGTGCCAAAGGCTGCAAGCAACGTCACGGCTGCGACCGCAACCAAGGCAAAGAGCAATTTCATGATGGTGCCCCATCCGCGCAAAAATGCACCTAATAAGGTATATTTATACCCTTATAGTGGCGGTGGGTCGAGAGTCGGTTTTGGTGGTCCAAATGATCACCGCACGACAGATTCGGGCCGCGAGGGCCCTTTTAGGCCGGTCTCAACAGCAGCTAGCCGACAAGGCCATCGTCTCGTTGAACGCCTTGGTGAGACTTGAAAAGGGCAGCGTTGACTCCCGGGTTAGCACTGTCCTGGCTGTCCAAAAGGCGCTTGCAAAGGCTGGGATTGAATTTCTGGAAGCAGATCAGAAGGGTGAAGGGGTGCGGCTCAAGAGCCCGAAGGCGTAGCGGGCACGGCCTGTCCTCGGCGCTCTCAAAAAAACTATTTCGATCAGGCATTTTCTGACATTCGACCAACAAGCTCAGGTGAAGGCGCTTCGCGATCACCAGATAGGCATGCTGCACTTGCACAAAGGTTCAAGAGACCTTGTAGTTCGGCCTCGATATCCTGCCACTCTCCACCAAGGTCGACCGTGGCTACAATAATTGGAATGCCGAGCAGGCGATAACGTAAGCGAAGCGTTTTTCCAACGTCTGGATATATCAGCATACCCGAAAGGCCTCTACCTGGCTGGCGCGCTCGTTCATGCTGAAGATAAGTGATTAGTTGATAGAGGTGCTGAGACCGTACCCGTTCCCCGTAGGGGCCCTGGGCCAGAGCATTTTTATAGAACTTTGCATCTATAATTATCGTGTGATCTGGGTGCCGCAATGTCAGATCCGTGACCATGCGCGGCAGCAGTGCGAGATCGTCTTGGGTCGCATCACTGACGTACCAAGTCGGCGACTCGGCCCGCACGCGATACTCGCTTCGATGCAATTGAAAGAAGCTACGTAGGAAGTCCTCAAATACCGCCGACATTCGTACTTCGTCGTCGAGGACGCGCTGAAACCGCGTTTTACTTCCATGTTCATCTGGCATCAGCGACCAAAAAACAAATTCGCAGAGTCGCATAAGAAAGATGTACTCGCGATTGTTACGTGAAACGGCGATCCGACGGAAATGGCTCGCTGATAGACGCAAGTCTTCAACGTCATAAAAACTCTTGGCCAACGATCTGAGATCGTGCCCAATCGACTTCTCAACATCCATGCAGTCCGCAAGGTTCTTGAGTGTTGCTTTCAAGATCTGATTATGCAGAACGTCATGGGTGAGCTCATCGAAATCGCAGACTGCCGTACCCCGGAGTTGTGTTGCTTCTTTAATCATGCGGTCCAAGCGAAGGCGGCCACGGGGCCCAACCATTTCGTCGGTGAAGGTCTTGTATCCGCGATCGAGACCGCGCCTAAAAAGTCTGCGAGTCCCGGCTACCAACAGTTTGGCAAATAAGCTTGGGAGATCTGGACTTTCGTCGATCCCGGCTTCTCCTATTGCCCCACCTGGAAATCGAGCCCACGCGTACAAGAACAGGTAGTAGAGATTCCGAATAGGAATCATCACGACACACCCTGGAGAAGCTGTTGGCGCCAGCTATCAGCCTTATCCGGATCGTCGAACCAATACTCTTCTAGCAGAGGAATAATTTCTGTTTCGATCACGCGTCGATACCAGCCTGGATCGTAATCAAAGTCTCCCAGGGGGACAAAAAAGCTGTGTCCGATCCGATAGCCTGGCCCAAGGTTGGAGCGATCGTCGCCGATTGCCTGATTAAGAGCCGTCATGCGAGTGATAATCATGTCGACCATCGTCTCCGGAACGCCATGGTCAATAAGGAAGCTCCTGAATTTATTGCTTCCATACATTGGCTCAAGCGAGGCAAACGAAAACCGCCGCCGAAGCGCGTAATCAACCATCGACAGCGATCGATCAGCCGTGTTCATCATGCCAAGTAGATGGACGTTTTCGGGGACAAAGAACCGGGGCTCGTCAGGCTGGGAGTAAGTCAGGCTGGCGGCCCAGGCTGGACCCCGCTTGTCGCTCTCGACAAGAAGCATGAGTTCGCCGAGGATCTTCGAGAGGTTGCCCCGATTGATCTCATCAATGATGAAAACGTGCTTGCGACTGGGCGATAGTCTCGCCTTCTCACAAAAACGATGGAAGACCCCATCACGAAGCGTGAAACCCCCTTTCCCGTCGGGGCGATATCCCTGAACAAAATCTTCGTAACTGTAAGATTGGTGAAACTGAACAGTTTCAACTCGGCCGGAGTCTTTTTGCTCAAGAAGCAGGTATGCGAGGCGTTTCGCTACAAAGCTCTTACCGACGCCCGGCGCGCCCTGGAGGATCAGGTTCTTCTTTCCGGCCCAAATCGCAAGTAAGCGCTCCAGAAACGGCTGCTCAAGAAAAAGCTCAGAAAGTGCATCATCCATCCCGTATGGTTCGATGGCTGGCGGCGTGTCAGTCGGCGTGTGCCTGGAGTCCGGAGTCTTCGCCGGCGGCTCATCGACGGCTCGATCGTAGGCATTCAGGACCGCCTCGAGCAATTCGTTCATTTTTTCGTCGTTCGGAATATCGTTTAGCCCGAATTCGACGTGGGCAATTGTTCCAATCTCGTAATTCTTTGCGAGCCACCCACCGCCACCTAATTTGATCTCGTTATCAAGAATAAATCCTGTCGCCACGAGATCAGGAACAATCGTCCGTGTCTTGACGGCAACATCGAGCATTTGCTTCTGCGCTTCTCGTTGCCCAAGTTCGCGAACCAGGTTTGTTGTTCCCTGGTTTAGGGTCAGATAAATGCGATCTAGTTCGGTTGAAATAAGAAAGACAACATAGATCCCTTCTTGGGTTGATCTCGTAATCTTTGTATTTAAGAGCGCGATCCACGGCACGGTTGCCCAGTTGCCTTGGCCAACACTGATGTTAACCAGCAAATTAGGGCGACTCCGAACTGCAGGGAACTGCTCGAGACGGGTCTTCACGTCGGTCATGGCATTCCAAAGCGGATCAGACTTCTGGAAGGGTCCGAGTTGCGCTTTGGCCAGTTCGCCCAAAAACACATGAATTAGATCACTAAAGGGTCCCAACGCAGCAAGAGGCGTCGCTGTTAACGGGGGTTCGGAGCCGAGTTTGGTGGCAGTGGTGGGCGGAGCATCTGCAATAACGCGCTCCATAAGAGGTCGGAACAGTTGAGCCATATGCCGAACCTCTTCTTCAAAATTTGTCGCGTCGACCTCCTCAGCGAGCGCGTAACGTGAAATTCCGCCTCCGGCATTTTTAATACCGTCGTCGGAACGCAAGAAGGATAGCCATTCCTGGAGAGTTTTAAACTCAGATTGGTTTGGATCTAGCCGTTGTTTGCTTCTAAAACACCATTTACTGGACTTAGACAGTTGACCCGCAAGATCCGCGGCTTCTTGCGACTGGGGCGCGGGCAACTGTTCCAGGACCAACCTAGCAATCTCACGTGTACGCCGTTTGATGTCCTGGTTGGAGAAGTCATCAGGATGCGTTAGAGGCGCAAAGCCCCACTCAATTCCCCGACTAGAAACAATCATGAACACCTGAGGATTGCCGAGAAATCGTTCCTCATTCTCTTTGCGATAAATGCCAAACCATAGGTCCTTCGGCTTCCCTCCGCGAATTCCTGAATTAGGATGAAATCCTGAAGTTAATTTCAGTACGTAGTCCCGTGGTCCGCCGAGTTCCTCAACGGCTATCTCACCGAATCGGCGAAGCGCATCGTGGACGCGCTTGTAGGCAGCCCGTTCGTCAGTAGAAAAATCGGTGTACTTGTCGCGGGACCGACTTTGGCGAATTAATTCAACGTCGTGCTCTGAAAGATTTGCCTCTTTCCATCGTTCGACAATTGGCGACCTGTAGAAATGAAAGCCATCTCCTTGTTGACTCACTAGTTGTCTTCGAATTTCCAACAGATCCGAGTCTATATTCTCGGTAGGGCCCCCTTTAAGGCGGTCGTAAAAAGCGTCACGAATCCGCCGCTTGTCTTTTCTGGAAGAAATGTTCTCAAATGTCTCAGGAAAGATGATATGGAGCCACGCTTCTTGCATGGGCTGATAGGCTCCGCGAGAGAATTCGACGCTCCGAACGTCATCGGCAAAACGCAACGGCTCCTCGAGCAACATGTTCCGGTCGCTCTCTGGTAGCTCTTGCCAATGAATAAGGTACTCATTTAGCCAAGCTAAATGAAATGGCCGGTGTTGGTTGAAGCTTTGATCACCAGCGATTCCATGTTTCACCCCTTGAATTGCCCACTCAGGAATTGACGCCGGATTCGCACACCAACCAAGGACGACATTCACGTTTTCGAGTTTCTTTTCTGGGCCGGTTAGACTCGTGAAAAACTGCTGGACGTACAGCAGTTCCGCTGCCAGCTGAAGAATTTCATCGTTTGCGCCCTCGAGCTGCTTTCTCCACTTTTCTAGAAAGGACCCTTCGCCAGCATCAAAGCGCTCAACAAAAAGCGCGTGAAATTGCCGAAGGTTCTGGAGGGTCCACAGCTTTCGGCCGGGCGAGAACAAACTGTCAAAATCAACCAGAGCCGTCTCGCGGATGCGCTGCATCGCAGCAAACGTCTCGTCGGGAAACCCCTTAAGCTTAGCCATCCCGCCCCCTCTAGCCTTAGGATTTAGAGCTTACCAAGTGATACTAGACCGAAAATTGTATTTGTGGCCTACCCATATTTAGCGCTGACACGCCTTTGAACGTGTTTTCTGAATTCGGTCTGCAGCAGGCTCGTCCAAAGCCGGCATAGCGACGTGCCGGGATCGCCCCAACAAATTGGAGATACCGCCAATGACGGATGGTCGCAAAATTCCTGGTGATCGGCTCGTGCTTGGTATGCTTTCGGTCCTTCGCACTCTGGTGATTGAGTTGTCTAAAAGAGGGGTATTGGACGCGAATGAGTTTGTTCATATAGTCCAGGAGACCGCGATCGCTCATCGCGAGGCCGGCGACCCAAATAACCTTGCTGATGCAATTCATGCCATCAGTATGCAGCTGAGCGATTCCATCACGGATTGACAATCCAGGACTCGCCTGTGTCTGCGTAAGGATGAAAGTTAGATGATCGCTGAGGACGTCAAACACTTTGTTGCATATCACAACAGCGATAAATTTGGTCGGTACCGCACGTCCAAGGGCAAAGCTGATAAGAAACATACATTCTGGACTGCAAAATCATTCAAGAATGAGACACTGCTTGGGCAACACATTTGGGCTTTCGAGGGAATTGGTTCACCAAAGAAATATTGCCTAGTGGCGGCGGGAAAAATCACAAAGATCCGCAAGGCCAGAGGAAACGCCAAGGCTCGACTTGTATATTTTGAAGTCGGACCAAACAATCAACCCATCGACGTCACCGGTTTGAGCTGGTTCAAAGCTCTTCTGAAGCAGCAACAATCGTTTCGCAACGGGCTAAATCGGCTAGGTGATCGAGACGTAATTCGCTCGCTCGAATCCCTTGTTGCATCTAAAAAAGCAAAACTCGGCCAGAAAGTCCGATTGAATGCGTCCTCAGCAATATTGCGGGATGTAAGCCTCCGGTTTTCGAGGCTCGTGCCTCACAGACAGGCCAATGCAGTACTTCAGGCACTGGGTCATTCGATAGATATAGCAAACCAAGCAGACCCAACGAAGTGGGGGGTCCGGATTAATGATCGATCTATAATGCTCAAGGTTGGATTCGTGGAGGTATTGCAGATTGGCAAGGGCTGGTTTCATGAGCTAATTAAAAATGGTCATCGCGTGAGAAACTTGAAGCCTGACCCGACTATTACTTTCTCTAAAGAGCCGTATACAAATGCGCCGGACTGCGACACTTGCAATTTCGATACACAAAACGTGGCACGACTGTATCCGAGATTAAGTAACGCACACGAAGAAGCGATCCGCGTCGCAGCACTCAGCCGCAGGCATACGTCAACGATCAAAGATCACTCACAGGAGCTAGTCGAGTTTCTCTCGAAGACGCTCGGCAGGCGGCTACCTCAGCCGGGGTACATCGAAAAGATTTCCGAACCTAGATTTTTGCAAAAAAAGCATCTCACGGTTAATGATTTCGAAGAAGGAAGGGTAATTCAAGTACTTGCTAATCGCTATGAGCGCAATCCAGCCGCACGAATGCGCTGCATTGAATACTACGGCACTAATTGCTTTGTCTGCGGCTTATCATTAGTCGATCAATATGGCCCAGAAATATCGGGACTAATCCATGTTCATCATCTAAACCCAATATCGAAGATTGGACGTCGGTCATCCGTAGATCCCATTCGCGACCTACGGCCAGTTTGCCCAAATTGCCATGCAGTTATTCACTGGACCGAGCCGCACCAAAGCGTCAAACAAGTCAAAGAGAAGTTGCGCAAAGCAGCAAAACGTTAAGCCACACGACCGGACGGCAGCGAAGCTGTCGGCAGTTTTGGTCCGCTGAACTGTGACGTGCAGGAAAAGAAGTGCCGGACCGAACAGGAGGTTAAGGTACTGATACGTTTGTTCATGGAGGATTAGGTGTGAGCACTGGCCTCTCCGACAAAGATATGGCGGTCATTTTCAAAAAGGATGCTGGCGACTACATGATCGCTGCGGAAAATCTCCGGGTCGACGAGAACAGCATATGGCTAGTCGGTCCGACCAACTTCATGCGCTCGCACGCGATCGAGCTGCTTCTGAAAGCCGCACTTTTGGCGAACGGGTGGACTGTCGAACAATGCCGGAAGAAGCTCGGACATAAGCTGGTCGAAGCGATGGACGAGGCTGAGGCGTTGGGGCTCACGCTCACCGATCAGACAAAAAACGTGATCCGGACCCTTTCGCCCCTCCACGAAGACTATACGTTCCGTTACCAAACTCGTACGCATTTCCCAATCAAGCAGTCGCGACTGATGCAGTCGCTGAACTATTTGATCGGGTACATTCAATAGTGTCCGACAAGTGCTTCGCGGAGCGTCCGACTTAGATGTATCGGCGCTAGTGTTTGCTTTTATGCAAAGCGCTCCACGAGCAATACTTCCTATACACTGGAGCACACCAACATGGATCGGGTTATTCAGTGGATGTTGGCCAACAAGGATCTCATAACGAGCTGGACGGCAATCTTCGCGGTCCTTGCGTCTGCAGTTTCCTTTACCATTGCAGCTATCAATATGATGATGCAACGGAAACACAATCGTAAGAGTGTCTTGCCGATCGGTCATATCAGCGTCGGAGATTACGAGAACCAAATCTTTGTACGCATTTGGAACTACGGTATTGGCCCGATGCTAATCAAAAGAGTCGTTGTCGCAGGAGAAGGAGGCGTTAAGCAAGAAGCCGCCATAATCGATTTGATGCCGAAATTGCCCGGCGAATACCACTGGAGCACTTTTGTTGGGAATATTTCTGATAGGACTATTCCAGCAGCGGACCACATTAGCCTTATTTTGCTGGAAGGCGATGAAGACAACGGGGAATTTGTTGCAGCAAGAGAAATGGTACGAAGGGCTCTGTCGCGCTTGACTGTAACGGTTGAATACAAAGATGTTTACGGAAACAACATGCCGGCTGCTATCCGAAACCTCGAATGGTTCGGTAGGCATTGGGCGCAGGATTCGTAGCAAGAAAAAATCTGGTCAAAACTGGCCTAGATTCTCTATATCACTATACCCCCCCCCCTCCAGGGGAGGGTAAAGCAAAGACGATTCGGCTGTTTGAAATTTTGAATAGGACGCGTCGAAAAAATTACCGCGGGGCGCGCTTGGCCAGAATGCGCTGCAGGGTGCGGCGATGCATGTTGAGCCGCCGCGCGGTTTCGGAGACGTTGCGGTTGCACATCTCGTAGATGCGCTGGATGTGTTCCCAGCGCACGCGGTCCGCCGACATCGGATTGTGCGGCAGTTCGGACTTCTCGTTGCCGCTCGCCAGCAGTGCCGCGACCACGTCGTCGGCATCGGCCGGTTTCGACAGATAGTCGACCGCCCCCATCTTCACCGCGGTCACGGCGGTGGCGATGTTGCCGTATCCGGTCAGCACGATGGCGCGCGCTTCCGGCCGCTTGCGTTTCAAGGCCGACACCACGTCAAGGCCGTTGCCGTCGCCGAGCCGCAAATCCACCACCGCGAAAGCGGGTGCGGCCTTTCCGATCTGCGCCAAACCATCGGAGACGCTGTCGCAGGAGGTTACCGTGAAGCCGCGGGTTTCCATGGCGCGCGACAGGCGCTCCAGGAACGGCTTGTCGTCCTCCACGATCAGGAGGGAGCGGTCGGCGTGGCCGGTCAGTTCGGCGATGGCGGTCAAGGCAAGATATCCCGATGTTGAACGATCAACATATGGCGTGGCAATGCGGTGCTGCCAAGGCCGCCTATAGTCGACCCCGGCGATCCGGAGGGTTCTAGGGTGCTGGTTCCGCGGCGATTTCGCCTGCTTCGAAACGGCTTCGCGGCCACGCGATCTGAACCACGGCGCCATGGTCGGGAAATATCCGGTTGGTGAAGGAGACCTTGGCGCCGGTGCGCTCCAGCAGCGTGCGGGCGATAAACACCCCGAGACCGAGGCCGGTGTGCTCGCCCTGATTTGCTCCCTGATTTAACCCTTGATTCAACCCTTGGGTCTCGTCCGCGTTGCGCCGCCGCGACAGATAGGGTTCGCCGATCCGCTTCAGTATGTCGGGTGCGATCCCCGGCCCGTCATCGGAGATCACGATCTCGACCGTTTCGGTGTTCCACCATGCGTTTACCTCCACCATGGACCGCGCGAAATCGACGGCGTTTTCCAGGATGTTGCCGACACCATAGAGTATCGCCGGATTGCGGGTGCCGACCGGCTCGCGGGTGCCGGCGACCGCGATCCTCACCTTGATGGTGACGCCGAAGTCGCGATGCGGCGCCACCGTTTCCTCGATCAGCGTGGACAATGGCATGCGGTCGAACGGGGCGCCGGTGGAAGACAGTTGGGTGATCTTGGCCAGGATGTCGCGGCAGCGCTGCGCCTGTTCGCGCAGGGTTTTGAGATCGCCGGCGAACTCGCTGTTGTCCGGCGCGGCCTGCTCCAGTTCGCGCGAAATCAGGAAGATGGTCGAGAGCGGGGTGCCGAGTTCATGGGCGGCGGCGGCGGCAAGGCCGTCGAGTTGCGTCAGGTGTTGTTCGCGGGCCAGCACCAGTTCGGTGGCCGCCAGCGCGTCGGAGAGTTTGCGGGATTCCTCGGTGACCTGGAATGCGTACAGGCTGGTGACGCCGATCGCGACCGCGATCGAGAGCCAGACGCCGAACAAATAGATCGTCGGCAGTTCCAGCGGCTCATCGCCATCCCACGGCAGCGGCAGGTGGAAGAAAACCAGCACCGAGGCGCAGGCGACCGCCAGCATGCCGAGCGCGATCGTCAGCCGGATCGGCAACGCGGTGGCGGAGATCAGGACGGGGGCCAAAAACAGAAACGAAAACGGATTTTCCAGGCCGCCGGTGAAGAACAAAAGGCCCGCAAGTTCCGCAATGTTCAAGGCCAGCAACGCCGCGGCATAGGCCGGTTCCAGCCGCTGCATCGGGTTGAAGGCGATTTGCAGCACCAGATTGAGCAGCGCCGACAGGCTGATAATGGTCACGCAGGGAACGATCGGTACATCGAACTCGAGTCCCTGCACCACGATAAAAATGGCGGCGAGCTGGCCGAGCACCGCCAGCCAGCGCAGCCGCAAAATCGTATCCAGGCGGACATAGCGGCGCGGATGGCGAAAATCGGGAACGGCAATTTCGGTCATGGCGGGAGCTTAGCGGCGCAACGCCCCGACCACAAATTCGCCAGTCCGCTTGCGGTTCTAAGCCTTGCGCTTGTGGCCGCGATGGCCCAATGAACGGCCCGCATGATGATGAACGATCCGATATCGCCAGGCCTGATATCGCCAGGTCTGACAAGCCTGCCTGCGGCCGGTCCGGCGATCGAGGTCGCGCACCTCGTCAAGCTGTACAAGACCACCCGCGCGGTCGACGATGTCTCGTTTGGCATTGCGCGCGGCAGCATTACCGGCTTGCTCGGCGGCAACGGCGCCGGCAAGACCACGACGATTGCCATGATCATGGGGCTGGTGCTTCCGACCTCGGGGCGCATCCATGTGCTGGGTTATCCGATGCCCGAGCAAAGTGCCGAGGTGCTGGGCCGGATGAATTTCGAAAGTCCCTATGTCGACATGCCGATGCGGCTCACGGTGCGGCAGAATCTCTCGATCTTCGGCCGGCTCTATGCGGTGGCGGATCTGCGCGCGCGCATCGAACAACTCGTCGCCGATCTCGACCTCGGCGACTTCCTCGATCGCGCCAACGGCAAGCTCTCCGCCGGGCAGAAGACCCGCGTGGCGCTGGCGAAGGCGCTGATCAACCAGCCCGAGCTTTTGCTGCTGGACGAACCCACCGCATCGCTCGATCCCGATACCGCCGACTGGATCAGGCAGCATCTTGAGACCTATCGCAGGACGCATGGCGCGACCATCCTTTTGGCGTCGCATAACATGCTCGAGGTGGAACGGTTGTGCGACCGCGTCATCATCATGAAACGCGGCCGCATCGAGGACGATGACAGCCCGGACAAGATCATGGCCCGCTACAACCGGGCGACGCTGGAGGAAGTGTTTCTCGACGTCGCGCGCGGCCGCGTCCAGGAAGGTGCGTCGTGAGCAACCTCGTGATGGCCGGTGGCATCGCGCCTCACCGCATCGGCGCGATGATCCTGCGCTACTGGTACCTCCTGATCTCGTCATGGCCGCGGCTGCTGGAATTGCTGTACTGGCCCGCGCTGCAGATCGTCACCTGGGGGTTCCTGCAGAGCTACATCTCGCAGAATGCCGGCTTTTTCGCCCGCGCCGGCGGCACCCTGGTCGGCGCCGTGATCCTGTGGGACATCCTGTTTCGCGGGCAGCTCGGCTTCTCGATCTCGTTTCTCGAGGAGATGTGGGCGCGCAATCTCGGCAACCTGATGATGAGCCCGTTAAAGCCGATCGAGTTCCTGATCTCGCTGATGATCATGAGCCTGATCCGGCTTGCGATCGGCGTGATTCCGATGACGCTGTTGGCGATCGCCTTCTTTCACTTCAACCTGTACAGCATCGGGTTGCCGCTGATCGCCTTCTTCTGCAACCTGATTTTCACCAGCTGGTCGGTTGGCATTTTCGTGTCGGGGCTGGTGCTGCGCAACGGGCTCGGTGCGGAAAGCATCGTCTGGACGCTGATGTTCGGCCTGATGCCGCTGGCCTGCATCTACTATCCGGTGACGGTGCTGCCGCACTGGCTGCAGTACGTTGCGTGGACGCTGCCGCCCACCTATGTGTTCGAGGGCATGCGCGCGCTGTTGATCGACCACGTGTTTCGGACCGACCTGATGGTGTCGGCGCTGGCCATCAATGCCGTGCTGTTTATTGCGTCATTCGCGATATTCCTTGCGCTTTTGCGCAGCGCGCGGCGGCACGGTTCGTTGATCGGAGGCGGCGAATAGCTGCAGTTTTCAAGGCATTTCACGGTTTTTGCGGCTATTAACCGTGCACATCGCTTCAACTGCGCATTGACGCTTTATTGCCCAGCGGTCACTATGCTGCGGCGCAAAACAGGGGTTTGAGAGAGCACATGCCGATTGGTGAATTTGGCCAGGCGCCGCCACTGGTGGCCGAAGGCAGTCCAGCGCTGACCACGCCGATGTACTGGATTTACGAGATGGCGCAGGCGTCGCTCAATCCGGCGCGCGCGGTCACCGATGCGGCCAAAATCCTGTTTCAAAATCCGCTCAATCCGTGGTCGTATACCGAACTCGGCAAATCGATCGCCGCCGGCTGCGAAGTGTTCGAGCGCACCACGCGGCGCTATGGCAAGCCGGACTGGGGTATTCAGGATACCGAAGTCAGCGGCGTGCGCACGCCGATCGAAATCCGCACCGTGTGGGAAAAGCCGTTCTGCCGCTTGCTGTATTTCGAGCGCAGGCTGACGCGGCCATTGCGCAGTCCCCAGCCGCGGGTGCTGATCGTGGCGCCGATGTCCGGTCACTACGCGACGCTGTTGCGCGGCACGGTCGAAGCTTTCCTGCCGACGCATGAAGTCTACATTACCGATTGGTCGGACGCGCGGATGGTTCCGGTGACCGAGGGTCGCTTCGATCTCGAGGACTATGTCGATTACGTCATCGAGATGCTGCATGTGCTCGGCGGCAACATGCACATCATTGCGGTGTGTCAGCCTTCGGTGCCGGTGGTGGCGGCGGTATCCATCATGGAAGCCGAACGCGATCCCTTCGTTCCGATCTCGATGACGCTGATGGGCGGCCCGATCGATACCCGCCGCAATCCGACCGCCGTCAACAACCTCGCCGCCGAGCGCGGCATCGAGTGGTTTCGCAGCAACGTCATCACCAAGGTGCCGTTTCCGCATCCCGGGGTGATGCGCGACGTCTATCCGGGCTTCCTGCAGCTCAACGGATTCATCACCATGAATCTCGATCGCCACATGGACGCGCACAAGAACCTGTTCAAGGATCTGGTGAAGGGCGACGGCGACCTGGTCGACAAGCATCGCGATTTTTACGACGAATATCTCGCGGTGATGGATCTGACGGCCGAGTATTATCTGCAGACGGTCGACACCGTGTTCGTCAGGCACGCGCTGCCCAAGGGCGAGATGACCCATCGCGGCAAGCCGGTCGACCCGTCGAAGATCTCGCGCGTGGCGCTGATGACGGTGGAAGGCGAGAACGACGACATTTCCGGCCTCGGGCAGACTGAGGCGACGCACGCGCTGTGCAGTTCGATCCCTCGGGATCGTCGCGTGCATTACGTTCAAAAAGGTGTCGGACACTACGGCGTGTTCAACGGCTCCCGTTTCAAGTCGGAAATCGTGCCACGGATCTCCGATTTCATGATGTCTGCGGCCAGCGCGAAGCCTTCTTTGGCTGCGGCGGCGGAATAACGCGCGGTTTTGCGCGGTGAAACGCGTTGGTGTGATTCGGTGGGGTCAGTAACCTCCTGAATTGGCCCAAAGAAACCCGTTTTAAGAGTCTCGCCAAGGAATGAGTCCAACCTCAATCCTTGAATGCGCGTCTGACAGGCCTGTTGAGCCGAAATTTTCCGGTCTAACCCCTTCCTGTAGGGGTGGATGGGCGGCGACCCCCTGTATATTGGGCAAATGATTTGTTTTTGCGCCGAGCGATTTCACTGGCGGCGGATATGGCAGAATCCGGGCGAACTCCTGATCCCCGGACTTGCAGATATGGCCACTCGCGCCCTTCTTTACCGGCGGCCTGCCGAGCCTTCCAGACTTCTGGTCAAGCACGGCTCGCAAATCTATTCGGTTCGGCTGCGCCGACATCGGCGGGCGCGGCGCTACACCTTGCGCATTCATCTAAGCGACCGCGAAGCGATCCTGACCATGCCGCCGCGCGGCACGCTCGCCGAGGCCAGGGACTTTGCGCAGCGTCATGGCGGCTGGATCGCCGCGCGTCTCGGCCGGCTGCCGAAGGCGGCGCCGTTTCATCCCGGCACAGTCGTGCCGTTGCGCGGCGTCTCGCATCGAATCGTGCATCGCCCCGGCGTGCGCGGCACGGTGTGGACCGAAATGCGCGATAGCGGCGAACGGATTCTCTGCGTGGCCGGAGGAGTCGAGCATATCGAACGGCGGATCCACGATTATCTCAAGCGTGAGGTGCGCGCGGATCTGCAAGACGCCGTGCAAACCTGCGCGGCGGCGCTGGGCGTCAGAGTGAAGCGGCTCTCGATCCGCGATCAGTCGAGCCGGTGGGGCTCCTGCACCTCCGCGGGCTCCCTGTCGTTCTCGTGGCGGCTGATTCTGGCGCCGCCCTATGTGCTGGATTATCTCGCCGCCCACGAGGTCGCGCATCTGGTCGAGATGAATCATTCGGCGCGGTTCTGGCGGGTCGTCGCCAAAACCTGCGGTCATGTCGAGCGCGCCAAGAGCTGGCTCGATACCCACGGCAACGACCTGCATCGCTACGGTATCAGGGACTAGCGGAAAGCGGTCGCCATCGGGTTGTCAGCCCGGCGTAACCGCGAACTGCCACGATCTCGTTGGCAGTCATCGCCAAGCCGTCGCGCTGGTTATCGTCCGAACAGCCGATCCATCAGCCAGCCGTCCAGGCCACTCGCCGCCTCGGGGCGTACCGACGCGCGCGTCGGCGCCGGTCGCACAGCCCCGCCGGCAGGTAACGGAGCGCCTGTGGGCGCGCTGATTTGCGAAGTAGCTTGCGCGAAGTTCGAGAACAGGCCGCCGCCTTGCGAGCCCGGCAATGCCACGACCGGGACGCCCTGATGGGCGGCCTTCATAAAGCGGGTCCAGACCTCCACCGGCAGGCCGCCGCCGGTGGCCTTCCTGGTCGGCGAATTGTCGTCATTGCCGAGCCAGACTCCGGTCACGAGATTGGCGGTGTAGCCGATGAACCAGGCATCGCGGAAATCCTGGCTGGTGCCGGTCTTGCCGGCGGCCATCCAGCCCGGAATCTCCGCCTTGCGCGCGGTGCCGCTGAGCAAGGTCTCCTGCATCATGGTGTTCATGGCCGCGACATTGCGCGGATCGATCACCTGGCCAAGCTGGTCGGCAGGCCGCTCATACAACACCTTGCCGTCGGCGGTGCGGATCCTGGTCACGACATGCGGGGCGACACCCTGGCCGCCATTGGCGAACGGGGCATAGGCGCCGACCAGTTCGGTCAGGGTGACTTCCGAGGTGCCGAGTGCGATCGAGGCGTTGGCTTCCAGCTTCGACGAAATACCGAGCCGGTGCGCGGTCCGTATCACGTTCTTGGCGCCAACTTCGAGGCCGAGCCGCACTGCGACGGTGTTGAGCGACATCGCCAGCGCTTGCGTCAGCGTCACCGCGCCGAAATATTCATGGCCGTAGTTCTCGGGCTTCCAGCCCTTGACGTCGAGCGGCGCATCCTGCCGGATCGTCTCCGGGGTGAGACCGGCTTCGATAGCAGTGAGATACACGAAGGGCTTGAACGCCGACCCCGGCTGGCGCTTGGCCGTCACCGCACGATTGAACTGGCTTTCGGCATAGTTGCGCCCGCCGACCATGGCCCGCACCGCGCCATCGGGCGTCATCGCCACCAGCGCGCCCTGGCTAACATTGAACTTCACGCTTTTGGCCGCTAGTTCGTCGATCACCGTGGTTTCAGCAATGCTCTGCAATTTCGGATCGATCGAGGTTTCGACCACAATGTTCTGATCGATCGGGCCGACGAGATCATCCAGCACTTCGCCGATCCAGTCCGCCACATAGTTGATGGTGCCGGCGCCGACCGCCTTGACGTTGTAGGAGGGATGCCCGATCGAGGCTTGAGCCTGCGCCTCGGTGATGAATTTGGCGTCCGCCATCGCCGCCAGCACGGTTTGCGCGCGTTTCTCGGCGCCCTCCGGATTGCGGTTCGGTGCCAGCCGGGTCGGCGATTTCACCAGCCCTGCGAGCATCGCGGCCTCGGCGATCGTGACATTCCTGGCGGACTTGCCGAAATAGCGTTGCGCCGCCGCCTCGACGCCGTAGGCGCCTGAGCCGAAATAAACCCGGTTGAGGTAGAGCTCCAGAATCTCGGCTTTGGAATGCTTGCGCTCCAGCCACAGCGCGAGTTCGACTTCCTGCAATTTGCGTTGCAGCGTACGTTCCTGGGTCAGAAACAGGTTCTTGGCGAGCTGCTGGGTCAGCGTCGAGCCGCCCTGTGAAACGCCGCGATGCAGGATATTGGCCACCGCGGCGCGCGCGATGCCCAGGGGATCGATGCCGTGATGCGAATAGAACCGGCGGTCTTCGATCGCGATGAAGGCGTTAGGCAGATAAGGCGGCAGGTCTTTCAGGGAGACATTGGCGCCGGCCATTTCGCCACGCGTCGCCAGCACGCTGCCGTCGACGCCGGCGATCTGGATCGTCGGCGGCCGTTTCGGGATTTCAAGCGCCTGGATCGCCGGCAGGTGCGCGCCCACCCAGGCGACGACGCCAACCAGCGCGATGGCAGCCCAGAGGCCGAGCACGGCGCCCCAATAGAACAGGCGATACAGACCTGCGCGCGAGCGCGCCCTGGATTTGCGCTTGCCGCTCGCCCGATTTACCCGCGGTTTTCGCTCGCGCGGCGCATCGTCGTCGCCGTCGTCGGTTTTGCGCCTGGAAGGTGACTTCTTTGGCCGCTCGTCGGCGGCCGGGACGCGATCCTGCGGACTCAGACGCAATTCAGCCAGCGATGCGGCGAGCCCGAATTGCGGCTCGCGGCGTCCGCCGCCCTTTTTCCGTCCCCACGCCATACCCAAACGCTCACGCCGCCCGAATGCGGCAGATTAGCGAACGGGGTTTAAGGGGCAGTTAAGCGACAATTAAGGCTGATGCTTTGGCCGACGCACAACGGCTGATAACAAAAGGGTTTCAGATGGCTTAACCCGATCGTTAGCCCGGACGCGGTCACGGCCGGGCTTTGTCCCGGCCATGACGAATTTGCTACTAGAGCAAGATTAGCTTTCGCGGTGCAGCTTTCCTAGCCCGCCGCGCCCTTGTCCTCAAGGATCGGGCCGAACAATTCCCAACGCTCGCCGTTGAACTTCATCATCTGCAACTGCTTGTTGACGCGGTAGTCGTCCGGGGTGGTGTTGGCACGGATTCCGGGCAGTGCCAGGTCGAGCTCGACGTTCTTCAGGCTGGTGGCCTGCTTCATGATGTTCTCGCGGGTCAGATCGTCGCCGCACTTCTCGAGTACGTAGATCATCAGCTGCGAGGTCGAGTAGCCATAGGCGTTGAAGCTCGAATCCTTGTTGCCGTCGGGATAGTACTTCGCCATGAATTCGAAATATCGCTTCATGCCGGCGTCGTCCTTCCAGGTCGGATCGAGTGGATCCTTGCCGTAGTTGACGCTGATCACGCCCTTGGAAGCTTCAAGGCCGGCAGGCTTCATCACGGCGTCGACCGAGGTGGCGTTGATGTCGAGGATTTGCACAGGATGCCAGTCGAGTTCGGCGATCTTCTTGATCGCTTGCGCCGCCTGCTTGGGTGTCGTGGCGCTAAAGAACAGATCGGCGCCTGAGTCCTTGATCTTGAGAACCTGCGAATCGATGGTGGGATCGGTGACTTCGTAGGAAGCTTCCGCTACCACCATCTTGGCCGCCTTGTCGCCAAGGCCGGCCTTGATGCCGTTCAGATAGTCTTTGCCGAGATCATCGTTCTGATAGAGGATTCCGACCTTGGCATTCGGATATTCCTTGATGATGTACTGGCCGTAGATTCGCCCTTCGACGAAATAGTTGGGGTTGAAGCCCATCGTCCACGGGAAATTCTTCGGGTCGGTGAACTTCGACGCGCCGGTGGCGGCGAACAGTTGCGGGACCTTCTTCTGGTTGAGATATTTCTGCACGGCCGCGTTCGACGGCGTGCCGAGCAGCTGGAAGGTGAGCAGCACTTCGTCGCTTTCGACGAGCTTGCGCACCTGCTCGACCGCCTTGGGCGGCGAGTAGGCGTCATCATACTGAATCAGATTGATCTTGCGGCCGTTCACGCCGCCCTTGTCGTTGATCATCTTCATATAGGCAGCCTGCGTCTTGCCGATGGTGGCATAGGCGGAAGCCGGTCCGCTGAACGGATTGGTCTGGCCGAGCTTGATCTCGGTGTCGGTCGCACCGGTGTCGTATTTTTTCTGCGCGTAGGCCGATGTCGCCGATAGCGCGATGGCAACCGCGGTACCGGTAACCAGATGAAAAATGCCGTTCCTCATGTCTGTGCTTCCTCTGTGGGTGATTGGGCCGATGATCTTTTCCGGTGGCCTTGGCGAGACCCCGGGTAGACGCCATCGCTGGCGCGATACTGGATGAGCGGATACGGCATTGCAAGGCAGCGTGGATGGAAAGGTGAACGGTCTCACCCCAGCCAGAGTAGAATCAGGGCAATTGCGGCGGGCATGGCCTGAACCACCAGAATCCTGCGGCTGACGGTCGCAGCGCCGTAGATGCCGGCCACCACGACGCAGAGCAAAAAGAACACCTTGATCTGGAACGCGAAACCAGGGGCGCTCTGGAGCAGTCCCCAGACCAGTCCTGCGGCGAGAAAGCCGTTGTAAAGGCCCTGGTTAGCGGCCAGCACGGCGGAATCGCTGGCCTTCTCGGGCGAATTCCGAAAGGTCTTAAGTCCCAATGGTTTGGTCCACAGGAACATCTCCAGAATCAGGAAATAAACGTGCATTGCCGCGACCAGCGCTACCAGCAGATTGGCGATCCAGATCATGTTGCGCTCCCCAAAGCCGGTTGCCGGATTTCGGGTGGACGCTAGCACGCTCGCGGTGAAAAGTGTGACGGCTCACCCCCTTTCGCCAAATGACAATGTCCAAAGGCAAATCCATGCGCGCGAAGCAGCCTTCATCGTTCGGCCTTGACCGGCTGCGAACACCGATCGGAACTGCATTGCTGGTGACCGATGGCGATGGCGTCCTCCGCGCGCTGGATTGGGAGGACCATGAGCCGCGCATGAGGGATCTGCTGCGGCTGCAGTATGGCGCGGTGAGTTTGAAAGACACGCGTGCCCCTGCTGCTATCAAGGCAGCGCTGAAAGGATATTTCAAAGGCGATCTCGACTGCCTCCGCACAATCCGATGGCGTGTCGCTGGCACGCCATTCCAGCACAGGGTGTGGACCGCGCTGGCGAAGATTCCGGCCGGGACGACCATGAGCTATGGCGCGCTGGCGGCGAAACTACATGCGCCAAAAGCGATGCGCGCGGTTGGGCATGCCAACGGCTCAAATCCGATCAGCGTGGTGGTGCCCTGTCATCGCTTGATCGGGGCCAACGGCTCGTTGGTTAAATATGGCGGCGGACTTGAGCGGAAACGTTGGCTGCTGGAGCACGAGGGCGTGGTGCTTTAGCCGGTTTCCTGAGCGGCCTGATGCCGGTCAAGCCGCGGGCTCGGTCACGGCTTCGTCGCTGGCGAGCAGATGGATCAGCGCGCTCTTGATCGCGGCCTGCCGCGTCGGCGCGTTGATCTGGGCGCCAAGCAGGTCGGTGACGTAGAATACGTCGCGGGCGCGCTCGCCGAAGGTCGCGACATGTGCCGAGGCGATATTGAGGTTGAGCTTCGAAATCGAAGTGGTCAGCTCATACAACAGACCGGGCCGGTCGAGGCCCGACACTTCGATCACGGTGTAGCGGTCCGACCACTGATTGTTGATGGTCACTTCCGGCTCGACCACGAACGGCCGCGCTTTGCCGCGTCCGGCGGCGCGCCGCGCCACCACTTCGGGCAAGCGCAATTTGCCTTCCAGCACGTCCTCGATCATCTCGCCGATCCGTGTCGCGCGCCGACCCTCATCCTCGTCGCGGTCGTATTCCCGCGATATCGCGATGGTGTCGAGCGCGCGTCCGTCGGTAGTGGTGTAGATCTGCGCATCGACGACGTTGGCGCCCGCCGAGGCGCAAGCGCCGGCGATGATCGACAACAGCCAGGGATGATCCACCGCCAGGATGGTCAGTTCCGTGACGCCGCGCGCTTCGTCGAAGCCGACATTGATCGCGAGCTTGTGGCCGGCCTGTTCGCTGGCACGCAGGAAACGCGCATGGCGGATCTTGCGCGGCAGTTCGACCTTGAGCCAATACGCCGGATAATGCCGCGAGATATAGGCATTGAGCTCCGCCTCCGGCCATTCGGTGAAAGCCGCGCGGAATTCCGCCTGCGCCACCGCGATGCGCTGCGCGCGGTTGACTTCCGAGAAGCCGCCGGTCAGCACCGGCTCGGTTTCATAATACAGCGTGCGCAGCAATTGCGCCTTCCAGCCGTTCCAGACGCCGGGACCGACGCCCCGGATGTCGGCGGTGGTCAGGATCGTCAGCAGCTTCATCTGCTCGACCGATTGCACGACCGCTGCGAAATTCTCGATGGTCTTGCGGTCCGACAGATCGCGCGACTGCGCCACCGTCGACATCGTCAGATGCTGTTCGATCAGCCACGCGATGGTCTCGGTGTCGGCGGCGTTGAAACCGAGTCGCGGGCACAGCCGCCGCGCCACTTTTGCCCCCGCAATCGAATGGTCTTCCAGCCGGCCCTTGGCGATGTCGTGCAACAGCGTGGTGATGTAGATCACCGAGCGGTGCTCGGGGCGGATCTTGCGCATCAGGTCGCTGGTCACGGTGAATTCTTCGTTGCCGCCGCGTTCGATGTCCTGCAGGTAGCCGACGCAGCGCAACAGGTGCTCGTCGACCGTGTAGTGATGGTACATGTTGAATTGCATCATCGACACGATCTTGCCGAAGGCGCGAATGAAATGACCGAGCACGCCGGTCTCGTTCATGCGCCGCAGCACGATCTCCGCGTCGTTCGAGGTCAGGATTTCCATGAACAGCCGGTTGGCTTCCGGATTCTCGCGCAGTTGCGTATTGATGAGCTTGAGCGACCGCGTCACGGTGCGCATGGCGTCGGGGTGAAACGCCAGATTGTTTTTCTGCGCGAGCCGGAAAATCCGGATCAGGTTGACCGGATCGTGCTTGAAGACGTCGGGGGCGGCGAGGTTGATACGGTTGTTGTCGACGATAAAATCGTCGCTGTCGGGAACCCGCCGCTGTTTCGGGCTCGGCCGCAAGCGCGCCATCATGCGGCTCAGCACCGGCGCCGGCTTGGCCTGCTGGTCTTCCAGCTTGGCACACAGGATCGCGGTGAGATCCCCGACGTCCTTGGCGATCAGGAAATAGTGCTTCATGAAGCGTTCGACATCCTGCATGCCGGGATGCGAGGTATATCCGAGCCGGATCGCGATCTCGCGCTGCATGTCAAACGACAACCGCTCTTCGGCGCGGCCCGAGAAGAAATGGATATTGCAGCGGACCGACCACAGGAAATCGGCGCAGCGGCGGAAGGTGCGGTATTCCTGCGCGTCGAACACGCCGCGTTCCAGCAGTTCGTCGGTCTCGCGCACGCGATAGACGTACTTGGCGATCCAGAACAGCGTGTGCAAATCGCGCAGGCCGCCTTTGCCGTCCTTGACGTTGGGTTCAACCAGATAGCGCGATTGCCCGGCGCGGCGATGTCTCTCCTCGCGCTCGGCAAGCTTGGCGGTGACGAATTCGGCCGCGGTGCCCTGTACGACTTCCTGGTCGAACCGCGCGACCAGCTCGTTGTAGAGTGGCTGGTCCCCGGTCAGGAATCGGGTCTCGAGGATCGCGGTGCGGATCGTCATGTCGCCGCGTGCCTGCCGGATCGATTCATCGACCGAACGCGTGGCGTGGCCGACCTTCAATCCCATGTCCCACAGGCAATACAGGATGGCCTCGGCGACCTGCTCGCCCCATGCGGTTTGCTTGTAGGGCAGGATGAACAGCAGATCGATGTCGGATTCAGGCGCCATCAATCCGCGGCCGTAGCCGCCGGTGGCGACGACGGCCATGCGCTCGGCGCCCGACGGGATCGGCGAGTGATAGAGATGACGCGTGGCCGCAGCGTACAGGATACGGATGATTTCGTCCTGAACGAAACACAGCCGTTCGGCGCAGCGTCTTCCGTGACGATCTTTCAACAGCAGGGCTTGCGCGACCGCGCGGGCTTCGATCATCTCGGCCTTCAGCAATCGTGCTGTGGCGGAACGAAAAACGTCTTCGCGGCCGGCATGTTTTTCGGCGAGCGCGTCGACCGCGGCGGAGATCCGCGCGGTATCGAAACGCTCGTCGGTCCCGGGCCGGGTTGCCATCACGATGCTGTCCATGCCCCATCCGGATAACGGACGGCGCCGACGCTGTCACGGGACATTCTGCGATAACAGCAAGTCCATGCTTGCATCGCCCGTGCCTTGAGCAAGGTCGCTCTCATCGCCGGCGATAGCGAAAGCATAGTTTCTCATCGTCGGCCTCCTTAACTTATTGAGATAAAAAGAATTTCTTATGCGGGGGATGCGGCCGTGACATCCGCGCGCCGATCCCCTACATCCGACACGTATTCATCTCCCGGAGAGAAGAAGATGGACGCCGCCGAACTCCGCGCCACCCAGGCCCCGATCAAGGATCGCTACAAGACCGATCCCAAGGCCGCGATGATCACGCTGAAAGCCAGGGGCTCGATCGAAAATGAAGGCATCGCCTGCAAGGTCGAAACCGGCCGCGCCTTGGCCGTGGCCGGGCTGCACCCGGCGACCGGCGGTTCCGGGCTTGAACTGTGTTCCGGCGACATGTTGCTGGAAGCGCTGGTCGCCTGTGCCGGCGTCACCTTGAAGTCGGTGGCGACCGCCATCGAGGTGCCGCTGAAGAGCGGCATCGTCACCGCCGAGGGCGATCTCGATTTCCGCGGCACGCTCGGTGTCGACAAGGAGGCACCGGTCGGTTTTGCGGAAATTCGCCTGCGCTTCGACATCGACACACCGGCGCCGCAGGACAAGCTCGATCTGCTGCTGAAACTCACCGAGCGCTATTGCGTGGTCTATCAGACCATCAGGAACGGCCCCAAGGTTTCGGTGACGATGCAGCGGGTGTGAGTTTGGTGACACTAACCACCATGCCGTCACCCTGAGGTGCGAGCCAAGCGAGCCTCGGAGGGCGACATTGCCCATCCTTCGAGGCCCGCGCGTCGCGCGGGCACCTCAGGATGACGACAATCGCCTTGTCCCCCCAACTCGTCTTCATCCTGACGCTCGCGTTGCGCATGGCGATCACGGCCGCGTTCGTGGTGTCGGCGTCCGTGATTACCGAGCGTTCGGGGCCGGTGATCGGCGCGCTGGTCGCGACCTTGCCGATTTCGGCGGGGCCTTCCTATGTGTTTCTGGGGCTCGATCACGATGCGGCCTTCGTCGCCGAAGGCGCGCTCGCGAGTCTGCCGATCAATGCCGTGACGGTCTTTCTCGGGCTGGCTTATGTCCTGCTGGCGCAGCGCCGCAGCGCGCTGGTCAGTTGGGCAGGTGCCGCTGCGGTCTGGATCGTTCTGGCGCTGGCAGTGCAGACCGTTCACTGGTCGCTGGCCGGCGGCCTGCTCGCGAATGCCGTTGCCTTTGCTGTGTGCGTGCCGACGCTGCGGCGTTTCCGTCACGTCAAGATGCCGCTGGTCACGCGCCGCTGGTACGATATCCCGTTGCGCGCATTGCTGGTTGCCACGCTGGTGGCAACCGTCGTTACCCTGTCGGGCTGGGTCGGCCCGAAGATCAGCGGCATCATCGCGCTGTTTCCAGTGGTGTTCAGCAGCATGATGTTGATTTTGCATCCACGCATTGGCGGACCGCCGACCGCCGCGGTGATCGCCAACAGCGCCGGAGGATTGATGGGATTGGGCATCGCGATTGCGGTGCTGCATGTTGCCGCATTGCGCTTCGGTTCAGCGGTCGGGCTCAGCCTGGCGCTGATGACCTGCGTGAGCTGGAATCTCGGGCTGTGGTGGAACGGGCGGCGGAAGCTTGTGCGCTGACGGTTACCGCTTCGGCAGTTTCGCCTTCAACGCATAGAGCGCCTCCAGCGCGTCGCGCGGCGACATCTCGTCGGGGTGCAGCGCCTTTAATGCCTCGATCAACTGTTCGGCTTCGCTTGGCGGCGCCGGCTCGGCGGCGGCGCGAGAGGGCACCGCGAACAGCGGCAGGTCGTCAGCCAGCGCGCGTGCGGTCTGGCCGCGGTCTTGCGCCTCGAGTTTTGCCAGCACCGCTTTGGCGCGTGCGATCACCGGCGCAGGCAGCCCCGCAAGCTTCGCCACCTGGATGCCGTAGGAGCGGTCGGCCGAGCCCGGCAACACTTCGTGCAGGAATACGACGTCGCCCTGCCATTCCTTGACCCGGACCGTGGCGTTGAACAGCCGCGGCAGCCTGGCCGAGAGCGCGGTCAGTTCATGATAGTGCGTGGCGAACAGCGTACGGCAGCGATTGGCCTCATGCAGATGCTCGATCGCCGCCCACGCAATCGACAGGCCGTCGAAGGTCGCGGTACCCCGTCCGATCTCGTCGAGGATAACCAGCGACCGTTCGCCGGCCTGATTGAGGATAACAGCGGTTTCCACCATCTCGACCATGAAGGTCGAGCGTCCGCGCGCCAGGTCGTCGGCCGCACCCACCCGCGAGAACAGCCGGTCGATGATGCCGATCCGCGCCCGCGACGCCGGCACGAAGCTGCCGATCTGGGCCATCAGCGCGATCAGCGCGTTCTGGCGCAGGAAGGTCGATTTGCCCGCCATGTTGGGGCCGGTGATCAGCCAGATCTGGCCAGCTCCTACCCCTCCCTCCCCCGCTTGCGGGGGAGGGTAGGGAGGGGGTACCGGCGACAGGTCGCAGGCGTTGGCGATGAAGGGGTGGCCGTCGCGCCGGAGCGCCTGCTCGACCACCGGATGCCGGCCGCCCTCGATGGCAAAGCTGAGCGAATTGTCGACCTCGGGCCGCACATAATTATCGTCGGCCGCGAGCTTCGCCAGCGCGGTCGAAACGTCCAGCAGCGCGAATGCATGCGCCGCCGCGCGCAGATCGTCGCTGGCGGCAAGCACCATGGCGCTGAGCCGCTCGAAGATTTCCAGCTCCAGTCCGAGCGCACGGTCGCCGGCATTGGCGATTCTGGCCTCGATCTCGCCGAGTTCCGATGTGGTGAACCGGATCTGCCCGGCCAGCGTCTGGCGATGGATGAAGGTCGCGTTGAGCGGCGGCGCCATCAGTTTGTCGCCGTGCTGCGCCGTCACCTCGACGAAATAGCCGAGCACATTGTTGTGACGGATCTTGAGGCCCTTGACGCCGGTATCGTCGGCGTAGCGCGCCTGCATCGCTGCGACGACGAGGCGCGAGGCGTCGCGCAGATTGCGGGTCTCGTCGAGTGCTGCCTCATAGCCTTCGCGTACGAACCCGCCGTCGCGCTTCATCAGCGGCAATTGTTCCGCCAGCGCGCGTTCGAATTCGCGGGCAAGATCCCGTGACGGACGCCGCAACGCTTCCATGACCGCGGCGATTTCCTGCGGCGGATCATCGAGCTGCGCAAGCCGCGCCAGCGCGGAATCGGCGGCGAGGATGCCGTCGCGCAATCCTGCAAGATCGCGCGGACCGCCGCGTCCGACCGACAATCGCGCCAGCGCGCGCGACATGTCGGGCGCGGCGCGCAGCGTGGTCCGGATGTCGTCGCGGGCCGCGGTGTCCGCAACGAAGATCGCGATCGCATCAAGCCGCCGCGCAATCGCAGTGCTGTCGGTGAGTGGTGCCGCCAGCCGTTGCGCCAGCAGACGCGAACCAGCCGCGGTCACGGTGCAATCGATGGCGTCGAGCAATGATCCGCGCCGCTCGCCGGCGAGCGTGCGCGTCAATTCGAGATTGGCGCGGGTGGCAGGATCGATCGCCATGGTGGTGCCGGCGGCCTCGCGCGAAGGCGGCGACAGCGGCGGGCGTTTGCCCACTTGCGTTCGATCGATGTAGGTCACGGCGGCGGCGGCAGCGGTGGCTTCCAGCCGCGACATCGCGCTGAGGCCGTCCATGGTGGCGACCGCGAAATAATCGCACAGCCGCCGTTCGGCGGTGGCGCTGTCGAAGAAATCGCGGGTCAGCGGCGTCACCGCCGGCAACTCGCGCAACAGCGGTCCCAGATCGGCGTCGCCATACAACGCGTCGGTGACGATCACTTCGTTGGGATTGATCCGCGACAGCGTGGCCGCCAACTCGCCGGTCGAGCATTCGGTGACGATGAATTCGGAGGTGGAAATGTCGATCCAGGAAAGCCCGATGCGATCGCCGCCCGACGAGCCACGCGCGCGTGCGATCGCAAGCAGGTAATTGTTGGTCTTCGCATCCAGCAGCGTGTCTTCGGTGAGCGTGCCCGGCGTCACCAGCCGCACCACGTCGCGGCGAACCACGCTTTTGTTGCCGCGTGCCCGCGCCGCGGCGGGGACTTCCATCTGCTCGCATACCGCGACGCGGTGACCTGAGGCGATCAGGCGATGCAGATAGTCGTCGGAGCGTTCCACCGGCACGCCGCACATCGGGATGTCGACGCCCTGATGCTTGCCGCGCTTGGTGAGCATGATGCCGAGGGCGCGCGAGGCGATCTCGGCGTCCTCGAAGAACAACTCGTAGAAGTCCCCCATCCGGTAGAACAGCAACAGGCCGGGATTGGCGGCCTTTATTTCCAGGTATTGTTCCATCATCGGCGTGACCCGCGCCGCCGTCTCGGCGGCGTGCTGAGCCTCTGATGGTGGGGGAAAGGATTGCTGGATCGTCATCGCCGCGCAAACTACAAAATTTTGGCCCGCGATCCTATCGGTTTGCCGCCGCATTGCAGGTTTTCCACGTTCTCGGCTGCACCTCCCCCGCAAGCGGGAGAGGGGCGATAGAGCGGGAATTGACCTGCCGCGAAGGCGCTCCTAAAACTCGCCATCAATTCCGGCGTTGAGGCGCGGGTGACGGCATTCTCAGGGAGAGATTCGATGGGTGATGTGTTTGTGTGCGACGCCGTACGAACCCCGATTGGGCGCTTCGGCGGCTCGCTGGCCAAGGTCCGCGCCGACGACCTGGCGGCGGCCCCGATCAAGGCGCTGATGGCGCGCAACCCCAAGCTCGACTGGGCCGCGGTCGATGAGGTCTATTTCGGCTGCGCCAACCAGGCCGGCGAGGATAACCGCAACGTGGCGCGCATGGCGCTGCTGTTGGCGGGATTGCCGGAGTCGATCCCAGGCCTGACGCTCAATCGGCTCTGCGCTTCCGGCCTCGATGCCGTCGGTGCCGCGGGACGCGCGATCCGCGCCGGCGAGATCGACCTTGCCGTCGCCGGCGGCGTTGAATCGATGACGCGCGCGCCGTTCGTGATGGGCAAGGCGCCCGAAGCGTTTTCGCGCTCGGCCGATCTCTACGACACCACCATCGGCTGGCGCTTCATCAATCCCCTGATGAAGGCGCAATACGGCGTCGACGCCATGCCGGAAACCGGCGAGAACGTCGCCGAGGAGTTCCAGGTGTCGCGCGCCGATCAGGACGCGTTCGCGATCCGCTCGCAGCAGCGCGCCGGGAAAGCGATCGCATCGGGCTATTTCGCCGAGGAAATCACCCCGATCTCGGTGCCCGGCGGCAAGGCCGGACCCATCACGGTCGACAAGGACGAGCATCCGCGTCCCGAAACCACGCTCGAAGGCCTGGCAAAACTGAAGCCGATCGTGCGCAACCCCGGCACCGTGACGGCCGGCAATGCGTCGGGAATCAATGATGGCGCCGCGGCGATGATTCTGGCCTCCGAGGCCGCGGTGAAGAAGCACGGGCTGACGCCGCGGGCGCGGATCCTGGGACTGGCCTCGGCCGCGGTGCCGCCGCGCATCATGGGGATCGGCCCGGTGCCGGCGACGCGCAAGCTGATGGAACGGCTGGGACTCAAGATCAGCGATTTCGATTTGATCGAGCTCAATGAAGCCTTCGCCAGTCAGGGCATAGCCTGCCTGCGCCAACTGGGCGTCAAGGACGATGCCGACTTCGTCAACCCGCATGGTGGCGCCATCGCGCTCGGCCATCCGCTCGGCATGAGCGGGGCGCGCCTCGCCATGACCGCGGTGCACGGCATGGAGAAGCGCGGCGGCAAGCGCGCGCTCGCTACCATGTGCGTCGGCGTCGGCCAGGGCGTCGCGATGGCGATCGAGAAGGTGAACTAGATCCGATCCTCATCCTGAGCAGCGGCCTCTTGGCCGCGTCTTGAAGGATGGCGGCAAATTTCATGGTTCGAGACGGCGCTGAAGCGGCGCCTCCTCATCATGAGGCAGAAGGCTGGAGTCCGCATGACCCTCAATTATCCCATTGCCAGCAACGCCGCGCATCCGGCGCGTCTGTCGCCGGCCTACCGCAGCACGATCAAGCGCTCGCCGCAGAGGCCGCTGATCATCATGCGCCATACGCTGTCGGAACTGACCGGGCCGGTCTATGGCCACGAGACGGTGCGCGAGAACGATGCCGACCTCACCATCCAGCACACCGGCGAGCCGCTCGGCGAGCGCATCATCGTCCATGGCCATGTGCGGGACGAAGACGGCCGCGGCGTCCCGAACACGCTGGTCGAGATCTGGCAGGCCAATGCCTGCGGCCGCTATATCCACGTGGTCGATCAGCATCCGGCGCCGCTCGATCCCAATTTTACCGGGGCGGGCCGTGCGCAAACCGATGCCGAGGGCTATTACAGGTTCGTCACCGTTAAGCCCGGCGCCTATCCCTGGGGCAACCATCACAACGCCTGGCGCCCGGCCCATATCCACTTCTCGGTATTCGGCCATGCCTTCATCGCGCGGCTGGTGACGCAGATGTATTTCCCCGACGATCCCTTGTTCGAATTCGATCCGATCTTCAATTCGGTGCCGGACGAGAAAGCGCGGATGCGGATGGTCTCATCCTTCGATCTGGAAAACACCCAGCCGGAATGGGCGCTGTGCTACCGCTTCAACATTGTGCTGCGCGGTCGCGGCGCCACGCCGATGGAGACGAAATAGTGCCGGACGCCGATATCAAGGGCATCACGCCGTCGCAGACCGTCGGTCCGTTTTTCAAATATGGACTGACGCCGAACGGCGCCTATGACTGGAACGACGCCTTCACCAACAACCTCGTCACCCCGGACGCCTCGGGCGAGCGCATCCGGGTGGAAGGCCGGGTGTTCGACGGCGATGGCCAGCCGGTGCCGGATTGCATGCTGGAGATCTGGCAGGCCGACGCGCAGGGCCGCTTTGCCGATCCGCAGGACAAACGCGCGCTGCCGAATTCGACGTTCCGGGGTTTCGGCCGCTGCGGCACCGATCCGAACGGCGGATATGTGTTCGATACCATCCGGCCGGGCCAGGTGCCCGATCCTGACGGCAAGCCGCAGGCGCCGCATCTTTTGCTGGCGATTTTTGCGCGCGGCATGTTGCTGCAGCTCTACACGCGGATCTATCTCGACGGCGAGGCGGCGAACGTCGCCGACCCCATCCTGGCGCTGGTGCCGTCAGATCGCCGCGACACCCTGATCGCCAGACGCAAACCGGGCAGCGGCAACGCGGTCTATTGTCTCGACATTCATCTGCAGGGTGACAACGAGACCGTGTTTTTCGACGTGTGAGGTTCCTGTCATGGCCGGGCTTGACCCGGCCATCCATCTGTTTCGAAGAATGCTTGTTGTGAAGATTGATGGATACGCGGGTCCGCGTATGACAGGGAAGCGCCCCGTTACTCGATCACCGCATGCTCGGGCGCCAGCGACTGCTTGCGTAGTGCGACCTTGGTCGAGCCGATCATGATCGCGAGCGGGATTGCACACAGCGTGAAGATCATCACCATCTGGTAATCTTGCGAGAAAGCGATGATCTGCGCCTGCAGGCCGACCATCACATCCGCCATGGCGCGTCCGGCATCGCTGTTGAGGTCTATCATGCTGCGCACGTCAGGCATCTGCAGCGCATGGTTGAACGGATTGATGTGCTCGGACAACACCGCGTAAACCCGTCGTCCTCCTTCCGTCAGTTCCGCGATGACAACTGAGATTCCGATCGAGCTGGCGACATTACGCATCAGGGTCAGCATCGAGGTGCCGTCGGTGCGCAAATGGTTGGGCAGCGTCAGGAACGCCACCGTGCTCAGCGGCACGAACACGAGCCCGAACCCGAAGCCTTGCAAGATACTGACGACGACGATCGACGGCACGTCGGTCTGATCGGTCCACCCGGTCATGTAGAACAGCGACAGGCAGGTCAGGCTGAGGCCGCTGACGATCAATGTGCGCGCCTCGATATACCGCATCATCCGGCCGACCAGCATCATCGCGACAAAGGTGCCGCAGCCGCGTGTCGCCAGCAGCAGGCCCGCGGTGATGATCGGATAGCCGATCACGTTCTGCAAGAACGGCGACGACACCGCCATGGTCGAGAACAGCACCAGCCCCATCACCGCCATGAACACGCAGCCGCCGACAAAATTCCGGTCCTTGAAGATCGCAAACTGGATGAACGGCTTCGCGGTCGTAAGCGAATGGGCAAAGAAATAATAGAAACCGACGATCGAGACGATCAATTCGGCGATAATCTCGTTCGATTCAAACCAGCCGAGCTGTTCGCCGCGATCAAGTGCGATCTGCAAGGCGCCGATGCCGACCGCGAGCGCGGAGAATCCGAACCAGTCGAAGCGCAGTTCGAGATTCTTTTTGGTCTCGTCCATGAAGACCAGCAGGCCGAGCACCGTGAAAATGCCGAATGGCAGGTTGACGAAGAACACCCAGTGCCAGGAATAGGTTTCCGTGAGCCAGGCGCCGAGCGAAGGCCCCATGATGGGCCCCATCATCACGCCCATGCCCCAGATCGACATTGCCTTGGCGCGCTCATGCAGCGCGTAGGAATCCAGCATCACCGCCTGCGACAGCGGCACCAGGGCGGCGCCGAACATGCCCTGCATCAGGCGGAACAGCACCATCTGGTTGATGTCCTGGGCCACGCCGCACAGCACCGAAGCGACCGTAAAGCCGCCCGAACACAGGATGAAGATGCGCTTGCGGCCGAAGCGGTTGGCGATCCAGCCCACCGGCGCGGTCATGATCGCGGCGGCGACGATATAGGAGGTCAACACCCAGTTGATCTGGTCTTGCGAGGCCGACAGGCTGCCCTGCATGTAAGGCAGCGCGACGTTGGCGATGGTGGTGTCCAGCGCCTGCATGATAGTCGCCGTCATGGCGCAAATCGTCACCATGTTCCGGCGCAGGCCGGGAACGGCAATCGGTGCTGCTGCCGTCGTCGCCATGTTCGATCAGTCCTGGTTCGCCACCGCCGGCGAGAAGCCGAGCAGGGCCGCAAGCGAACGGCGATGGCCGGTGTCGATCGTGGTATAGGCGCTCATGCCGGCTTTCAGCTTCTGCACATACCTGTCGTTGCTGTCGAAATAGATCCGCACCGGCACGCGCTGGACCACCTTGACGAAATTCCCGGTGGCGTTCTGCGGCGGCAGGATGGCGAACTGCGCCCCGGTACCGGGACTCAATGAGCCGACAGTGCCCTTGAAGGCATGGTCCGGGAAGGCATCGACGTCGATGGTGACTGGTTGCCCTACCGCCACGTAGGTGAAGTCCGATTCCTTCGGGTTGGCGTCGACCCAGGGCTTGGCGGTGTCGATGATGGAGAATACCGGCGTGCCGGCGACGACGAAGCGGCCGAGCTGGATCTGGTCGACCTGGGTCGCAACGCCGTTTATCGGCGCGCGCATCACGGTGTGGTCGAGATTGCGCTCGGCCTGCGCGAGCGCGGCCTTGGCCAGAGCATAGGGCGGAAATTGGTCGAGCGGCAAATCGGGGTTGCCGAGCAACTGGGTTTTCGCGTTGGAAAGCTGCTGCTTGAGGTATTGCAGCTGCGCGCTCGCGGTGACCAGGGCTGTTCCCGCATTGTCGAGATCGAGCTGCGAGCCGAAATTGCTCTTGGCCAGCGTCGCCTTGCGATCGACGTCGCGCTGTTTCAGGTCGACGCCCTGCTGCGCAAGGTCCTGCATCTGGCCGTAGATCTTGATGTTTGCCGCCAGGTTGTCATAGGTCGTCTGGGCCTGGTCGAGCGTGGCCTTGGCCTGCCGCTCGGCGAGTTGAAACGGCACCGGGTCGATCTCGAACAGCACGTCGCCTTCGTTGACCTGCTGGCCTTCGCGAACCACGACCTTTTCGATCTTGCCGGAAATGTCGGGCGTGATCAGAACCTTTTGGGCGCCGACATAGGCGTCGTCGGTGGTGACGTAGCGGCCGCCATTGAGATAGAAGACCAGCCCGGCGATCAGCGCCATCAGCGGCAGCACCACCAGCAGAAGCACGCGACGGTAACGCCGCATCCCGGCCATCAACCGGCGGCGCGGTTCGGCGGCAATTTTCACCCTCGGCTTCGCCGGCGGATTGCCCTTCTGCTCGGGCGGGAACTTGAGGATCGGATCAGCCATAACGCTGCTCCTTCCTTGGCGGCTCACCGGCCGGGTTCTGGATCGCGTTGCGCACGTTTTCCTTGATCGCTTCCAGCTGGGTGAGCAGGCGGTGGGCGTCGGCCGGATTGATGCCCTCGAGCGCGGTGGCCGTCAGTTCCGAACGCAACCCGCTCAACTTGCCGAGCAGCGGGCGCGCGGCCTTGCGCAGATAGAGCCGGTTGACGCGGCGGTCGGTTTCGTCGCCGCGGCGCTCGATCCAGCCGGCGTCGCAGAGACGGTCGATCAGCCGCGTCAGGGTAATCGGCTGCATTTCCATCTGTTCGGCGAGTTCCGACTGCTTCAGCCCCTCGGTGCGTTCCACCTTGGCCAGTACCGCCCATTGCGCGCGGGTAATGCCGTAGCGCGCGGCCTGCTTGTCGGCATAAAGCCGCACCAGCCGCTGCAATTCGCCAAGCGTGAACAGGAAGTTCATATCCACCGAACCGCGGGGCATCCGCGTCGTCTCCATAGGCCGTGGCCTCATAAGCTTTTGATATAATAAGCTAGCTTATGAATATAACATGGCAACTTTTAGGAAGGCTGCCCCGCTGACAGCACATGGCTTGGTCGGGTGGGACACCGAAACCCCCCGGCGGCATTGGGAATTGCCGGTCAAAATGCTACAGACGGCCGCAAATGACCCTGACCAAACCGGCATTTCCCGCACCCGACCATGATCACGACCGCTGCGCCGCGGACGCACTGCAACATGCCGAGGGGGTTTGCGCGCGGCGGGCGCAGAAATTCACCCCGATCCGCCGCCAGGTGCTGCAGGCGCTGTTGTCCAGCCATCGTCCGCTCGGCGCCTATGAGGTGATCGATGAACTCGCGAAATCGATGCCGCGGCCGGCGCCGATCACGGTCTATCGCGCGCTCGATTTCCTGATGGAAAATGGTCTCGTTCATCGCATCGAAAGCCGCAACGCGTATCTCGCCTGCGCACACGACCATGATGCAGCCGCCATGGTGGCGTTTCTGATCTGCGAGCGCTGCGGCTCGGTCGGCGAGATTCCGGCAGCGCCGGTGGCGCAGAGCCTGAACGCCGCGGCGCGCGCGACCGGCTTTGTGCCGAAATTGTCGGTCGTCGAGATCACCGGCGTTTGCACGCATTGTCAGGCCGCCGGATAACAACACGGCGACAAGCCGGGTACGGGGATCGATGTCATCAAATGAGTTGCCGATAAATTCGGCCGGGCGTCCGCTCAGCCCGGGCGCCGTCGCATTGATGCTGATGCTGTGCCTGAGCTGGGGTTTTAATCAGATCGCGGTGAAACTGGCGCTGCCCGACATTCCGCCGATGCTGCAGGCCACGATCCGCTCCGCGGGGGCGCTGCTTGTGTTGCTGCTGATCGCGCGGCTGCGAGGCGTGAAAATCTTCGTTGCCGACGGCACGCTGGGCGCCGGCCTGTTTGCGGGCCTCTTGTTCGGGCTTGAATTCGTTTCGATCTTTCGCGGCCTGTTATTGACGTCCGCGTCGCGCGCGGTGGTGTTTCTCTATACCGCGCCGTTTTTTGTGGCGCTGGGTTCCTATCAGTTTCTCGGCGAACGGCTGAGTGCATTGCAATGGGGCGGGCTGGCTTTGAGCTTCGCGGGCGTGGCGCTGGCGATCGGGGTTCCCCAGGCTGATGTTGATGCCAGCGTGCTGCTCGGCGACCTTTTGATCGTCGTCGGCGGCGCGTTGTGGGCGGCGACCACGTTGCTGGTAAAGGCCACCCGCCTGCTGCAGGCCCCGCCGGAAAAGGCGCTGGGATACCAGGTGGCCGTGTCCGTCCCGATTCTGGCGTTTGCTGCCTGGATTTCCGGCGAAACCCTAACTCGGGTTCCCGGGCCGCTGGCGCTGTCGCTGATGGCCTATCAGGCGATCTGGGTGGTCGGATTGACCTTTCTGTTGTGGTTTACGCTGGTCAAAACCTATTCCGCCAGCAAATTGTCGGCTTTTACCTTCATCACCCCTTTGTTTGGCGTGGTGGCTAGCTATTTCATCATGCACGACACACTGACCCCGGTGTTCGGGGCGGCGGCTCTGCTGGTGATTGCAGGGCTTTATCTGGTTAATCGGCCGAGCCCGGTGGTCCCGGTTCCCACTGATCCATTGCTGAATGTCACAGAAACCTGATATTTGAGACCCCATGAACAAGCCCGAAAAACCCCCGTTGGACGACGTCGCCGGCCCCTGCGCCCGGCATCAAACCACCCAGGTCATGGTCGGCAACATCGCCGTCGGTGGCAGTGCGCCGATCGTGGTGCAGTCGATGACCAATACCGACACCGCCGATATCGAGGGCACCATCGCCCAGGTGGCGGCGCTGGCGCGCGCTGGCTCCGAACTGGTGCGCATCACGGTCGATCGTGAAGAAGCCGCCGCCGCCGTGCCGCATATCCGCGATGGCCTGCGCAAGCACGGCATCACCACGCCCTTGATCGGCGATTTCCATTACATCGGCCACAAGCTGCTGGCGGATTATCCGGCCTGCGCCGAAGCGCTCGACAAATACCGCATCAATCCGGGCAACGTCGGCTTCAAGAACAAGCGCGATACGCAATTCGCCGACATCATCGAGATCGCCAACAAGAACAATAAGCCGGTGCGGATCGGCGCCAATTGGGGTTCGCTGGATCAGGAACTGCTGACCAAGCTGATGGACGAAAACGCGCTGCTCGCATCACCGAAGGATGTCCGCGCGGTGACCCGTGAGGCGATGGTGCAGTCGGCGTTATTGTCGGCCGCGCGCGCGCAAGAACTCGGCATGCCCAAGAACAAGATGATTCTGTCCGCAAAAGTCTCCGCGGTGCAGGACCTGATCGCGGTCTACCAGACGCTGGCCGAACGTTCGGATTACGCCATCCATCTCGGCCTCACCGAGGCCGGCATGGGATCCAAGGGCATCGTGGCCTCGTCGGCTGCGCTCGGCATCCTGCTGCAGCAGGGCATCGGCGACACCGTGCGGATTTCGCTGACGCCGGAGCCCGGCGGCGATCGCACGCTGGAAGTCCAGGTCGCGCAGGAACTGCTGCAGACCATGGGCTTTCGCACCTTCGTGCCGCTGGTAGCGGCGTGCCCCGGCTGCGGCCGCACCACTTCGACCACGTTCCAGGAACTGGCACGCAGCATCCAGGATTTCATCCGCGACGAGATGCCGAACTGGAAGACGCGCTATCCGGGTGTCGAATCCCTCAACGTCGCGATCATGGGCTGCATCGTCAACGGTCCCGGCGAATCCAAACATGCCGACATCGGCATTTCCTTGCCCGGCACCGGCGAGACTCCGGCAGCCCCCGTGTTCGTCGACGGCAAGAAGTTCCGCACCTTGCGCGGTCCGAACATTTCGACGGAATTCCAGGCGATGGTGATCGACTATATCGACCAGCGCTATGGGTCGGGCAGCAAGGTTCCGGCTGGCCCGGCGTCGGCCGCGGAGTAGGTCGCACGTCCACGCCTGAGGCGTGTTCAGCGATAAGCTTCGCGAATCCGGGACAGTTTGCATAAGAGAATTCAGCCGGTTCTGGATTGCGCTTCGCTCCATCCGGGCTACGATGGCTGCCAACCAGAAATCGCCGGAGGATTCCCCCATGTCGTCACTCGCCAGCAAGCAAGGTCCGCGCTATCGCCAGACGGCCGGCGAGGAAGAACCTTATGAGACCATCGGCGTCGAGAAGCTCACGCCGGTGATCGGTGCGGAAATCTCCGGCGTCGATCTTGCCAGCACCCTCTCCAACCGGACCATGGATGAGATCCACCGCGCGCTCGCCGAGAACCTCGTGATCTTCTTCCGCGATCAGCACATCACCCCGCAGCAGCATCTCGCCTTCGGGCGCCAGTTCGGCGAGTTGCACATCCATCCGGCGGCTCCCCACGAGCCGGGCGAGCCGGCGCTGATGAAGATCTATGCCGACAAGGATTCGCCGCGCGTCAATGGCGAGGGCTGGCATTCCGACGTCTCCTGTGACGAAGAGCCGCCGATGGGCTCGATCCTCCAGATCAAGCAGTGCCCGCCGAGCGGGGGCGACACCCTGTTCGCCAATATGTACGCGGCCTATGACGCGCTGTCGGATCGGATGAAGACCTATCTCCACGGGCTCACCGCGCTGCATGACGGCGAGCCCGCCTATCGCGGGCTGTACGCCAATTACGGCGTTGCCGACCGGCCGTCCTATCCGCACGCCGAGCATCCGGTGGTGCGCACCCATCCGGTGACCGGCAAGAAGGCGCTCTATGTCAACAGCGGCTTCACCCGCCATATCAACGGCATCCCCCGCGACGAGAGCGACGCGATCCTCGGCTATCTCTACAGGCACATGGAAAACCCGCTGTTCCAGTGCCGCTTTCGCTGGACCGAGAATGCCATCGCGTTCTGGGACAACCGCTGTGCCCAGCACCGCGCACTGTGGGACTACTGGCCGCATACGCGTTCCGGCACGCGGGTGACGGTGAAGGGCGAACGGCCGGTGTGAGGGCGCGATAGCTCTGGAGGGCACCCCATGCTCCGCGCAGAGGACAATCAATTCCTGACCGAAAGCGGTGCGGGCACGCCGATGGGCGAGTTGCTGCGCCGGTTCTGGCTGCCGGTTCTGCTCTGCGAGGAATTGCCGGAAGCCGACGGGCCGCCGAAGAAGATCGTGGTGATGGGCGAGGAGTTGCTGGCGTTTCGCGACTCCCGAGGCGTGGTCGGCGTCATCGACCAGTATTGCCCGCACCGCGGCGCCAACCTATGGCTCGGCCGCAACGAGGAATGCGGTATCCGCTGCGTCTATCACGGCTGGAAGTTCGATACCGACGGCCGCTGCGTCGACATGCCGACCTCCTATCCCGATCTCAACGCCAAGGACCTGATCCGGATCAAATCCTATCCGGTGCGCGAATGGGGCGACATGATCTGGGCCTATATGGGCCCCGCGGACGCCATGCCCGAATTGCCGGCGCTGGAGATGGCGCTGGTGCCGGCCTCGCACCGCTACGTCACCAAGAAATGGCAGGACTGCAACTGGGCGCAGGCGATGGAAGGCTCGATCGATACCGCGCATTTCACCTTCGCGCATCTATCGTTCGAAAAGGAAGAGAACGAGATTCTGGATATCAAGAAGCACTTTGTGAACCCGCTGACGCGGGTCGCAACCGATCACATGAGATGGATCGCCGAAGACCCGCGACCGGTGATCAAGATCATTCCGCACGAGGCCGGGCTGACGGTCGCGGGCGGCCGGCTCACCGGCAGCGACAACATCTACTGGCGCATCGCCCAGTTCCTGATGCCGGTGCATGCCTATGCGCCGAGTTCGATGCCGGGCGAGAACATCTTCGGCCAGAGTTTTATCCCGGTGACCGATACCAACTGCTGGATCTACACCTATGCCTGGAATCCGGAGCGGCCGCTGACGCAGGCCGAGCGGGAGGGCTACGCCAACGGCAATGGCGTGATGTCGGTCGTCGACGAGAATTACGTGCCGCTGCGCAACAAGGCCAACGACTACCTGATCGACCGCAAGCTGCAGAAGACCAAAAGCTACACCGGCATCAAGGGCGTGTCCGAGCAGGATGCCGCGGTGCAGGACAGCCAGGGGCCGATCGCCGACCGCACCCGCGAGCACCTCGGTCCGACCGATCTCGGCATCATGCATTTCCGGAAACTAATGATGGAATGCGCCCGCGCGCTGCAGCAGGGCGAAGCGCCGGCGCACCTCGCGCACCAGGATCGCTACACGGTCCGCTCCGGCGGCTGGGTGACGCACAAGGCCAAGGATTTGCCCGCGGTGATGGTCGAGCGCTTCGGCCACGAGAACGGTTATGTCGGACGGGCCGGACGGGACGCGGCGGCGGAATAGGCATGTTTGCCGTTCCGGCAAAGCCGGACGACAAGCGGCTAAAGCGGTGTCCGCCGATACTCGCGGTTCGCGAGACTCGCTTCTTCCAGATCGAGGTCGCGTTCGATCCGCCGCCTGGTCTCATCTGTGATCTTGCCGTCGCGCAGTTGCAGGTGGATGAACTTCCGCTCCGCCGAAATCAGTTCCCGGGTCAGCGCGATCCCTGTCGCCGAGACATCGTGCTTGTCGGGATCGAGCGAGTCGGGCAGCTGGCTGATGCGGGTCTCGTGCCGCGCGCGCAGCAGCTTTATCACGTCATCCGGCAATTCGCGCTCGTCCGTGATGGTGTCGAGCGACGCCAGCGCGGCGGCGAGCGCCTCGCGCCGCGCCGAGATTTCCGATTCGTGCTCCGCTACGCTTTCGGCGCGACCTGCGTCGCCGATGCCGAGGCATCTCACCACGACAGGCAGTCCCAGCCCCAATCCGACCAGCGTGACGAAAATGACGCCGAAAGACACGAACAGAATGAGGTCGCGGTCGGGAAAGCCCTCGCCGTTCGGCAGCGCGAACGGAAGCGCCAGCGCCGCGGCCAATGAGACCGCACCGCGCACCCCGGTAAAGCCGATCACGAAGGTGGCGCGCCAGGTCGGCGCCGGATCGCGGATGCCGTGGCGATTGATCCACATCCGCGGCAAGTAGGTCGCGGGATAGACCCAGGCAAAGCGCGCCACAATGATGATGACGGTGACCAGCGCGGTCGCAGACAGAATATCGTCGAGCGGAAACGCCTTCGATTTTTCCAACAGCGAACGCATCTGGAATCCGGTCAACAGGAACAACAGGCCCTCGATCAGATAGATCACGAGGTCCCAGAAGAAGATGCCTTGCAGCCGGGTCGCCGCAGAGATCAGCCGCGGCCCGTTCCAACTGATATAGAGCCCGCAGGCGACGGTTGCGATGACGCCCGAGCCGCCGAAATGCTCGGGCACCCAATAGGCGATGTAAGGGGTGATCAGCGACAGCGTGATCTCTACCTGCGTGTCGTGCGCACGATGGCGCGCCCGCAAGCTGAGCCAGCCGACTGCCGCACCAAACAGAATCTCGCCGGCGACGATGGCGGCGAAGGTGCCCGCCGCCTTTGACAGTGAAAACATCCCGGTCGAAATCGCCACCACCGTGAAGCGATAGAGAATCAGCGCGGTGGCGTCGTTGGCCAGCCCTTCACCCTCGAGCACGACCAGGATTCGCCTGGGCAGTCCGAGCTTGCGGGCGATCGCCAACGGCGCCACCACGTCCGGCGGCGCGACGATGGCCCCCAGCAGGAAGCCGACGTTCCACGGCAGTCCGATCAGGTAGTGGGTCGCGGCGGCGACCGCGAGGGCGGTGAAGATCACGCAGCCGACCGCCAGCAGGATGATGGGACGCAGGTTCGATTTGAACTCGCGCCAGCTCATGGCGACGCTGGCCGAATAGATCAGCGGCGGCAACACCACCAGCAGCACCAGTTCCGGCGGCAATTCCAGCGACGGCATGCCCGGCACGAAAGCCAGGGCAATGCCGGCCAGCAACAACAGGATCGCGGGCGCGACATTAAGCCTGCGCGCCAACAGCGCCGTGCCCGCCAGCACGGCGAGCAGGATCAGAAATATCTGGAACCTGGCTTCCACGTTCCCGCAATCCTTCCGCCCCTCAATTGGCGCGGAAGGCGAGCGAGGTCAATGTTGCGGTATCATTCCTTCAAATCGTAGCGGTAGGATTTGGAAACGATCTGCCAGCCGTCGGCGAGTTTCATCGCCACCAGATAGTCGGTAAAATAGCGCGGCGGCAACTGGCATCGTACCTTGACGAAGGCGGTGGATTCGTCCGAACGGTCGATGGTCACGATGAAGTCCTGGCGCGGTTTGCCCTCGGCCTTGGCGGAGGGCCGCTTCCGGATCCAGCCCATCCAGTCCGGGACCGTGAGGATTTTCAACTCGCCCTTTTCCACCCAGCGCAGATCGGCGGAGGGATGGAAAACCGCGCCGATCTTGTCGGCATCGCCTTCGTAAAGCCCGTCGAAATAGTGCTGGACCACGGCTTCGACGGTGGAACGGTCGTAACTCATTTGCTGCTGCTCCCTGTTGAGTTGCTTGCCGGACAGTCGGCGTTGCGCATTCGGCGCACACCACGGAACGACGACGTCACATCAAAAACACGCCCTTGCCGTCGACCTGCTTGTCGAACAGCTTATAGGCTTCTTCCGCCTGGTCGATACCCCAGCGGTGGGTAAAGAGCTTGTCGACGTCGATGCCGCGCTCGACCGAAAACCGCGCACAGTCCGCCTGAATGATATTGGAGAAGGTCCATGACGCGACAAGCGTCAATTGCCGGCGCAGCAGATGCGGGCTGACATCGATATGGACGTCGCCGCCTTCGCCGACGAAGCACATCGTGCCCCACACCCTGGTGGAGCGGATCGCGTTCAATCGCGCGTCCGGGTTGCTCGACGTATCCAGCGTCAGATCCGCGTAGCGTCCATGGGTGAGTTCCCTGATGGCCGCGACCGGATCGTTCGAGCCGGGGTTGACCACCGCATCGGCGCCGAATGCCCCGGCGCGTTCCAGCCGCTGCGGGCTGATGTCGAGCGCGATCACCCTGGCGCCCATCGCCTTGGCGTATTGCGTGGCCGCCAGTCCCACCGGCCCCTGGCCGAAAATCGCGATGGTGTCATTGCCGGAAAGGTTCATGCGTCGCAGCGCGCTGTAGGCGGTGCCGGAGCCGCAGGCGATCGCCGCACCGGCCGAGAACGACAGCTCATCCGGCAGCGGCACCAGCGTGTTGGCGGGCACCCTCAGATATTGCGCGTGGCCGCCATGGGCGTTGTTGCCGTAGACCTTGACGGGGACTTCCTGGCAGAGCTGCTGCCAGCCGGCGCGGCAATGGTTGCACTGGGTGCAGCCCTGGTAATGATGCACCATCACGCGCTGGCCGACCCGCGCTTCCCTGGCATCGACGGCGCTGCCGACCGCGACCACGACGCCGCAGGGTTCGTGCTCGGCAATGACCGGACCGTCGTTCACCGGGATGCCGGTCGTCCGCGGCTGTCCTTTCGGGCGGCGGTACTGATGCAGGTCGCTGCCGCACATGCCGGACGCCTTCATCTCGATGACCACGTCATGGGCTTCGGGGGCTGGATCGGGGAACGTCATCAGTTCCAATCCGCGTTCGCCGGTAAACACAACGCCGCGCATCGCTTTCCTCCGCTTGTTCTTGTTTGCGGACCGATCTTGAACGGAAAAACGGGATTGGCAAGGCGCGAACCAAACGCCGGCCGGCGTCACTAACAATAAGGTTCCACCACCACAGTCGATGGTTCGGCTATATTGGTTCGGTTCGTGACCTGGCCCACAAAGCCGGCATTGGCTTGTGCTATGCAGGTGGTACAAAAGGACGTAGTTCCGGAGGCCTCACGATGGGTTCGCCTGGATATCCCCACTTGAGAGGATTCATTCTCGCAGCCGCGCTGCTGCTGGCGTGCCAGCCGGCTCTCGCCGAGAAACGGGTGGCGCTCGTGATCGGCAATTCCGCATATCAAAACGCGCCGCTGCTTGCAAATCCGGTCAATGACGAAACGGTGGTTGCCGCGACATTCAAGGCCGCCGGATTCGATTTCGTCGATTCGCGTCACGATCTTTCGGCCTTGGAGGTTCGGCGAGCGCTGCGCGACTTTTCCGACCATGCCCGCGATGCCGACATCGCGGTGATCTATTACGCCGGCCACGGCATCGAGGTGGACGGCAC
>NZ_SSMW01000005.1 GCF_004799405.1 Bradyrhizobium sp.
GCCGGCGGCGATACCAACAGCATGTTGATGTCGCTGCTGCCGTTCGCGCTGATCTTCGTGATCATGTATTTCCTGATTCTGCGGCCGCAGCAGAAGAAGGTGAAGGACCACGCCGAACTCGTGAAGAACATCCGCCGCGGCGACACCGTGGTGACGACCGGCGGCCTGGTTGGCAAGGTGACGAAAGTGGTCGATGATGACCAGATCGAATTCGAAATCTCCGACGGGGTCCGCGTGCGCCAGATGCGGCAGATGATTTCGGGTGTGCGCGCCAAGGGCGAGCCGGCCAAGGAAAAAGTCGAGGTCGTCAAGGACGACACGCCGTCGAGCTAGCTTTTCGCGCGCCGCATTTTTCAAGAATCTGACGGGTCATCTCGATGTTGTATTTCACGCGGTGGAAGGCGCTGGCGATCATCCTGACGGCGCTGGTGGTGTGCCTTTGCGCCGTGCCGAATTTCTTCCCCGAAGCCAGGGTGAAGACCTGGCCGCTGTGGGCGCAGCGGCATCTGGTGCTCGGTCTCGACCTGCAGGGCGGCTCTTACCTGCTGCTCGAGGTCGACTCCAACTACGTCAAGAAAGACAAGCTCGACCAGGTGCGCGACCAGGTGCGCAGCGCCCTGCGCGAAGCCAGGATCGGGTATAACGGCCTCAGCGTGCGCAACGAGGGCGTCGAAGTCCACATTACCAAGGATACCGATCTGCAAAATGCCCTGGCCAAGCTGCGCGAGTTGTCGCAGCCGCTGGGCGGTCTGCTCGGTTCCAGCGGCCAGCGCAGCCTTGAAGTCAGCGATGCCGGCGGCGGGGTGATCCGTCTGACGGTGCCGCAGGCGGCCATTACCGAGCGCATTCGCCAGACCATCGAGCAATCGATTCAGATCGTCGAGCGCCGCGTCAACGAACTCGGCACGGTGGAACCGCTGATTCAGCGGCAGGGCATCGATCGCATTCTGGTGCAGGTGCCCGGCTTGCAGGATCCGACCCAGCTCAAGACCATTCTGGGCAAGACCGCGAAAATGGAATTCCGCATGGTTGATTCGACCGTGCCGCCGGACCAGGCCGTTCAGGGCAGGGTGCCGCCTGATTCCGAAGTGCTGATGAGTTCGACAACGCCGAAGATACCCTACGTCATCAAGAAGCAGGTTCTGGTCTCCGGCGCCGACCTGACCGACGCCCAGCCCGGCTTCGACCAGCGCTCGGGTGAGCCGATCGTCAGCTTCCGCTTCAATACGACGGGCTCGCGCAAATTTGCACAGGCAACCGAGGAGAATGTCGGGCAGCCCTTCGCGATCGTGCTCGACAATGAGGTGATCTCAGCGCCCGTCATCCGCGAACCGATCAGGCAAGGGGCGGGCCAGATTTCCGGCAACTTTACCGTGCAACAGGCCAACGATCTGGCAATCCTGCTGCGTGCCGGCGCGCTGCCGGCGCCGCTGACCATCATCGAGGAGCGCACCGTCGGACCGGGGCTCGGCCAGGATTCGATCGAAAAGGGCGAACTCGCCGCCTACGTCGGCTCGATCATGGTCATCGTGTTCATGCTGGTGACCTACCGGCTGTTCGGCGTGTTCGCCAACATCGCGGTCGCCATCAACGTCGCGATGATCTTCGGGGTACTGTCGCTCTTGAATGCCACGCTGACGCTGCCCGGTATCGCCGGCATCGTGCTGACGGTCGGAATCGCGGTCGATTCCAACGTGCTGATCTATGAGCGCATCCGCGAGGAGATTCGCGGCGGCCGCAATGCGATTTCCGCGATCGACGCCGGCTTCAAGCGTGCGCTGTCGACGATTCTGGATTCCAACATCACCACCTTCATCGCCGCCGCCGTGCTGTTCTACATCGGCACCGGGCCGGTGCGCGGCTTCGCCGTCACGCTCGGTATCGGCATCATCACCACGGTTTTCACCGCCTTTACGCTCACCCGCCTGATCGTCGCGGGCTGGGTGCGGTGGAAGCGGCCGCAAAGCGTGCCGATTTAATGCGGAGCCGGCTGTGACACATTTGGTTCTCATCGGACTGGCCGTCCTGATCGCGGTGCTGACGGTCGTCAGTTGTTTCGGCCTGTTGCCGTCGCTGCGCATCGTGCCCGACAACACCAGGTTCGACTTCACGCGCTTTCGCCGCATCAGCTTTCCGATTTCGGCATTGCTGTCGATCCTCGCGATCACGCTGTTCTTCACCCACGGGCTGAATTTCGGCATCGACTTCAGGGGCGGCACGCTGCTGGAAGTGCGGGCGAAATCCGGTACCGCCGATATCCCCTCGATGCGGGCGACCTTGTCGGGCCTCGGTCTTGGCGACGTGCAGTTGCAGCAGTTCGGGGGCCCCGACGAAGTGTTGATCCGCGTGGCCGAGCAGCCCGGCGGCGACGCGGCGCAGCAGGAGGCGGTGCAGAAGGTTCGCGGCGCGCTCGGCGATGCCGTCGACTATCGCCGGGTCGAAGTGGTGGGGCCGCGCGTTTCCAGCGAGCTGCTGGCCTACGGCATGCTCGGCCTGATGCTCGCGATCTTCTCGATCCTGATCTATCTCTGGTTCCGGTTCGAATGGCAGTTCGCGCTCGGCGCCATGATCGCCAACGTCCACGACATCGTGCTGACCATCGGTTTCATGTCGATCAGCCAGGTCGATTTCGATCTCACCAGCATCGCGGCGCTGTTGACCATCCTCGGCTATTCGCTGAACGACACCGTGGTGATCTATGACCGCATCAGGGAAATGCTGCGGCGTTACAAGAAAATGCCGATGCCGGAATTGCTCAACGAGTCCATCAATTCGACGCTGTCCCGATCGATCATCACCCACGTCACGGTGACGCTGGCGCTGCTGGCGCTGTTGCTGTTTGGCGGCAACGCCATCCACAGCTTCACGGCCGTGATGATGTTCGGCGTGGTGCTGGTCGGCACCTACACCTCGATCTTCATTGCGGCCCCGATTCTGATCTACCTCGGCGTCGGCACCCACAGGGACGCGCCGGAACCGCCCCAGAAAAAGTGACGATGCGGGCCCCCTCGGATGCTCCGCATCTTCCGAGATCGGCGCCGATCGATGCCTACGGCAATGGCGGATTTGCGTTTGGCGGGATGTCGCATCGCGGCTCCCTGCTGTGCTTGCCGGATGCGATCTGGGCGTGGCCGGTCACAAGACCGGAAGACATCGACAGAGCCTCGCTTGCCCGGGTATTCGCCGCCGCCAACGGCATCGATACGTTGATCGTCGGCACCGGAACGAATGTCTGGCTGCCGCCAGCCGAGCTTCGCGAGGCGTTGCGAGCGGTGAAGGTGGTGCTGGACGCGATGCAGACCGGGCCTGCGATCCGCACCTACAACATCATGATCGGCGAGCGGCGTCGCGTGGCCGCGGCGCTGGTCGCGGTGCCATGAAGGGCCCGGATTCGACCAGGGACGCCGCCGGCTTCTGCGCCGAACTGGTGCGTGCCCACGATTTTGCCCGCTATGCGTCCACGCTGTTCGTACCGGATGCGCCGCGCCGCGCACTGCTGGCGGTCTATGCCTTCAACGTCGAGATTTCCCGCGTCCGTGAGCAGGTCAGTCAGCCGCTTCCCGGCGAAATCCGTCTGCAATGGTGGACCGACCTGCTTGCAAGCGCAGGTCATGGCGGCGTCGAGGGCAATCCGGTGGCGGCCGAACTGCTGCTCGCGATCCGGAACTGGCATCTGCCGGTGGAACGGCTGTCGCGCCTGATCGACGAGCATCAGTTCGATCTCTACAACGATCCGATGCCGACCCTGGCTGCGCTCGAGGGCTACATCAACGATACATCGTCGGCGTTGCTTTCACTCGGCGCCGGAATCGCGGGCGGCCGGTCCGATGCGATCGAACACCTCGCGCGCCACGCCGGATTGGCGCAAGGCATGACGCAGGTGATAGCGGCGTTGCCGCGGGATGCCTCGCGGCGTCAGTTGTTCGTGCCGCTGCAAATGCTGGAGAGCCATGGCAGCAATATTGAGGAAATGTTCGCGGGCAAACAGACCCCCAAACTGCGCGCGGCGCTGGATCAGTTGATCGGTGAAGCCCGGGAACATCTGAAGACCGCCCTTGCGCTGCTGGCGAATATGCCGCCGGAGGTGAGGCCGGTATTCCTGCCGCTGGCGCTGGTTGCCCGCGATCAGGTGCGAATGTCGCGCGCGGACAACGATCCCTTCGTGCCGCGGAATACATCGAGGTTGCGGACGTTGTGGACGCTGTGGCGGGCATCGCGGTCGCGGCTCTTTCGAACATAAAGGCTCCGGCAGAACCGGACGCACGATATCTCACGCTGCCGCGGCGACGTGCAGGCTGTCAGCGATCCAGCGGTCGAGATCCGCCAGCGCGCGGGCGCTGATCGCCTGTTTCTTCGCTATGGTCTTTTCGTTGCCGCGCAGCCGTGTGCCGTCGGGGTTTCTGCTGGGCGCGGTCGCGAGCGGCGGGAACAGCCCGAAATTGATGTTCATCGGCTGGAACGAGCGCGCGCCCGGCTCGATGATCTCGATGTGGCCGCCGGTGATGTGGCCGAGCAGGGATCCCAGCGCCGTGGTGGCCGGCGGCGCCGCCAGCGCCTGCAAACGTGCATCGGCTGCGGCATAGAGGCCGGCAATCAAACCGATGCTGGCGGATTCCACGTAGCCTTCGCAGCCCGTCATCTGGCCGGCGAAACGCAGTCGCGGCTGTGTCCGCAGTCGTAACCGCGCATCCAGCAGCTTTGGCGAATTGAGGAAAGTATTGCGGTGCAGGCCTCCGAGCCGGGCGAATTCGGCCTTCTCGAGCCCGGGGATGGTGCGGAACACGCGCTGCTGCGCGCCATGCTTCAGTTTGGTCTGGAAACCGACCATGTTGTAGAGCGTGCCGAGCCGGTTGTCCTGGCGCAGTTGCACGATGGCGTAGGCTTTCACCGTCGGATTGTGTGGATTGGTCAGTCCGACCGGCTTCATCGGCCCATGACGCAGCGTTTCGCGGCCGCGTTCAGCCATTACCTCGATCGGCAGGCAGCCATCGAAGTAGGGCGTATTGGTCTCCCATTCCTTGAAGTCGGTCTTCTCGCCGGCAATCAGCGCCTCGACGAAGCTGTCGTATTGCTCTTTGGTCATGGGACAATTGATATAATCGGCACCGGTGCCGCCGGGACCCATCTTGTCGTAGCGCGACTGAAACCACGCCGCCGACATATCGATCGACTCCCGGTGCACGATCGGGGCAATCGCGTCGAAGAACGCCAGCGCCTTTTCGTCGGTGAGTTCGCGGATCGCGTCCGCCAGCGGCGCCGAGGTCAACGGCCCGGTAGCGACGATGACGTTGCGCCAGTCCGCGGGCGGCAGACCGTCAATTTCGGCGCGCCGAATCTCGATCAGGGAATGATCGTGCAGGGCTTTGCTGACGGCGGCGGAAAATCCGTCGCGGTCGACCGCCAAGGCGCCGCCGGCGGGAACCTGGTTGGCGTCGGCGGCGCGCATGATCAGCGAACCCAGCCGGCGCATTTCGGCGTGCAGCAATCCGACGGCGTTGTTGGCGGCGTCATCGGATCGGAAGGAATTGGAGCACACGAGTTCGGCAAGGCCGTCGGTGCGATGGGCCTCTGTCATCCGGCCGGGACGCATCTCGTGCAGGACAACGGGGACGCCTGATTTAGCGATCTGCCAGGCCGCTTCCGAGCCGGCGAGTCCGGCGCCGATGACATGGACGGGTTCAGGAGAGGGCTTGGTGCCGATCATGGCAAAGGGGTAGCGCGTTTTCCGGTGCAGTGGAATCGGGTTTGAGGCGCGTGTGGGTCGGATACGACAACGCCCGCCGTGAGGGGGGCGTTATCCGTATCGATAGTGGGCCAGGTGGCATTAGCCGGTATAGGAACCTGAAGCTACGCGCGGAATGTCCGAGCGATCAAGGCCAATATCGGCCAGTTCGCGATCGCTAAGCTGGGACAGTTCGCTGACATTGCGCTGATAGTCCCGGAACGCCTGGATCATGCGGATGAGCGAGAGCAACATGGGTAGTCTCCTTGCATTGCGATTCAGCTCTTGGAGGAAAGCCTCATCGTTGAGGTAGATATAGAGCAGATTAACCTGCTCTGGGAGTTCCGATGTTGCGGTGCAGCTAGGTGTAAAATGCATGGCAAACGCAAGAAATGATTAACCGGTCGGCATATCTGCTCAATCGCGCGACAGGAAGCCGAGATTTTCAGCGAGATCGCGCTTAATAGCCAACAAAGTCACGATATTACCGCCGTATCGGCACAAGGCTCGGAAAGCTTGATGTGGTCGGTTTGAAGCTCAAATCAAGGGAAATCTGGCCGAAAGTCCGCGACTTCTGAGCAGTGGAAGCGACGGCCATAGCCAGTTTGCATGCGTGATTCGCATGCTCTTCATATAAGGAAAGAACTTAGGTTCACTTTATAAGCCATCCGGGGGACGCATCTCAGCAAGGCCATGCATGCGGGCATGATGAAGTAAGCCTCGCGAAGGGCCGATTGCGCTGCGATCGACCCTTTCGGTGGCGATGAGCGCGCCGTAAAAATTACCGGGAAATACTCAAGGCGCGTGCGCGAGTTGGGTCGCGAAATAGCCAATCGTCCTGGCATAAACCTCGCTCTTGTTCCATTGCTGGAGCACGCCGAAATTCGCGCTGCCGGGCTCCCAGTCCTTGCCGCGCTGCCAGTCGTAACTGGCGAGAAAATTGGCCGTCGATGCCAGCACATCGGGTGCGCTGTGCAAGAGATCGCGGCGGCCGTTTTCGTCGAAATCGACTGCGAATTTGATGTAGGACGACGGCATGAACTGGGTCTGGCCGATTTCGCCGGCCCAGGCGCCGCGCATTTCCTGGGGTGAAACATCGCCACGCTCGATGAGGCGCAGCGCGTCCATCAACTCGGCGCGGAACATCTCCGATCGCCGGCAATCGTAAGCCAGTGTCGCCAGCGATCTCATGGTCGGAAATTTTCCGGTATTGGCGCCGAAGTCGGTCTCCAGTCCCCAGATCGCGACCAGAATCTCGCCGGGCACGCCGTAACTCTTCTCGATGCGACCCAGCACCGAACCATATTGCTTCAACATGTTGGCGCCGCGGGCGAGGCGGGGAGGCACCATGCGCCCTGAAAACTCCTCGAAAGTTTGGCTGAAGACCTGCTGCGAATGATCCCTGCCGAGTATCGCCCGATCAAGCGTCACGCCGTTCAGCCCCGATGCGATGGCGGATGGGGCGATTCCCTTGGCGGCAGCTTCAGCCTTGAAATCGGCCAGCCACGCCTCGAAGCTGCCGGTCCCGCAGGAAGCTGCAAGCGTCGCGGCCGCCGGCGTCAAAAGGACAACGCTCACCGCCAGGATTCTGAAAGAGGCGCTGAAAGGAAAGGTCATCAGGAACGTACGCTCCAAAAATCGTGTCGCCGTGAAGCGCGGGGAGCCAGTAGCATGAAATGTTCGGGGGAACCGCGGCTAAAACAAGGCTCTCACGGCGGAAGGATGCCGCGAACGGGTCGCCGTCTTCGGAGGCGCCTAATTCGTGGGCGCTCTCACCTGCATGCCAAACCGCCGGTCAACGTCAACCGGCGGCCGGATATCATGGCGTGAATGCCGGGGGCTACGCGTCGTCCTTGCGCCGCCATGAAAACAGGGCGGCGGGAAAATCAGCCGCGAAGCGCCGTTCCCGCTGAGGGCGGGGCGGCTCGGGTCGCGGATTGGGGTCGGGCGCGATCACCTCTCGGTAAAGATGCCAGGTGGCGTGGCCGAGCAAGGGGACGACGACCGCCAGGCCAAGAAAGAACGGCAGCGATCCCAGCACCAGCAGCACCGCGACGATCAATCCCCATACCGCCATCGGTATGGGGTTTCGTGCCACCGCACGCAGCGACGTCACCATGGCGTCGCCGGCGCCGGCATGACGGTCGAGCATCAACGGGAACGAGACCACGCTGATGCACAGCGCGACCACGGCAAAAAGGAAGCCGACGCCGCAACCCACGACGATCAGCCACCATCCCTGAGGTGTCGTCAAAACGCGCGCGGCGAAGTCGGGAATTCCCGCCGCCGCTTCGTAACCGAACGTGGCGACATAAATCGCTTGCGCGGTCGCCACCCAGGTCACGAACAAAGCCAGCAGCAGCGTGCCGAGCCCGAGCATGGCGCCGAACGATGGCGAGCGCAGCACGTCCAGCGCATCCGACGCGGTGGCCGGCTCTCCTCGCTCGCGGCGACGGCTGAGTTCATAAAGACCCAATGCGGCGAACGGGCCGAGCAGGGCAAAACCCGCCGCCAAAGGAAACAGCAGCGGCAGCACCGAATAGCCCAATACCGTGCGCGCCAGTACCAGGCCAAGAACGGGATAGATGACGCAGAGAATAATGGCGTGGCTCGGCACCGCCTTGAAATCCTCCCAGCCGAGCCGCAGCGCCCGATGCAGATCGGACAGGCCGATGGTCCGGATGATGGGTGCAGCCGCGGTATCTTGCGTTGCGCGAATCATCGGCGTGACATTGCCTGGAATGGCCATGGTCGTTGTCTCCCTTGACATTGCAGCCTGATTTCGCGCCGGTGGAGGCGAAAAACGGCTGCTTTGCAAAACGATCACGATCAGGCCAGACGCGAAAACAGGAAACCAGAACCGGCCGTGTCGCGAACTGAATCAACATGCTACGCCCAATCGGCCGTTGCCGTTGCTCACGGTTCGGTGAATTGCCGCATTGGCAAGCGTCACAGAGGTGGGCTAAACTCCAATTGACGGCTCGGTGCTGCCGTTCGATCGAAACAGCGCCGCACAAAATCTTCACGCAATCATCAGGGTTATCGGGAGTTTCACCATGAGCATTTTTGGAAAAATCATGAGCGCGATCTTCGGCAGCAAGGCCGCCGCGGCGCCGGCAGGCGGTGGTGCGGCCCCGAGCGCGGGATCCTCGGCCCCTGCCGCCGGATCGCCGGCTGCGCCGGCCGGGTCGGTCGACGTCGCCGCCATCCTGGACAAGGCGGTCGCCGCCAAGGGCGAAAAACTGGCGTGGCGCACCTCAATCGTCGATCTGATGAAGGCACTCGACATCGACTCCAGCTTTGCCGCGCGCAAGGAACTGGCCACTGAACTCGGCTACACCGGCGACAGCAATGATTCCGCCAGCATGAATATCTGGCTGCACAAGCAGGTGATGGCAAAGCTGGCCGCCAACGGCGGCAAGCTGCCGGCCGACATCAAGCACTGATTTTCCGCTGCAAACGAGCATCAAGGCCCGCGTTCGCGCGGGCCTTTTTCGTTGGCGTGAAGACGATGGTCATGCCTCCAGGTCCGCAAACTCCTGATGCTTGCCGAGATAATCCACCACGAAGCCGCAGCCGGCGACGACCTTCAACCCGTCGGCGCGGATCAGTTCCAGCGCGCCCTTGACCAGTTCCGAGGCGATACCGCGGCCGCGCAGCGCGCGCGGGGTCTCGGTATGGGTGATGATCACGGTTGATGGCGTCAGCCGGTAGTTGGCGAATGCCACCGTGCCCTCGACGTCGAGTTCGAAGCGGCTAAGCTCTTTGTTGTCGCGGACGCGATTCATATAAATCTCACTGCAGCAAATCCTGATAGGCGGGGTTCTTTCCGATGAAGGCCTTCACGAACGGGCACTGCGCAATCACCTTCAGCCGCTCGGCCCGCACCTGATCGAGCGCGCCCTTGATCAGCTTCGATCCGATGCCCTTGCCGCCGAGTTCCGGCGGCACCTCAGTATGGACGAAGGTGATGACGCCATCGGCGATCTCGTAATAGGTCGCGGCGATATGGCCATCGACGGCGAGTTCGTAGCGGTGTTTTGCCCTGTTGTTGACGATGTCGCTCATGTCACTTCTTTCAAGGATTCCTTGAGCATATCGCGAATCGACCAGGGTTCGCCGTCGACGGCACCGCTGATGTCGTCGATCTTCCATTGCCCGTCATCGCGCACGAAGTTATAGCGGATCACCTGGTCTTCCGGCTTTGCAGGCGGCGCGCGGTGACCCGCGATGGTGACCGCGATAACGGCCCGGTCGGCGTCGAGTTTCTCGGTGACCAGCTTGAACGATTTCACATCCGGCTCCTGCGAATTGGTGACGGGATCGAAATCGATCGGACCGATGTCGCCTTTCGGCGTGTGGGCGTCGGCATCCGCCCATAATCTGACCAGCGATTTGGAGAGGTATTTCGCCTTCGCCGCGTTGTTTTCGATGATGAAGCCGCCACCGCCGTCGCCTTTGCCCCTGGCGGCGCGGGTGTAGATCGCGTTGACGATCGCGACCGGATCGTTCGGGGAAGGCGGTGCTGCGAAGGCCCGGCGCGATGCGCCGGCCAACAGGCCGGCCGCGCCGGTCAGAATCAGCGCGCGGCGGGTGAACATGGCGGTCGTCCTCAAATCAGTCACGTCAGTGTTATGGACCGGAACGCGCCCTTCGATCATGATCGCGTGCGAAATCAGCGGCGGAGAATAGCATGGCCAACGAAAAAGGCCCCAACATCAAGAAAAAGCAGAAGTGCAAGAATTGTGAGGGCAAGGGCCTGCTGAAAAAGGGCGACAAGGTCGTCAAATGCCAGCGCTGTGGCGGCACCGGGGTGCGATAATGCCGCTTCCTATCTCGTTCAACATGCCCGGCCTAGCGCCCGGCAAGGACGGGATGATCGCCCTGGCCCATTAACAAGCGCTCCTGAATCTGGTTCAATTTTCGCGGAAGGGCCGGTGCGTGAAGTCTGGCCCGCCGATTGCCGTCGTTTTGGGAGGATCCATCCATGAAACTCATTGTCACCTTGCTTGGCGTCGTCCTGCTGATCGTTGCCGCCGTCTATTTCCTGGTGCCGGCGGACCAACTGCCGTCCTTCTTCCCCGGACACGAGGCGGGCGTGACGCGCGTGCACGCCAAGCATGGCATCGTGGCCGGCGTGATCGGGATCGTGCTGATCGCCGCGGGGGTCTGGATGAAAAGAAGGTGAGGGGATGACCGCCACAGCGGCCGTGCCGTCGGGTGGCGTGACGCCGATGTCGCGCCGGGTGATGAATCTCGCGCATCTCGTCACCCAAAACGCCCACCGGCATGGCGAACGCATCGGCTTCATCTGGGGCGATCGCTCCTGGACCTGGCGGCAGATCGACGCTCTGGTCTCGGCGTTGGCGGCGGCACTGGCCGCGCGCGGCATCGCCAAGGGCGACCGCGTCCTTGTGCATTCCAAGAATTGCGACGAGATGTTCTGGTCGATGTTCGCGACCTTTCGGCTCGGCGCGGTCTGGGTGCCGACCAATTTCCGGCTGATGCCGGACGAGGTGGCGTATCTGGCGACCTCGTCGGGCGCCAAGGCGTTTCTGTGTCACGGCGATTTTCCCGATCATGCCGCAGCCGTGAAGGCGGCGAGCCCGGCGCTTGCCTTCATCTGGCGGATCGGCGAGGGCGGTCTCGGCGAGCAATCGCTGAGCGAGGCAATCGCCGCGCATGCCGGCGCCGCGATCCCGGAAGCGAGGGTCGACTATGACGATCCCTGTTGGTTCTTCTTCACCTCCGGCACCACCGGGCGCTCCAAGGCCGCGGTCTTGACCCACGGCCAGATGGCCTTTGTGGTGACCAATCATCTTGCCGATCTCATGCCCGGCACCACCGAGGACGACGCGTCGCTGGTGGTGGCGCCGCTGTCGCACGGCGCCGGCGTCCACCAGCTCGTGCAGGCCGCGCGCGCGGTGCCGACCATCCTTTTGCCTTCCGAGCGTTTCGACATCGGCGAAGCGTTCCGCCTGATCGAGAAGCATCGCGTCACCAACATCTTCACCGTGCCCACCATCCTGAAAATGATGGTCGAGCATCCCGCCATCGACCGCTTCGACCATTCGTCGCTGCGCTACATCATCTATGCCGGCGCGCCGATGTACCGCGAGGACCAGAAGGCGGCGCTGAAGAAACTGGGCAAGGTGCTGGTGCAGTATTTCGGCCTCGGCGAGGTCACCGGCAATATCACCGTGCTGCCGCCGTCCCTGCACGAACCTGAGGACGGCCCCCATGCGCGCATCGGCACTTGCGGTTTCGCGCGCACCGGCATGCAGGTCTCGATCCAGGGCGATGACGGCCGCGAACTCAAAGCCCTCGAGACCGGCGAGATCTGCGTGATCGGCCCGGCGGTCTTCGCCGGCTACTACGACAACCCCGAGGCCAACGCCAAAGCCTTTCGCGACGGCTGGTTCCGCACCGGCGATCTCGGCCACATGGACGAGGAAGGCTTCGTCTATATCACCGGACGCGCGTCGGACATGTACATCTCCGGGGGCTCCAACATCTATCCGCGCGAGGTCGAGGAGAAGATCCTCACCCATCCTTCGATCGGCGAAGTCGCGGTGCTCGGCGTGCCCGATCCGGTCTGGGGCGAGGTCGGCGTCGCCGTCTGCGTGGCGCGCGAGGGCGCCGGCGAGGTGAGCGAGCTGGAGCTGGCGACGTTCCTGGCGCCAAAAGTGCCGCGCTACAAAATGCCGAAGCGGTTTTTCTTCTGGGAAGCGCTGCCGAAGTCCGGCTACGGCAAGGTCCCGAAGCGGCTGGTGCGTGACGAACTCGAAGCGCGCGGCCTGCTCGACGTGCCTGCGAAGCCGGCCGATTGATGCGAAGCGTCAGCCAGCCCGGTCCGCCCGTGCCGGAGCGTATCCAGTGGGTGGAAGCGCGCGGGCGGGCGTTCTCCTTTACACTGCAAGCCGGCCTGCCGCTGCTGCAAGCCGCGCGCCGTGTCTTTGCCGCGCAAGGGTTTGCCGGCGGCGCGCTGCGCATGACGAGTGGCGCGCTTGGTCCCTTCGCCTATGTGATGCCGGCGCTGTCGAAGACCGGCGAGAACGCCGCCTTCTACAGCGACACTTTCCGTCCCGCCGGCATCACCCGGCTCAAGCGCGGCGCGATGACGCTGGGCTCGCGCGACGGCGCGCCGTTCTTTCATTGCCACGCGCTGTGGACCGAAGCCGACGGTCGCATCAATGGCGGCCATATTCTTCCTGAGGAAACCGAGGTCGCCGAGCCTTTCGAGGTCGAAGCCTTCGGCATCGACGGCGCGATGTTCACCGCGGAACCCGACCCCGAGACCAATTTCAAACTGTTCGGTCCCGTTCCTGCTGCGACGTCCGATGCGAAAACAACCGGCCGCGCTTTCGCGCTGCGGCTGCGGCCGAACCAGGATTTCGCAGGCTCCTTGGAAGCGTTCTGCCGGCAGCGCGGGATTTTCCGCGCCCGGCTCCACGGCGGCGTCGGCAGCACCATCGGCGCCCGCTTCACCGATGGCCGCAGCGTGGTGCCGTTCGCAACCGAACTCGCCGTGCTCTCCGGCGTGATCTCGCCCGGATCGGCCGGCACGCTGGAAGCCGAGCTCGATGTCGCGCTGGTCGACTATCTCGGCGGCCTCGCCGAGGGCCGCCTGATGCGCGGCGACAATCCGGTGCTGATGACGATGGAGCTGGTGCTGGAGGTGCTGGGCGAGGGGACGAGGTAGCAACGTCGTTCCTGAGTTCGTTCGCAGGCGACGCACAAGTTTGGCAGCGACGATGGTGCGCTCCCTCTCCCCTTGTGGGCCGAGACGAGCAAAGCTCGCTCTTAGAGGGTTGGGGTGAGGGGTTCAGGTCTATCGATAGAGCGTAACCCCTCACCCGGATCGTCTCGACGTTGTCGAGTCGATCCGACCTCTCCCACAAGGGGAGAGGTAACGCGCGTTCGTGCGTGCGTAGATTTCGATCTTCAAACAGCGAGGAAGAACACACATCTCCACGATCCCGCGGCGCGTTTTCGCCCGGGTCGTGCCTATCGTTTCCGCCCAAGAGGGCGTGGGGAATGCCGGGCGCACGATGCACCCGCAGCCCGGCGGGCCGAAAAAAATGCCACGCCAGCAAAGTCACCACAGGTCCACCGGGATCACCCGGCATTCCCGCACGCGAATGGTTTTACGGTTTCCTTCGTGCTCTCCCCGGTGACCGGGCTTGTTTGCCACCGTCGCCTTCGCGGATAACTCCGCCAAAGCTTGACACCAGCGTCGGGGTGTCAGGACCACACGACTTCGCCGTCCGCAAGAGCAGCACCTCGTCAGCGCGCCGCATTCGCGTCCACCGCATCCCGCCGCCAACGTCCGTGACGATCGCGAAACGCCCCTTTTTAGTGGGACGGGATGGGAATGGATATGAACTGATTTGTTGTTTCGGAAAAGCAGAATATTTTTGCAGGAGGGACTTGACAGGTTTTCAGTGATTTGCCCATCGGGTGGTTTTGCGACTGCTGGAAGCGTGGTCGTACCTCCAATCAGCGCAATTGGCGCACGTGAATGTTGAGCGGCAAGCTTACTATCCACGATTGCAGAACCCTAATATACACAGGCGACGCAACGTTGTTCCGCGGGCAGGGGCGCATGGCAAAACCCAAACGAACCATCAACATGCCGGCGCCGTATCTGCGGCGCATCTGGCTTGATCCCTCACGCATCGCCGATCGCGAGGCCTATCCGTTCTGCCTGCCGTTCCTGCGCGACGAGTTCGAACAGAGTTTCGATCGCCCGATCACCATCATCGTCGGTGAGAACGGCACCGGAAAGTCCACTTTCCTGGAAGGGATCGCCGTGCTCGCCGGTTATGACGAAGCCGGCGGCGGCAAGGGCTACAGGCCGGTCGATCACTCCCAGGCGCTGGAGAAGATGGGCGGCGAACTGTCGAACGCGCTGCGCGCAAGCTGGCTGCCCAAGATCACCAACGGCTGGTTTTCCGCGCCGAGAGTTTTTTCTCGGTGGCGAGATATCTGGATGAAGCCGCTATCGGGACGCCCGGTCCGCCCCCGCCGGACTTCCTTTCGCATTCGCACGGCGAAGGCTTTTTGCGCTTCTTCGAGGAGCGCTGCCGCAAGCAAGGCATCTACATCTTCGACGAGCCGGAATCGGCGCTGTCGCCGGCGCGCCAGATGGAATTCTTGAAACTGATGCGCCGGATAGAGGACAGCGGCCATTGCCAGGTCATCATGGCCACCCATTCGCCGATGCTGATGGCCTATCCCGGCGCGCGGCTGCTGCGGCTTTCGAAATACGGGCTGGACCCGGTGACCGTGGAGGAGACCGACCACTACAAGGTCATGCGCGAGTTCTACGATGATCCCGCGAGGTTTGTCGAAGCGGTGATGGAGGAGTGAGCAAGCCGCAAAAGTATCTTACTCCGCCGCCTCGTCCGTGCGCCGCTTCCGCTTCCCGCCGTCGCCCTTTGCCAGCACCGGCGCCAGGAACTTGCCGGTATAGCTCCGCGGCGCCTTGACGATGTCCTCGGGCGGACCCCAGGCGACGATTTCGCCGCCGCCGTCGCCGCCTTCGGGACCGAGGTCGATCACCCAGTCGGCGGTCTTGATGACTTCGAGATTGTGCTCGATCACCACCACCGTGTTGCCCTGCGAGACCAGCTCGTGCAGTACTTCCAAAAGCTTCTTCACGTCGTGGAAATGCAGACCCGTCGTCGGCTCGTCCAGGATGTAGAGCGTGCGGCCGGTGGCGCGTTTGCTCAGTTCCTTTGCCAGTTTGACGCGCTGGGCTTCGCCGCCCGACAGAGTAGTCGCCTGCTGGCCGACGTGAATGTAATCCAGGCCGACGCGGTGCAGCGTTTTAAAAGTCTCGCGCACCCGCGGCACCGCCTTGAAGAACTCGGCGGCTTCCTCGACCGTCATGTCCAGCACGTCGGAGATCGACTTGCCCTTGAACAACACCTCCAGCGTCTCGCGGTTGTAGCGCTTGCCCTTGCAGACGTCGCAGGTGACGTAGACGTCGGGCAAAAAGTGCATCTCGATCTTGATGACGCCGTCGCCCTGGCAGGCCTCGCAGCGGCCGCCCTTGACGTTGAAGGAGAAACGCCCCGGCTCGTAGCCGCGCGCCTTGGCTTCGGGCAGGCCTGCAAACCATTCGCGGATCGGCGTGAACGCGCCGGTATAGGTCGCAGGGTTCGAGCGCGGGGTGCGGCCGATCGGCGACTGGTCGATGTCGATGATCTTGTCGATATGCTCGAGGCCCTCGATGCGGTCGTGCGGCGCGGCGCCCTCGCTGGCATTGTTGAGCTTGCGCGCGATCGCCTTGTAGAGCGTATCGATCAGGAGCGTCGACTTGCCGCCGCCGGAAACGCCGGTGACACAGGTGAACAGCCCCAGCGGAATCTCCGCCGAGATATTCTTCAGGTTGTTGCCGCGGGCATTGATCACCTTGATGGTGCGGCGATGGTTCGGCGGCCGGCGCTCGGGGATCGCCACCGACAATTCGCCGGTCAGGTACTTTCCGGTCAGCGATTTCGGATTGTTCATGATGTCGGCGGGCGTGCCCTGCGCCACGATATGGCCGCCATGCATGCCGGCGCCGGGGCCGATATCGAGCACGTGGTCGGCGACGCGGATCGCGTCCTCGTCGTGCTCGACCACGATCACCGTGTTGCCGAGGTCGCGCAGCCGCTTCAGCGTCTCCAACAGCCGCGCATTGTCGCGCTGGTGCAGGCCGATCGAGGGCTCGTCCAGCACGTAGAGCACGCCTGTCAGCCCCGAGCCGATCTGCGAGGCGAGGCGAATGCGCTGGCTCTCGCCGCCGGACAGCGTGCCGGAGGCGCGCGCCAAGGTCAGGTAATTGAGGCCGACGTCGATCAGGAACGACAGCCGCTCGCGGATTTCCTTCAGCACGCGAACCGCGATCTCGTTCTGCTGGGCGTTGAGCGCCTTCGGCACGGTCTCGAACCATTCGCCGGCGCGGCGCACAGAAAGCTCCGAGATTTCGCCGATATGCTTGCCGCCGATCTTGACGGACAGCGCCTCCGGCTTGAGCCGGTAGCCGTTGCAGGCGGCGCAGGGAATGTCCGAGAAATACTTCGCCAGCTCTTCGCGCGCCCATTCGCTTTCGGTCTCGCGGAAGCGGCGGTCGAGATTGGTGATGACGCCCTCGAACGGTTTCTTGGTGTCGTAGGAGCGCACGCCGTCTTCATAGGAGAACTTGATCTCGTCCTCGCCGGAGCCGTGCAGGATGGCGTCTTTCGTCTTCTTCGGCAGGTCCTTCCACTTGGTGTCGAGCGTGAACTTGTAGAACTTGCCGAGCGCCGTCAGCGTCTGGATGTAATAGGGCGACGAGGATTTCGCCCACGGCGCGATCGCGCCCTTGCGCAAGCTCAGCTCCTTGTCGGGAATCACCAGTTCTTCGTCGATATGCTGCTCGACCCCGAGCCCGCCGCAGGCCGGACAGGCGCCGTAGGGATTGTTGAACGAAAACAGCCGGGGCTCGATTTCCGGAATCGTGAATCCGGAAACCGGGCAGGCGAATTTCTCCGAGAACAGGATGCGCTCGGGCCCGCTCTTGTCGTGGATCCTGGCGACCTTTTTTGCGGCGATCTCGGTCGGCTCCCTCCCCCCTTGTAGGGGAGGGTTGGGGAGGGGGGTAGCGGCAGGCGCATCGGCATATTCGATCACCGCCAGGCCTTCGGCGAGCTTCAGCGCGGTCTCGAAAGATTCCGCCAGCCGCTGGCCGATGTCGGGCCGCACCACGATGCGGTCGACCACCACGTCGATGTCGTGCGGGAATTTTTTGTCGAGCACCGGTGCTTCGGCGAGCTCATGGAAGGTGCCGTCGATCTTGACCCGCTGGAATCCCTTCTTGAGGTATTCGGCCATTTCCTTGCGGTACTCGCCCTTGCGTCCGCGCACCACCGGCGCCAGCAGATAGAGCCGCGTGCCCTCCGGCAGCGCCAGCACGCGGTCGACCATCTGCGAGACGATCTGGCTCTCGATCGGCAATCCCGTGGCGGGTGAATAGGGCACGCCGACCCGCGCCCACAACAGCCGCATGTAGTCGTAGATCTCGGTCACGGTGCCGACCGTCGAGCGCGGATTCTTCGAGGTGGTCTTCTGCTCGATCGAAATCGCCGGCGACAGGCCGTCGATCTGGTCGACATCCGGCTTCTGCATCATCTCCAGGAACTGGCGCGCATAGGCCGACAGCGACTCGACGTAACGGCGCTGGCCCTCGGCATAGATGGTGTCGAAGGCGAGCGACGATTTTCCCGAACCGGACAGGCCGGTAAAGACCACCAGCTTGTCGCGCGGAATCTCGACGTCGATGTTTTTCAGATTGTGCTCGCGCGCGCCGCGAATGGTGATGGCGCGCATGGCCGAACCGGCGTTCAGTTGTCGCTTGGCCTTGATAATCTCATCCATGCTCAGAAATTCCAGGCCTGCGGGCCGCAGTTTCGAGGTGTTCCTGCGCGCACTTATTTCGGGCGCGCATCTTCCGGAAAATCCGGATCGGACGCCAAGGGTGAACTCGGAACATAGGAAGAACGGGGCTCGATTTCCAGTGTCCCGTGCCAGCCATCAACGGTTTGTTGGGTCGCAACAGGTTTTGAGGCGCAGGGTGGCAGCAGCAGGCAGTAGCGCCGTTGCAGCGCCAGCAAAAGGGCCGGCGCGGGGCCGGCCTTTTTGCTTTTCAGAACGCTTCAGTCACGACCGTCAGTACTTTGCGATCACCGGACCGTTGATGCGGTAGTTCAGACGCAGGGTGAAGATATCCATGTCCTGGCGGATGTGGTCTTCACGAGTGAACACCCCCGCCACGAGGGTCGAGTAAAAATCCTCGGTGCGGGTGCCGAGGAAAGCATGATCGTATTCGAACGCGAGCGACCAATTGGGCGCAAATGCGAATTCGAGGCCGGCGCCGGCCACGGCACCATAACGGACCTGCCCGGGAATCGAATCAAAAGAAATCGGGGGGCTACCCACGAGGGTGCCGTTGTACCTGTCCAAGGCCAGCGCGCCACCGCCCTTTGCGTAAAGCAGGACGGTGTCGATCGTGTAGCCGATCTGGCCAGTGAAAAAGCCAAATGCGCCCACGCGCGAGCGGTTGATAAGTCCCGGCTCGGCGGGGTTCTGGCTGAGGTTGGAGCCGATTAAATCAGCCCAGTCGCCCTGAAATTCGACCCCGAATACCCACGAGGAATTGGGTTGCCAGCGAAAACCTAACTGGCCGCCGCCGAGAGCGCCTTTCGCGTTGTTGCAACCCTCGGTGCCAGTGGATGGGCCACCGATGGTCAGGCTCAGGTCGTTCCAGCAATTGCGGCTCGATGCCCAGCCGCCGTTGAGACCGAGATAGAGGCCGCTCCAATCGTACCAGGCGGGGATCATCACCGGCTCGCGGCTGTAGGCCACCGGAAAGTCGGCTGCGACAGCCGGAGCCGCCATGCCCAGCGCAAGCAGACCAAACGCACCGCGCAAAAACTTTTTCATCGATGATCTTTCCAACGCCCGCTGGTTCTTATTCGCTTCGTTTTGGTTCGGAAGCGTTGCCGGACCGCCCCAACGGTCCAATTCGGCCGGTATCATAACTTGATCGGGGAAAATTGGAGTCTCTGAAATGCAACACTCGCAGGCTGAGTGATCCCAGCGAAGCTAATGATTTGTCACGAAGTTTTGGAAGCGTGCTGGGCGGTCCGCTGGCCCCGAAATCAACCTGTTGGGGGACCAAGGGCTTTCCCTTCTCGCCCGGTGCGGCTTTAGTGCTTCCAAAAAGAACAAAACTGGAACATACTTGGGCTCATCCCGTGTGGATAACCGCCTTTCGCCGGCTTCACGGAGCCGGCGAAAGGCTAGGGTCGAGCGGGCAGGTTTTGGCTTGCGGCTTTTCAATTCCTTGAGGGAGTTGGGAAGGCGAGCGGCGTAAAAATATCCGGAGTGGAGAGCGGCGATGGCGGGAAGTGTAAACAAGGTCATTCTGGTTGGAAATCTCGGCAAGGATCCTGAGATCCGGCGGACGCAGGACGGGCGGCCGATCGCCCATCTGAGTATCGCGACTTCCGATACCTGGCGCGACAAGGCGACCGGCGAGCGCAAGGAGAAGACCGAGTGGCATCGCGTGGTGATTTTCTCCGAACCGCTCTGCAAGATCGTCGAGCAATATCTCAAGAAGGGCGCCAAGGTTTATATCGAAGGCGCGCTGCAGACCCGCAAATGGACCGACCAGTCCGGCGTCGAGAAATACTCGACCGAGGTGGTGCTGCAGGGGTTCAACTCGACGCTGACCATGCTCGATGGCCGCGGCGGCGGTAGCGCCGGTAATCTCGGCGCCGACGATTCCGGCGGCGATTTCGGCTCCGGCGGTCCCTCCGGCGCCGCGCCACGCCGCGCGGTGGCGGCCGGCGCCCGCAACAGCGACATGGACGACGATATTCCGTTTTAGGCCGGGCAGAGCATCCGGCGCGGTTCCTGCGACGTCCTCTCCCGGGGGATCGCTTCGCAATTCGGGGGCACGCATCATGAGTCCTGCGTCATGAGCCTCGTGTCATGAGCGTTGCGTCATGAGCTTTGCACCGCTGCTCAATGCGGCTCCCGCCATTCCGCTGCACGCCTTCGCCGCCATGACCGCCTTCGTGCTGGGCGTAGTCCAGCTTGCGGCGCCCAAGGGAACCTTGTCCCATCGCACCCTCGGCTGGATCTGGGTGTGCCTGATGATGACGGTGGCCTTGAGTTCATTCTGGATCCACCAGATCCGGCTGGTCGGTCCATGGAGCCCGATCCATCTGCTGTCGATCTTTACGCTGGTGATAGTTCCGCTCGGGGTGTGGAAGGCGCACCATCATCAGGTCAGGGGTCATCGCCGCATCATGATCTTCACCTTCAGCGGCGCCCTCGTGGTCGCCGGGCTGTTCACGCTGGTTCCCGGACGGATCATGCACGCCGTCGTTTTCGGTCACTAGCGCGCTTGCGAAAACGCGGGGTTCCGGGAAGCTTTTTTTCGGACTCCCTCGGCAAGGTTCCAGCGGCCATTTTCGGGGTTATCGCGAAGGGTGTCGCGGACCACGTAAGTCTCTGGAAAAACGAAGGGAAAAACCGCTTGCCGGAACCCGTTTAGGGTGGTTTCGGAGCGCCCGATGCGCTATATGATTCTCAGATAAAACTGACCGGATTCCCCCCTTTGTCTGACCCTGAAGATAAGAAGCCCGGAGAGCCGCCGGCTCCTTCCGATATTCGTCCCGTATCGATCCTCGACGAGATGAAACGCTCCTATCTCGATTACGCCATGAGCGTGATCGTGTCGCGTGCGCTGCCCGATGCGCGCGACGGGCTCAAGCCGGTGCATCGGCGCATCCTGTACTCGATGTACGAGCAGGGCCACACGCCGGACAAGAAGTACGTCAAATCGGCGCGCGTCGTCGGCGACGTCATCGGTAAGTACCATCCGCACGGCGACCAGTCGATTTACGACGCCATGGTGCGAATGGCGCAGGATTTCTCCATGCGCCTGCCGCTGATCGACGGGCAGGGCAATTTCGGCTCGGTCGACGGCGATCCTCCGGCGGCCTATCGCTATACCGAAGCGCGCCTGAGCCGGCCGGCGCTCGCGGTTCTCGGCGACATCGATCAAGACACCGTCGACTTCCAGCCGAATTACGACAATTCCGAAAAAGAACCGGTGGTGCTGCCGGCAAAATTCCCCAACCTTTTGGTCAACGGCGCCGGCGGCATCGCGGTCGGCATGGCCACCAACATTCCGCCGCACAATCTCGGCGAGGTGATCGATGCCTGCGTGGCGCTGATCGACGATCCTGCGCTCGGGATCGACGATCTCATCAACATCATTCCGGGGCCGGATTTTCCGACCGGCGGCATCATTCTCGGCCGCCAGGGCATCCGCTCGGCCTATCATCTCGGCCGCGGCTCGATCGTGATGCGCGGCAAGCTCTCGATCGACACGGTCCGCAAGGATCGCGAGGCGATCGTGATCACCGAAATTCCCTATCAGGTGAACAAGGCCACCATGGTCGAGCGCATCGCCGAACTGGTGCGCGAGAAAAAGATCGAGGGGATTGGCGAAGTCCGCGACGAATCCGACCGCGAAGGCTACCGCGTCGTGATCGAGTTGAAGCGCGACGCGATGGCAGACGTGGTGCTGAACCAGCTTTATCGTTTCACGCCGCTGCAGAGCAATTTCCCCGCCAACATGCTGGCGCTGGATTCGGGCCGGCCGCAGGTGATGAACCTGAAGGACCTGCTGACGCTGTTCATCGCCTTCCGCGAGCAGGTGGTGACCCGCCGCACCAAGTTCCAGCTCAACAAGGCCCGCGACCGCGCCCACATCCTGGTCGGCCTCGCCATCGCGGTCGCCAATATCGACGAGATCATCCGGGTGATCCGGACCTCGCCCGATCCCAACACCGCGCGCGACACCCTGATGTCGCGCGACTGGCCGGCGAAGGACGTCGCGGCGATGATCACGCTGATCGACGACCCGCGCCACCGGCTGGCCGAAGACGGCACCGCGCGGCTGTCGATGGAGCAGGCCCGGGCCATTCTCGACCTGCGGCTGCAGCGGCTTACCGCGCTCGGGCGCGAGGAGATTTCCGAAGAGCTCGACAAGCTGGCGGTGGAAATCGCCGATTACCTCGACATCCTGCGCTCGCGCGCCCGCGTCCAGGCCATCGTCAAGACCGAGCTCGCCGAGGTGAAGTCCGAATTCGCCACCCCGCGCAAAACCGTCATCATCGAGCATGAAGACGAGGTCGAGGATGAGGACCTGATCCAGCGCGAGGACATGGTGGTCACGGTCTCGCATGCCGGTTACGTCAAGCGCGTGCCGCTGTCGGCCTATCGGGCGCAGCGCCGCGGCGGCAAGGGCAGGGCGGGCATGCAGACCCGCGACGAGGATTTCGTCAGCCGCCTGTTCGTGGCCTCGACCCATACGCCGGTGCTGTTCTTCTCGTCGCGCGGCCAGGTCTACAAGGAAAAGGTCTGGCGCCTGCCGGTGGCGGCACCGAACGCCCGCGGCAAGGCGCTGATCAACATCCTGCCGCTGGAACAGGGCGAGCGCATCACCACCATCATGCCGCTGCCCGAGGATGAATCCTCCTGGGCCAATCTCGACGTGATGTTCGCGACCACCGGCGGCAATGTCCGCCGCAACAAGTTGTCGGACTTCGTCGACGTCCGGCGTTCCGGCATCATCGCCATGAAGCTCGATGACGACGAGGCGATCGTCGACGTGCAGATCTGCACCGAACGCGACGACGTGCTGCTGACCGCCGCCGGCGGCCAGTGCATCCGCTTCCCCGTCACCGACGTGCGGGTGTTCCAGGGTCGTACCTCGATGGGTGTGCGCGGCATCGCGTTGTCCGGGCCGGACAAGCTGATTTCGCTCACCATCCTGCGCCACATGGACGCCGATGCCGAGGAGCGCGCCGCCTACCTGCGCCGCGCCAACGCGGTGCGGCGTGGCGGCGCCGAGGAGGAGGCGGGAACCGACCACGAGGACGCCTCCGGCGCCATCGAACTTGGCGAGCAGCGCTATGTGGAGATGTCGGCGAGCGAGCAGTTCGTGCTGACCATCAGCGAAAACGGCTATGGCAAGCGCTCGTCGTCGTTCGAGTACCGCACCACGGGACGCGGCGGCAAAGGCATCGTCGCGATGTCGGTGAACGACCGCAACGGCAAGCTGGTGGCCTCGTTCCCGGTCGAGGACAGCGACCAGATCATGCTGGTGACCGACAAGGGCCAGCTGATCCGCTGTCCGGTCGAGGGCATCCGGATCGCCGGCCGCTCGACCCAAGGCGTCATCGTGTTCGACACCGCCGAGGACGAACACGTGGTGTCGGTCGAGCACATCGGCGAGGACGCCGAGAACGGCAATGGGGGTTAACGCAAACCCTCATGGTGAGGGGGCGCACCGGCGCCGCCTCGAACCGTGAGGGGGGTGATCGGCCATCGTTCGAGTTTCCACCTTTCTTGGATTGTTTTCGCTTTATGATGGCGGCAGGTCGATCGCCGGCGTCGGCCGCCAAAAATCATTTTGCCGCAGCGGTCGCCGGATAAAGTTTCGGCAGGTCGAAATCCATTGGATCGCTTGTCAGCGTTTCGTCTGCGGAGTCACCCATGTTCACGGCGGCGTATTGTTTCCGCAGCCATGCCTTGTCGCTCTCGCTCCACGGTCCGGCCGCATCGATGCGGTCGACCAGCGGAATCATTTCTTCCAGGTAGGCTCTGATCGAAGGGGGATAATGGTCCAGGGCCAGAACGCTCCGCCCGATCCAGGGATAGTAAATGGCGTCGACCTTCTTCTGCGCGATATAATGATCCATCAGTCGTTCATAGATGATCGTAAGGATGTAAACCGGGCTGGGGGCGCGATATTTGTGATACGTGAAAATTTCATCGGTCCTGCTTCGGCGGCCGATCAGTTCAAATAGCGGTTCAATAACGTCTCTGCGCCAGGCCTGCCAAAACTCCGGCGACGCGATCCAATAGCTGCAGCCACAAAAGTTGGCGTTGGTCTGACGGGGAAGGGTATCGGGGAGCTCCAATCCAATTTCACCTCCAACGGACCGTGCCCAGCTTTCGAACGCCGGGTGCGAGACAATTGTGCTGCGTTCCACACTGTTGTAGTTCGCGTAGGGAACGTAGGGCAGGCCGCCGATCAGGTAGATGTCGCGACCGGGGTTGTCTGAAATCCAGTCGTGGACGTGCTGGGAACCCAACCTGGTTTTGGAATAGAACTTCGGCGACAACAGTCCGGTCAGCCGATGTCTGGCATATATTTTCCTGTCGGCGATGTGGTGATGGAGGGCCAGTTCCCGCAGCGCCGGGGCCGGATTGGACATCCAGTCCAGCGGAATAAATCCGGGGTCCAATCGCTCGATCAAAGCAGGCTTGTAGAAGGGTTGATAAATGCCGATCCGCGATTCCATAACCCAGTGTATATTTTTGTTTCGATGTTGCTTCAAGCTGGGGGCGTGAAGGGAACCTGGCCCCGTTGTAGCGGCGCAACGCGTTCAGGTGCTCGCTGGCGCGATCTGCCAGAAGCCTATGTCCCCCGCACCACCTGCTATAATCGCTTCGTTCATTGGTGGCAGGCAGGCAGGCAGGCAGGCAGGTATGGATGACCGCATCATGGATGCACTGGCCGCCGGCCATGACGCAGCGCGCCGATCATCGCGTATCGCGGCCAATAGAGAGCAAGATGCAGGCCGGTCGCAAGGCAGGCTGAACAACAACGGACAAGCACCAACTGCCCCGCTTTCATCAAGCTTGCAGCTCGGCAACGCGCTTAGGGGTTCACGCCCTGGTTTCGCCCGCGAAACGCAGCGCCTTATGGTGTGCGGTCTGCGGTTACCAGACGGGCTTCGCGGATCGCGGTCTTGGAACCGGCGACGCGCAGGCAGGAAGCTTCGAAATTGGGCCAGGCCCGCTGTGAACATTCGCGGCCGACCGGATGAATGTCGAGGCGATCGCCCTTGGCGAAGGCTTGCGGCACGCTGGCTTCGACCTGCGGGGCAAAGCCGGGAAGAACGGTAAGGGCGGCGGCGACAAACGCGGCGATCGCGATTACTGAAAGAGCCTTGATCATGACGGTCCCCTGTCACTGGGCCTTTGCGGCCCGTCGTTGGTTGGCGGACTGATACCCAGCCCCAGTTTCAGGACGTCTTCGCGAGGGGCGAAAATGGTTTCGTCCCGCCGGAGTTTTGTTTCGTCGCCAGTGCGGGACGAAACAATGCCGGCTTGCATAGGTGACGCCCCAACCCCGAAGTGGTTCAGGGGCTTGCGAAATATAAAGCCCGGCCCCAGGGCTCGGGGGACTGGAACCCGCCCGGCTTGCCGCGCCGCCCGGGGCGCGGTAGAGGGATTTATGCCCCGTGTCGCGCTGTATCCAGGTTCATTCGACCCCGTCACCAATGGCCATCTGGATGTGGTCCGGCATGCCGTCCGCCTGTGCGACCGGCTGATTGTCGCCATCGGCGTCCATCCTGCCAAAAAGCCGCTGTTTTCGACCGATGAGCGCCTGGCGATGGCCAAAGCGGCGTTTGCGCCGGTCGCCGCGAAGGCCGGTTGCGGCTTCGACTGCACAACCTACGACAATCTCACCGTCGCCGCCGCCCAAAAGCATGGCGCGACCATCATGATTCGGGGCCTGCGTGACGGCACCGACCTCGATTTCGAGATGCAGATCGCCGGCATGAACGAAACCATGGCGCCAGACGTGCATACCGTGTTCGTTCCGGCTTCGGCGGCGGTCCGCCCGATCACCGCCACACTGGTACGCCAAATCGCAGGCATGGGCGGTGACGTCTCGGCATTCGTGCCATCCTCGGTTGCCGCCAGCCTCAAAACCAAATTCGCCGCTAACTAGACGCTGGCGCGTTTCGCAAACCGGAGTTTCCATGATCCGAATTCTCCCCGCCGTTATCGCCGCGCTGTTTTGCGCCGCTGCAGCCATCGCGCAGCCGCTTCCGGCCAATCTCGACAAGCCAAATGCGATCGTCATCGACACCACCAAGGGCCGCGTCGTGATAAAACTGCGAACCGATCTGGCGCCGAAACACGCCGAACGCATCAAGCAACTGGCGCGCGACGGTTACTACAACAATGTGCCGTTCCATCGGGTCATTGAAGGTTTTATGGCGCAGACCGGCGACGGCAAGAATTTCAACGGCACCGGCGGCTCGAAATATCCAAATCTGCCGGCTGAATTCTCCAACGTGCCATTCAAGCGCGGTATCGTTGGCATGGCGCGCACCAGCGACCCCAACTCGGCAAATTCGCAATTCTTCATCATGTTCACCGACGGCCCGTCACTGAATGGACAATACACGGTGATAGGCGAGGTGGTGTCGGGAATGGATGTGGTCGACAAGCTCAAGCGCGGCGAACCGGTCGCCGATCCCGACAAGATGGTGAAAGTGCAAGTCGCCTCCGACATCAAATAGACCGATGGTCATGTCGCGCCGCACGCTGCCAATCCAGGTTGCCGCGGCATTGCTGTCGACGTTATGGATAACTCCGGTCTGGGCTCAGTCCGAGCGGCTCGACAACATCAGGCAAGTGTTCGCAAGGCTGCGTACTTGCTGGAAACCGCCGCCGGCGGCCAGCGCCAACATCGACATCACCGTGATCGTGAGCTTTAACCGCAGCGGGGACATCATCGGCCATCCCAGGATCACTTACGAATCCGAACAGGCCACCGACGGCGATCGGGTGATGTACCGCGTTGCGGTGATGGAGGCATTGCAACGCTGCACACCGTTGCTATTTACAGATGGGATGGCCGGCGCCGTTGCCGGCCGGCCCTTCGCGATCCAGTTTCGCAACCGAAGACCTTCACCCCAACCTGTAGAGAAGCGAGCATGGCTGACACCGAAAACAGTTTGATCCTCGAAACCACCCAGGGGCCGGTCACGATCGAGATGCGGCCCGATCTGGCGCCCGGTCATGTCGCTCGGATCAAGGAGCTGGTGCGCGAAGGCTTTTACGACGGCATCGTGTTCCACCGCGTGATCGAAGGCTTCATGGCGCAGACCGGCTGTCCGCAGGGCACCGGCACCGGCGGTTCCGGCAAGAAGCTCAAGGCCGAGTTCAACAAGGAGCCGCACGTGCGCGGCACCACTTCGATGGCGCGCGCCGCCAGCCCGGATTCCGGCGACAGCCAGTTCTTCATCTGCTTCGACGACGCTTCGTTCCTCAACAACCAGTATACGGTCTGGGGCAAGGTGACGTCGGGCATGGAAAACGTCGACAAGATCAAGCGCGGCGAGCCGGTGAAGAACCCCGACAAGATTATCAAGGCACACATGGCGCTGGACGCGGCCTGAATCACAAATCGTCATACGCGGGGCTTGACCCGCGCATCCATCAATCTTCAGATGAGTCTTACGTAGAAGATGGATTGCCGGACGTAGGCGAGCGGAAGCGACGCCTTCCTTCAGACGGCTATGTCCGGCAATGACAGTCTGCCCATGCGCACCGACCTGTTCGATTTCGAACTTCCCGCCGCCAGCATCGCGCTGCGGCCGGCGAGCCCGCGCGATTCCGCGCGGATGCTGGTGGTCGAGCCCGACGCCGTTTTGCGCGACCGCACGATTGCCGAACTGCCGCAATGGCTCGAGGCCGGCGACCAGTTGGTTGTCAACGACACCAAGGTGATATCGGCCCAACTGAAGGGACGCCGGATCGGCCGCGATGCCGAGCCGAAGATCGAGGCGACGCTGATCAGGCGCCTGGACGGCTCGCGCTGGCAGGCGCTGGTTAAACCCGCCAAAAAGCTGGCGCCGGGCGACGTGGTTCGCTTCGGCAATGAAGGCAAGGTATGCCTGCTCGGTCACCTCGATGCCGAGGTCGAACACAAGGGCGACGACGGCGAGATCACCTTCTCGTTTTCATTTCACGGGCCGGCGCTCGATTCCGCCATCGCCGATTTGGGCGCGCCGCCGTTGCCGCCCTACATCGCCTCCCGGCGCTCCCCCGACGAGCAGGACGCCGCCGACTACCAGACCATGTTTGCGGTCAACGAGGGTGCGGTTGCGGCGCCGACCGCCGGCCTGCATTTTACCCCGGCGCTGGAAGCAAGGTTGCGCGAGCGCGGGATCGGGATCCACCGCATAACCCTGCATGTCGGGGCCGGGACCTTCCTGCCGGTCAAGGCGGACGACACGGCAGGGCACAAGATGCATTCGGAGTGGGGCACGATCTCCCGCGATACCGCGCAGGCGCTGAATGCGGCGCGCGCCAACGGCGGGCGCATCGTCGCCGTCGGCACTACCTCGCTGCGGCTGCTTGAAAGTGCCGCGGCGCCAGACGGCGCGATCCAGCCGTTCGCGGGTGAAACCGCAATCTTCATCACGCCGGGCTATCGTTTTCGCGCGGTCGATATTTTGCTGACCAATTTCCACTTGCCGCGTTCGACGCTGTTCATGCTGGTATCGGCATTCAGCGGTCTCGAGACCATGAAACGGGCCTACGCCCACGCGGTTGGCGCCGGTTACCGGTTCTATTCCTATGGCGATGCCTGCCTGCTGTTTCGTGATAAGTCCATTTGATGACATCAGCCGATCATTTCCAGCTGACGGGCCGTGACGGGCAGGCGCGCACCGGCGTGCTGACCACCCCGCATGGGCAGGTGCGGACGCCGGCCTTCATGCCGGTCGGAACCGCCGGCGCGATGAAAGGCATGCATTGGCGCGAGGTGCGCGACGCCGGCACCGATATCGTGCTCGGCAACACCTATCATTTGATGCTGCGGCCCGGCGCCGAGCGCATTGCCGCGCTCGGCGGCCTGCAAACCTTCACCGGCTGGAACGGGCCGATGCTGACGGACTCCGGCGGCTTCCAGGTGATGTCGCTGGCGCAGTTGCGCAAGGTCGGCGAGCGCGCGGTTACCTTCCGCTCGCATATCGACGGCGCCAGCGTCGAGCTGTCGCCCGAGCGCGCGATCGAGGTGCAGCGGCTGCTCGGCGCCGATATCGCCATGCAGCTGGATGAATGCGTGCGGTTGCCGGCGACGCGCGCCGATATCGAGCGGGCGATGCAGCTTTCGCTCCGTTGGGCCGAGCGCAGCAAGCGCGCGTTCGAGACCGCGCCGGCGGGGTATCTGCTGTTCGGCATTGCCCAGGGTGGAGACGTCCCCGAACTGCGCCGGGCCAGCGCGCTTGGTCTGACCGGGATCGGATTTCACGGCTACGCGATCGGCGGCCTTGCGGTCGGCGAGCCTCAGTCGGTCATGCTGGCGATGATCGAGGAGGTGGTGCCGATCCTGCCGCAGGATCGCCCGAGATATCTGATGGGCGTCGGCACGCCCGAAGACATGCTGGAGGCGGTCGCCCGCGGCATCGACATGTTCGATTGCGTGATGCCGACCCGCAACGGCCGTCACGGGATGGCGTTCACCCGGTTCGGCCAGATCAATCTGCGCAACGCCCGTCACGCCGACGATGCACGGCCGCTCGACGAGGAAAGCCCATGGCCGTCGGCGCGCGGCATCTCGCGCGCATACCTGCATCACCTCGTGAGATCAGGCGAGACGCTGGGCGCCATGCTGCTGTCGGAAATCAACGTCGCCTACTACCAGCACCTGATGCATGCCATCAGGGAGGCGGTCGCCCAGGGAACATTCGAAAGTTTTCGCGAGCGCACGCGCGCGCAATGGGCGCAGGGCGATATCGCGGCACGCTAAAATCGATTCAGAGTTTAATTGCAGGCCAGCCGCTTGACGGCGTGCTTGGTGACGAAACCGTAGCCGCAGGTGTCGCAGGTCCAGAGATAACTGATGACATTGTCGGAGAGAAAAGCGGAAGTTTCCGCCGCCACCATTGAATCGGCACAAACGGCGCAGGTCGGCAAATCACGTCCGCGCGGTGCGGAGTGAGACGCGTTGGTCGACCGAACCTCAGCAATTGCTGGCATCGTGACCTCCCTGCCATCTGAACCTGACGCAAACATACGTCGGTTTGTTTGACGATGTCGCAACACAAATGCGTTGGTTTTACGTTATTTGGCTGCTTTAAATTTTTGCAATGCAACGAATTCCCGGCTCGCGGGATTCCGGCTTGCACCTGGCACAAGCTGGCCCTATTGGGGGAAGAGCTTCTAATTTCACGCACATTGTCTCCGCGGTTTTCACGGGGGTCTGTCATGGACGCGTCGTCGGCAACGGGTGCAGCGCGGTCATGCCGCAGCATTGTTTGAGGAAAATCCAGCCATGGCAGACCAACCAAGACGGCCGAGAACACTCAACGATGCGCGCACCGAAGCGGAAGCGGCATTCAAGCGCACCACGACCAAGGTACCGGAAGCGCCACCCAAAAGGGCCGCCCTTCCGAGCGTGAAGGAACTGGTTTCGCTGCGGATCGATCAGGATGTTCTGGAACATTTCCAGGAAGGCGGACCGGGCTGGCAGGACCGGATCAACGAGGCTCTGCGCAAGGCGGCGGGGAAATAGAATTGAACCCGAAAACTAAAAAGCCCGGTATGAACCGGGCTTTTTGTTGAAGGCGAATTCGTCGGCCTGTTCGCCGACCGAATGATCTCAGTGGAACAGCCCACCCATCATGCCGCCGATCAGGCCGCCCGGACCGCCCGGGCCGCGACGATAACCGCCGCCGCCACCGCCTCCACCACCACCGCTATGACGGTGGTGGGCCGGCCTGTCGTCAGAATCGTCGCTTGTGCTGGTGCTGGTGCTGGTGCTGGTTTGCGTCGTGGCGACGATTTCCGCCAGCAATGCCTTGTGCTGTAGCGTGTTGAGGTAGCCGGTCTTGGGATAGCCGCGCGCGGCCTGCCAGCGCGTGATCACGGCGCGCGTCTCGTCATCGAACTTGCCGGTCACTTTGGTGTCGAAACCAAGGCCGTTCAGCCGGCGCTGCACGTCGCGGCGCTGGCCCCTGTCGAGGCCGATCTGATCCTCGGTGGTCTGATTGGATTCGTCGGTGAAGGTTGCCGGATCGATGCCGGTGGTCAGGTTGCGGGTGGTGGTGCTGGGGCCGTTTTCCAGCGCCGCGATCCGGGCCAGCGCCAGCGACTTGAACTGACCGTTGGGGTAGCTGCTGAGGTAAGCGTTGAGTTCTTCCGGCTTGTTCGACTCCTTGACCGAACGCCAAAACTCCAGTTCGACGTCGGTACCGGTGGAGGCCGAAGCGACCGCGGGCGGCGTGGACGACGACGGGGTCGCCGCCGTGTTGGCCGCGGGGGCGGGAGCCGGCGCCGGATTGAGATAGACCGAACCGATCAGGTTGGTGTGGCCCCAGGGCAATTGGCCCTTGTTGGTCTCTTCGTTGACCTGGGCGCGGACTTCCGTCATCGCCTGCTGGATCTCGACACCGGGCGTCGTGATGTGGGCGATCAGGGCGCGCGTAAACGGACTGTTGGTACCTCCCTGGCCATCGAGTGCGGTCTGTCCGGGACCGGTGGCGAACGCGATCAGGGTGCCCTCGCCGGATTTCATTTCGGCCAGACCCGTTTGCACCGACACACTGCGGGTGGCGGAATTCGACTTGATCTTGGCGGCGAAGGGATTGTCGCGGCAGGCGTCGAGGAACACCAGCTTGACCTTGGCGTCGCTCATGGTCTGGTCGAGCGTGAGGTCGATGTTGATGGCGGCGCCAAGCTTGACGTCCATTTCCGATTTGATGTCGGCGTCGATCGGCAACAAATAGTTGGTGCCGCCGATGGCGATGCCGTGGCCGGCATAGAAGAACACGGCGACGTCGGCGCCTTGCGCCTTCTTGCCGAATTCAAGCAGCCGCTCGGTCATCTTGTCGTGCGTGAGGTTGGTGCCCTCGACGACTTCGAAACCGACGTTGCGCAACACACTCGCCATCGCCTTGGCGTCCATCGGCGGGTTGGGAAGTTGTGCCACGTTCTTGTAGGCGCCGTTGCCGACGACGAAGGCGACGCGACGGTCGGCCTTGGCGGCATTGGCGGTGAATAACATGCAAATCAGGGAAAAAATGACGGTGAGGTAGCGCATGTGAAATCCCCTGGCTGAGTCGAGCAATTTCGGCTGCAACGGTTGCGGTGAACCTACACGAAAAAAACACACTTCGCGCCACAAAAAATCGCCGCCGCCCAATTTTCGGCACCGGCCATTCCGGGCGGTTCACGGTATCGAATTAGTGTTCGATCCCAACGTGATTTAGATCACAATTGGCTGGGAAATCGGCACAAAACGGTCAGGCTCCGGCGGGCGCGGGAACCGGCTCGGGAGGTTTCAGGTTCAACAGATTGCCGGTGAGGATCAGCGCCGCGCCGAGCACGGTGAAAATGTCCAGCCGTTCCGAATAGATCAGCCAGCCGGCGACGGCGGTCAACGGGACCCGCAGGAAGTCCATCGGCAGCACCACGGTCGCATCGGCATGCAGTAGCGCCCGCGCCATGCAGTAGTGGGAGAACGTGCCGCAGAATCCGATCGCGACGAGCCAGCCCCAAACATCGGCGGAGGGCCATCGCCAGACATAGAGCGAGGGGAAAAATCCGGCCGCGGCCTGGATTACCAGCATCCAGAAGATGATCGCCAGGGTGTTTTCGGTGCGGGTCAGGGACTTCATCATGGCGACGGAAATGCCAAACCCCACCGCGGCGGCGAGCGCGATCAGTTGGCCCGGATTGATCTCGCCGGTAGCCGGGCGAACGATGACGATGACGCCGACGACGCCGAGCACGATGGCCGAAATCTTCCAGATCGTCATGCGCTCGCCGAGGAATGTCGCGGCCAGGATCGCGGTCCAGATCGGCATGGTGAATTCGATCGACACCACCTGGCCCAGCGGAATCAGCGTCAGCGCGAAGAACCAGCCCAGCTGGGCGGCATATTGAACGAGGTTGCGGCCAAGATGCTGCAGCGGCCGCGAGGTTTTCATCGCCGCGAATCCGCCGTTGAGGCGGATCAACGGGTAGAGCAGCAAGAAGCCGATCACCGAGCGTGCCTCCATGACCTGAAACACGCTCAGTTCGCGCGTCGTCTCGCGGCCGGCAACCACCACGACCAGCATCAAAGCAAGCCAGCCCGCCATCCATAGCGCGGCTCTGGGTTTGGAAGCCGTTCGGTCCATCGGTGGCTTTGGGCCATCTGTGCCGCGCGAGTGCTGCGCGGGAAGGTTTCGGAAGCTGAGGCCGTATCGGTCCGCTCCGGGATTTGCAACGCGCAAATATGCCGACGCGGTGATGCACCGTCCCAATTTCGATGCTAAGGACTGCTTGGTCTGGCGCGGTCCGGACCGGGCGTTTTACAGGAGAATTTGGCTCAATGCTTACCTTGCAACCCGCCGAATGGTCGAAGCCGCGCGGCTTTTCCCACGGCGTCGCATTCGACGGTCCCGGCCGATGGATCGTGCTCGCCGGCCAGACCGGCGGCGACGAGAAGGGCGACTATCAACCGGACATGGCGGCGCAGGTCGGGACGGCCTTGCACCGGATCGTCAAGCTGCTCGGGGAAGCCGGCGCCGGTCCGGAGCACATCGTTCGCCTCACCTGGTATCTGACCAGCCGCAGCGAATATGAGGCCGCGGGCACCGGTATCGGTGCCGCCTGGCGCGAGACGCTCGGACGAAACTTTCCGCCCTCGACGCTGCTGTACGTTTCCGGTCTGGTTGACGCGCGCGCCAAGGTCGAGATCGAAGTCACCGCATTCTTAGCCAAAGCATAGGAACTTTTCCCATGGCCCAACGATCCACATCCGCCGACTACGTCACAGCTTTCGCCACCGGCTGGCCGGAGAAACAACCCGACATCATGGTGCTGTCGCTGACCACGCAGAAAGGCGTTCAGGATTTTGCCCTCAAAAAGGAGCAGGCGCTGTTAATCGCCAAGACCATGAACGAAACCGCCGCCCACCTCGCCGAACCAAAAAAGGCGTAGGGCAGGTTGGCGGGCGCAGGCCGCGGGCGCGATGCTGCGCCTTAGTGGCGCGACAGCGAAATAGCGGCAGTCCTGAAGGCGGTGTCGGTCTTGATCACCACGGACTGCCTGTTGCCATGAGTGGTCAATGAAATATTCGCGGTAAATCCGGCCGCGCTGGCGACCACCTGGAAATTGCCGTTGCTGCCCCGCCCCTGAAGGGTTCCGTTAGCATTGCGGTTGCTTTCGCTCCATGTCCCCGACAGCGATCCGCCCTCCGCGACCACGTTGGCGGCGAGGTTGAATTTGTAGGAGTCGCTGGCGCAGACGAGGGTCTGGTTGAGCCCGGTTCCGCTGGCGTTGACGGCATAGGAGGCACGGCAGCGAATTCGCTCGCTCGAACCGTCGTCAAGCGTGACGGTGCCGCCGCCGGACCAGTTGCCGGCCATGCTGGTGAACGGTCCCGATTGGGCGTAGCTGGCGGAGCCGGATGTGAAGACGGCGAACAACGTGACGGCCGCGACAATCAGCCCTCGTGCGAGTGCGAAGGATTTCGCGGCCTGACCTTGTTTATTGCCGTGACGCTTCCCATCGTCCGCTGCACGGTACGCCCGAAGATGCCCCATTCCATTTCCCCGATCCGGTGTTGCCACTGAGTTGGCCGTTCGCATATGCACCATGGATCGAGACTCGCACAAGACCTTCGCGTCCGATGGTTCCGGAAATGTCGGCGCCGGCCGCGGAAACTCTACCGTCCGCGACCGTGAGCGTCGAGCGCGTCGACGGTTCGCAACTGCCGCTTTTTGTCACAACGGTAACACTCCAAAGCCCGTCATACGGCGACTGGGCATGCCCGGGAGCAGCGGTGAGAGCGCCAGCGACAGCAAGAATGGAACTACAAAATATGGTACGAATGCGGTTATGGCGCATGGGGTCAGATCCCTGAATTTGGTGTGATGACGCGGCTTATTCAGGGGACATTGTGTTCAAAATTTGCTGCGCCGCGGCAACACGAAAAGTTCCCTATAAAATCAAACGGATGGGGTTAAATTTTGTTCCATCCTAGGAACCGGCATTTGACCGGATTCAGGAAAAATCGGGGGTCGGGCCTCAGTCCGAAAGGCTGGGCGCCTTGGTCGCAAACTGCTCATCCTGGGGCCTGGCCGGCAGGCTGTTGTGGGCCTTGGCGTAATCGATGACTTCACCGAGAAGTTTTTGGCCGAGCGGCGCCAGCGCGCGCTCCCACAACTCGCGGGCGGTTTCGCCCTTTTTGACGAAAACCCACTCCTGCGCAGCGATGGCTCCGGCATCCATGCGCTCGGCCAGATGATAGACGGTGCCGCCGGCGATCGGATCGCCCTCCTTGATGGTCCATTCGATTGCGGCGATGCCGCGGTGCCGTGGCAGCAGCGAAGGATGATAGCCGATCCCCCCGAGCCTTGCGGCGGCGAGGGCTTCCTTGCTGATGCGGGCGTGGCTGTGAGCCGTCACGATCAGGTCGGTGCCGTCGGCGATTTCCCGGGCGACGACCAGTTTCGGATTGGCCTGCACCGTCACCTCGATGCCGGCGGCGCGCGCCGCCGCGGCAAGCCGGTCGTCGCCGTCGGCCACCACGACCCTGACGATCTCGACACCGTGGTTTCGGAGCATGTCAAAAGTCGTCACGCCGAAATGGCGGGAGCCGACAAGGGTAATCCGCATGGTGTGGTATCCGTCGTTCGTCAGGTCATCCGTCGCCGTCCTGAATGCCATGGACGGCGCACAGGAGGGGACGCTATTTGCTTCCACCCGGCTTGATCCACATCTTTTCTCCCGAACAGGCGGCTTGCCGGCTCAGTTCCAGGGCCAAATCGCCAATACCGACAGCGCGGCCAACAGTGCCGGCGGCATGATGACGATACCGAGCCGCAGGAATTGCCATGCCGTCACGATCTCGCCGTCGCGGCGAAGCGCGATCAGCCACAGGATCGTCGCGAGCGAACCCGTCACCGAAAGGTTTGGACCGAGATCGACGCCGATCAATATGCCGCCTGTGACGCCAAGCGGAACGTGGGCGCTTTGGCTGACTGTCGCCGCGACCAGGCCGGTCGGCAGGTTATTCATCAGGTTTGACAGGAACGCGACGATGACACCGGCACTAAAGCCGGTTTCGCCGGGAGAGGATGCCGCAGCGTCACGAAGCGCGCGCGTGATCGGAGCAAGGATGCCGGTTTGCCGGACGCCGTCGACCAGCACGAATAATCCGGCCACCAACGGCAACACGCCCCATGAGATATCCCGCAGCACCGGCCTCGGCGACTGGCGGTTGATGACCAGCACGATGACGGTCACGGCGGCCCCTGCAACGAACGTCGGCAAGCCAAGCTGCCGGTCCAGCGCCGAAGCGCCAAGCAGTGCTGCGGCTGTAAGCACAATACCGGCGGCAATGCATTTTCCGCCGACCGACAACGGAACGGCCGCAAAGTCCGTCGAAATTGCCTGATGCAGCGCGGTACGCTGGGTGAAACGCAGCAGCCAATAGGTGACAAGGATCGAGGCCATCGACGGCAACGTGAACTGGTAGAGCCATTGGGCGAGCGGCGGCATATGCGCGCCGAAGATCACGAGATTCGCCGGATTGGAGATCGGCAGCACAAAGCTCGCGGCATTGGCGATGAAGGCGCATATGAAAAGATACGGCAGCGGCTCGACGCGGGCGGCCGTCGCGGCGGCATATACGGCTGGCGTCAGCACGACCGCGGTCGCGTCGTTCGACAGCAACACCGTGACGAGCGTTCCGACGGCATAGACAATCAGGAATAGCCGTTTCGCCGAGCCTTTGGCGTGGCGGACCGCGAGCGCCGCCAGCCAGTCGAACAGCCCTTCCAGACGCGCTACCTCGGCGAGCAGCATCATGCCGATCAGAAACAGATAGACGTCGCTTCCCTTTTCCGCCGCGGTGAGCGCGTCGCGCCAGGGAAGCAAACCGAAGGCGATCAGGGCGACCGCGCCGATCACGGCCCAAACATATTCCGGCACGCGAAGCGGACGCAGGATAACGCCAAGGGTAGCGAAACCGGCGACGGCCAGGATCAGTGAGGTATTGTTCACCGGTCAGGACGCCGCGGCCGGGGCCACGGCGCCGTCGCCGATCAGCTTGCCGGCGCAGGCCGGCTTGAGCAGGCCGGCAAACGAAAGCCAGATCACGATCGAGCCAATGGCGAGGCATCCCAGGAACATGAACGCGGTGGGGTAGCCCAGTCCCTGGGCGAGCCAGCCCCCGATCGCTGGACTAAGGGCCGCGCCAATTCCCTGAACCGTCATGACCGCACCTTGTCCGACATTGACCCTTCCGGTCCCGTTGAGGATGCGAGCCACCAGACCGGGGACGGCTACACTCTGCAAGCCCGCGCCGATGCCGTCGAGCGCCTGCACCGGAAATACCCCCCAATATTTGATCACCGAAGCCGCGATCAGGCCGCGCACCGGCAACGCGATAAAGGATATCAGCAGTACCAGCCAATAGCCCCGCTTTTCCGCCATCCGCATCGCGGCGATCGCAGCGAAGATCATCACTCCCTGCGCGACCACGATGGTCATGGCGACAAAGCCGGCGCCATTGCCCTGCTGTCCGGAAACCACTGCCAGACCGTAGAGCGGCAGCATCGCCGCATTGCCGAGATGAAACAGCGCGAGCGCGGCGGCCAGCACCAAGAGCGGCCTGCATTCGAACAGCACCTGCCAGGCGTTCGCCGGCGGCTTGCTGCTGTCGGCATTGGCGCCGCGGGCGACATGGTCGTCGATCGCGTTGCGCGGGATGACCAGCACCGAGACGATCGAGAGCACGCCGAACACGCCGGCCAGAATGAACACGGCGCCGAAGCCGAACTTCCAGCCGAGGTAGCCGGACAGGGCCGCGCCGACCATGTTGCCAGCGTGATTGAAGGCCTGATTGCGTCCATTTTGCCGATTGAAGCCGACCTGATGAACGATCCCGAGCGTCATCCCGGTGACCGCCGGCACGATCGCGGCGCCGGCGATCGCGGTCGCGACCTGCGACGCAGCCACGACCCAAAAATCCTGCGAGAGCAGGACCAGGGCGGAGGCGGCGATGGTGCAGATGCCGGGAATGATGACATAAGCGCGCTTGTGCGCGGTCGCATCGATCATCGCTCCCGCCGGCGTGGTCATGATCATGCCCGCGACGCCGCCGATGGTCATGACGGTGCCGATCAGGCCGCTCTCCCAGCCATGGGCAAGCAGAAATACGCCGAGGAACGGACCAATGCCGGCCTGGAAATCAGCCATGAAAAAGTTCAGAGCCAAAAGCGCCGCCCTGGTTAGCGGCTTTGTCCCCGCGCGTTCGACCAGGCCAGCCTCCTCATGCCGCGGTTTGCTAAGGAAATCGGCCAACAACGCGAAGGTTCCGTCCGCGGGACCCTGCAAGGTTCACAGAGGGTTTTCTCAAGGCGACGTGTTATCGTCCGCGCCGACGAGGTAACCGAATGAAATCCGCAGGCTCTCCGCGCGACTGGCGACGCATCCATCATTCGCCGATGTTCTGGATCGGGGTTGCGCTGTGTCTGGCGGCGATCATGATTTACGTCTGGTCTGACGATCTGGCGTGGCGCTGAGCCCGTCAACGATGAAAGAATCGGCGGTCAGACCGCTTCAATGTTTGGCCGATGCCTCGGCGGCGGCGCGTCGCGCGGCTTCCGCGGCTTCCGGATGCCGCCGGTAATAATCGCATTCGCCGGGCCGGCTCGCGCGCTCGAGGCCTTCCTGCTTTGCGGCCTGGCGCAGGCTCTCGTCTTTGGTGTCGACGATGGTTTGATCGCCGATGAACGCGAGATAGGATTCGGAGCTTGTGAGCGGCAGGATGCCGGCCTCGCTTGCGAGCACCTTGCAGCCCACGGCGAAATACAGATCCTTGGTCCGGCGCATGAACCGGTCGCGCCTCTCCTGGTATTTCGCCTTGATTTTCGCCCGCAGGCTCTTGGCCGATGAATCGACCTGCTGTGCGGCGGCGGGCAGTGATCCCGCCAGCAGCGCGGCGATAACGAGTGCCACGATACGAACACGCATTTTGACGATCTCCCCGGACAGGATCCGGCAATTGTTCCTGAATCGACCGGTGAGGGCAATAAAAACCGTCCGGCGACGGAGGCGGTCATCGTCGCCGGCGTGACACGGTATCAGGCTTAGCGCCGCATATCCGTGGGCGTTTTTGCCCAATAGGTCGCAACGCCGATAAACCCGGCAAACGCGCAAACGTTGATGAGGAGTTCGACCCACTGCGCCACGACGTGCCAAAGCGGTCCATCGGACTTTGGTTCCGGAATGGCTGGGTTGCAAATTAAGCGGCCGCCGGAACCGCGCGGGGCCGCGCCCTACCTGATCAATCCTGCCAGCCGCGGCAGGGTCAGGCTGATCTCGGGGATGCAGATGATCAGCAACAATCCGGCAAACAGCGCCAGCATATAAGGCACATAGGTGCGAAAGTGCTGGCCGACGTTAAGGTTGGCGAAGCGCAGCGCCATCAGCAGCCCTACGCCCATCGGCGGCAGGAACAGCCCGATGCCGACTGCCGCGGTCTGCACGATGTTGAAATGGATGGGATCGATGCCCATGGCCTCGGCGATCGGAAATACCACGGGGATGAGCACGACCGCGGCGGGCAGGCCCTCCAGCACCATGCCGAACAGGCAACTCATGACGGCGGTTCCGATCAGGAACAGCCACGGGTGCGTTTTCAGTGGGCCAAGCAACTCGCCGAGCAATTGCGGCACTCCGCTCACGCCCATCAAATATTGATAGACCGAAGCGACCGCGAGCAGGAACACCACGGCGGCGGTGAGGATCGCGCTGTCGTAGGCGATCCCGGCCATCTCGCGCCACGAGACATTGCGGTAATAGAGCTTGGCGGCGAGGAAGGCGTAGCCTGCGACCACCGCACCTGCCTCGGTCGCGGTGATGATGCCGAGAATGAAGCCGCCGAGGATCACGAACGGCACTACCATCGGCACCGCGGCGTGCAGCGCGGCGTGGCCGAGGCGCGCAAGACTCGGCCGGGAATCCACCGGCCAATCATTCTGGCGCGCGCGGATGTAGACCACGGCCATCAGGCACAGCATGATGACGACGGCCGGAATGAAGCCAGCGACGAACAGCGCCACCGCCGAGGTGTTGGTGACCTGTGCCAGCACGATCATGAAGATCGCCGGCGGCACCAGCATGCCCATCGCGGTGCCGGCGGCGATCAGCGAGGCTGAATCGCGCGGGTCGTAGCCGGCGCGGGTCAAAGGCGGCATCAGCGCGGAGCCGAGGGCCGAGACCTCCGCCATTTTCGATCCGCAGATGTCGGAAAAGAAATACGCCACCACGATCACGGACATGCCAAGCCCACCCTTGACCCAGCCGATCAGCGCCCGCGCCAGTTCCACCAGTGCGTGGCTCATGCCGCAGCGCTCCATCAGGTTGCCGGCGAACACGAAGGCGGGGATGGCGAGCAGCACCCAGCTTTGCGATCCCGACACCAGCGCCGAGGCAAGCTGTTGCATCGGGTAGCCGCCGATCCACAGTCCGGCGACACCGGCGACGCCAAGTGCGAACACGATCGGCATCGAGAGCAGGATCAGTACCGCGAAGACGATGGCGACGACCGCAAGCAGCATGAACGGATCGCCTCAGTGCCGGGGCGCATTTGGCGGAAGCGGGGAGATCATCATCGCGAAACCATAGATCGCAATCAGGATGCCGCCGGCCACCGAGGACGCATAGAGCCAGGCGAGGTTGATTTGCAGGCCGGGCGTCGTGAGCGTGCGGTTGAGCAGGCAGAGCTTGAAGCCATAATACGCGACCAGCAGGCCGAAGCCGGTGATCAGCGCGTGATTGAAGCGGTGGATCCGGAGCTGTGCCGTCTGCGGCAGCCGATGCGCGAAAACGGCGAGCGAAAAATGCGTGCGCGACTGGATGCCGATCGCAGCCCCGATCAGCGTCAGCCACGCCAGCGAGAGCTCGCCGACTTCCTCGACCCAGGTGAACGGCACCGGGTCGACGTCGAGCCTGTCGGTGATGGCGCCGACGAAATAGCGCAGGATCACCCCGACCAGGAGGTTGACGATGGCAAGGACGATCAGCGCCGTGACCGTGATTTTCGGGACGGCTGAGAGGATACGCAGCATGCGCGAGGCAATCCCGGCGACAGCGTGAAGGGCGAAGGGCCGGGGATGTGACCCCGGCCCGTTGTCGGCTCTAGGCCTTGAAGCCTTCGATCTCATCCCACAGGGCGCCGTACTGGGCCTTGTAGGCCGGCCATATCTTCTGCTGCGCCACTTGACGGAATTCGTCGACCTTGGCTTCCACCACGGTCATGCCGAGCGGCTCCAGTTCCGACTTGGCCTTGGCGAAATTGTCGACCGACTCGGTCGCCTCGCGGATCTTTTCCTGGGCGGCGCGCGACAGGTCCAAGATCAGCTTCTGCTGGTCGGGCGTCAGCCCGTTCCAGACCTCGAGGTTGATCACCGCGTTGGTCGGGCCGTAATTGTGATAGGTCATCGAGGCGTATTTCGACACCTCGTAGATCTTCAGCGCCTTCATGTTGACAATCGGCAGGTCGCCGCCGTCGATCACGCCCTGCTTGGCGGCGGTGACAACCTCGCCATACGCCATCGGCACCGCGTTGCCGCCGAGTCCGTTGATGGTGTCGCCGAAGATCTTGGCCTGCTGCACCCGGATTTTCATGCCGCGCAGGTCTTTCGGCTCGACGATCGGCTTCTTGCCGGTCCAGAAATGGCGGAAGCCGTAGTCGAAGTAGCACATCACCTTGAGCTTGTAGTTGTCCTGGATCTGCTGGCTGATCTTGTCGCCGATCCGCCCGTTGAGCATGGCGTAGGCGGAGGCGTAATCCTTCACCAGATAAGGCACCAGCAACGCGCCCATTTCCGGAAACACGGTGGCGGCCGCACCCGCCGGGCTGCCCATCGCGACGCTGCCGGACTTGACCGCGTTCATGATCTCGAGCTCCTGCGGGATCAGGGTCTTGCCGAAGAACTGCATGTCGAGCGCGCCTTTGGATTGCGCGTTGACCTCCTTCGCCATCCAGTCGAACGCGACCGCCGCCGATTCAGGGACGGCGTTGATATGCGCGAAGACGAGCTTTTTCGGCTGGGTTTGCGCCAAGGCCGGCGCGCGGCCGGTGGCGAGAATGCCGGCCATGCCGGCGCCCGCGTGCAGAAGCGTGCGGCGATTGAGCGAGACGCGGCTCGCGTGAGCTGGCATGGGCGATCCTCCAATACTGGTTATTTTGTGGGTCCTTCGGGCAGGGCAGACCGGTCGCCAGCTTACAGCATAGCGGGTTCGTTGCCAGTGGGGATGCGGACCCTTTGTCGGTTGGTCCAGTAAGCATCTCCTAACCACCACCATCGGCTGCTTGAAACCAAATACCGCCTATTGAAGTTATTCCGCCACAATGGTGTTCCGCGAGGCAGCTTCGATGCTGGTAAATGGAAAATATGCGGCCTGGTTCAGAACTCCTTTGGGCGAGGGCACGGGCACCATTATCCTGCGGGATGGCAATGTTTCCGGCACAGACACCGTCATGGCCTACAGCGGCTCCTACCGGCAGGATGGCGACGACTTCAGCGCCGAGATTGCGGTCACGCGGCACTCCGCGGGGCAATTGTCGGTGTTCGGGATTGATGACGTCGATATCGCGCTTACCGGAAAATCTACCGGTTTGACGGCGTCGTGTCGCGGCAGGTCGAAACAGCCGCCGGGCATGGCGTTCGATGCGACCATCATTCGGATGGCCGACTGAGATAATATGAAACCATGCCCCAGAGCCGTTTCCATCTCGATGGAATCCAGACGGGGCCAGATTGTTGTTTTGACGTGTTTTCTTTACGCGAACCGGTATCCCCTTCGCTCGCAAACGCTCTAGTAGCCGTCAGGCAGTAGCCGCAGCTTCGGTTTGACCGGGCTCGGGGCGGGCTGTTCTTCGGCGGGCTGTTTTCGGGATTTGCGCAGTTCGGCTTCCGCAAGATGACGCCGCAACTCGGTACTGCATAGCGTTATCCGGTTGCGCGCTTCGCGACGCTCGAAAGGCGTCAGCGAGGCGTTTGCAAGCTCTATCCATGCTATCCTGAGCAATTCCCTCAGGTTGCTGATATCGCGATCGAGAAGTTCGGGCTCCGCCATCCCCAGCCGGCCTTCGAAATAGACGAGGCAACGCTGTGAAAATAATTCTGATTCCTTACCGGGGCACAATGGGCTCGCGGTGCAACCGCCTTGGGGCAGCCATCGATCGGTCGCAAGTGCTCTAATTGGCGGTGCCGACGGCCTTCGGTGGTTTTGCCGAAGTGGACTTGGCCGCTGCTTTCGGCGCTTCCGTGGCGCGCGCATTGCCCCAGGGGTCGACCGGGGGCTGATCGGGAATGCTGCGCAGGGAGTTCTTGTAGGCGCGTTCGGCCGCCCGATCCGCCTCGATCTGTTGCCGCGACTTGGGAGCTGCAGCCGGCGGGCCGGGGGTCTGACCTTTGACCAGGCCTTGGGCGCAGGCCGATCCGGCCAGCAGCGCGATCATCGCCGCAACAAGGAAAGCCTTCATGCCTATGCCTCCCTCGGGGGATCCGGTCGCACTACGCTACCGATATTTACTCCCGCAGTTGGCAAAAGGCGAGATGCCGATGGCGCGGATTTCCGATTGCGCGGGATCGCCGGCCTGTTTGTGTCGTCTACCAATAGATGCCGTGACGATGAAGCTGGTAGATCACGCGCGCTTCCATCGACAGGTGCTTCCTTCGCGGCTCGGCAACATTGTCAGGCTTGTCTGCAACCGCCGGCGCTTTGGTCTGCCCTTGAGGTACTGCCAGTTTCGGCCGTTCGACCGCGGGCGGCGGGAGTTCCGCCTTTTGCTCCGTTTTGGGTTGCCCGGCCGCCGGCTGCCCGGTCTCGCTCGACGCCAGGCTGAGGCTTCGCGATGGGCCGGCAACGCTGGCGGTGGCGGACGCCACGGTGATCGCAGCAATCAGGATGATTTTCCGCATGTTGATCCCCTTGGTTCACCGAAACCGGTTCCCGTCCGACCCCATCAGCCAGCCGTCGATAGATTCCACCGGCTCCTTCGCATGTCGCTCAGATGTTTCCTGCAAGACTGGTGGTAAAACAAATCAATGATGAGTGCCCACATGACCGAACCTCGTTGTTTGATCGGAGGCCATGTTGGCCGATGACGGTTTCCGAACGTCTTCGCACATGCGCAAAAATGGTTTCGCCAGCCATCAAAATGGTTTCGCGGAGCCCCGGCCCATGAAACAGCTTCACGGAATCGCGATCACGGCGCCAAGGAGTTCCGGCCAGGTGTCGATTCCTGAAGACAGGAATTAACAGGCGGATGCTCACGGTCCCGATCTAGGCTGCCGGAAGCTCGGCGTCGTTCAGGCTTGCTGCTCGCCGCTGACGCGCCGGATCGGCTAGGGGCCGAAGCGATGATCGACGATGAGGTTGTGCAAAACGTCTGCGTAGCTCAGGTGATAAACAAGATGGGCCCTGTGGATTGGGATGGCCACCAGGGACAGCAAGAGCAGGACAAATCCGATCAGGAAAATTCTGGATTTCAACGTCATCGGCCCCGCCATGGAATCCTTACCGTCGCCAACCTAGAAATCGCGGGGCCTTTTCAGAACCTCCCATTTCAGACTTGCTGCGGATTGCGGCGGACTGTTGCAAAAATGCTTCGGAAGCTGGCTTTGGCTGGTTACAAGGCCGCCTCACTTTATCGAGGATGCCGGTTGTTGGTGTTGGCGGAGGGTTCGTAAATTCTCCCTGACCTCATCGTCCTCCAGCGCATCCTGAACGCGGCGTTCGTCGGTGACGAATGAAGCTTGGGTATTCTCGATCATGCCATCCTTGGCGACGGTATTTTTTGGGTTAGTCATGCACCTTCTCCAAGCCATCGCTGAACCACGCCAGATTGCGCGGCAACTCAGGAAGTGTGCCTCGTTATGCTTCCGACACTTTGAGTGAGATCAACTTTATTCCGGAAAATCGGGCGCGGGCTCCGGTCCGTGTCTCACGCGCAATCGTGAATTGCGAGGTTCGGAACCCATATCGCCGGGGCGCCGGTCAAGGATCTCAGGCGATCCGGCGGTATCCGTAAATCCAGGCCGCAATATAGGTTCCGAGCACCCCAAGGACGAACCCGGCGGAAAACACATTTATGTTGTGCAGGCGGGGCGTTCCCGCTTTCCACGCTATGCCGTTGAGCACGGCGAGAACGATAACGACGCCGATTCCGTAACCGGTGAGTGTGCGCATGTGACAATCCCACTTTCTTGTCGCCCCGCACGGTTCGATCATAGCTGGCCGGGTCACGGGTGCCAGAGGGTCAACCATGCGTTGGCGAAGGTTTGTTTCAGGCCGGCTTCAGGTCCGCGCCTCCTATTTGTGCATTTGTCTCCGGAACGAATTTCGATCTCCCGCGTGAAGTAGTTGGGCAGGCAAGGGAGGAGAACAATCCCATGGTCGGCAAGCTAACCAAGTTGCAGTCGCAGGATGTCATGGGGGGCTTTTATCTCGGTGTCGCCGTTGTCGGCGTCGAAGCTCTGGTCGCGATGGGTTTGGTTATCGCGTTTATGTAGCGCCGGCTCGACCTGCGCAGTGTGCTATCGTTCGCGTTCAGGCTGGCGAGCCTTCGGTGGCACGAAGATGGCGCCGGCGTCGGGATGATCCTCGTCGGCGAACGCTCCCTGCCGGGAGCCGTCGCCTGGCATTCGTCCATCAAACAGGAACGGCCGTAATCCATTCCCGCTTGCAACGGCCGGCGTTTGCGATTGCTCAGGCTTGGTATCTTGCGCGTTGGTCGTGGTCGCGGCCAGTGCCAGCACAAACGCGATCACTAGTCTCGACATGACGGGCTCCTCCTCTCGCGCACCAGCCAACCGTCGGGGCGAAAACGGGCGTCAGGATGGCGGCCATCTGGCCTGCCGACGCGGGCGCCGATCGGCCGGCCGCAAGACACCGTACACAAGACACCGTACAAATCCCCGGACTCACCAGCGGGGCCGAACCCGCGCCGGCCATATACCGGGCGTAATTCAGCAATACGGGAACGGCATGCGCCTGGCATTGGAACGAACGCCGCTGCGACGTCGTCTGCTCATCGCCGGCGCCTGCGCCGTGCTGACCGGCGCCGCTGCCAACGCTCAAGATCTTGATCAGGGCAAATCGGCAGCGAAGCTGTTCGCTGATACTTGCGTGGCATGTCATCGCAGCGCAGGCGGTCTTGCCAAGGGTCGTTTCCGTCTCACGCTTTTTATGTTCTTGAGGGACCACTACGCCACCAGTTCGGGCTCGGCCTGGGAACTGGCATCCTACCTGGATTCCGTGGAGGGCGCGCCCCACGGCCGATCACGAACGAGGGCGGGGAAATCGTCACTGGCCGCGACCAGCGTTTTAGGCTCTCCGCCGCGTCCGCCGAGGCCGGTGCCGGAACACTGAAAGACCCGGCAGCCGTTTAATCCCGATCGTCAGTCCACACCCACATCGGATAAAATCCCGCACTCACCAGCGGGCTTCCTAGAGTCGTGGAGGGGCCATTTGGGCAGCTCATGGAGCAATGATAAACATTTCCCGCACCATCGCCTGGCAGGCGGACTGCGCGGCGGCGCCTCCGATGCCGCCTGAAAAGTTCGACACCGCATAAATGCCGAGATTGAACGCATAAGTTCCGGGACCCACTTGCGAAGCCATGCCCTGCGGGAAGTTCTGCGTGGCAAAAGGCACGTTGACAGTCTCGTCTTCCCAGCCGCTGAGCCGCTTGTGATAGATGGGAAGACTGACATATGAAATCACTGTGGGGCCCTGCGAGAGGGAGGCTTCAAGTCCTCCATCGACGGTGGCGGAGGCGCTCAAGCCGTGGCAGGCCAAGAGGTACTTGTATTGGAAATCAAGAGTCCCAGAGAGACTGACCGACGCCGTGCGGTCCAGACTGAAAACGACGCCCACCCCGCAATGTGCATTTACGAAAGTGTTGGCACCGCCGGAGATGTCGCCAGATTTCACATTCGCGATCAGATTGCCCTGAACGTCACTGTAGTTTTGGGTCGGCGGCCCGCATAGGGAGACACGCGCGGCGAGGGCAGCCGCGAACCTTGATGGTCAGGAAAATCGGCGGGCCGCAGAGGCTCAAAACCGCCAGCGTCCTGTGCGTCCTTTGACAGCGCCTTCAGCGCGGCGGCCGCCTTGGCATCCGCAAGAATGAGCGCATCGATTGGCTCAGCCAGAGCGCGTTGCAGTTCCTGCCCTTGAGCGCGCAACGCCTGGGCAGCCGCCGCTTCAGCGCTGACTTTTTCGATCATACCCCGGACCGATGCTTCGGCTAGATCGCGCTCTTCTGATGTGACCTTGGTGCTGAACGTCAGTTCAAGTTTTCCGGTCATTTCCAGCCTCCACGGTTTCCGAGGATACAACCATGGGAGGATCGCGCTGTCGATTCGACCCATCGGAAAACGTAACGTTTGGCGCGTTGCGGCTCACCGGAGAAGCGGGGACGATGGCACCATGGAAAACGTCTCCCCAATGCCGGCCAGACGCGCGCTTGCTGCCCTCGAACAGCCGGCGCAAGACGGCGGCCAATTCCCCGGGGACTCACCAGCGGGCTTCCTAGAG
>NZ_SSMW01000050.1 GCF_004799405.1 Bradyrhizobium sp.
CGGGGAATGCCGGGTGATTTCCGGTGTGACCGTGGTGACTTTGCTGGCATGGCTTGTTTTTTCTGCCCTGCCAGGCTGCGGGCGCATTGGGCGCCCGGCATTCCCTGCGCCCTCTGATCAGAGGGTAAGGAATTTTCCAGCAAACCTCGGGCCTATCAGGCCGCGAGACCGCGAAGCTGTGTCTGCAATCGGCTTGAACCGGCCCGCAGCGCAACAACCTGGCGGCAGAACTCCGGCCCGTCTGTTTGGCTGCAGTTGCCTCGGCATGTTGCGTGCCGCATAATCGAGGAAAGTTCAGGCGGCAACAGACCGCCATCGCTTCGGAGGAGATTTTGCCGGTTCGCCACTATGACTGGATCGCCCATTTTGGCCGCCGGACGCCGGGCAAACCGGCGGTGGTCGATCTCGGCAGCGGCCGCAAATTCTCCTACGCGGAATTTGATGCGCGGATTTCGCGCTTGGCCGCCCACCTGCGCGACCGGCTGGGGATTGCCCGCGGCGACCGGGTCGCGGTGCTGGCCATGAACACAACCGATACGCTGGAAGTGCAGTTCGCGTGCGGACGATTGGGCGCGGTGTTCCTGCCCCTGAACACCCGCTTCACCGTCCCCGAGCTGCAGTTCATCGTCGGCGACGCCACGCCCAAACTGATCGTCCACGACGCAGAACTGGCGGACAACGCGCTGGCGGTCGCAAAACTGTGCAAGACCCCTTCGACGCTTCAGCTCGGTCCGAACGGCTCCTATGAAGCCGCGATCTCGGCTTCGCCGCCGCTCGACAGGGCGGAAATCGTCACGCTCGATGATATCTCGACCATCATGTACACGTCGGGCACCACCGGGCAGCCCAAGGGCGCGATCATCACCCACGGCATGACGTTCTGGAATTGCGTCAACCTCGGGGGTCCGGCCTATATCTCGCCGTCGTCGGTGCTGCTGACCGTGCTGCCGCTGTTCCACACCGGCGGGCTCAACTGCTACACCAACCCGGTGCTGCATTCCGGCGGCACCGTGCTGATCATGCGCGCCTTCGATCCGGCGCGCGCGCTTGAATTGATCGGCGATCCCAAGCGGGGCATCAACGTTTTCTTCGGCGTGCCCTCGATCTATCAGTTCATGGCGCAGCATCCGGCCTTCGCCAGCGCCGACTTCAGCCGCCTTGTCATCGGCGGCGTCGGGGGCGCGCCGATGCCGCTGCCGCTGCTCAAGATATGGGAAGAACGCGGCGTGGCCCTGCAACAGGGTTACGGAATGACCGAAACCAGCCCGGCGGTGCTGACGCTCGACCGCGAGGACGCCGCGCGCAAGGCCGGATCGTCCGGCAAGCCGGTCCTGCATACGGAGGTGCGGATCGTGCGGCCCGACGGGATCGAGGCCGAAACCGGCGAACTCGGTGAACTCTGGGTCAAGGGGCCGAACGTCACGCCCGGCTACTGGAACAGGCCGGACGCCAACCGGTCTTCGTTTACCGACGGCTGGCTGCATACCGGCGACGCCGCGCGGATCGACGAGGAAGGCTTCTACTATATCGTCGATCGCTGGAAGGACATGTACATTTCCGGCGGCGAAAACGTCTATCCGGCCGAGGTCGAGAGCGTGCTGCACCAACTGGCCGCGATCGCAGAGGCCGCGGTGATCGGCGTTCCCAGCGAGCAGTGGGGCGAGGTCGGCATGGCGATCATCGCCGTCAAACCCGGGCACGCCGTCAGCGACGCGGAAATTTATGCCCATTGCGCCGCCAACCTGGCGCGCTTCAAGTGCCCTCGCTTGATCCGCTATGTGGATGCCTTGCCGCGCAACGCCACCGGCAAGATCCACAAGCCTACCTTACGAAAAAATCTTGGTTCGCCTGATGCAATCGACCTGATTAAGACTGCCGCCTCGTAATTCCTTCGCTACATGGATTGCTTCGCTCACGCTCGCAATGACGGTGGACCTAATCGATCGCGAGGTCGTATCTGTCGCGCTCATGCGTCGGAGACCGGTTCAATCGGCATTCTCGAAGGCGGCCGAAATCGCCGCCTGCGCTTCCTTTTGAATCCGATGCAGATGTTGTTCGCTCTGGAAACTCTCGGCATAGATCTTGTAGACGTCCTCGGTCCCGGAAGGCCGTGCGGCAAACCAGCCGTTTTGCGCCGTCACTTTGATGCCGCCGAACGGTTGCCCGTTGCCGGGAGCAGCCGTCAGCGTCGCGCTGACCGCCTCGCCGGCCAATTCCTTCATGGCGAGACGCTGCGGCGAAAGCGCCTTCAGCACGTTCTTCTGCTTGACCGTTGCTGGTGCATCGATCCGCTCGTAGAACGGCAGACCCAGTTCACCCGTCAGGCGATCGAACAACTGGCTGGGATCGTGTTTGGTCCGCGCCGTGATCTCAGCCGCCAGCAGGCCGAGAATGATGCCGTCCTTGTCCGTGGTCCAGACCGACCCATCGCGCCGCAGGAACGAGGCGCCGGCGCTCTCCTCGCCGGCGAAGCCGAACGAGCCGCCGCCGAGGCCATCGACGAACCATTTGAAGCCGACCGGCGTCTCGACCAGCTTGCGGCCGAGCTTTGCCGCCACCCGATCGATGATCGCGCTGCTGACGATGGTCTTGCCGACCGCGCTATCCCTGCTCCAGTGCGGACGGTTCTCGAACAGATAGGCGATGCAGGCGGCGAGATAATGGTTCGGATTCATCAGCCCGCTGGAGCGGGTCACGATGCCGTGCCGGTCAGCATCGGTGTCGTTGGCGAATGCGACATCGAACCTGTCGCGCATCCCGATCAATCGCGCCATCGCATAGGGCGACGAGCAATCCATCCGTATCTTGCCGTCCCAATCGACGGTCATGAACCGGAACGTCGGATCCACCGCGTCGCTGACGACGGTCGCCGCAATGCCGTAGCGCTCGATGATCGGCTGCCAGAAATGAACGCCGGCGCCGCCCAGGGGATCGATCCCGATCTTCACTCCCGAAGAACGGATCGCCTCCATGTCTATGACGTTGGCGAGATCGGCGACGTAGGGACCGATATAATCATGGCGATGAACCAGTGCGGATTTGCGCGCCTGCGCATAGGAAACGCGTTTCACGCCGTTGAGGCCGCTTTCCAGAAATCCGTTCGCCGCACGCTCGATCAAGGTCGTGACGTCGGTATCGGCCGGCCCGCCGTTGGGTGGATTGTATTTGAAGCCGCCGTCTTCCGGCGGATTGTGCGAGGGCGTGATGACGACGCCATCGGCAAGGCCACCGGTGCGGCCTTTATTGTGGGTCAGGATCGCGTGCGAGATCACCGGCGTCGGTGTGTAGCCGTCTTGCTCGTCGATCATCACGGTGACGTCGTTGGCCGCAAACACCTCGAGGGCGCTGGCCAGCGCCGGTTCCGCCAGCGCATGGGTATCGATGCCGATAAACAGGGGTCCGGTGACGCCGCTGATGCGCCTGTGATCGCAGAGCGCCTGGCTGATCGCCAGGATGTGCGCCTCGTTGAACGCATTGTTGAAGGCGGAGCCGCGATGCCCGGAGGTACCGAACGCGACGCGCTGCGCCGGCACCGCCGGATCCGGCCTGCCCGAAAAATAGGCCGTCACCAGCCGCGGCACATTGACCAGCATCGATGGCTGAACGGTCTTGCCCGCGAGCGGACTGACTTCCGCGACCATCCCTGTTCCTCCATCCATGCAATGTTTCGATGCCCGAAACTAGCGCTGATGCCCGAGGCCGATACCGAGTTTCAGCGCCTTTTGACGGAGCGAGCCGACCGTTCTCTTGGTCAGCTTTGCGATTTTATCGACCGGAGTCCTGGCCCTGGAATGAGCGCGAAGCTCTTTTACGTCGGCCTTTGAATAGGCGCGGCGAACGGTTTTCTTCTTTGCCTTCTTGTGAGTTTTCTTGGCCACTGGAGCCTCCTGGATTGTTAAAGCGGCCTTCTAACACACGTTGCCCGCTTGGCAACCAAGCCCGCGATTCAGCCGGGTTGTCCGGCGGCCCGCGCGCGGTGGCCCCGGATCTTCCGCGCGGCGGACTTCAGGCGCTATTTTATTGTTCCCCTGAAGGCGGGCTCTCCGATACATTGCGCCAAAGCCGCATCAAAAGCAAAATAGCAAGGGAGGATAATCGTCAGGCCCGGCGCGGCATCCCGCGCATGACGGCTGTTCGCGCAACAGCGCCGTCGATCCCGATTTCACTCCCGCAAAAACTCAACTGAAGAGTAAAGGTTACGTCTATGGAAGCCCAGCTAAGCACCGCGCCGGTTTCAACCGGCAAGTGGTCCCCATCGCCAGATGCAAGCGACCTCGTTAAAAATATTCACGCGATGCTTCACCCGCGCAACATCGTACTGGTCGGGGCGACGGACAAGCCGGGCAATTACGCCGAGCGGATCTGGAACAATCTGATCAAATATAAATTTGAAGGCGGTCTTTATCCCGTAAACGCCAAACGGGAAACGATCTGGGGCGTTCCCTGCTACAAGGATTTCACCAGCCTGCCGGACAAACCCGATCACGTGCTGGTGCTGGTGCCCGCGCGTTTCGCAGTCCAGGTGGTCCGCGAGGCGGCGGCGGCCGGCGCGCGCTCCGCAACCATCGTGACGTCAGGCTTCAGCGAATTGCAGGACGATGAAAGCCAGCGGCTGGCTGCCGAATTGCAAACCGCGATCCGGGAGACCGGCCTTGCGGTGACCGGTCCGAACTGCCTCGGAAATCTGAGCGCGGGCGAGAAGATGTTCACCAACATCGATGACCGCGTGGTCACGATGGAAGCCGGGCCGGTCGCAATCGCCGGTCAGTCCGGCGCGATCGTGATGGCGATCCGCCAGGCCCTGGAGGATCGCGGCGTCGGTGTCGGCTACATGGTGACGACCGGAAACGAAGCCGGGCTGGAGACGCCGGACCTGATGGCTTATTTCGCGGCCGATCCCTCCATCCGCGTGATCGTGGTGTATCTCGAAGGCGTGCGTAACACCAAAATGTTCCGCGAGGCCTGCAAGGCCGCGCGCGCCGCCGGCAAGCCGGTGATCGCGCTCAAGCTCGGTTCATCCGAGGGCGGCCGCGCCGCGGCGATGGCGCACACCGGCGCGCTGGCCGGCTCGATCGAGACCTTCGACGCCATCTCGACCCGGGAAGGCGTGATCCGGGTCCGCGGCCTGGACGAATTGATCGAGACCACCGAGTGCTTCGTCCATGCCGATCCACCCAAAGGCAATCGCCTTGCGGCGGTAACGTTGTCGGGCGGCAAGCGCGGCCTGTTGATCGACGCCTTCTTTTCGGCGGGACTCAGTTTCAACCCGCTGAGCAAGAACGCCAGCGACAAGCTCGCCAAGATGCTCGGCCCCGGCAGCATCGTCGGCAATCCGCTCGATGCCGGATTTGCGGCGGTGGTCGATCCTTCCGTCTATATGCAATCGATCAAGATTATGATCGACGATCCCGACACTGACATCGTCATCATCGACGCGGAGCTGCCCAAGGCGCCGCACGAGCTGCGCGAAAAGAATTTGCGCATCGTCAACAACATGGCGAGCGCCGCCAGCAAGCCCGTGGTCTACATCAGCACCATGTCGATCGGCTTCACCGAATTCACCAAGACCTTGCGCAAGTCGCTGCCGCATATCGCCGTGATGCAGGGTCTCGACCGTGCGGTGGGTGCAATCAAGGCGCTGATCGACTACGCCTCACTGCGCAAGAACGTTCCGGACATTGCCTCGAGTTCGAGTGCCTCGGCCCGCGCGACGCTGGAGCGGACGCTCAAAAACGCCAAAGGTGCAGCACTCGACGAAGTCGCCTCAAAAGCCCTGCTTCGGGCCTACGGCATTCCGGTGTCAAAGGAAGAAATCGCCCAGGATGCGGCCGGCGCCGTGAAGATCGCCAGGAAGATCGGTTTTCCCGTGGTCGCCAAGGTGGTCAGCGCCGATATCCTGCACAAGTCCGACATCGGCGGCGTGGTGCTCAACATCAACAGCCCGGCGGAAGTCAAAAAGGCGTTCAGCGATATCACCGCGCGCGTCAGGAAATTGAAGAACAAGCCGAAGCTCGAAGGCATCCTGATCGCACAACAGGTCAAGGCCGACCTCGAACTGGTCGTTGGCGCGGCACTCGATGCCGAGATGGGACCGGTGGTGCTGTTTGGAACCGGCGGCGTCGACATCGAGTTGATGAAGGATGTCGCTCTGGCAGGCGCGCCGCTCGATGTGGCCGAAGCAAAGGAATTGATCAGCCGGACCAAGGCCGGCGTGAAACTGAAGGGGTATCGCGGCAAGCCGGCATTGCACGAGGCTTCCGCCGTGAAAGCGCTGGTCGGCCTGTCCAACCTGATGGCGGATGCCGGCAGCCGCATCGCTTCGATCGACGTCAACCCGTTCCTGATCAACACCAAGACCGGCGTCGCCGTCGACGGCCTGATCGTTCTCAACAACGCCGCCGCGAAAAATGCCGTACGCATTGATACCGGAATGAGGCAGCCACCGGCATGTTGAAAATCCGCCGGGCGGTCCGCGACGATGCAACGCAGATGATGCTGGTGCGCCGCGAAGCCATTCTCGCGAAGGCCGCGGCCCACTACGATCCAGCCACCTTGAACGACTGGGCCGGCACCGACATCACGGATCGTGTCACGCGCATCAGGAAAAAGATTTCCGATCCAAACTGCATCGTGATGGTTGCCGAAGTTGGCGAGGAAATCATCGGCTTTGCGATGGCTGTTCCTTCCAGGAATGAACTGCAGGCGCTTTATACCAGGCCCAACCCGGTCGGCCATGTCGGACGGGCGCTGCTCGCAGCCGTGGAAGGCCTGGCCTTCGAGGCGGCCGAATTTCTCAATTGTGACGCTTCATTGAATGCGGAGAGTTTTTACAGGGCCAATGGCTACCGGGAGGAATGCCGGAAAGATCACGTATCAAGCAACGGGGGTATTGTTTCCACGGTGGTGCAGATGCGAAAGCAGCGCCCGGCCTAGGCCAAAGGTTGCAGGATTTTCTCCGGTTAATATTGGCAAAAACGCGCCGGACCGGCTACGCTGACTTAAGGCCAAGGCATCGCAAGAATGCCGGCTGCGAGACACAACACATATCGTCTGGGAGGACTGCATGCGCAAGTTGCAACTATCATGGCCGGTCGATCGGCGGACTATTCTAAAGACCAGTGCCGCTATTGCCGCGGTGCAATTCACATCGCCTTACATCCTCAAGGCCCGGGGCGAAACACCCGTGCGGATCGGAATGGTCAATCCGCTCACGGGCGTTCTCTCGGCACTGGCGCAGAGTGAGGTCGACGGTGCCAAATACGCCGAGGCCGAAATCAACAAGAAGGGAGGGATTCTAGGCCGTCAGGTAGAGCTCTTAGTTGAGGATTCGGCCAATGACGTCGGCACCGGGGTCCAGAAGACGCGAAAGCTGATCGACCGTGACAACGTGAACGCCATCATCGGCGACGTCAACTCCGGGATCGCCTATGCGATGTCGCAGGTGACCAACGAGAAGAAGATCTTCCACATCGTGGCCGGCGGCCATACCGACCCGATCACCGGCACCAACTGCAAGTGGAATGTGTTCCGGGTCTGCAACACCACGACCATGGATACCAGCGCGATTACGCCGGAACTGGTCAAGAAGTTCGGCAAGAAATGGTTTTTCATCACGCCGGATTATGCCTACGGCCACTCGCTGCAGGATGGCTTCGTCAAGGCGCTGACGAAACTTGGCGGCACCTTCGAGGGCGACATGCTGCCGATCAACAATACCGACTTCTCCGCCACCCTAATCAAGGCCAAGACCTTCAAGCCGAACGTATTGCTCAACAACATGGGCGGGTTGACCCAGATCAACTGCATGAAGCAATTCACCCAGTTCGGCATGCAGAAGGAAATGGCGCTCGGCGGCGCGCTGTTCGAGTTGGAGAGCATCAAGGGATGCCCGCCGGATGCGCAGGCCGGCTGGTGGGACATGGAGTGGTGGTGGAACCAGCCCAACGTGCCCGAAGTGGTGAAGTTCGTCGCCGACTACCGCGCCGCGACCAAGAAGACGCCCTCGGCGCGCGACTGGTTCGGCTATGTGTCGATGCACTCGGTGCGGCTCGCGGCCGACAAGGCGAAGTCCCTGGAAGGCCCGAAACTGGCCAAGGCGCTGGAGGATCTCGAGCTTCCGCCGGATGTCGCGTTGCAACCAGGCAAGGTACGCTATCGCGCCGGCGATCATGAGTTGATGCCGAACATCTTCATCGGCGAAGCGCATCCGCCAAAGTCCGGCCCCGACGACGTGTTCACCGTGTCCGCGCTGATTTCGGGTGAGGAGGCCGCAGGTTCGGTCGCCGACACCGGATGCAAGATGGTGGAGCCGAGCTAAGGGCCGGACTAAAAAAGGAAGCTGAGTGATTTCAGCCAGCTGTGATCCCTTCGGATTTGCAAAGATTCGAAAGAGCACGATGGCTTGGACTGAAATCACTCGTCCGCATCCTCACGAGACGGATCGCAAGAGCTTGAGCTCAAACATAATCATTATGAGTTGGACACCTGACCTGCTGACAACTGGGGTGGGCGGCGGGGGCCGGAGGAGGGCGGATGCAGCTCGTATTATTTAACGTCACCAATGGACTCATCATTGGAGCCTTCTACGTACTGATGGCACTCGGCCTGTCGCTGATCCTCAATCTCAGCAACGTCATCAATTTTGCTCACGGCAATTTCCTGGCGCTCGGCGGCTATCTTGCCTACACCTTGACGCCGACGCTGGGTTACTGGGGTGCGCTGCTGGTCGCGCCGCTGCTTACTGCGCTGATCGGGCTCGCCGTCGAACGCTTGATGATCCGCCGGGTCTATAACCGCGATCCGGTCTACAGCCTGCTGCTGACGTTCGGATTTGCTTTCGTGATGCAGGATATCGCGCGTTACGTGTGGGGACCCAACGGCCTGCCGCTGGGTTTGCCCGATTTTCTGTCGCAGCCGATCAGCGCCGAGCTGTTCTTCGTCACCTGGTATCGCGTCTTCATGGTGTTTGTCGTCATCGTCGTGGTGCTCGGACTGTTCGCATTCCTGCGCTACACACGGGTCGGCGTACGCATTCGGGCGGGTACGCTCGACCTCGAAACCGTGGCCTCGCTGGGCGTCAATATCAGCTTCCTGCGGACATTCAATTTCGCCCTCGGCTGCTTCCTGGCCGGCTTGAGCGGGGTGCTCGCCGCCGGGCAGATCGGCCTCAATCCCAACATGGGTGACGACCTGCTGATGCCGAGTTTCATCGCCATCATCGTAGGCGGCGTCGGGAGCCTGATCGGCACGCTGTTCGGCGGGCTCCTGATCGGGATGGCGGCGGCCCTGACCACCGTGTTTTATCCCTCCGCGAGCGAGGCGGTGATCTATGCCATCATGATGCTCGTGCTTCTGTTTCGTCCCCGCGGTTTTATGGGTGAGGAAGGAATGATGTCATGAGCACTGACGTCACCATCGCGGCCGTCGCGGCGGCGCGGCGGCCGGCCGTTCCACGCTGGGTCACGCTCGTCGTCATCTGGGCACTTCTGATCGCAGCTCCGTACTGGCTTCCGTTGCTCGGCGGCTATACGGCGCTTGCCGGGCGCGTGCTGGTCTTCGGGCTGGCGGCGATGGGGCTGAACCTGCTGCTCGGATTCACCGGCGTATTGAGCTTCGGCCATGCGGCCTATTTCGGGCTCGGCGCCTATGGTGCCGGCCTGACGCTGCGATATCTCGTGCACAGCACGCCGCTCGCCATGCTCGCCGGGACGCTGCTCGGCGGATTGGCCGGCACCCTGTTCGGGTTGCTGATCGTACGCCGCCGCGGCGTCTATTTTGCGATGTGCACGATCGCATTTGGCCAGCTATGGTACTATCTCGCCTATAGCTGGAACGACTTCACCGGCGGCTTCGACGGCTTGCGCGATTTTCACCGCGAGCCGATCGGGTTCGGGCCATTGACGCTCGATATTTCCGAGGGCGGGACTCGGTTTTATTTTTTCCTCTTGGCCATCTTCGCGGTCGCCGTAACGTTGCTCGGCCTTCTGGTCCGGTCTCCCTTCGGCCATACCTTGCGGGCAATCCGGGAGAACGAGCGCCGCGCACGCTTCCTGGCTATCCCGGTCGAACGCCAGATCTGGCTCTCGTTCTCGATTTCCTGTTTCTTCACGGCGCTTGCCGGCACTCTCTACGCGCTGCTTAACAACTTTGCCGATCCACTCGCGCTGCATTACTCGCTGTCCGGCTATTTCGTTGTCATGTGCGTGATGGGCGGCATGCGGACGTTCTGGGGGCCGCTGCTGGGCGCGACGGTGTTCGTCATGCTGCAGGACTATATCTCGTCGATGACCGTGAACTGGATGTCCTTTGTCGGCACGATCTTCGTGCTGGTTGTGCTGTTCTTTCCGCGTGGCCTGCTCGGCTTGCGCCGCCAGCGCGGTGAGACCTGACTATGCTCGAGGTTCGCAATGTTACAAAGCGATTTGGCAATCTGGTTGCGGTGAACGACGTGTCGATGTCCGTCAAGCCTGGCGAGTTGCGTGCCATCATCGGCCCAAACGGGGCAGGCAAGACGACTTTTTTCAATATGATCAGCGGTTATTTTCCCCCGACCAAGGGCTCAATCGTGTTCGATGGAAAAGACGTGACGCAGCTCCCGGCGCATCAGCGGGTAGGCCTTGGCATGGGACGCACCTTCCAGATCACGGAAATCTTTCCCGAATTGACCGTCCGCGAAAACCTGCTCACGGCAGCCGAGGTAGCGGCAGGGCAGACGTTGCAAATGGTGCCGAGCCGGGCCGCCGCGAAGCTCGCCAACGACGTCGCAGCCGAAATGATGGCGCTGGTGGGACTCACTGCCAAGGCCGAGCGGCTGGTCGGCGAGCTCGCGCATGGCGATCAGCGGACGACGGAGATCGGGATGGCGCTCGCGCAGCTACCGCGGCTACTGCTGCTTGACGAGCCGACCGCCGGCATGGGCGACCAGGAAACCTACGAGATCACTGCCTTGATCCGCCGCCTGCATCGCGAAAGCAAATATACGATCGTGCTGATCGAGCACGACATGCGAGTGGTCTTTCACCTCGCCGACCACATCACCGTGCTCGACCAGGGCAAACTGCTTATCGAAGGGACGCCGAAGGAGATCGCGGCGTCGGAGGCAGTGCAGGCAGCGTACCTTGGAGGAGCCGGATGACACCGCTGAAGCCCACGGGCCCGCAGGCGTTTTGCGGCAAGAGTCACATCCTGCAGGACATGGGCCTGACGGTAAACGAGCGTAAGTTCGTCACGCTTCTCGGTCGCAATGGCGCCGGCAAGACGACAACGCTCCATAGCATCCTGGGGCTCACCCTACCCCGCGAAGCCAGCGCCGCCAACGAGACCGTTCAGGCCGCCTATCTGGGCAACGCCGCATGACCGCAGCACTGACAGCCGAAGGCCTGCACACTTACTACGGCAAGAGCCACATCCTGCATGGCGTCAGCCTCGAGGTGGCCGAGGGCAAAATCACCGCGCTGTTGGGACGCAATGGCGCCGGAAAGACCACAACGCTGCGCAGCCTGATGGGCCTGACCCCGGCGCGCGAAGGCAAGATCACCATCTTCGGCGAGGATACCACGCGCTGGCCGACCTTCCGCGTCGCCGCAGCGGGAGTGGGCTATGTACCCGAGGGCCGGCGCATCTTCGCGAACCTCAGCGTCGAAGAGAATCTCATGGTTCCGCTAGAACGCGGCGGGCCCTGGACCGTCGAGCGAATCTACCAGCTCTTCCCACGCCTCGCAGAGCGCAAGCAAAACCGAGGACGTCAGCTTTCCGGCGGCGAGCAGGAAATGCTGTCGATCGGCCGCGCATTGCTGTTGAACCCGAAACTCCTGATCCTCGACGAACCATCGCAGGGGCTGGCGCCATTGATCGTGCGAGAGGTGTTTCGCATCGTTCAGCAGATGAAGGCAGAGGGCATCTCCGTGCTGCTGGTCGAGCAGAACGCGCGGATGAGCCTGGAAATCGCCGACAACGCCTACGTGCTGGATGACGGGATCGTCGTCTATTCAGGACCGGCGCGCGAACTCGCCGCCGACGAAGCGCGCGTCCGGGCGCTGGCCGGCGCGAGCGCGGAAGAATGGACCTGACGTAGGCGTATCCCGCCGTCCTTGCGAGCCAACGGGTCGCGCGAAGGCGCGCCCGATGACAGGCTCCGCGAAGCAATCCATCACGCCCGATAAGCCGATTTGCCCGTGCCGCGGTAGAGCACGCGCACCTGTTCTTCCGATACTTCCTTGTGAAAGACCAATGCCTCGGGCTCAAGGTCGCGCCTCGGCACGTAGGACGGCAGGAAGTGACCATAGTTGTCCTTGCCGCGAACCAGCGTCGCCCAGTCCCGCGCGCCGACGGCCTGCTGCAGGTGCGTCGGGATATAGCGGATGGCGAGGCCGATGCGCCGGTCGTCGGAACGATTGGGTTCCGATCCATGGAACAGCAGCACGTGATGCAGCGAAGCCTGTCCCGGTTTTAATTCCACATACACCGCCTTGGCCTCGTCGACCTCGACCGCGATCTCCTGGCCTCTGGTGAGCAGGTTGTTCTGGTCGAACGTGTCCTCGTGCTTGACCTGTTGCCGGTGGGTCCCGGCAATGAATTTCATGCAGCCGGAGACTTTATTGGCCGGCGACATCGCAATCCAGGCGGTTGCAACATCCGAAGAACTGAGACCCCAATAGGTGGCATCCTGATGCCAGGACACGAAGCCGGGATCATGGGCTTCCTTGATGAAGAAACTGGTGTTCCAGCACAGGATATCCGGTCCGAGCAAATCCTCGATGGCATCCAGGATTTTGGGATGGCGGATCATCTCGTCGATCCAGGTGAACAACACATGGCTGCGATGGCGCATCTCAGCCTTGATCGGACCTCCGCTCGCAGCTTCATAGTCCTCAAGCTTGCGGCGAAAACCGGCTACCTCCCCGGCGCTCAGCGCCTCGATCGGGAAATGATAGCCCCGCTCGCGATAGGCCGTAACCTGATCCTCGTTCAGCAATTTTGGCATGGGTTTCCTCGGGTATTTCTTGTTTTTGTCGTCAGGCGCGCAGCCGGAGCGTAAGGGTGACCTCGCCCTTTAGCCCTGTCAAGAAGCACCGGCGCTGCTGCGATCGCCCCCGGCGCGCGCCGATGCAATTCGTGATCCACCGGAAGTTTTGCCATTTCTCAGCGCAGCGCGGCGGCGATGTTGCCGCCATCGACGGTGGTGACGTCGGCGGTGGTCTTGAGCGCCAGTGCTTGCGCCACAAAGGCCTGCGCCACGTCTTCCGCCGTCACTTCCCGCCCGAGCAGGTTGCCCTGCATGTAGTCCTGTTCGCTGACGCCGCGGAGCTTGGAGCGCGACGCGATCATCTCTTCGGTCAGCAAACCCGAACGGATCCGATCGGCATTAACGGCGTTGGCGCGAATGCCTTCGTTCCCGTAATCAACGGCGTATTGCCGCACCAGAAACAACGTCGCCGCCTTCGGCAGGCCATAGGGGCCGAAGCCGGGTCCCGGATTGACGGCCTGCTTGGAAACATTGAACAGCAGGCAACCGCCGGTACCCTGCGCCTGCATGATCTTGACCGCGGCCTGCGCCACGCGCTGGTGACCGTAGAAATTCAACTCAAAACTCTGCCGCAACACCGCCTCGTCGACCTCGCCGATCCGCCCCTGCCAGGCGGCGCCGGCGTTCGACACCGCGATATCAACACCGCCGAAGGCGGATGCCACTTGCGCAAAAGCATCCCGCACCGATGCAACATCGGTGACGTCGCATTTGAGCCCAAGCGCCGCGCCGCCGATCGCCCCGGCTTTCGCTCTCACGGCTGCCTCGTCGATATCCAATAGCGCGACTTCCGCGCCGGCGGCCGCGAACGCCTTGGCGGTCGCAAGGCCGATTGAACCGGCGGCGCCCGTGATGACTGCCACCTGCCCAGCCAGCGGCGGCTCCCTGGCGCCACTCAGTTTCGCCTGCTCCAGCGACCAGTATTCGACATCGAACAGATCGGCCTCCGGCAGTGGCTCGAAGCGCCCGACCGCTTCGGCATCGGTGATCGTGGCAATGGCCGCTTCGGCAAGATCGGCGGCGATCCTCGCATCCTTCTTGCTCCGGCCGAGCCCGAACAGTCCGAGACCCGGTATCAGCACCACCCGCGGCATCGGATCAAGCATGGTCTTGATGCCGCCGACCCGCGCATTGTTGCGGGTGAAATAGCTTTTGTAATTTTCGCCGTAGGTCGCGACAGCGCTGCGCACCGCATTCTTGAAACTGGCGAGATCGCCATCCTCGGGTGCCGCAACCGCAACCGGCTTGCTCTTGATGCGGATATTGTGATCGGGCGTCACCACGCCGGCCTGACCGTAGCGGGTTACATCCGTGCCATTGACGAAATTCATCACCGCATCGTTGCTGCGGAAATCGAGCACGAAGCGCTTCCAGGCCCCGTCGATTTTGCTGTCCGGCAGGCTGCAGGCGCCGCGGACGATCGGTGCGACATCGGCGAGTCTTGCCGGTCGATCCGGCAGCTTTGCGCCCAAAAATGCCGGCTTGCGATTCTTCGCCAACCGCGCTTCCGCCAGGGTTACCAGCGCGATCATCCGCTCGTAGGATTCCCTGGCATCGGCGCCGAACGTGAAAACGCCGTGCTTCACCAGAATCAGGCCTTCGACGGAGGGGTCCGAATCGAACACCTGCGCGGCGGCCTTCGCCAGACCGAAGCCCGGCATGATGTAGGGTACGTAGCCCACCCGCTTGCCGTAGACCTCACGGCACAGCGCTTCGCCGTCGGGCTGGTCGGTGAGTGCGAGCACCGCGGTCGAATGCGTATGATCGACGAATTTGTGCGGGATGAAGGCGTGCAGCAGCGCCTCGACCGACGGGTTGGGCGACGCAGGATCGATCAAATTGGTCCGCTGCAGACGCACCATCTCTTCATCGGAAAGCTGATCGCGGATGCGAAGTTTCAATAGCGGCCCAAGCCGCACCGCCGGCAGGCCCGCAGGCTCGATTCCACCCATGTCCCAACCGGAGCCCTTGACGCAGAGGACTTCGACGGAGTCGCCATTGAGATCGGCAATGTCGGTCTTGACAGAGGTGTTGCCGCCGCCATGCAGTACCAGACGCGGGTCTTTACCCAACAAGCGTGTGGTATAGACCCTGAGCGCCAGATCGCGGCCGAGTTTGGCATAGCGGGCAATCGCCGCGTCGGCGTCGCGATCGATCCAGGCGCTCTGCATCGGCTGTCTTCCTCCGCTATTCGGCCGCTGCCGCGATCCGTTCCGGAAAGGCGGCAGCGAGCGCGGCGCGATCGGCCTTGAGCACGCCGCGCTCGGTAATCAAACCCGTCACCAGCCGCGCCGGGGTGACATCGAAAGCGTAATTGGCGACCGGCGAACCATCGGGGACGATCCGCACCGTCTCGATCCGCCCATCGGAGGTCCGCCCGGTCATATGGCTAACCTCTTCCGGGCCGCGTTGCTCGATTGGAATTTCCCTGATCCCGTCATCGACGGTGAAATCGATGGTCGGCGATGGCAGCGCCACATAGAACGGCACGCCATTGTCATGCGCGGCGAGCGCCTTCAGATAGGTGCCGATCTTGTTGCAGACGTCGCCATTCGCGGTCACGCGGTCGGTGCCGACGATCACGAGGTCGACCATCCCGTGCTGCATCAGATGACCGCCGGTGTTGTCGGGGATGACCGTGTGGGGCACGCCATGATGGCCCAGTTCCCAGGCGGTCAACGAGGCACCCTGGTTGCGCGGCCGGGTCTCGTCGACCCACACATGGATCGCATGTCCCCGATCATGCGCCAGATAGATCGGGGCGGTTGCGGTGCCCCAGTCGACGGTGGCGAGCCAGCCGGCATTGCAATGCGTCAGCACGTTGACGCGCTCGCCCGGTTTCTTGGCCGCAGCGACCGACTCGATCAGGGCCAGGCCATGCCGGCCGATGCCTTGGTTGATGGCGATGTCGTCTTCGGCAATCGCGCCGGCGCGCGAATAAGCGGCCTCGGCGCGCGCCGCCGGCGGCAACGGCCGCAACAGGGACCGCATTTCGTCGAGCGCCCATTTCAGGTTGATCGCCGTCGGCCGCGCAGCTATCAAACTCTTGTAGGCACGATCAAGCGCGGCATCCGAACCATCGGCCCGCATCGCCAGCGCCATCCCGTAAGCCGCGGTCGCGCCGATCAGCGGCGCGCCGCGCACCAGCATCGACCGGATGGCGTCAACGGCCGCATCGCCGGTCGTCAGCCGCGCCACCACAAAATCGTGCGGCAAACGCCGCTGGTCGATCGCGCCGACCGACCAGCCGTCCGGCTCGAGCCAGATGCTGCGGAAATGCCTGCCGTCGACTTTCATGACATATCCATCAACCGTACCGGCCTCATCCGCGCAGAACCCGTCCCGCTACGGCATCGAGTTTCTTCAGGAGTTCCGGATCGCGCGCTTCCGGAGCGGTAATCAGAGCGGTGTCGAGGGCGCGGTCCGAGCCGATCGGACATGGTTCGTGCTGGCGCGGGAAATCTTTGGCCAGACGCGCCACCAGACCTTTCGCCTTCTCGGCGTTTGTCGTCAGCACCCGGATGATGTCCTGCACGGTCACGGCATCATGGTCGGGATGCCAGCAATCGAAATCGGTCACCATGGCGACGGTCGCAAAACAGATCTCCGCCTCGCGGGCGAGCTTGGCCTCCGGCATATTGGTCATGCCGATCACCGAATAACCTGACGCCTTGTAGGTCATGCTCTCGGCGTAGCTGGAGAATTGCGGACCTTCCATGCAGAGATAGGTGCCGCCGCGCGCAACCGCGATATTCTCGGCCTCGGCGGCCGCGGCAAGATGGATGCGCAACCGCGGCGACACCGGGTGCGCCATCGACACATGCGCGACGCAGCCCTTGCCGAAGAACGAGCTCTCGCGCCTGTAGGTACGATCGACGAACTGGTCGACCAGCACGAAGGTGCCGGGCGGCAAGTCTTCCCTGAACGAACCGCAGGCCGACAAGGAGATCAGATCGGTGACGCCGGCGCGCTTCAGCACGTCGATATTGGCGCGGTAGTTGATGTCGGATGGCGACAGCCGGTGGCCCTTGTCGTGGCGGGACAAAAACACGATCGGCAAGCCGGCTATGGCGCCGCGCCGAACCGGCGCCGACGGCTCGCCCCACGGACTGGCGATCGCCTCGTCGCGCGCGTTCTCCAACCCCGGCAGGTCGTAGATGCCGGACCCGCCGATAATGCCAAGAACCGCCTTCGCCATGGATTTTCCTTCGCCGGGACCATCGTACCGGAACCACCTCAAACAGGTAAAGGCGGGGTTTCGGCGGCTTTGGAGCGAATATTTGCCCAAGGCCGGTTTGAACGTGAATATGTGTGGTCCGAATCAGGAATAAACCATTCCGCATGCCTGTTCCTCCCGCCCTCGCCCGCAACCCGGAGCGCATCGCAGCTACCGCGATCTCCGTTCTGAATTCGGTGTTCGGCCTGCCGGCGTTTCGCGGCGCCCAGGAGGAGATCGTTCGGCATGTCACGCAAGGCGGCAACTGCCTGGTGTTGATGCCGACCGGGGGCGGCAAGTCGCTGTGCTATCAGTTGCCGTCATTGCTGCGCGAGGGCTGCGGCATCGTGATTTCACCGCTGATCGCGCTGATGCGGGACCAGGTCGCGGGGCTGCTGGACGCCGGGGTCAAGGCGGCGGTGCTGAACTCCACGCTGTCCCTTGAAGAGGCCTCCGCGGTCGAGGCGCGCCTGCTCGCCGGCGACCTCGATCTGCTCTACATCGCCCCGGAACGGCTGTTGACCCCGCGCTGCCTTGGCCTGCTGGCACGCGCCAGGCTGGCTTTGTTCGCGATCGACGAGGCCCATTGCGTATCGCAATGGGGTCACGACTTTCGCCCGGAATATATCGGGCTGTCGGTCATCGCCGAGCGCTTTCCCGACGTGCCGCGTATCGCGCTCACCGCTACCGCCGATGACCTCACCCGCCGGGAGATCGTCGACCGGCTCGGGCTTGCCGGCGCGCCGAGTTTCGTCGCGAGTTTCGATCGCCCCAATATCAGGTATGAAATCGTCGAGAAACAAAACGCGCCGGCGCAGGTCAAGGCCTTCATCGCCGAACGCCACTCTGGCGATGCCGGCATCGTCTACTGCCTGTCGCGCGCCAAGGTCGAAGATACCGCGGATGCACTGACCAAGGCCGGCGTAGAGGCGCTGCCCTATCACGCCGGCCTCGACGCCAGCCTGCGTGCCCGCAACCAGGACCGCTTCATCAATGAGGACGGCGTCGTGATCGTCGCCACGATCGCGTTCGGCATGGGGATCGACAAGCCGGACGTACGTTTCGTGGCGCATCTCGATCTGCCGAAAAGCATCGAGGCCTATTATCAGGAAACCGGACGCGCCGGGCGCGACGGCAAGCCGTCCAGCGCCTGGATGGCCTACGGCCTTTCCGATATCGTGCAACAACGACGCATGATCGACGAATCCAACGGCTCGGAAGCGTTCAAGCGCGTCTCGATCGGCAAGCTGGAAGCGCTGGTTGGCCTCGCCGAAACCACCAACTGCCGGCGCACACGCCTGCTCGGATACTTCGGCGAAGCGCTACAAGCCACTCAATGCGGCAATTGCGACAACTGCCTGTCGCCACCGCTGGTTCGCGACGGCAAGGTCTTCGCGCAAAAACTGTTGTCCTGCGCCTATCGCACCGGGCAGCGCTTCGGCGCCATGCATCTAATCGATGTCCTGATCGGCCGCATGACCGAACGGGTCAAGCAATTCGGGCATGACAAACTATCGGTGTTCGGGATAGGCCGCGAGCTCAACGAAAAGCAATGGCGCGCCGTCCTGCGCCAGTTGGTGGCGATGGGCCATCTCAAGCCCGATACCGAGGCCTTTGGCGCACTGAAACTGACGGAGTCCGCGCGGGGCGTATTGAAAGGCGAGACCGGCGTGATGCTGCGCGAACAGCCCGCCGGCACCCGCATTCGCGCCAGCCGCACCAAATCAAGGCGCGGCGATCTCGCACCCGCCGCCACGGACGCCGGCGATCCCGCCTTGCTCGGTATCTTGAGGGCGTGGCGTTCGCAGACGGCGCGCCAGCGCGGCGTGCCCGCCTACGTGGTGCTGCACGATTCTACAATAGACGGCATCGCGGCATCGCGCCCGACGACACTCACGCGACTACGCGACATTCCCGGCATCGGCGACAAGAAGCTTGAACATTATGGCGATGAATTGATCGCGTTGGTGAATGCGGCGCCTTGACGCCGGTCATCCGGCGCGGGTCGCGATCCAGATAACTTGCCGCGCGCCGCCGCGTTTTCCGTTGGCACGCACCTTGAGCTCGTCGACGTCGAAGCCGGCGTCGCGGAGCCGTTTGGTGAACTTCAAATCCGGCCCCGACGACCAGACCGCCAGCACGCCGCGTGGCCGCAATGCGGCGTGGGCTGCACGTAGTCCTTTCAGGTCATACAATGCATTGTTGGCCTCACGCGCCAGCGCCTCCGGTCCGTTATCGACATCGAGCAGGATTGCGTCGAACGTCGATCGGGAAGACCAAATCAGGTCCGCGACATCGGCCTCGCGAATACTGACGCGCGGATCGGTCAGGCTGTCGCCGAACAATTCGGCCATCGGACCTCGTGCCCATCCAAGCACGGCCGGCATCAGTTCAGCCACGACGACCCGCGCGCCATTTCCCAAGACCGCAAGTGCGGCGCGAAGCGTGAAGCCCATGCCCAGTCCGCCGATCAACAGATGCGGACATTCGAGCGCCTCCAATCTGCCGCAAGCGAGGGTGGCGAGGGCTTGTTCCGATCCGCTGGAACGGCTGTTCATCAGTTGATTGGGGCCCAGCATGATCGAGAATTCCGCGCCCCGGCGCATCAGGCGAAGTTCGCCGTCTCCGCCGGGCACCGGCGCCGAATCGATCTGGGACCATGGGATCATGGAATGCCTCTAACGTTAGCGCCGCCCTCTCAACCTATCACATTTATTTTCGGGACCGTGATTGGCGCCGGCAACCGCAAGGCACGATAATGCGTTAGTCTCTCGTCTTTGAGGACGCGATCCATGAGCACGAATCCATTGACGTCAGAAGCATCGCGCCGACAGGTGCTTCATGCCGCTCTCGGAATTGCAGCGGGATCGCTGGTAAATGGGACGCGGCCGGTTCGCGCCGAATCCGACCCGCCCGCGCTCACGGCGCGCGCGATCCCGCACACCGGAGAACGCATTCCCGTGATCGGACTCGGAACGGCCAATGAATTCCAGATCCAACAACAAGGCGAAAAGAAAGCCAACCTCAAAAAAGTCGTCGATGACCTTATCGCCCAGGGCGGCAAGCTGATCGATACGGCGTCGTCCTACGGTTCGGCAGAAAGCGTGCTGGGCGAGCTGCTTTCCGACCAGGACCGCGCAAAAGTGTTTCTCGCCACCAAGCTCGAAAACGGCGACGCAAAAGCGGGCTCAGTCGAGTTCAAGCGTTCGCTCGAGCGCCTGCGCTATAAACAGGTCGATCTCCTGCAACTGCATAACGTGCAGGATCCCAGGCAGAGCCTGGCCGCCTTTCGCGACTGGAAATCGCAAGGTCTTTGCCGCTATATCGGCATCACCACCACGTTCAAACAGGATTTCGACGCAGCGGAGGCCATTCTGCGCACCGAAAAGCCGGACTTCTTCCAAGTCGATTATTCCCTGGGCGATCGCGAAGCAGAAAAGCGATTGCTTCCCGCCGCGGCGGAAGTTGGCGCTGCCGTGTTGACGGCGCTGCCCTTTGGGAGAAGTTCGGTATTCGCAGCCGTCCGTGGCAAGAGCGTGCCGGAATGGGCGCGGGAGTTCGATGCGACGACCTGGCCGCAGTTCTTTCTGAAATTCCTCCTCGGCCATCCAGCGGTGACCGCCGTTATTCCCGGCACCACCAATCCGGCCCATCTTGCGGACAATATCAGCGCCGGCCGCGACCGTTTTCCCGATGCCGGACAACGCAAGGAAATGATTAAATTCTTTGACGCGCTCTGACCGCCGCGAATTACGGGATCGTTATTTGGCGCAGGATCGGTCCCGTGCTTCGCTGGATTATTGAGGTATCCATCGCAATTTATCGCTTCTATTCGTGTTCACAAAAGCTTCAGGGAGAAAAACATGCCCCGTTCCGAACGCCCGCGTCCCAGCCGCCGAACCGTCCTGCGCGCCGGTTCGCTTGCTTCGCTGGCTTTTGCAACTTCGACCCTTGGCGGGCGCGCCGGCGGCCAGACTCCGGCCGCCCCCCTGAAGATCGGCGTCATCGGATCCGGCCATATCGGAGGCACGATAGGCTCGCTTTGGGTGAAGGCCGGCCATCTCGTGATGTTCTCATCCCGTCATCCCGAGGAACTTGCGCCTCTGGTGCAAGGACTTGGCGACCTGGCCAAGGCCGGCACCGTCGCCGAGGCGATCGCGTTCGGTGACGTCATTTTCATCGCCGTGCCCTATGGCGCCTATCCGCAGATCGGAAAGGATTATGCAAGCCAGCTGTCCGGCAAGGTGATGCTTGACGCCGGCAATGCCGTCGCCCGGCGTGACGGCGACATCATCAATGAAGTGAATGAAGAGGGCATCGGCGTGACCTCGGCAAAGTACTTCCCCGGCGCGCACATCGTCCGTGCATTCAATACCATGAGCTACAGGATATTCGCCGCGGAGGCCAACCGGGCCGGCGACCGTATGGCGATCCCGATTGCCGGCGACGACAAGGATGCGCTGACGACCGCCTCGATGCTCGTGCACGACGCCGGTTTCGACCCCGTGGTGGTCGGGCCGCTCGCGCGGGCCAAGGACTTCGCGCAAGGCGGGCCCCTATACGGCCAGCAACTGACTGCCGAGGAATTTCGCAAGCGACTGGAAGCGATGAAGTGAAGGTATCGAATTGATGGCTTTCGCCGACGCGCCGCCAAGTCCCGAGTCCATCTTCCACCGCCTGCTGAACAAGATGATCGACGTAAGGCCCAGCGAAGTGCCGGCGCTGGCCTGGTCGTGGCTTTATATCTTCTCGCTGCTGTCGTCCTATTACATCATGCGCCCGATTCGCGACCAGATGGGGGTCGCGGGTGGTGTCAATAACCTGCAGTGGCTGTTCACCGGCACGCTGGTCGGAATGCTGCTGTTGAACCTGCCGTTTTCCTACCTGGTCAAGACCTTCCCGCGCGAGAAATTCATTTCGATCTCGTATCGCTTCTTCAGCGCCAATATCCTGCTGTTCGCACTGGCGTTGTATGCGGCGACGCCGGAGCAAACGATCTGGATCGGACGCGTCTTCTTCAGCTGGACCTCGATTTTCAATTTGTTCGTCGTCTCGATCTTCTGGCAGATGATCGTCGATATCTTCACATCCGAGCAGGGCAAGCGGCTGTTCGGCTTCATTGCCGCAGGCGCCACGCTCGGGGCGATCTCGGGGTCGGCTTTCACGGTATCGACGATCGAACATATGGAGCCGTTCTACCTCATGGTCGGCGCGGCGCTGATGCTCGAGGTCGCCGTGTTCTGCGTTCGCCGCCTCTCCAGATTATCGGCGGCGTTGGCGTCGCGGCCGCAGCTCGACCTGCCGCAGCAGCCGATCGGCGGGACCCTGCTGGGCGGCATCCGCGATGCGCTGTCGTCCGGATATCTGCTGAATGTCAGCCTGTTCCTCTTGCTCTACGCGGTGACCTCGACCTTCCTGTACTTTCAGCAAGCCGCCGTGGTGAGCCACAGTTTCGAAAACCGGGCGGCGCAGACCGCGTTTTTCGCCAGCGTCGACCTTGGCGTGAACATTCTTACCCTGGCCGTGCAGCTATTCCTCACGGGGCGGATCCTCAAGCGATTCGGCGTGGAAACGACGCTGTCGCTGCTGCCGCTGTTCAGCGTTTTCGGCTTCGCGATAGTCGCCGCTCTGCCGACGCTGTCTTCCGTGGTCGGATTCCAGTTGTTTCGGCGCGCCGGCAATTTTGCGATTGCGCGGCCGACGCGCGAGGTTCTGTTCACGGTGCTGCCGCGCGAGGATCGCTACAAGGCCAAGAGCTTTATCGACACCGTGGTTTACCGGCTGGGCGATCAAATCGGCGCCTGGTCGTTCGCACTGCTTTCGACTTTTTTCAACCTCGGCCTGACGCAAGTGTCGATTGTCGCTACCGTCATTTCCGGGATTTGGCTGGTCAACAGTTTGTGGCTGGGCCGCAGGCAGGATTCGCTTGCGAAGCAACAGGACATCGAGCCGACGACACCCAGCTAAAGGCTATCGCTCCGGTTTGGCTCGCGCAGATATGCAATTCGTTCGAATGAGCGTTACGGCAGTTCAGGCGAACAGGTGAACGATACCAAGGCTGATGAACAGCAACAGCAGGAGGGAGAGCGTTACGGCGGCGGTAACCTTGCCCCCGACCCGCCGGAGAACGCCGACATCGACGCCGAGGCCGAGGGCTGCCATCGAAACGACGGTCAGCAAGGACGCCACTTTCAGCAATGGCGCAGCAGCGGAATTGGGCAAGATTTCAAACGAACGAAGGGCTGCCAGGACTAGAAACCCTATAATGAACCAGGGGACCAATTGAAACGGGTTGAAACGGCTGGACGTCACGGGCCTTGCAGCATCTTTGCGAAGCGCACTTCCAAAGAGCGAAAAGCAGACCACGATCGGCCCAAGAGTCAGAACCCGCACCAGTTTTACCAGGGTCCCGATCTGGGTACTGATGAGACCGACCGGCACCGTCGCGGCGAGAACCTGCGGCACCGCATAAACGGTCAGACCGGCGAGAATGCCGTATTGGCTCGGCGACAGCTTCAGCAACGGAACCAGGAGCGGCAGGCCGAGCACCACCACCACGCCGAGGACGGCCGTGAACGATATCGAGGATACGATGTCGTCGCCGTCAGCCCCTATCACCGGCGCGATCGCCGCAATCGCCGAATTGCCGCAAACCGAATTACCGCAGGCAACCAGAATGGACAACCGCACCGGCAGCCCAAGCAACCTGCTGATGCCATAGCTGGCCGCCAGAATAACGGCGACCGTCCCGACGATCGCGGCAATCAGCGAGAGACCTGAAGCGGCGATTGCCGAGTAACTGATGGTGGCGCCGAGCAGCACCACGGCGGTTTCAAGCATTTGTTTGGCGCTAAAGGCGATACCGGCGCGCCAGCGCGCATTCGGCTCCCACGCGCTCCGGATCGCCATCCCGAGCAGGATCGCGATGACCAGGGCTTCCAGATAGGGATGGCTGAAAACGCGCTCTTCCAGGTACTGAACTGCCAGCGAAACCAGCGTGATGACGACGCTTAGTCCAATGCCGGGCATCAGGCCACCGATGCGGGCAATGACGGCGCGCCAGCCCTTGTTGGTTGCGGCAGGCTTCTTTGGGGCGGACATAACAAATTCCTACGCGGACAGAAGACTATGCGCTAAAAGCCGCCCTTGAGGGAATAGGCCCATCTTGCAGGACAGTTCTGCGATTCATTATCGGCCTCTCCTGGTGATGCACCAATTCTTCCTGGATTTATTAGCGGCGACAAAGATTAAGCCACTCGGGCCTGCGATAGAAACGTGGCGATCTCAGCCGGCGTGTCCGCAACTCTGACGCCGGCATTTTCCAGCGCCGCCCGCTTCGAAGCGTAACCACCGCGACCGCCGGTCACGATCGCGCCTGCGTGACCCATCTTCTTGTCCGGTGGGGATGAACGCCCGGCGATGAATGAAACAACGGATTTCTTCATGCCGCGGGCATATTCCGCGGCCTCTTCTTCCATCGCGCCGCCGATTTCGCCGACCAGAACGACGGCACTTGTCCGCTCATCACGATCGAGTGCCTCAAGCGCGTCCCGCGTGGTCGTTCCGATGATCGGATCGCCGCCGATGCCTATGAACGCGGATTGCCCAAGACCCGCGCGTGTGAGATTGAGGCACATCAGGGTGCCCAGACTGCCGCTGCGCGAAATCACTCCAATATTGCCGGGCATGAAGATATTTGGATTGTGGCCCGGCATGATCCCGACGAATCCATCGCCGGGCGTCACGATACCTGCGGTGTTGGGGCCGACGATCCTGCTCTTCGACCCCCTGGCGTGTGCAAAAATCTCCAGTACGTCGTGGCTCGGAATATGCTCGGTCAGTACGACGATCGTGCCTATGCCGGCGTCGATGGCGTCGATGATGGCCTCCTTCGCCATGGTCGGTGGAATGAAGATCACCGAGATATCGCAAGGCGTCTGCCTGGTGGCCTCGACGGCAGAACGAAAAATCGGCACGCCGTTATGAGCCTCCCCGGCCCGCTTGGGATTGACGCCGGCAACGACATCGGTGCCGAGCTCCATCATCCTGGCTGCCCAGAACGAACCCTGCTTGCCGGTGATCCCCTGAACGAGAACTTTTTGACCACGTCGATAAATCATTTTGCTGCCTCGACGGCCGCCTTAACGGCGTCTTCCATGAAATCGTAGGGCTCGATGCCGAGCCGTTCGCGGACGAGTTTCACCGCCTCGTCTTCGCCGGTACCGTGAATGGAAAAGAACGCCGGGATTTTCGGTTTCAGGCTCTCCCACGCCATGACCACGCCCTCGGCCATGACATCGGTTCGCGCGAATGCGCCGCAGAAATTGACCACCAGGCTTTTGACGCCTGGATTCGACAGCACCAGATCCAGCGCCACCTCGGCCTTGGTATAGGCCTCTCCGCCGATCTCGAGGAAGTTGGCCGGCTTTCCGCCGAAATGATTGATGACATCCATCGTCGTCATGGTCAGGCCGGCCCCATTGGCCAGAACGCCGACATTTCCGTCGAGCTGGATAAATCGCAGCCCATGCGCCGCGCCGCGTTGTTCCAAATCGGTCATCTTGGGAGGTGACGCCACCTTGGCCAGTTCGGGCTGCCGGAATGTCGAGGCATCGTCCAGGACGAACTTGCAATCGAGCGCGACGACCTTGCCGCCACGCAGAATTGCAAGCGGATTGATCTCGACCAGTTCGGCGTCGTTCTCGCAAAAGGCCCGATAGAGCCTGACAAGCACATCTCCGAGCGCGTCGGTGGCAGGACCGAGATCCAACCCGCTGAGGAGCGCGGCCGCGTCCGACGTATCGAAGCCGTGTTTGACGTCGACGACATGCCGCCTGATCGCGTCAGGTTTCTGTTCGGCAACCTCCTCGATGTCCATTCCGCCTTCCGTCGAGAACAGAACGAGCGGGCTGCGGCTGCTCACATCGATCAGGACGGCGGCATATAATTCGCGTTCGATCGGGCAGCGCTCCTCGACCAGAACGCGCTCGACCCGGCTGCCGCCGATGGTCATGCCGAGTATGGCGTGCGCGGCCGCCGCACCTTGCTCCGCATTGTCCGCCATCTTGATGCCACCGGACTTGCCGCGTTTGCCGGTCGGCACCTGGGCTTTGATAACCGACGGTCCGATCTTTGCCACCGCGTCAGATGCTTGTTCCGCGCTCCTGCAGACAACGCCACGGGGCGTGGGGACTCCTGCCGGCACAAGAACGCTTTGCTTGGCGGCGTATTCCTCGAGATTCATCGTGGCAGTCCTATTTTCCGTACCGGGCCCAATGCGGACCAAAGAGCTCTTCTTCCGAAGGCTTGTCTTCGGGGATTGGGGTCACGAGATGGGTGATATTGAGAAAGTGCTTATAGTTCAGATTTTCCGAGATGCTGTTTTTTTGCCATGAACCGCATCCCATCGTCAGCGTGAATTCAAGCCCGCTGTCGAAGCCGCCGCCATTGCCGAATGTATGGGCGAAATTCACCAGCACGCGGACAACCGGCAGGTCTTCGGCGAGTTCGCGGGCCCGGGCCATGTTGGTGGTGTGCAGGCCCAAGGAATGACCGCGCCCCTGAAAGTCCAGGATCTTGCGCACGGTTTCCTTCGCGGCCTTGAAATCGGGTGCCCGGTAGACGGTGAGCACCAGCGCAAGTTTCTCGCCTGAGAGTGGAAACGCCTTGCCGATCCCGGTCTCCTCCACCAGCAGGAACTTCGAGGCGGCAGCTTCCGGCGGCAGTTCGAAGCCTTCCGCCAGAACCGGCATGTCGCGGGCGATCAGATGACGGTTGAGCTTGCCGTTTTTCCATAGCTCGCTCTGGACCCGCGCCTTTTGCGCACCATCCACGAGATACCCGCCCGCCTTCTTCAAGGCATCGATCGCAGCATCGTAAACCGAGGACACGATCACCACGGAATTCTCCGAGGAGCAGGACGTCGCATTGTCGAAAATCTTCGAGGCGCAGATCTTTTGTGCCGCGGATGCAAGATCGGCTGTCTCATCGATGATAACAGGGACATTTCCCGCACCGACGCCGATCGCCGGCGTGCCGCTGCTGTAGGCGCGGCGGACGTTGTCCTGCGATCCCGTGACGACCACAAGATCGACCGCCTCCATGATGGCCTGCGTGGTATCCTTGGTGACCGGTGAGGGAAGAATCTGGACCAGATCCCTGGGCAGGCCGATCTTGTCGAGAGCTTCACGCATATATTCAACCGTGAGCGCCGTCGTCCGGTAGCCGAGCGGCGAAGGCGCGATGACCACCGCGTTGCGGCCCTTGATGGCCATCATCGCCTTGTTCACCGGGGTAGCGCCGGGATTGGTCGATGGCGTAATGGCTCCGACGACGCCCATCGGCTTTGCGAACTTCACGATACCGCGCTTGTCATCGCGTTCGATCTCTCCGACGGATTTGACGCGGAGAAGATCCCGAAGCGTGCCGAATGTCTTGCGCTGCTTCTTGATGATTTTGTCCGGAACGTTGCCCAGCCCGGTGTCCTCTACCGCGAGTTCCGCGAGTTCGCGGGCGTGCTCCGGCTGATAGAGCGACCAGGCAATCGCCCGCACGGCTTCGTCGACGCGCGCCTGATCGGCGTTCGCGAATGTTTCCTGCGCGATCCGCGCGCGGCGCACCAGATCCTGTGCAATGGCGTCCGCGCTCGAAATTCGATCGTTCAGTTCAGCTACTGCGCTCATATTCAGCTCCGTTCGTCAAAGTCAGGCAATTGCAGGATTAGGCCGGCACCGGGCTTTCCCGGATGTCGACAAAGCGCGTTCCGGGATGGATTCGAAAGGCAAGGACCGCGCCCAGCAGCAGTGCTCCAAGTGATCCGATAAAGGGAATGTCCCATCTTCCCGTCCAATCTATCGCCCAGCCAAAGACCACTGGCGAAATAATACCGGCCATGCCGAACCCGAAATTCATGAAGCCGCTGGCGCTGCCGGAATATTCCGGCGTGATGTCCATCGGAATAGCCCAGATCGGGGCGACGATCAGTTCGGCAAAGAAGAACGCCGCGCTGAGACATATAGCAACTGTCAGCAGATCGTGCACGAACACGATCGGCAGCATAAAGCAGAAGGAACCCAGGAAGCCGACCACGATGACCGAAATTCTGGCCTTGGCGACATCGCCTGTCGATTTGAGAATGCGGTCGCTCAGAATTCCACCGACGGTGTCTCCCACCACGCCGGCAAAAAACACGCCCGCCGCGAACAGGGCCGATTTCTTGAGGTCGAGCTTGTACTCGTGCAGGAAGAATGACGGCAGCCAGTTGAGATAGAGCCAAAGGATCCAGCCATAGCAAAAGTCGGTCAGGGTGACCGGCAGGATGCGCTTGAGCAACGGACCCCAGGGAACCTGCCTTCGCGTTGCTGCTACCGTCGATGGCGGCAATCCTTCGAGGTCTTGCGGTGTGACGTCGGGGTGCTTGCGCGGATCGTCGCGAAAATAGAACCACCACAGCCCGGCCCAGAGCAGGCTGGCGGCGCCCAGCACATAAAACGAGGCCCTCCAGGAAAACGCCACGATCAGCGCGGCGATGATCGGGGGCGTAATTGCGTTTCCGAACCGGGAGAATGCATGCGTTATCCCCTGCGCAAAGCCACGCTGATCGGGACGCATCCAGTTCGAAAGCGCGCGGGTCGCCGTTGGGAAGGCCGGCCCCTCTCCGATGCCGAGCGCGAGCCGGGCCAGGAAAAGCGACGCCAGGCCGCCAACAAGCCCGGTCCATATGGTCGATCCCGCGACAATCACCGCGCAGATACCCAAGGTCACGCGCGGCCCAATGCGATCGCCGAGCCATCCCCCTGCAATCTGGAAGAAGGCATAAGGATACGCAAAGGCCGAAAAGGCGATGCCTAGTTGCGTTGCGGTGAGGCCCAGGTCTTTCTGCATGATTGGCGCCGCGGTCGAGAGATTGACCCGATCGACGTAAAAAATGAAATACATAAGACAAATGACGAACAGCACGAGACGGCTGGCCTGGTTCCGCATAACCTTCATGTTTGCTCCCTGTCCGCTTCTTGCCTCTGCCGTGTTCGAATTCGGTGGTCGAATTCGACGTTTGGCAGGGCCGTCGTTTTGCGTATGGTACAATTCATGGCAGCCAAGGCGAAATCGATAGTTTGTATCGTCATCATTAGCGGAATTTATCATTGAGCCAGGACCTCGATATTTCGCTGCTCCGGACCTTCGTCGCGATCGTCGACACCGGAGGACTGACGTCGGCCGGCAGAAAGGTGGGCCGGACGCAGCCTGCGATCACCCATCAGATCCGGCGCCTGGAAGAGCTGATCGGCCGGACCCTTTTTGAGGACAACCGCCGCAAGCTCAGCCTGACCCACGACGGAGAAATCCTGCTCGAATTCGCTCGCGCCATGTTGCGATTGAACGATGAAGCGCGCGCCCGTTTTTCAGTACCTGACATCACCGGGCACGTTACGCTGGGAACGCCGGACCTTTACGCGTCCTACATATTGCCGGAGGTACTGGAGAACTTTTCCCACACGCACCCCAATGTGGAAATCGAGTTGCGCTGCACGCGCAGCGTCCATCTGCATGCCGCGCTCGAGCGCAACGAGATCGATATTGCGCTGATGACGAACCAGCCGGACTTCCGGCGTGGCGAACTCGTGCGCCGCGAACCGCTGGTGTGGGTCGCCGGCGTCGGCGGCAGCCCGGAATTGCGAAGACCGCTTCCTCTGGCCGTTCTCCCGCAAGGAAGCGTCTATCGGCATCATGCCCTCGAGGCACTGGGCTCCGCCGGCAAGCAATGGTCAATACGTTCGGTATGCGACAGCATCGCCGGCCTGCAGGCCGCCGTATTCGCGGGCCTCGCGGTTTCTGTCTTCCCGCGCTGCGCCATTGTCACCAATGTGCGATGCCTCGGTGAGGCCGACGGTCTTCCACCGCTGCCCCCTATCGAACTCGTGATGCATCGCAAAAGTCAGGGCATTTCCGCCGCCGCGGAGCAGCTTGCCCAATACATCACCCGTGAACTCGGAGACCCCGCTGCTGCGGCGGCCAAATAACGCTCACGCCCACTCTCAAGAAAGGAAAACAGCCGGCCGCGAAAACCGCAGCCGGCTCTCAGAATACGCCTGACGATTTCAAGCGACCTTCTGCGGCCGCATATCTTCGCGCTTGATGCCGGCGACGACGACAGGTTTCTTCATCGCGTCACGTCGGAAGGGTTCGCCGAGCTCCTGGTTAAGGATGACTTCGATGAAGGTCGTGATGCCTTGCTTCTGGTCCTCGCAGGATTTCCGAAGCGCCTCGGTCAACTCGGACTGCGTCCTGACCGCGACGCCTTTGAGACCGCAGCCTTGAGCAACCTTCGCATAACTCAGATTTGGGTCGAGTTCCGTGCCGACGAAATTGTCGGCATACCAGAGGATCGAATTGCGTTTTTCGGCTCCCCACTGGTAATTGCGAAAGACCACCATGGTGATGCCGGGCCATTCCTTGCGGCCAATCGAGCTCATCTCGCTCATCGAAATTCCGAACGCGCCGTCGCCGGCGAACCCCACGCAAGGCGTGTCGGGATTGCCGATCTTTGCACCGATGATCGATGGAAATCCGTAGCCGCAAGGTCCAAACAGCCCCGGCGCAAGGTACTTTCGGCCCTTTTCAAAGGTAGGATAGGCATTTCCGATCGCGCAGTTGTTGCCGATATCGCTGGATATGATTGCATCGCGAGGCAGGCCCGCCTGAATGGCACGCCAAGCCTGCCGCGGCGACATCCGGTCCTTGTCGCGCTTGCGAGCATCCTCGTTCCATGTCGTGCCCGGATCGTCCTCTTCGTGATCCATGCTCGACAGGGTCTGAAGCCATTTTGACTTGGTGGTATGCACCAGGGCCTTGCGGTCCTCGCGGCCGGCATTGCCGGCAGTCGGCGCCAGCTTGGACAAGATAGCCTCGGCAACCAGCTTCGCGTCTCCGCAGATCCCGACGGCGACCGGCTTGGTCAGGCCGATGCGATCGGCGTTGATATCGACCTGAATAATTTTCGCGGTCTTCGGCCAGTAGTCGATGCCATAGCCGGGAAGTGTCGAAAACGGATTGAGCCTGGTCCCAAGCGCCAGCACGACATCGGCCTTGGCGACCAGTTCCATTGCCGCCTTCGATCCATTGTAGCCAAGCGGACCAACGGCAAGCCGGTGACTGCCCGGGAAGCTGTCGTTGTGCTGGTAGTTGTTGCAAACCGGGGCGTCGAGCTTTTCGGCCAGGGCGGCACAGGCCCCAATCGCGTTTCCGAGCACGACGCCGGCGCCCGACAGGATGACGGGAAATTTCGCCTCCGACAGCAGCTTTGCCGCTTCCGTGACGGCGGCAGTGCCGCCGGCCGGGCGCTCGAATTCGACAATGGCCGGCAGCGTGATGTCGATGACCTGAGTCCAGAAATCACGCGGAATGTTGATTTGCGCCGGCGCGGAGAGACGCTTTGCCTTGAGAATGACGCGGTTGAGCACTTCGGCGACGCGCGAGATGTCACGCACCTCTTCCTGATAACAGACCATGTCGCGGAACAGAGCCATCTGCTCCACTTCCTGGAAGCCGCCCTGGCCGATGGTTTTGTTCGCCGCCTGCGGCGTCACCAGCAGCATGGGCGTATGATTCCAGTAGGCCGTTTTGATCGGCGTGACGAAGCCGGTGATGCCGGGGCCGTTCTGGGCGATAGCCATGGCTATCTTTCCTGTCGTGCGGGTGTAACCGTCGCAGATCAGGCCGCCGTTCGATTCATGCGCCACATCCCAAAAGGTGATGCCCGCATGGGGAAAAAGATCGGAAATCGGCATGAAGGCGGAGCCGATGATGCCAAACGCATGCTCGATGCCATGCATCTGCAGGACTTTAACAAACGCTTCTTCGGTGGTCATTTTCATGGCGCGTCCTCGTATCGTTTTCCAATTGCATTGAGCGGGATTGGTTCTGAACGGGATCAATGCCACGACGCCGATGGCCCCGCAACAAATATCTCAATATCTCATTTTATTCGTTTCATTTTCCGGAATTTTTGCTATTTCTTTCCGCATGAACGAGTTGTTTGGCGCATTGAAACCAATCGGTTTGCTGGAGGCCGTGGCCGCGATGCCGCATCCGGCGACGCTCGCAGAACTGGCGGCGAGCGTTGGTGTGCCGAAGCCGACCATGCATCGTTGGCTCTCCGCCCTGGAGGCGGCAGGCCTTCTCCAACGGACGCTCGACGGCAGGAGATTTGAGCTTGCCGGCCGTGCCTCGCGCCTGGCGTTCTCCATTCTCGGCAACAGACCTGGTGGAACCCTAAGGCATGAGATTCTGCAGCGCGCCGTCCAGGAGATCGGCGAAGCATGCAATCTGACCGTGCTCGACGGAACCCACGTCACCTATCTGGACCGCGTCGAAGCGGAGTGGCTGCTTCGCATCTCGTTTAAGCGGGGATCAAAGGTGCCGGCCTATTGCTCGGCCAGCGGCAAGCTCTTTCTGGCCTTGATGCGGCCGGCCAAACGCGATCTGCTGCTCGGTCTGATATCGCTGGAGCGGCTGACGGATAACACGATAACGAAAAAGGCCGATTTGCTCAAGGAACTCGCCGACATTCGTCGCAACAAGTATGCTCTCGACCGGGAGGAATTCCTGTCCGGCCTTGTCTGTCTCGCCGTTCCCGTCTTTCAGCAAAAGGCCCAGTCGCGCACATGTGTCGCCGCGCTCGCCATTCAGGCGCCGGTCACGCGGATGTCTCCTTCGAATATCTTGACCAAGCTTCCCGTCCTGCAACGCGCCGCCGATGCGCTTGCTGTCACTCTCACCGAGCAGCCAAGAACCTCATGACAACCGAACGAACATTTCCGAAGCTGGAAGCGCTGGAAGCCGCGGCCCGGAGCAAAGGGCGGCTCGCGGTCGCGGTCGCCTATCCCTGTTCGACCGACTCTCTCGCTGCGGCGATCTCGGCTTACGGGGAGGGTCTGATCGACCCCGTATTTGTCGGTCCGCGCCGGCGTATCGAAGCCTGCGCGAACGCGCTGCAGGCAGGTCTGGAGAGATTTCGCTTCGTCGAAGCGGAGGACGATCCAATCGTCTCATCGCGGATAGCCGTGGCACTGGCCGGTGCCGGTGAAGTCAACGCACTGATGAAGGGATCGCAGCACACCGACGAGCTTTTGAGCGCGGTCGTGTCCCGCGACGCCAACCTGCGAACCTCGCGACGCATGAGCCATGTCTTTTGGTTCGATCTTCCGGCTTACCACAAACCTCTGATGGTGACCGATGCCGTCGTGAATATGGCGCCCAGTCTGAAGGACAAGGTGGATATTCTCGCAAACGCGATCGGATTTTCGCACGCCATCGGCATCGCGTCACCCAAGATCGCGCTCTTGTCGGCGATAGAGATGGTCAATCCGGACCTTGCCTCGAGCGTGGACGCGGCAGCGCTTTCGAAGATGGCCGATCGCGGCCAGATAAGCGGCGCGGTGATCGACGGACCGCTGGCGTTCGACAACGCGATTTCGGCGGCATCTGCGGCAACGAAGGGAATTTCCTCACCCGTGGCGGGGGAGCCCGACATTCTGATGGTGCCGAATCTCGATGTCGGAAACGTGCTCTACAAATCGTTCATCTATATGGCAGGCGCGGAATGCGCCGGCGTTGTCCTGGGTGCGCGCGTTCCGATCATTCTGACGAGCCGCTCGGACTCCCGGCGGGCTCGCATCGCGTCCTGCGCATTGGCGCAGCTCAGCCTGCCCTGACGCGGTCCCTAAACCGAGACAGCCCGATCGGTGATCGGGCTGTCCAAGTCCTCCGTGGAATTCGTCCGACGCGGAATTCGCCGGCGCAGGCGGGAAGCGACCGTCGGCGCCGGAACGAGAAATGCCCGCGACCGCCGTCTTGCCAGCGAGCCGATCCACCACGCCGACAGCGCGCTGACGATTCCCGCAAACCCACAATACGATGCGATCGCCCAGCCGCCGTTCGGCCCATAGGCCTGCAAGAGCGCCGTCGCGATGATCGGCGTCAGACCGCTGGCAAAGATTCCGGAGAATTGATAGACGAAAGAAATTCCGGTGTAGCGAACCTGCGGCCGGAACAGATCGCAGAACAGCGCGGCTTCCGGTCCATAGATCGATGCATAGAAAATCGCGAACGGGATAATCAGCGCGCTCCATACCAGAATTGCCTTATCGGGATAGTTCATCCAGATCCAGAAGGCGGGCAGCGCGGAGAAGCCGGTGATCAGGGAGCCCCAGAAATAGACGTTCGTGCGCCCCATCCGGTCGGAAAGCCGGCCAAAAAAGGGAATGAATGCGCACATGATCAGAGCCGCCGCAGTCACGCCCAGCAGCGCTTCCGTCCTCGGCACCTTGAGTTGCTGCCTCTAAATTTGGATTGCCCGGTTAGGCTGCTATCGATTGATCCCTCGCGGCCGCCAGGATCATGTCGGACGCTTTTTCTGCGATCATCACGGCCGGTGCATGGGTATTCCCCGACACCAGCGTTGGCATGATTGAACAGTCCACGACGCGAAGGCCCGCTATGCCGTGAACACGCAGGCTCGCATCCGTTACCGCCATGCGGTCCGACCCCATCTTGCAGGTGCCTGTCGGGTGAAAAATCGTTGCGCCATTCTCGCGCGCGAACTCGAGGATCTCGCTGTCCGATCGCACCTCGGCGCCAGGCTTGTATTCGCTCTCGATGTACGGTTTGAGAGCGGCCGTGGCCGCCAGCTTGCGCGCATATTTGATCGATTCGACTGCGCAGAGCCGGTCTCTTTCAGTCGCAAGATAATTCGGACGCATCGCGGGCGCCTCCATCGGGTCCGCCGACCTGATCTCGACGCTTCCCCGCGATTCAGGCCGCAGCTGACAAACTGAAAAGGTGCAACCGGACCAGGGATGCGGCTTGGCGCCTGCGAGTTCCGCGGACAGGGTTGCAAAATGAAATTGAATGTCGGGTGTTTCGGAGCCGGGCAGGATGCGCGTGAAGAGGCCGCCCTGGTTGATGCCTATCCCGAGCGGTCCTGTCCCGTTCATCAGCCATTTGAGGCCGATGCGGGCCTGCCCCGCGAGGGAGCGCAGGTCGTCATTCGTGGTGATCGGTTTCGAAACGCGATACATCAGCCGGAATTGCAGATGGTCCTGCAGGTTCTGGCCGACACCCGGCAGATCGTGAACGACGTCGATCCCGTGACGACGCAGAAGGCCGGCCGGTCCTATCCCGGAGAGTTGCAGCAGTTGCGGGCTCTGCAGCGAACCCGCCGACAAAATGACCTCACGCCTCGCCTTCACCTCATGCAAGACGCCGTGCTTGCGATAGCGCATTCCCACGGCCCTTCGGCCTTCGAGAATGAGGCCGGTTGCCTGTGCGTCCGTTTCAACGCTTAGATTTTTTCGCCCGCGCGCCGGTTTGAGATAGGCCACCGCCGAGCTGTTGCGGCAGCCGTTGCGCGTGAACAGCTGGAAGTAACCGACGCCTTCCTGATTGCCGCCGTTGAAATCGTTGGTGCGCGGAACCCCAAGTTCCTGCGCACCGCGAATGATGGCCTCCATCAATTCGCTTTTTTCTTCGATATCCGACGCCCATAACGGACCGTCGGCGCCGTGCGTTGCGCTCGCGCCGCGGCTGTTGTGTTCGGACTTTATGAAATAAGGAAGGACGCTGTTCCAGTCCCAGCCGGCATTTCCGAGTTGCGCCCAATGGTCGTAATCGCCGCTTTGGCCGCGCATGACGACGAGACCGTTGATCGAACTTGAGCCGCCGAGACCCCTGCCGCGCGGCCAGTAGATCTTTCGATCATGCATGTTGGCTTCAGGGTCGGTGTAAAATCCCCAATTGTAGGTCTTGTGGAACATGGTTTTTCCATACCCGATGGGGATATGGATCCAGAGATAGTTGTCCTTGGGACCGGCCTCGAGAAGCAGAACCTTGTAGCGGCCATCGGCGCTCAGCCGATTGGCCAGCACGCAACCCGACGATCCCGCGCCCACGATCACGTAATCGAATTCTGCCACGCTCAACGTCCGCCATCCTCCCTGGTTGTCTCATTTAATGAGACGCCTTGTCTCAAATGATGAGCTGGTAGATATTCTTTGTCAATCGCGGTTGTCGAGGATGGTTCGATCACGGGAGTCTTTTGGTTATGACGTCATCGACAACGACGGTGGTATCGGAGCGGGCGCTCCTGCTGCTTGAGATCATTGCCAAGGCGGAAGAACCGCCGACCCTCAATGAACTTGTGGCGCTGATCGAATTGCCGAAAGCGACCACGCATCGCTTCGCAACCCTTCTTGAGAGACTGGGATTCGTGCAGCGCACGAGGGACGGCAAGCGATATGAAATCGGATATCGCCTTACCGCACTCTCGATCGATGCGATGCGGCATTCGTTTCAACTTGCACCACGGCGCGCGATCCTCTCGGGGCTGGTGGGCGAGATCGGCGAGACCTGCAACATCACGATGCTCGACGGCGCAGAGATGGTCTATCTGGACCGCGTCGAATCGGATTGGCCGCTGCAGATTCGTCTCAAGGTCGGATCGCGCGTTCCGCTCCACTGCACCGCGAGCGGCAAGCTGTTCCTGAGCCTGGCGCCGCCTTCCTTGCGAAAGGCGCTGTTCCAGTCGCACCCGCTGCGAAAGCACACGCCGCGCACCATTGTCGATCACGCCAAACTGGAGATCGAACTCGACAAGATACGGAAAACGAGAATTGGAACCGACGAAGAGGAATTCATCGAAGGCATGACGGCTACCGCAGTCCCGGTGCTGGACTCGAAAGGGAATATTTGCGCCACGGTCGCCGTGCACGGTCCCACCGTCCGGTTGCCGCTGGCGCGGGCCATAGCCCTGGCACCGGCATTGATGAAGGCGGCAACCGCGATCGAAAGCACTTTCCACGGGCCATGATGCAGGGGCGACGGAGGTCTCGGCGTGCGCCTACATCACGATGAAAACGTCGTCGCCTTCGATCTCGACGTTGAACCGCCGCAGCCGCAGTTTTCCGTGATCGGCAACAGACTCGCCGCTGGAAAGATCGAACTCAAACCCATGCCACGGACAACGAAGAATTTGCCCGGGCCGGTCCATCAACAGAACATTCGGCTGATCGCTATAGGCATGCCCCGTCACGCATCCGTGCTCGAGATTGGCGCCTTGATGGGGACAGCGGGAGCCGACAGCCTTGATTTCACCCGACGGAAGGCGGGTCAGCAGAACGGTGCCTCGCCCCATCGCAAACGGTTTCATGGCGTTGCTTGCAACTTCGCTGACGCCGCAGACACGATGCCGGGTCATTGCACCGGCGCCTCAAGGCCATACAACGCAGCGCCGTTCTTCCAGAAGATCTTCTCCTGGAGGTCGTCGGGCAATGAGCGGGGAATCGAAACCCGGGGATCGTCGAAGTCGAAATGCGGATAATCCGTCGAGAATACCAGGAACTCGTCGCTTCCCATGAGATCGATCAGTTTCAGCCACTGGTCGCCGGTCAGATCTTCGGCCGGCTGGGTGGAAAACCGCAAACGTTCGCGCATGTGCTGGCTCGGCAGTTTCTTGACCCACGGCACCTCCACCCGGCCCTGGCGATATTCGCGGTCCATGCGCCACATCAAATGCGGCAACCAGCTAAATCCTCCCTCGAGGATGATGAAACGCAGCGACGGATAGCCGTCGAAGACGCCGTTCAGAATAAGGCTGATGACTTCAGCCATCATCGAGGTCGGCAGCAGCGTGTGCCGCTCGATATAATGCAATCCCATGCCGAACGGCCCTTCGGCCAGGATGGTATGATGAAGCGCGATCACCAGCTTGTGGCGTTCGGCGGCTTCGAAAATCGGGCGATACATCGGATGGCCGTAAGCGATGTCGTCGACGACCGGCAGCATCACCTGCTTGATCTGCGGGTGGGCCGCCATCCGGTCAATCTCGCGGGCTGCGGCTTCCGGATCGCGCGCATTGATCTGGATGCTGCCGATGAACCGCTTGTCTTTTGCCAGCCAGTGTTCGGCGACATAGTCGTTATAGGCGGCCGCGAGCGCCGAACTCAAACCGTACTGCAGCTTCAGCATCGTCGGATAGAAATAGCCGGTCAGGACTGCATAGGTCTGGTTGTAGGTGTCCAGCAGCTGGCGGCGCATCACCCCGTAGTCACTGACCGAGGCCGAGCCGTCGGCGTTGCGGACATCGGCGCGATTGCCGGCGCCTGGGGAAGTGTACGCAAACGGCTGGCTGAAGCCGCGCCAGGCGCCGCGCTCGATCCACTCGCGATAGGGCTCCTTCAGATAGGGAACCAGATCGCGGATCCCGGCAAAACTCTCGTGAACGTCGGCGTCGATCAGAAGCATGGCGGCCGTCTCATTCGCTTTACAAAAACCGGGACGAAATATCCCGATTTCAGAGTGACGCCAAAACCGTGCCTCGCGCAAGCATTTTTTGCCGGTGTCTCACTCCGCCGTCGTTCGTATTCTCGCCGGCGCCCGGAATTCCTCGCGCGCGACGCGCGACGCGGCGACGGCTTGCGGATCGAGCTTGGGCATTGATGCCCCGTTCAATTGAATGCTGCCACGCTCGACCCGGAGCGGATTGGTCAGCAAGCCGCGGCGCTGCTTGAGGAATCCGTTCATCTCGCCGGCTGTCGTCAGGAGCTTGGCACCGACACAGGCTTCCATCCAGCATCCGATTTCGGTGGCGACGCCATTGCCGAGCACGGCACCGAGCCCCAAAGCGCGGACGCGCGTCAAAGCCCGCTCAAGTCTGTCGATTCCACCGAGCTTCATCAGTTTCAGTTTGATGATGTCGGCCGCGCCCAGCGCCGCGGCCTTTTCCACATCCGCCATGGTGTAGATCGATTCATCGAGCATGATGGGAACCGTCGACGCGCGCTTGACCGCCAAGGCAGCGTCCCAATCCCCAGCCGCGCAGGCCTGCTCGAACAATTCGATATTGCTTGGGTCAAGACTGCGCGCAAACGTGCAGCCGTCTTGTTTCGAATAGCCCTGGTTGGCGTCGATCCGGATCATCGCGCGTCCGCGCAAGGACCGCTGGATGTGCCGGACGCGGCGCAAATCATCGTCGACATTCCAGCCGACCTTGACCTTGATGGTCGCATAACCCGCCGCCAGCAACCGTTCGAGCTCGATCTCAAGGGCTGCCGGTTCGTTCTCATTGAGAATGGCGAGCAGCGGCAGCGATGCGGTACTGGCGGCGAGCGTGGCGTGGCCTGCCGCCATTTCCGCAGCGGTCGCAAATGCGGTCGTCGTAAACGGATTTTCCTTCAGCCAGGGCGCGAGTTGGTCGTCCACGTCTCCGGTTCGAACGCCGGGCATGTCCGATCCGATCGCGCGCGCCGCGCGCCAGCATTGTTCGAGCGTCTCCTCGGTATACCCGGTCAGGATTGTTGCCTCGCCGACGCCGGAGCGTCCATCGGCAAAGGTCATTGTCACCAGCAGGGTATCGAAGGCTTCGACATTGCCGAATGCCAGCTTGTAAGGACTTTTGAGCGCCACCCGCAAAAGGTCAAGTTCGATCCGCTCAAGACAGGATTCTGACATCGTTACTCCCAAGGCTGGCGCTGCTTTCCACCGACGATGCGGTCATGCAGGCGATTATTGTCAAAGCAATGTACGCGCAAGTTTTTCGGCCGCGCGGCGAAGCGTCGATGCGTGCGCGCGAGCGTCCTTGACGCTCAACCGCGCAACCGGTGCATGCAAGGCAAGGCCGGCAATCATTTCGCCATCGATGCCCATCAACGGAACGCTCAAGCCGGTTGCACCCACCATGAATTCCTCATTGTTGACCGCCATGCGCTCGTCGCGAATCCGCACCAGTTCCTCTTCGAGACGTTTTCGGCTGGTGATCGTGTGGGGCGAATAGGCCTTGAGTTCGATCTCGTCGAGCAACGCGGCTCGCCGCATCGTCGGCATCAACGCCAGAAACAATTTTCCCGTCGCCGTGCAATGAAGCGGCACCCGCGACCCTGCGCTGAGATGCGTGCGCAAGGGCCAGTTGCATTCGACGCGCTGCACATAGGCGACCGAGCTGCCATCGAGCACGCCCAGATTGATCGATTCCCCGATCTCGGCGACCAGTCGTTCGAGAATGGCCCGCACCGGCGACATTCGTGCCGAAAAAACCACCGCCCGCAACGAAAAGCGCGCCAGGCGATCGCCGGGCATGTAGCGCTTGCCGGTCAGATCCCGCTGCAAGAGCCGCGCGGCCTCCAGATTGATGAGCAGCCGGTGCACGGTCGCCTTCGGCATGTCCATCCGGGCAACCAGCTCGGCGAGGGTCAAGGCGCGATCCGCTTCGATCAGATGCTCAAGCAGCGAAAAACCCTTTTGCAGGGCCGAGGAGCCAGCCGCGCCGGAATCGAGCGATTCCACCGGCGCCACGGCGCGAGTGCGCGCGCGGTGTGGCTTATTTGCTGTTCTCGAAACAGGCCTCACGGTGGAAACCCTTTGCTGATCGGCGGCATCGCAGAGCACTACCATAGCATAATAGAAACCGAGACAAAGTATCTCGAAAAACAATTGCCTGGTGTCGGAAATGAGCTAGCGTCCGGGGCTGCGAGAGTTGGTTTCTAGCGAGTCCCGTCGCTGCTGCTAAGGCACTGCGGCGCCGTCGCGTCGAGCCCCGCTACGAAAGCCGCGATATGAAAGCGATCAGCATTGAGGCCTTTGGCGGCCCTGAAGTCTGCCGGTTGACCGACGCTGCCGAGCCGCGGCCCGCCGCCGGCGAGGTGACGGTGCGGCTGGCCTATGCCGGCATTAACTTCATCGACATCTACATGCGCAACGGAACCTATGCGCGATCGGACACCTACCAGACGCCACTGCCGATGACAATCGGGATGGAGGGAGCGGGAACGGTGACCGCGCTCGGTGAAGGGGTCAGCGAACCCGCCATCGGCGACCGCGTCGGATTCTGTCTTGTCCGCGGCAGCTACGCCGAAGCCATCAATGTGCCGGCGTGGAAGGCGGTTCCCATTCCCGATGCCGTACCGCTTTCCGTTGCCGCCGCCGTGATGCTGCAGGGCTCGACCGCGCATTATCTCAGCCATTCCGCTTTTCCGCTCGGCCCAGGGCATACCTGCCTGATCCATGCCGGCGCGGGCGGCGTCGGACAGCTGCTGATCCAACTCGCCAAGGCGCGCGGCGCCCGGGTGCTCACGACGGTGGGCAATGAGGACAAGGCGTCAATCGCCAAAAGATGCGGCGCCGACGAAACGATCCTGTATCGGCAAGCCGATTTTCGCGAGGAGGTCCTGCGGCACACCGATGGACGCGGCGTGGATGTCGTCTACGATTCGGTCGGCCGCGATACCATTCACCACAGCATCCGCAGCCTGAAGAAGCGCGGCATGTGCATTCTGTTCGGCGCAAGCTCGGGAGTCGTGCCGTCGATCGAACCGATCGAGCTGGCCGAAGCGGGCTCCGTGTTCTTCACCCGGCCGCATCTGGCCGATTATATGCGGGACGTCGAAGAGATTCGCAGCCGGTCGAACGACCTGTTCCGCCTCATCGCGAGCGGCGGCCTGCATGTCGCCATCGACCGGGAGTTTCAGTTGGCGGACGCATGCGAGGCACATGTCTATCTGGAAGCCGGCCGGTCGCGCGGCAAGCTTCTCCTGCGCACCGAAGGTCGATCCGGATGAGAGAATACGCCATTGGAACCGACCAGGACTTGAGCTCGACATTGACGGGTGAAAACATCCGCAAGCTGACTGAGCGCGGCATCGAGAAGAGGTTCGAGCGCGGCGAATGCCTGTTCCACCAGGGCGATGGCGGCGGCAACGTTTTTTTGCTGCTCGAAGGCCGCGTCAAGGTGTGCCTGATCGGCGCTTCCGGACAGAAGACCATCCTTCGTATCCATCTGCCGGGCAGCCTGATGGGTCTTACGGCGCTGTCGACGCCGCCGAAGCGCGATGCGACTGCGACCGCACTTGAAGCAGTCACCGTCGTGGAACTGACGCGATCGGAAATGCAGGCGGTTCTGCTCGAGGATTCCGCGCTTTCGCTCCGGGTCACGCGCATGCTGCTCGATCGGCTCTCGGACCTGCATTCGCGGCTGGCGGATCTACAGGCAGCCAGCGTCGATCAACGGCTGGCGCGGGTATTGCTGGCGCTTGGCCAGCACGACCCGATCGCGGAGGCGACGCCGACGATCTCGCTCACTCACGAAGACCTTTCAAACATGGTCGGCGCGCGGCGACCGACGGTGACCTCGGCCCTGAACCGGTTTCTTCAGGATGGCCTGATCGAAAAATGCGGCCGCAGCATCGTGGTCAAGGATACCCGGCGTCTGACACAATTACTGGTAACGTGATGCGCTCTCAACGGCCGATTGCTTCGAAGTTGTCAGCTAGCTGACAGACTTGATGACTTCGATGGAGTAGGTAAAAATGATATGGGCTTCGTCGGCCCGCCAAGCAAAAAACTACGCGCCAACGGCGGATACAAGGGAGGTTTCGAATTGCGTCATGCTCTCATCGTGGCAGGTTGCCTGCTGTTAGGATCGGCTGCGGTATCAGGCGTTGCCGCGGAAGACGCCTACCCGGCACGTCCAATCACCTTCATCGTCCCCTGGGGTCCCGGCGGCGGCGCCGACCAGCTCGCGCGCATCGCGAGCAAGTTGATGGAGCAGGAACTAAAGGTATCGTTTCCGGTCATCAATGTGCCGGGGGCAACCGGCCAGACTGGTTTGACCAAGCTCGTGTCCGGGCCCTCGGACGGATATTCGATCGAGGTCATGACCGGCGATACGTTCGCGCTTTTCACGGCGGTCAATGCCCGGTTCAAGCTGAACCAGATCGTGCCCCTTGGCATCATGATCCAGCAGCCTTCCGGCTTCTTCGTCAAGATTGACAGTCCGTGGAAGAACTGGGCCGACGTCGAGGCGGCGGCGCGGACGACGCCGTTGCGAGTAGCGGTTACCGGCTTCGGCAGCCCCGACGAATTCACGGTGAATTATTTCCGCAACAAGGGGATGAAGCTGGAAGCGGTGCCCTTTGCCGAGCCGGGCTTGCGATATTCTTCCGTCATCGGCGGACAGAGCGATCTTGTCTATGAGCAGGCCGGCGATATCAGAAGCTTTCTCGACGGCAAGCAAATCCGCCCTGTTATTTTCTTCAGCGACAAGGTCTTCGAGGCCTATCCGGATATTCCGTACTCGGAGAAGCTTGGTTACGATGTAAAGCTGCCGCAGTTCAGAGTCATCATCGCGAAGGCAGGGACCGATCCTGCTCAAGTCAAGATTCTGAGCGAGGCGATAAAGAAGATCGGCACCGCGCCGGAATTCGCCGCGTATCTCAAGCAACAACTGGGGGAGCCACAGAGCTTCATTCCAGCCGATCAAGCAATCTCCTATATGAACAAATGGCTTGAAGAAGCCAGTGCGCTCAGCGCGGCGACAAAGGCCAAGCCATGAGCGATGTCCGTGGCGCCGCCACCGGCGCCGAGCGGGTGCTGCCCTATGTACTGGTTTTTGGGGTGGCGGCTTTCCTGCTGTACCGCGCCGGGCATTTTGAGTTCACGGCGGCGGCCGATCAGATCGGCCCGGACAGTTGGCCTAAGCTCATTCTCTA
>NZ_SSMW01000051.1 GCF_004799405.1 Bradyrhizobium sp.
GACCGTGGTCTTGCCGCCTTCCGTCACCACGTAGATGAGATCGACCCGGTCGTTACCGTGGTTGACGATCTGCGGCACCACACTGACATTATCGCGCCCGACGTGCCGGTAGGCCTCCATGACGCGGCCGACGTCGGCCTGCACCACGGCGCGCTGCAGCGTGCCGCGCGGCTTGGATTCGACCGCGGCTGCAAGCTCGGTGTCCTTGATTTTCTTGTTGCCTTCGAAAGCGACGCGGTCGAGCACCGGCGCTTCGGTCAGACGAACGATCAGCCGCTCGCCGGCGCGGTTGATCGCAACATTGCTAAAGAGACCCGTCGCCAGCAGCGCCTTGAGCGCCGCATCGAGCGCCGAGGTGTCATATCGCCCGTCCGGCCCGGCATGGAAATACGAACGCACGGTGTCGGCGTCGATGCGGCGATTGCCCTGTATGTCGATCGCGGCGCGCGCTCGCGCGTCGACGCCGCGCACCTGCGCGCCGGCCTCCGTCGCGCTCGCTGGTCTGGAAATCAGCCCGAGCGCAGCCACGAATAGCGCCGCCGCTATCGATCGCCGGCCGGGCAACATGCATTCCCCGATCACGTCCCGCCTGTCTGCCATTTCACCGGCTGCGATCGAATTGCCTGCGCGGGGCGAAACAATGTCGGGGATAAGGTGAGTTGCGGGCTTAAGCGTTAACGGTTTGCCATAATTTCGACGCAGCGCCGAACCGCGCCTTCCCAGAATTGTCGCATAGCCGCTTCAAATGCCCGCTAGCCGTAAAGCGCTAAAAACGTTCGCGGCTCGCGACCTTCGCATGCGAGAACGCGCTTCCTGGAGCATCACATGCGTTACGTAGCTCTCGTCATCGCTCTGTTTGTCCTGACCCCGCCCGCGGGCGCAACGCCTGCCGCGGAGATCGATCCGCGCACCTCGCTCAGCGTTGTCCAGCAATGGATCTACAATTACCGGGCCAAACCGGACTATGCCCATATCCCCGCCGCCGTGCGCGTGCTGTTCCATGCGCAAACCTTCAAGGAGCCGGAGAATTCCGGCATCTATCTCGGCTTCATCGCCGGCGCGATCGGGTCGAATCCCGCCAAGGCCGAGCAACTCGTCAACAGTTTCTTTCCTGTCCCGGCGGAGGACGAATGGGTGATCGTCCGCGCCATCGCCTATTCGGGACTGCCCGACTGGAGAAACTTGCTGCGCAGAATCGCCCCGCGGATGCCGGGACGCAGGGTGATGATCGACAGCTACCTTGCAGGCTCGCTGCCGACCTTGATCGACATCCCGCTGGAGGAGACCAAGCCCGGCACGCTGGATAAATTGCGCGGTGTCTTTACGCGCAATCCTTTTGCCAAGGACGACAAGCCGTTGCAGACCACGCTCACCTTCGCCAGCAATCAGGATCTGCTGGATACCCTGTGGGGATATTATTTCGCGACCGGCTCCCACGCTCCGATCCAGCGCATCATCCAGATGCTGCCCTGGGCCAAAAGCCGCGACACCGTCGACAAGCTGACGGTCGGCAGCATGGCGCGGTATACGCTGGCGAGCTACGCGGTTCGCGATGCAGGATTGCGCGAGTTTCTCCGTAGCGAGCTTGCGCGGCACCCGGCACTGATCAAGGTGCCGCTCACCGAGGTGGTCCAGGCCGCCGATACGGTGCAACTCGCTGCCGTTCGCAAGGATGCGCTGGCCGCGATGGAGGAGCTCAAGACCAAGGGCTCGGAGAGCCGGCGCAACCTGGACTTCTGGGGGCAGGTCGGCGTCGGCGCGGTTGCGCTGGGTTGCGTCTCGGCGGCGGCGCTTGGCCAGGTTGCGATCGGCATCCCCTGCGTGATCGGGGGCTCCGCCTCGCAGGGCCTGCTGTCATTCTGGGAAAAGCAGCAGTGAAGTTGCGGGCGCATGTTACAATGACAGGATGAATATCCTGAATGTGAAAGCGCTCGGCAGCCTTGCGATCCTTCCTCTTGTAATGGCGGCGCTGCTGTTTGTTTCGGCGGGGTCGCTCGACTATTGGCAGGCGTGGACTTTCCTGGCGGTATATTTCGTGTCGTCGCTCGCGATTACCCTCTACCTTATGAAAAAGGATCCTGCGCTTTTGCAGCGTCGGATGAAGGGCGGCCCGTTCGCTGAGAACGAGCCCGCTCAAAAAATTATCATGTCGATCGCGTCGGCCGGGTTCATTGGCCTCATTGTTATTCCCGCACTGGACCACCGCTTCTCGTGGTCTCATATGCTACCGCTTGCCGCCCTGGCGGGAGACGTCCTTGTCGGGCTCGGCTGGCTCGCCATCTTTTTCGTTTTCAGGGAAAATAGCTTTAGCGCCGCAACCATCCAATTGGCTCCCGACCAGACAGTGATATCGACGGGTCCGTATGCGCTGGTAAGGCACCCGATGTATGCGGGAGGCCTCGTCATGCTTCTGGGCGTACCGATTGCGCTCGGTTCATGGTGGGGCATTCTCGTCCTCGTCGCGATCATACCTGTGCTGATCTGGAGATTGCTCGACGAGGAAAGATTCCTGGCAAGGAATCTGCCGGGCTACTTACAGTACCAGAATCAGGTGCGGTATCGTCTGATACCGCTGGTCTGGTAGCGCTTTCCGGTAGTCACCCGACGACCAACTCCCCGTTGCCAGGAATTCAATCGCACGAGCGATGACATCCTGCGTTGCGTCATTACCCGGATATCAACGCGATCGTTGCAAGGAGGCAGTTCGCTGTTCCAGATCGATCGTGAAACGACTTCATGAAGCATCGCCCGTGCAGCCTGGACGGCATGAATGAGGTTGAGACATTCTTCGGTGATGTTAACATCGAAGCGGGTCGCCCGACACGGAAATGCACCGATGCAGAAGCAGTACTTCAGACAAGCGACCCCCGCAGACGCCAGTACCGTGCGAGAGATCACTCGGGCAGCCTACGCGAAGTGGGTTCCGGTGATAGGCCGGGAACCGAAGCCGATGACGGCGAATTACGAGCAGGCTGTGATCGACCATGTCATCGATCTCCTGGAACAGGAGGGTCAGGCGGTTGCGCTGATTGAGGTCATCCCTGAATCTTCGTATCTGCTCATCGAAAATGTCGCGGTATTGCCGGAGTGGCACGACAAGGGCATTGGCGGTTTGCTGCTCGGGCATGCCGAGACCATCGCGCGGTCGCTTCGATTGAACGAGTTGAGACTATATACCAACGCGATGTTTTCCACGAACATCTCGTTCTATGCGCATCGCGGATTTGAAGAATTCCAGCGTGAGCAGCACGCCACATGGGGCGGGGTCGTTCACATGAAGAAATCGGTCGGGTCTTAGAGTCTGGCTGACAACCGAAGGAGAGACACCATGGGCTGGATATCCTTTCTCGTCATACTGGTAGGCGCCTACATCATCGTTTCGCTTCGGGTGTTGAAACAATACGAGCGCGGCGTGGTGTTTCTGCTCGGCAAATTTGCAGGCGTGCGGGGGCCGGGGCTGACCTTGATCTTCGTCCCTTTCCAGCAGATGACGCGGGTGTCGCTGCGTACCGTCACCATGCAAATTCCTTCGCAAAAGATCATCACCAAGGACAATGTCTCGATCGATATCGCGGCGGTGGCCTACTATCACATTACCGATCCGGAAAAAGCCGTGATCGCGATCGAGAACGTCTATAACGCCATCAACCAGATCAGCCAGACCACCGTGCGCAACGTGGTCGGCCGGTTCAGCCTCGATCAGTTGCTCTCGGATACCGCGAGCATCAATGACCAGATCAAGAACGTCATCGACCTGCACACGGAACCCTGGGGTACCCAGGTTACCGCCGTGGAGATCAAGGACATCACGCTACCCGACAACATGCAGCGGGCGATGGCAAAGGAAGCCGAGGCCGAGCGCGAGCGTCGCGCCAAGATCGTCGCCGCCGAAGGCGAATACCAGGCGGCGGTGAAGCTCGGCGAGGCGGCTGATATCATCACGCAGCACCCCGTAGCCCTTCAGCTGCGTACCTTGCAGACGATGGCGGAAATCTCGGTCGAGAAGAATTCCACCATCATCTTCCCGGCGCAATTCATGACGACGGTGCAGGAGGCCATCGCGATGCTATCAAAGGACGCGGCGTCGAAATAGCCGGACGTACGTGGTCTGTTGCGCGCCGCAAAAACAAAACTGGCGACTGTCCGCGGTGCACGGACAAAATCGAGGCGCTTTGGTTCAGGCGGCTCAGCTAGTTACAGGGATGGCGCTGGCCATCCTGGCCCTGATAGTTAGCCGACGATTGTCCGCAATGCGGATCGAATCCGTCATAGATTCCGTAGGGACGGCCGGTCTCGGGGTAAACGACGCGATCGGGCGGAATGTTTGTTCCCGGATAGAAGTCGGGCGGCCCGTAATTGTGCAGGTAGATTTCGTCCTGCGCCGCGTGCTGGCGATACGTGTCGACGGGCTGATCTGCCGCGAATGACGGCCCGGACACCGCCAGCAAAATTACAGCAGCCAAAAGCTTCGATTTCATCGCCAGCCTCATTGTTCGCACGTCATCCTTACCAGCTACAGCCGTCAGACCCAACCCTACAATCTGCCATATGGCAATTTTGGCAAGCCGGAAATTCGTTCGCCGCCGATACCACTACGTAAAGCCGCCAGTTTGGTCCGGGCCCCTTCCGCCACCAACAATTCGATGAGGGCGGCCCGCTTCGGCTCATCGGTAGCCTCAGCCAGAAGTTTCCGATAGCGGTCGAAATCAAACCCCGGATCCGGCTTACTCATCCTTGCGCCCCCGCACAACAGTCCCGTCCAATTGTTTCGCAACGGACGCAGCGAGGCAAGCCCTGGGCGTGGCAAAACCAACAGGCCAGTACCGATCCCATCTCAAAAAGGAAAGTCGCCCGCCGAGACTGTTGTTTCGGGCACCAAAAGCAATGCCGTAAAACGGCGGTTTCGGCACGCCAACCTGCGGTTTTTTGGCAACACATTCCAAAAAAATATCTGGAGCCTCTTCGCAGACGCCTGGATGAAGCTAGATCGAGACCTGCCGCCCGATCTCAACAACCTGGTCGGTTGGCAGGCTAAGAAAGTCGCTGATGTGGATCGCGTTGCGCTCCATGAGGGCGAAGAACTGCTCCTGCCAGGCCGGCAGGCCTCTGCCGTCTTCGCGGCCGACGACGGTCTCGTGGCCGACATAGTAGGTGACATCGTCAAGGTCGATCGTGCATCCGAGCGATTTGGTGGTCATCAGCAGTTCGGGGATATGCGGACGCTCCATGAAGCCGTAGCGCGCCTCGGCCCGCCAGAAATTCGGCGCCTCTTCCGTGATCGTAATCCGCTGCTGCGATGCGAGCCAGGGGACGGGCAGTATTTCGAGGCGCAGGACGAACAGATGCTCGTGCAGGGCGCGGTTGTGCTTGACGTGCCAGACCATCACCGGCGGCGTATCCTGCTCGGTGCGGGTCAGAAACACCGCCGTGCCGGGGACGCGCGGAATATTCCTGGATTTGATATCTGCCATGAATTCCGGAATCGGGATCAGCGATTCATGCATTCGAACCATCACGGCCGCGGCCCCGCGGTGCCAGATCCACATCACCGCATAGACCGAGATCGCGAGGATCAGAGGTACATATCCTCCCTCGGCGACTTTGGTGAGATTGGCCAGAAAGAAGGCGCCGTCGATCACCAGAAAAAACGCTGCAACGCTTCCGGCCGCCAACAGGTTCCAGTTCCAGATTTCGCGCATCGCGATGAACAGCAGCGCCGACGTCATCAGCATGGTCAACGATACGGCAATGCCATAGGCGGCGGCGAGATTGTCCGATTTGCCGAAGCCGATGGTCAGCCCGATCGTCACGATCATGAGCAGGAAGTTGACCGCGCCGACATAGATTTGTCCGTAACCCTCCGACGATGTCTGCTTGATCTGCAGCCTCGGCAACCAACCTAGCTGGATTGCCTGCCGGGTCATCGAGAATGCGCCGGTAATGATCGACTGGCTGGCGATGATCGTTGCGATCGTGGCCAGCACGACAAGCGGGATCAGAAGTGACGCCGGACAGAGGCGAAAAAAGATATTGCCATCTGTCGGTGTTCCCTCGAGCACTAGTGCGGCCTGACCGGCATAATTCAGGATCAAACTCGGGAACACGATTGCGAACCACGCCAGCCGGATCGGCCGCCTTCCGAAATGACCCATATCGGCGTAGAGCGCTTCGGCGCCTGTCACGCACAAGAAGACCGCGCCCAACACCAGAAAACCCGTCGCGCCGTTCGAAAAAAGGTAGGATAGACCATAGAACGGATTGAGTGCGGCGAATACCGCGGGATGGCGCACGATGCCTGAGATTCCAAGCAACCCGATGCTAACGAACCAGATCAGCATTACCGGGCCAAAGAAGTGGCCGATCCTCGCTGTTCCCTGTGACTGGATCGCAAACAGCACAAACAAAATGGCGACCGCAGCGGGAACGACATAGGGCTGGAAGGCGGGGGTCGCCATGTTCAACCCCTCGAGGGCCGATAGTACCGAGATCGCCGGCGTTATCGCTCCATCGCCGTAGATCAGCGCTGCACCGAACAAGCCGACGGCGATGATCGTCGGCCGGTGTTGCTTCTTCACTCCGAGCAGCGCCATCAAAGCGAGGATGCCGCCTTCGCCGTCATTGTCGACCCGCATCGCGAACGAGACATATTTTACCGTGGTGATGAGGAAGAGAGTCCAGAGCACAAGCGACAGCGCGCCCAATACGACGCCGGCCTGGGGCGCCTTGTCGGTAACATTCAGGATCGTCTTGAAGGTATATAGCGGGCTGGTTCCGATATCGCCGAACACGATGCCTAATGCCGACAGGCCAAGAACAGGCAAGCTGCCCTGCGGCGCTTGTCGCGCGGTGTTGCCGGTACCTGGTGTTTGTGTATCGCTCAAATTATTTTCGGTGGGGTTGATCGGCGATCGCAATCGACATTAACAGAAATGATCTTGGGCAAATTACCAGTTTATCACCAAGTCGAAGGAACGTTAAGGCCGTGCTGGGCTTGGCAGCGGACTTTAAGTTCCGCGGTTGCGGCTCTGTCACATCACTTAACTCATCGGAGGGTCGTGCTCCACTGCCGAGGTGAATTGGCTTCCCGGATTAGGCGTAGGTCACCGAGTTGTGCCAAGGGTGTTGCCAATGCGGGTGACCACACTGTCCCATCGGCGTCTTTCGGTCGCGGCAGTTATCGAGCCGGACCGATCCACGTTAGCCAGCATTAGAAACGGCAGGCCGCGAGCTGTACCTTTGGCGCCGTCAACTTTAAAGGTGCCTGCTGATCCGCAATGCGCCGCCAAATCCATCGGCAGCGCGGAGAGATTAATGGCTCTCACCACCCTGTCATGCTGCGCTGATGCACGGCGCGGGAGCAAAAGCCATCGCCCCGCTTTGCAGTGATGCTCTTCTCCTGTACCATCGCGCTAACACGACCGGCATTCAGCGGTCGCTACGGCAAGGGAGGATTCTCATGCGTCGCAACGTTATCGCCGTGCTTGCGCTCATGTTGTGGGGAGCGGGGCTGACCACCGCCGCGGTCGCTCAGCAGCCGGTGAAGCTCGGTGTCCTCAACGACCAGACGGGACTATATGCGGACCTGACCGGCATGGGCTCGGTCCACGCCGCACGTATGGCGGTCGAGGATTACGGCGGCAAGGTGCTGGGCCGGCCGATCGAGATCATCTTCGCCGACCACCAGAACAAGCCCGACATCGGCGCCAACATCGCACGGCAATGGATCGAGACCGAAGGCGTCACGGCCATACTCGACATTCCAAATTCGGCCGTGGGGCTCGCCGTGCGCGAGGTGACGCGTACGCACGACGCCATTGACATCAACACCGGCGCCGCCACCTCGGATCTCTCCGGGAAAGCCTGTTCGCCGCACGGCGTGCACTGGAGCTTCGACACCTACGGGCTTGCGGCGACGATCGGCCAGGCGTTGGTAAAGCAGGGTGGGGATAGCTGGTTTTTCATCACCGCCGACTACGCATTCGGGCACGCCCTCGAGCGCGACACCTCAGCGTTTGTCACGGCCGCCGGTGGCAAGGTGGTGGGGGCCGTGCGGCATCCGCTCAATACCGCCGACTTCTCGTCCTATCTGCTGCAGGCGCAAGCCTCGAAGGCGAAGATCGTCGCTCTCTCGAACGCCGGCGGCGACACCATCAACGCGATCAAACAGGCCGCGGAATTCGGCCTTAGCCGCAGCGGCGACCAGCGCGTAGCGGCGCTCCTGCTGCAGTTTCCCGACACCCACGCGCTTGGCCTCGAAGCGGCGCAGGGCTTGACCGCGGCCGAGACTTTCTTCTGGGACCTCGACGACGCGACCCGCGGCTGGACCAAACGATTCCTAGCCCGCAACAACGGGAAGCCGCCAAGCATGATCCATGCCGGGACCTACGGCGCGACATTGCACTACCTCAAGGCGGTGGCGGCGGCCGGCACGACCGACGCTACCAAGGTTGTTGCCAAGATGAAGGAGCTTCCGATCGATGACTTCTACACCAAGGGCACGGTGCGCGAGGATGGGCGTGTGATGCGGCCTTATTATCTGCTGCAGGTGAAGAAGCCCTCGGAATCCAGATATGCCTTCGACTATCTCAAACTGCTCGCCACGGTGCCGGCCGAGGGAGCGGCGCGCCCCCTGAGCGACAGCGCGTGCCCGATGGTGAAGCACGGCTGAGCGGTTCGCGGCGACGCGTCGAGGGACCACACCCCGCTCGGACGTCGCTCTCACCGATTGTTGTCCGACGTCGGCCGGGCAAGTCGATGAAGCTTTGGTGTCCGTTCCAGCGTCGCCCTGAGGTAGCCCGCGCGCGGACGGACGCGTTGATGATCATTGATGCAACGCCTTCAGGCGCAAACGCGAACCGGCAGGGAACTGTATCCGCGAACGAAGTTCGACGGCACGCGCACGGGTTCGCCGACGACCTCGATCGTCCGGCCCCGCTTTAGAATTTCTTCCCAAAGTATCCGCAACTGCATGTCCGTTTCGTGCCAGATTCGGACTCATGCATGGCACCAATTTTTGCGGTGGGGTACGCTCTCCTCGGGGAGGAACGGATCATGCATCGGGTAGGGGTTTTGGCTTTGGCGATTTCATCGGCTTTATCGGGGTCGAGCATTGCCGGTACTTGGCAGTTCGAGCGACAAGCCGAGTCTGGCACAACGACGAGGATGTATCGGTACTGGAATCGGGAGCCGGATTGTCGGGAGCGAGGTGGCATCGTGAGGGTGGTGACCAAGCCGGAACACGGAACCTTATCGCGAAAGCGCGTCGTCGACCGGGTGCTGGGGAATCGCCTTAATCCGACCGACCATTGCATTGGGAAAGTCATACCGAGCCTTCAAGTCGACTACACATCAGTTCGAGGTTTTCACGGCACCGATAGGTTCGTAATCGAAAGAACGTTTCCGAACGGTCGATCTGACGTCGATACCTACACCGTCCAGGTACACTAAGCACTGGATGTCGATGCCGCGATGTCCGCTTTTGATCGCATAACAGATGAGGTGGATGGCTCCCGCTCACGGCATCTGGGTGCCAAAGTGTGAAGGCCATCAGGCGTTCACGAGCAAAATGGGAGCCATCCGC
>NZ_SSMW01000052.1 GCF_004799405.1 Bradyrhizobium sp.
TGCGTCGACATCGAGCCGAGCGAAATGATGCCGATGCCGTATTTGCCGGCCAGCGTCATGCCCGAGGGCGAAATCTGCGAGGCCACCACGAACGGCATCTCTTCCTGCAGGGGCAGGATCTGCAGCGCGGCGTCGTTCATGGTGAACCAGTCGCTTTTGGCGGTGACGCGCTCGCCGTTGAACAGCCGGCGGATGACCGCGATCGCCTCGTCCTGGCGGTCGCGCTGCGTCATCGGATCGATGCCGAGCGTGTGCGCGTCGGAGGCGAGTGCGCCGGGGCCGGAGCCGAAGATGGCGCGGCCGCCGGTCATGTGGTCAAGCTGCACCATCCGCTGCGCGACGTTAAAGGGATGGTGATAGGGCAGCGAGATCACGCCGGTGCCGAGCTTGATGCGCTTGGTACGCTCGCCGGCGGCGGCCAGGAACATCTCGGGCGAAGCGATGGTTTCCCAGCCGCTCGAATGGTGCTCGCCGCACCAGAACTCGTCATAGCCGAGCGCATCGAGCTGCTCGACGAAATCGAGGTCGCGGCGGAATTGCAGCATCGGATGTTCGCCGATCGGATGATGCGGGGCGAGGAAGGCTCCGAATTTGAGGCGTGCCATGGGTTTCTCTCCGGGCGGCTGTTTTTCTTTGAGGGCCGAGCCAAACTACGGGGTGGGGATGGCCAAGGCAATCACGGAAAACGCAGGCGAAGCATGTGCCGCAGCCGTCGTTCCCGGTGCGCGGGGACGACTCGTGGAAAAAAGAAGAGGATTTACCGCGTCATCCGATTCCAGGCATCGAGACCGGCGATCTTGTAGGCCTCGGCGAGCGTCGGATAGTTGAAGGTATTCTGGATGAAATAATCGATGGTGCCCTTGAGGTTGAGCACGGCCTGGCCGATGTGGATCAGCTCGGTGGCGCCTTCGCCGAGAATATGCACGCCGAGCAGCCGGCGGGTCTTGGTCGAGAAGATCATCTTCATCATGCCGCTGTTGAGCCCCATGATATGGCCGCGCGAGGTTTCGCGAAAACGCGCGACGCCGACCTCGTAAGGAATGCCGCGCGTTCGCACTTCCTCTTCGGTCAATCCGGTGGTTGAGATTTCCGGCACCGAATAGATGCCGTAAGGGAAGAACTCCGGCGGCGCCAGCGGCTCCATTCCGAGCGCGTGACAGGCGGCGACGCGTCCCTGCTCCATCGAGGTGGACGCCAGACTCGGAAACCCGATCACGTCGCCGGCGGCATAGATATGCGGCACGCTGGTCTGCAGCGTCACCGGATCGACCGCGATCCGGCCGCGATGGTCCACTTCTATCCCTGCCGCCTCGAGATTGAGCCGGTCGGTCGCGCCGACGCGGCCGGCCGCGAACAGCAGCATCTCGGAGGTGACGTTGCGGCCGTCGGAAAGCCTGGTCAGGATGCGGCCGCTTGCGGTGCGTTCGATGGAGTTCACGGCGGAGCCGAGCCGCACCGCGACATTGCGGTCGCGCAGTTCGTGCATGAACTCGTCGATCAGTTCCTTGTCGATGAAGTCGAGAAACGTCGGCCGCGGTTCGATCAGGGTCACCGCGACGTCGAGCGCCGAGAAGATGGTGGCGTATTCGACCCCGATGACGCCCGCGCCGATCACGGCAAGGCTGCGGGGCAGTTTCGGCAGGTCAATGATCTCGTCGCTGTCGAACACGGTCTTGCCGTCGAACGGCACATAGTCGGGGCGGAATGGCCGCGTGCCGCAGGCGATCAGGATATGTGCGGCGGAAACCACGCGGCTCTCGCCATTGTCGGCCGTGATCTCGATCCGGTTCGGCCCGGCGAAGCGGGCTTCGCCGGCGGCGGTTTTCACCGCGTTGCGGCTGAACTGGTGCTCCAGCACTTCGACTTCATGATCGAGCGTCTTTTGCAGGCGTACGATCAGGTCGGTCGCGCCGATATCCTGTTTCACCCGGTAGGACCGGCCATAGAAGCCGCGCTCGCGCCAGCCCGACAGATTGAGCACCGTTTCGCGCAGGGTCTTGGACGGGATGGTGCCGGTATGAACCGAAACGCCGCCGACCCGCCGGCCTTTTTCCACCACCAGAACGGATTTGCCGAGTTTGGCGAATTGCACGGCAGCCCTGCGGCCGGATGGGCCGGAGCCGATTACCAGCATGTCGTAGTCGTACATCGAAGGCGCTTTCCGAACGCTTTGAGGGCTGAAAGACGCCTTCGCCATGCAGCAATCGGGCCGCATTTTCCGGCTGAATTTCTGCGACCGGCCGTCCAAAGCCGAAATTAACGGCAATCCCCATAATTCTGGGAATTGGCAGCACACGGCCTTTTCATTTTGCAGTGCAGCAATTATCTGCTCTGGATGCAATCAAGAGAATCTCTTGCCGAGGAGCTGCCGGTGTCTCTCGCCAAAAACGTCGATTTCCTGCGACGCCTTTCGAAGCTTAACGGAATCAACGGCCTTGGGGACTGGGGACGGAACCTGAGGCCGGGCCGTAGTTCTCTGGTCGAGGTCACGAATTTCGGCGCCAATCCGGGCGAGCTCAGGATGTTCCGCTACGTGCCGGACCAACTGCGGCCGAAGCCCGCTCTGGTCGTCGTTCTGCACGGATGCGGTCAAACCGCTGCCGGCTACGACGCGGGCGCCGGCTGGTCCACGCTGGCCAAGCGCTACGGCTTTGCGCTGCTGATGCCGGAGCAGCGTCCGTCGAACAATGCCCAGGGTTGCTTCAACTGGTTCAACCCGGAAGACACCGCGCGCGACTGTGGTGAAACCGGTTCGATCCGGCAGATGATCGCGCGGATGGTCGGCGATTACGGCATCGATCAAAACAGCATCTACGTCACCGGGCTTTCCGCCGGTGGCGCCATGACATCCGTCATGCTCGCAACCTATCCCGACATCTTCGCGGGCGGCGCGATTATCGCAGGCCTGCCGTTCGGAGTGGCGACCAACGTGCGGGAAGCCTTGAGCGGCATGTTGCAGTCGTCGTCCCGCAGCGCGAGCGAATTGGGCGATCTGGTGCGCAATGCGTCACATCACAAAGGCCCGTGGCCGAAGCTTTCGGTGTGGCACGGCAGCGCCGACCGTACGGTCAACCCTGCGAATGCCGATGAGATCGTCAAGCAGTGGCTGGATGTGCACCATCTGCCGTCGGCGCCGATGTCCGAGGCGGTCGTCGACGGTTATCCGCGCCAGGTCTGGTGGAACGCGGACGGCGAAACCATCGTCGAATCCTACACCATCACCGGCATGGCCCACGGCACCCCGCTCGGTATTGCCGACAACGACGAGCACTACGGCGCGCAAGGCGCGTTCCTGATCGAGGCGGGAATTTCGTCGTCCTATCATATTGCGAAGTTCTTCGGCCTCACCGAGTGGATCCATCAGCCCAAGGAGGCTTCGAAAGAGGCCGCGCCGGCGCGGACGCCGGACATCGCCGTGATGCTCTCGCCGCTGGCGACGCTTCGCCGCCCTTCCGAGCCGCCGCGCCAGCCGCAACGCCGTGCGATCGACGTCGGTGCCGTCATCACCCGGGCACTGACCGCTGCGGGCTTGATGAAATAAGGGCCTTGCGAGGGTCGGCGCGGTTGAATCGCGCTGCCGCGCAGGCACCCACGGTTTTGTTCCGCCGATTCAAAATATATTTGGAACCAAATGCGGTATCCCCGTGTTTACCGGGGTTGTGACCGGGGGCTAAGTTCCGGCCGCAAATCTGGGCTGAACCTGCGGTCGATTATCCCCTGATGTTGAAGATCAATAGACCCGCTTCTGCGGACTTTCTCGCCGGCGGCGGCGAGATGGGGGCGTTGACGCGGGCGTATCCCTGGTCGGCAAGTCCGCTCGGATCGCCGGAGAGCTGGCCGCAGAGCCTGCGGACGGCGGTGCGGATTCTGCTGAATACCAACCACCCGATGTTCATCTGGTGGGGCCCGGAACTGATTCAATTCTATAACGACGCCTATCGCCAGACCATGGGACCCGAGCGCCACCCGAGCGCGCTCGGCCAGCGCGGCCGGGAGTGCTGGGTCGAAATCTGGCCCATTATCGGCCCGCAGATCGAGCAGGTGATGAGCGGCGGGGGTGCCACCTGGCATGAGAACCAGCTCGTTCCGGTCACGCGTCACGGCAGGCTCGAGCAGGTCTACTGGACCTACGGTTACAGCCCGATCGACGAAGACGACGGTGTCGGCGGCGTGCTCGTGGTCTGCCGCGACGTCACCAGGGATTATCTTGCCGGCGTCGCGTTGCGCGAACGCGAGGCTGAACTGGCGCGCGTGCAGCAGATCGGAATGATCGGCGGGCTTGAAGTCGACTTGCGGACGGGTTTCCGCAATCGCCGGTCGCCGGAATATCTGCAGATTCATGGCCTGCCGCCCGATGCGGCGAACGAATCCCACGATGACTGGGTCCGGCGCATTCACCCTGCGGATCGCGAAGCCACCGAGAAAAAATTCCGCGACGCCATCGCCAGCAAAGCCCGCGACTACACCGTGCAGTACCGGATCATTCGTCCCAGCGACGGCGAACTGCGCTGGATTTCGGTCAGGTCGACGATCGAGCGCGACCAGAACGGACGCGCCATCCGGCTGGTCGGCGCGCATACCGACGTCACCGAGCAGGTGATGGCGGATCAGGCGCTGCGGCAAAGCGAGGAGCGCTTTCGCACCCTTGCGGATCAACTGGCCGAGCTGAACGCGACGCTGGCGCAGCGCGTCGAGGAAAAGACCCGGGAGCGCGATCGGATCTGGAACGTGTCGCAGGATCTGTTGGTGGTCGCGGACCGCAAGGGCGTCTGGCGAACCGTCAACCCGGCCTGTACCCGGACGCTCGGCTGGAGCGAGGCTGAATTGCTCGGCCGCACCTCGCAATGGCTGGAGCATCCCGACGATGGCGAACTCACCCGGGCGCAGGTCAGAAAACTGGGCGAGACCGAGACCACGGTCAGGTTCGAGAGCCGCTTTCGGCACAAGGACGGATCGTACCGCTGGCTGTCCTGGACCGCCGTGTCGGACCAGGATCACACCTATGCGGTGGCCCGCGACGTCACCGCGGAGAGGATCGCGGCCGAACGGCTCAAGGCTACCGAGGAGGCCCTGCGCCAGTCGCAGAAGATGGAAGCGGTCGGGCAGCTGACCGGCGGCATCGCGCACGACTTCAACAACCTGCTCACGGGAATCGTGGGATCGCTGGATCTGCTGCAGACCCGCCTCAGTCAGGGGCGGACCGACAATTTTGCGCGTTACATCAACGCCGCCATGACATCGGCCAACCGCGCCGCGGCGCTCACGCATCGCCTGCTGGCGTTCGCGCGCAGGCAGCCGCTGATCCCGAAAAGCGTCGATGCCAATCAGCTCGTGGTGTCGCTGGAGGATCTCTTGCGCCGGACCATCGGCGAGACCATCGATCTTGTAATCGTCGCGGCGGACGGCTTGTGGGGCACGCTGTGCGATCCCAATCAACTGGAAAGCGCGCTGCTCAATCTTGCCATCAACGCCCGGGATGCGATGCCGAACGGCGGCAGGCTCACCATCTCGACCGCGAACGCGCGGCTCGACGGCATCAGCGCCGATACGCCGGCGCTGGCGCCCGGCGATTATATCAGCATCGATGTCACGGACACCGGCAGCGGCATGAGTGCCGAGGTGGCGGCCCGCGCCTTCGATCCGTTCTTTACGACCAAGCCGATCGGGCAGGGCACCGGCCTCGGACTTTCGATGATCTATGGATTTGCGCGGCAGTCGAACGGCCATGCCACCATCGACAGCAGGCCAGGGCAGTGCACCTCGGTCAGGCTTTACCTGCCGCGCCATCACGGCGATGCCGGCACCGAACATGCATCCGCGGTCAGGGCCGACGAACATGCCGCCACCGGCGAGACCGTGCTGGTGGTCGAGGACGAGCCGGTGGTGCGCGCGGTCATCCTGGAAATGCTGCAGGAGCAGGGCTACCGGACGCTCGATGCCGTCGATGGACCGTCGGGCCTGCGCATGCTGCGGACCAACGGACGCGTCGACTTGCTGGTCACCGATGTCGGCCTGCCCGGCATGAACGGGCGCCAGCTCGCTGACCAGGCGCGGGAAACCCGGCCCAACCTGAAGATTCTCTTCATCACCGGCTATGCCGAAAGTGCAGCGATCGCCGACGGCTTTCTGCAGCCCGGCATGGAAATGATCACCAAGCCGTTCGACCTCGACAATCTCTCGCAGCGCATTCGCGCGATGGTTTCGGGCTAGCGCGTTTTCTCTTCCCTTCTCCCACAAGGGGAGAAGGAAGTGCGACCCTCAATTACCGCGCGGTCTCGGCGATCAGTTCCATCGGCGTCACCACCACCTCGCCGCCGGCGACCTGCCTTGTCTTCTCGGTGTAGTGCTTGAAGAAATCGCGTTGCTGCAGGGTCTTGACCGCTTGGTCGTCGGCGGCCGCGGCGAGATGGAAATAGCTGGAATCGTCGCGGTTCTTCATGACGCGGTAGAGGATTTTCCCCTTCAGCTCCGGATCGTTGTTGAGGGCGGCAATGAATTTCTCGACTTCCCGGTGCCACGCCTCCGCCGTGCCGTTGGCAAACTGATATTTGATCATGAAGTGCTTCATGGCTTGCTCCCTGGATAAGGACGATGCCGGCGCAACACGGTCCGCCCGCCATTGTCCGCATGTCCCAATCTGGCGCTCACAGAGTCGATCATGCAAGTATGGACAAAAATGTCACCATGGACTTTTTCGTCGCTGTCGCTATTTCTGGGGCACGCGTCGTTCAATAGCGGAGATCATGACATGGCGAACCCGAAACCGGCGCCGGCCTGCGGATGCCCGGTCGCGGCCTTCCAGAAAATGATCAGCGGCAAATACAAGCTGCGGATCGTCTGGGACCTGAAGGATGGCCCGCGGCGCTATGGCGAGATCCGGACCGGCCTGCTGCGCGGCGCAAGCGGCAGCGCGGAAATCGCACCCCGCGTGCTCAGCCGCGAGTTGAAGGCGCTGACCGAGAGCGGGCTGATCGACCGCAGGGATTACGGCGTCGTTCCGCCCAAGGTGGAATATCGCCTGACCCGCAAGGGCAAGAGCTTCGTTCCCGTCATTGCGGCCATTCGCAACTGGGGTGCGCGCCACCTCGAAGACAACGTGGTCGAAATGGTCGCGGCCGAATAACGGCGGCGGCTGGAGCCATTTCCGTTCCGATCGAATCGGAACGGGGCCGGAATCCACTTCGCTCGAAAACGCTCTAATCCTGCCGTCACATCTCGCCGGTGAGGAACGGATTGGTCATCCGCTCCTGGCCGATGCTGGAGCCCGGGCCGTGGCCGCAGATGAAGCCGACGTCGTCGCCGAGCGGCAGCAGCTTGTCCTTGATCGACTTGATCAGCGTCTTGTGATTGCCGCCGGGGATGTCGCTGCGCCCGACCGAACCGTTGAACAGCACGTCGCCGACATGCGCAAAGCGCATCTCCTTGTTGTAGAACACCACGCTGCCCGGCGAATGGCCGGGACAATGCAGGATATCGAAACTCAATTCGCCGATTGAGACCCGGTCGCCCTCGTTGAGCCAGCGATCCGGCGCAAAATCGCGCACCCCGGTCATGCCGAAGCGGGCGCCGCTCGCCACCACATTGTCGAGCAGGAATTTGTCGTCGATATGCGGACCTTCGATCGGCACGTTCAGCGCATCGCGCAATTCGGCCGCGCCGCCGACGTGATCGATATGGCCGTGCGTCAGCCAGATTTTTTCGACATCGACGCCGGTCTGTTTGATCGCAGCCTCAATTTTCGCAACGTCCCCGCCGGGGTCGATCACGACGGCCTTTTTGGTGGCTTCGCACCAGATGATCGTGCAGTTCTGCTCGAACAGCGTCACCGGAACGATGATCGCGCCGGCTTTCGCTTTGGTTTCAGTTTGCTGTGTCATGTCAGCACATTGCCGATTTTTCAGGGATCGCCAAGAGGGAAATAGCCCGAAAAATAGCGGGAAGAATAGCTGCCGATTTTCCAGGCGAAAATTTCTCCGTGGTCCGCCGACCGGAACCCGCGGTTGGCTGCAACCCCCATATGGGCGGGTGCCGCGAAATTTGCTAGGCTGCCGCGATGGAATCGCAAGCCCGCCAAGTGACCCTGATGCCGCCGCCGGATCGCCGTCAGTCCGAGACGGCGCTGGCGATCGCGCGCGGCACCGCCCGGCTGTTGTGGTCGCTGGGATTTTCCAGCATCAGCGAACTGCCGCTGCCGTCGGGACGGCGCGCCGATCTGGTGGCGCTGAACGAGCACGGCGAAATCTGGATCGTCGAGATCAAATCCTCGGTCGAGGATTTGCGCGCCGACCAGAAGTGGGAGGAGTACCGCGCGCATTGCGACCGGCTGTTCTTTGCGTTTACGCAGGATCTGCCGTGCGAAATCTTCCCCGCCGATACCGGCCTGATCGTCGCCGACGCCTATGGCGCGCACATGCATTGCGAGGCGCCGGAGCACCGGCTGCCGGCGCCGACCCGCAAGCTGATGACGGTGCGCTTTGCCCGGGCCGCCGCACAGCGGATCAATCGCCTGACCGATCCGCAAGGGCACGGAGAATTCTAGGTTCAGCGAGTCTTGCCGTCGCCGCCGAGTTGTTCGCGGAAGAAGGCGATAACGCTCGCGTCGAGTTCACGGTGAAAGGCCGTTCGGTCGAAGCCGGGTGGATCGGTGCAAAACCGCGGCAAGTTCGCCACGAACTCCGGCGTGCACGGTGCGAGGAAAGCAAAGTGACCGGCCGGGACGGTGTGGATGCCGGACTTGCCCGGCAGGCTGTCGGCGGTGATGGCGGTGTTTTTCGGATCGACGCCTCCGCCCCCCAGTTCAGATCGCCAGATCAGCAGCGGGATCCGGACTCCGGCCAAACCTTCCTTTGTAAACGCAAAGTTCACTGCAGTGTCGGCAAGCACGGCGGCCCGGATTCGAGGCTCATGCGGCGGGCTGGAAGGAATGTCGCCACTGCGAAACTGCTCGCAACCGAGCGATTTGTTCGACTCCGGGCAGTAGGGCGCGATCTTGCGGAAATCCGGATCGGCTCCCGCCAGCACCAGCCCGGTAAAGGCGCCGGCGGAAAAGCCGAAGAAGCCGATTTTGGTGGGATCGATGACCGTCCTGTCCCGCCAGTCTTTCAACATGAAATCGAGCAGCCGGATGATATCCACCGGGCGTGACGCCAGCACGGACAGCCTGTCGCGCTGCGAGGAGTCGCCGCCGTTCTCGCCGGGATGGTTGATGGCGGCGACGACAAAGCCGGCATCGGCCAACGCTTCTGCGGTGTCGCTATGGCCGCCGAACCACCCGCCGCGGCCGTGAGAGAGAACAACCAGTGGCAGTTTTGTCCCGGTGGTCTCAACCGGTTGACGCAACACTTTATCTTAGAGGGAAAGGATGGAGTGTGGGATGGAACGGAGATTTCATAGAGGGTTTACTGCGGCGGAGAGGACG
>NZ_SSMW01000053.1 GCF_004799405.1 Bradyrhizobium sp.
CTCGCTACCTTTTATTTCGTGACCATCGCATGGGTCTATTTCCGGGCGCCGGATCTTGCTACCGCGCATCGTGTACTGCTCGGTCCCTTCACAGCCTCCTGGGAGGGTTTCGACAAGTTTGCCGCGACCTACCCGTTCGAACTCCTGCTTCTGTTGATCTTCTTTGCCACCCATCGGTACGACGCACATGCCCGTGTCCGCATCGCGGTACGCACATGGAGCAAGGGATTGCTCTGGCCCATCATCGGCGCGTTGTTTGTTGTGGCCATAGCCGTAAGCCAGGGAAGTTCGGCCAAGTTCATCTATTTCGATTTCTAACGCGAGCGTGCTGCGGCCGGTGAATATCCCCGGCCGAATGTCCCAGGGACTTCAACGCGATCAATCCGACTTAATCGATTGCGGTTTCTGGACCGCCTGCGCCATCGGATAGAGCTTCGAGAAGATCGCCTGCGCGATGAACTGGTGCCCCAGTACGTTGGGATGAGGGTCGCCGGGCGCGATCCAAAGCTTCGGCGAGTCCACGGTCCGCATCCAATCCAGGGAGTCCACGAACTCGAAGCCGTACTCGTCGGCCATCTTATGCGCGAGATCCGTGATGCTCTGGAGCTTGTAATGCTGGACGTCGTGGATTTCCGGGATATTGGCGATCAGCACGCCGATGCCGCGCTCCTTGCAGTAGTCGCGCAGCTTCTTGAAATATTCCTTCGACTCTAGCCACCCCGCTCCCTTGCCGTCCTGATAGAGGCCAAGATAGTATTCGCTCCATTCCGGCCGTGCGGAGAACCGTCGAAGCAGCGTGTCGAAACGGCCGGTGATGAACACGCAGGAAAGGCAGTTGCGCTGGAACACGTTCGGTGCGTGATGCGGCGGCAATATCTCCGCATCGTTGAAGGAATAGGAGACCACCACGAGGTCGGGACTGTATTTGTATGCTTCCGTGAGGAAGTATTCGATTTCCGGAATCGTCTTGTAGTTGCCGACGCCGGTGTTCACAACCTCGGTCTTCAACCCTTTTTCCGCGAACATCCCCTCGAGGAGCTTGGAATAGGTCTGCTCCGGCCGTACGCCCCAGCCGAAAGTTCCGGAGTCCCCGAGCATAACGACGCGCAAGGTACCCGGCGTGCGCTCATAGGGTATCTCGCGATCGCGCAGTCCTTTCGAATTGGTCGCGACGTCGACGCCCATCAGGTGAGCCGTTCGGTTTGGACCGTGTACGTGCCCGATGAGGGGATCGGGCGAGATCACCTTGACGTCGCGGGCGTACTTGAACATCTCGAGGTCGAACTGCATGCCATTGTCGACAACGAGGCGCACGTAACCCTCGATGCTCGCCGCGACTACCAGTACGCAGATGACGGCGGCGATCACGCCGAAGATCTGTTCGCGCTTCATTGCATCCTCGGGAGACAGTGATCGACTGCCCATCGACGCCGGACCATTTCGAGTCCAGACTGTTCGCATTGATCGATTGGCGTATTGTGCTCTTTGGTCTCGTTCCGGGAACCTATCTCACACATTGACGGAACTTTTATTGACGCAACATTTTGCGCCCTTGGAACACGCATGATACTGAACCCCGAGACCATAAAAGCGCAACCGGCGCGCCAGAGCAAGCGGGTTTTCTGGTAGCACGACCTAACGCGTCCGGCAATCATATGACGGCGCGGCCATCAGCAAGCGTTGCGGTAGATTTATCAGCATGTGGAACTGAGATCTCGGCACTTCGGCGCATCTTCGCTGCACAAAATGCGGTACGGTCATGTTGACACGCGCAACAATTGGAGCGAGGTCATCAACTTCAACCAGGGAATCGGCTGACGTGACCGACCGTCGATTTTATATTGTTTTGACCGTATTGCTCCTTGCGCTTGCCGGCGCAGAGATCGCCTACGGCGTATTCGGACCGTTCGCCGCTCCCAGGAATCAAGTCGACGAACTCAGCAGTATCAACAGGTCTCGGTAACAACCGTTGACCGAAATGCGGCGGAGGGGCGCGGACAGCTCCGGCATGAGGGACGAATGACTGGCCCGGAACTCAAACGGTTGCGCGCGGATCTTGGCGACGCGATCGGGCGGTCGCTGTCCGCTGCGGACATGGCGAAGCTCAGCGGCCTGCCGCCGGAGGGCGGAGCCGATACGATCCGCAAATGGGAAGTCACGGGTCCCAGCGGACCGGCGGCTGAACAGCTTCGCATCATGGCGATGGCCAGCGATCGCTATCCGATTCTTGAAAAGTTCAACGTGTTCGATCGATTCAACATTCCGGAAAATCAGCGAGAGGCCCGCAGGGAGGAATTCCGCGAGAAGATGCGCGATGAAGTGCGCCGGCGGCTCGAGCGAAGCTGATCGGAAAACACCCGCCGCGGTCCTCCGATCCGCCCCCGGTGAATTACTTGTCCACGGCTACTCCCTGCGGGGAAAGGCGTGGCTTACCCGGCCGAAGCTCGCGAAGCGAGCGAAGGCTGGTAGGCGGCGAGAGATTCGAACTCCCGACCCTCTCGGTGTAAACGAGATGCTCTAACCAGCTGAGCTAGCCGCCCTCGCCTCCTGTTTACCGCCGCAGTGCCGTCGGGCGCAAGCCGGGCATTGGCCGCAAAAAAGCGGCGCCCCGCAGGACGCCGCTGTTGTCGCATTAGATGCGCGTTTAGTGCGCGGTCAGGCCGCCCGGCGCTTCGTCCACGGTATCCGTGGTGTCCGGCTTGACCGGCACCTTGGTATCCTCTTCCCACACGATCGGTATCGGCCGCCGCACCAGGGCCTTGGCGATCACGTCGTCGAGGCGCGCGACCGGGATGATCTCCATGCCGCCCTTGATCGCATCGGAAATCTCCGTGAGATCCTTGGCGTTGTCCTCGGGGATCAGCACCGTCTTGATGCCGCCGCGTGCGGCCGCCAGCAGCTTCTCCTTCAAGCCGCCGATCGGCAACACGCGTCCTCGCAGCGTGATCTCGCCGGTCATGGCAACATCGTGCCGGACCGGAATGCCGGTCATGGTCGAGACGATCGCGGTGGCCATCGCGACACCCGCCGACGGCCCGTCCTTCGGGGTCGCCCCCTCGGGAACGTGGACGTGGATATCGCGCCGGTCGAACAATGGCGGCTCGATGCCGAAGCCGACCGCACGCGAGCGGACATAGGAAGCCGCCGCCGAAATCGACTCCTTCATCACGTCGCGCAGGTTGCCGGTCACCGTCATCTTGCCCTTGCCCGGCATCATGACGCCTTCGATGGTGAGCAGTTCGCCGCCGACGTCGGTCCAGGCCAGGCCGGTGACGATCCCGATCTGATCGTCGGTCTCGATCTCGCCATAGCGATACTTCGGCACGCCGAGAAACTCCTCGAGGGACTTCTCGGTGACCCTCACCGTCTTCTTCTTCGAGATCATCAGATCCTTGACCGCCTTGCGGGCGAGCGTCGAAAGCTCGCGCTCAAGGTTACGCACGCCCGCTTCGCGGGTGTAGCGCCGGATCATCAGCAGCAGCGCGTCGTCGTCGATCGACCATTCCTTGGAGTCCAGGCCATGCTTGGCGATCGCGTTCGGGATCAGGTGCTTGCGCGCGATCTCAACCTTCTCGTTCTCGGTATAGCCGGCGATCCGGATGATCTCCATGCGGTCCATCAGCGGTCCCGGAATATTCAGGGTATTCGCCGTGGTGATGAACATCACGTTGGAAAGATCGTAGTCGACCTCGAGATAGTGGTCGTTGAAGGTCGAGTTCTGCTCGGGGTCGAGGACCTCAAGCAGCGCCGACGACGGATCGCCGCGGAAGTCGGCGCCCATCTTGTCGATCTCGTCGAGCAGGAACAGCGGATTCGAGGTCTTCGCCTTCCGCATCGACTGGATGATCTTGCCGGGCATCGAGCCGATATAGGTGCGGCGGTGACCGCGGATCTCGGCTTCATCCCGCACGCCGCCGAGCGACACGCGCACGAATTCGCGCCCCGTCGCTCTGGCGATCGACTTGCCGAGCGAGGTCTTGCCGACGCCGGGAGGACCGACCAGGCACAGGATCGGCCCGGTCAGCTTGTTGGCGCGCGACTGCACCGCAAGGTACTCGACGATGCGGTCCTTGACCTTCTCGAGCCCGTAGTGATCGTTATCGAGGATGGTTTGGGCCGCGACCAGATCCTTCTTGACCTTGGACTTCTTGTTCCACGGGATCGACAGCAGCCAGTCGAGATAGTTGCGCACCACGGTGGCTTCGGCGGACATCGGCGACATCTGCCGCAGCTTCTTCAACTCATGCTGCGCCTTCTCCCGCGCTTCCTTCGAGAGCTTGGTCTTGGCAATCTTCTCCTCGAGATCGGCGAGTTCATCCCGGCCCTCGTCGTCGCCGAGTTCCTTCTGGATCGCCTTCATCTGCTCGTTGAGATAATATTCGCGCTGGGTCTTCTCCATCTGGCGCTTGACGCGCGAGCGGATCCGCTTCTCGACCTGCAGCACCGAGATTTCGCTCTCCATCAGTCCGAGCACCTTCTCCAGGCGCGCGGTGACCGACAGCGTCTCCAGGATGGCCTGGCGATCGGCGATCTTGACGGCGAGATGCTGGGCCACGTTGTCGCCGAGTTTGGCGAAATCGGTGATGGCCTGAACCACGCCGACGACTTCGGCGGAAATCTTCTTGTTGAGCTTCACGTAGCTTTCGAAGTCGGACACCACCGAGCGCGCCAGGGCCTCGGCCTCGACCGAGGTGGCGTCGGTATCGGCAAGCGCTGTCGCGGTCGCCTCATAGTATTCGGTTCGGTCGGAATATTTCTCGACCTTGGCGCGCTCAAGCCCCTCCACCAGCACCTTCACGGTGCCGTCGGGCAATTTGAGCAATTGCAGCACGCTGGCGAGCGTGCCGATTTCATAGATCGACTCCGGGCTCGGATCGTCATCCGAGGCGTTCTTCTGCGTCGCCAGCATGATCAGAGCGTCATTCTTCATGACCTCTTCGAGCGCGCGGATGGATTTCTCGCGGCCGACGAACAGCGGCACGATCATGTGCGGAAACACCACGATGTCGCGCAGCGGCAGCACCGGATAAGAGTGCCGTTCGCCATAAACGATGGTTGGCCGGGGTTTCGGGGTAGTCATGGCCTATTCCTTTTGTTGTGCCCCCTTGCAACGCGGTCCGCGATTTTGCGCAACCGCCACAAGGTGCCTGGATATCCGGATCGGTTGGCCGCCTGTCGGCCGACTTTTCAGGATCACTGGTGCGGCGAATCTTCAAGCGGATTTCGTCGCTGACAGCATTAGGTGGCTATCGGCCATGGGGGTGTCAAGTCGCTCGAAAACAGCCGCCAATCGGGGCTAAACGCGAAAGAAAAAGCGCAGGAATCGGTGAGAAAACCTGCGCAAAAGCGGCCGCCGAAAGGCACGGTAGCCGTCTCTTTCGACGTATTCCAGGCGAGCGCGATCAGGCGCTGGCGCTGGTCTCGACGACGCGATCGGATCGATCGGCGTAGATGTAGAGCGGACGGGCGGTTCCCTCGACCACTTCGCGCGAGATCACGACCTCTTCGACGCCTTCGAGGCCCGGAAGATCGAACATGGTCTCAAGCAGGATGCTTTCCAGAATCGAGCGCAGGCCCCGCGCGCCGGTCTTGCGCTCGATCGCCTTGCGGGCGACCGCGCCAAGCGCTTCGTCGGCGAACGTCAATTCGATGTTCTCCATCTCGAACAGCCGCTGATACTGCTTGACCAGCGCGTTCTTCGGATCGGTCAGAATCTTCTTCAGCGAAGCCTCGTCGAGATCTTCCAGCGTGGCGACCACCGGCAGGCGGCCGACGAACTCCGGGATCAGGCCGTACTTCAGCAGATCCTCGGGCTCGACATGGCGGAAGATTTCGCCGGTGCGGCGGTCTTCCGGCGCCAGCACCTGAGCCGCAAAGCCGATCGAGGTCGAGCGCCCGCGCGCGGAAATGATCTTCTCCAGCCCGGAGAAAGCGCCGCCGCAGATGAACAGAATATTGGTGGTGTCGACCTGCAGGAACTCCTGCTGCGGATGCTTGCGGCCGCCCTGCGGAGGAACCGAGGCCACCGTGCCTTCCATGATCTTGAGCAGCGCCTGCTGCACGCCCTCGCCCGAGACGTCGCGGGTGATCGACGGGTTGTCGGACTTGCGGCTGATCTTGTCGATCTCGTCGATATAGACGATGCCGCGCTGCGCGCGCTCGACATTGTAGTCGGCCGACTGCAACAGCTTCAAGATGATGTTTTCGACGTCCTCGCCGACGTAGCCGGCTTCCGTCAGGGTGGTCGCATCCGCCATCGTGAAGGGCACGTCGAGAATCCGCGCCAGCGTCTGCGCCAGCAGCGTCTTGCCCGAGCCGGTCGGCCCGATCAGCAGGATGTTCGACTTCGCCAGTTCGACGTCGTTGTGCTTGGTCTGGTGATTGAGCCGCTTGTAATGATTGTGGACGGCGACCGAGAGCACCTTCTTGGCATGGCTCTGGCCGATCACGTAGTCGTCGAGGACCTTGCAGATTTCCTTCGGGGTCGGAATGCCGTCGCGCGACTTCACCAGCGAGGACTTGTTTTCCTCGCGGATGATATCCATGCACAGTTCAACGCATTCGTCGCAGATGAATACGGTGGGGCCCGCGATCAGCTTGCGGACTTCGTGCTGGCTCTTGCCGCAGAACGAGCAATACAGCGTGTTCTTGGAGTCGCTCGTGCCGACCTTACTCATTCTTGTCTCCGTCCGCCGTTCGATCTCGTCCGCTCGACCGCCCCATTCCGGGATCGCCCGGCACAAGGTTGTAGATAGAGCAAAATCCGTACCAAAAAAGACCCAAGCTCAGGATACCCCGCGAATCGCGCTTAACTCGAATCTCCCACGATCTTAACCGATCCGACCTAGCCAACCATGGTGACACCCGACTATCAAGAATTCGCTAATCGAGCGGGCACCGAATATCGTTACAATACCGTGATTTGCCGCGCGCATGCGAGCGCAAGATGGCGAAATCGCCCGAGCGTTGCGGGATTGCCACGCTGCCAAACCAGCACGAAAGCGGAACTTTCGGCCCCGCCGAGGCCATCAAACCGGCGCCGGCGGCCCCGAATTGGCCCCTGCCCGGCGTCATTGACGCCGATACGGCCTTGCGGCTCTCGGCTACGGGCTCTCGGGCTACGGGCTCTTGGCCGTCGGATCTTCGGAACGCTTGTCGATCACCTTGTCGACGATCCCGAAATCGCGCGCCATCTCGGCGGTGAGGAACTTGTCGCGCTCCAGCGCATCCTCGATCGCCTTGAAGGTCTGCCCGGTGTGCTTCACGTAGATCTCGTTGAGCCGTTTCTTCAGGTTCAGGATTTCCTGGGCGTGCAGCATGATATCGGTGGCCTGGCCCTGAAACCCGCCGGAGGGCTGGTGCACCATGATGCGTGAATTCGGCAGCGAGAAGCGCATGTCCTTGGCGCCCGCCGCCAGCAGCAGCGAGCCCATCGACGCCGCCTGTCCGGTGCAAAGCGTCGACACCGGCGGACGGATGAACTGCATGGTGTCGTAGATCGCAAGGCCCGATGTCACGACCCCGCCGGGGGAGTTGATGTACATCGAGATTTCCTTCTTCGGGTTTTCCGCCTCGAGAAACAATAGCTGCGCGACCACCAGCGTCGACATGCCATCCTCGACCGCACCGGTCACGAAGATGATGCGCTCCTTGAGCAGGCGCGAAAAAATGTCGTAGGCGCGTTCGCCGCGGTTGGTCTGCTCGACCACCATCGGCACGAGGTTCATGTAGGTTTCCACCGGATCGCGCATTAATCACCCAAGGGTTGGCGGAGACGGTCATCCGGATCGAAAAAGCGCGGACGAAGGTCCCGTGATGCAGGACTTCAAAAGACAGGGTTAACAGATATGGGCCAATTCACCGGTAACAAGACCGGGTCAATCGGCTGCGGGTCGCACCTGTTCAAGCTGATTCGCCGCGCACCGCCTAGCGACGGCCTGGCCGGCTTCGGCCCTTTCGCGGCACATCCTTAACGCCGGCTGACACGATCAGGCCGCGGTCTTCTCCGTATCGTCATCCCGGTAGAGTTCCTCGCGCGTGACCTTCTTTTCGGTGACATTGGCGAGTTCAAGGATGAAATCGACGACCTTGTCCTCGTAGATCGGCGCCCGAAGCTGGGCCAACGCGTGGGCATTGTTGCGATAGTAGTCCCAGACTTCCTTCTCGCGGCCCGGCATCTGGCGCGCGCGCTCGATCACCGCGCGGCTGACTTCGTCGTCGGTGACCGTGATCTTGTTCTTTTCGCCGATCTCGGACAGCACCAGGCCGAGCCGTACCCTCCGATCGGCGATCTTGCCGTACTCTTCCCTGGCAGCCTCTTCGGTGGTGTCCTCATCGGCAAAGGTCTTGCCGCCGGATTCCATTTCGGCCTTGATCGAATCCCACATCAGCTTGAATTCTTCCGCGACCAGCGACGGCGGCGCCTCGAAGCGATGGGCCTCGTCGAGACGGTCCAGCAGCAAGCGCTTGAGCTTCTGGCGGGTAGCGACGGCGAACTCCGACGACAGCCGCTGGCGTGCGGCCTCCTTCAGCTTGTCGAGCGATTCAAGACCGAGCGTCTGGGCGAATTCGTCATTGATGACGGTTTCCTGCGGCGCCTCGATCAATGTCGCCGTGGTCTCGAATTCGGCCGGCTGACCGGCCAGGGTGTCATTGGCGTAGTTCTTCGGAAAAGAGACCTTCAGGTTACGGGTCTCGCCCGCCGCGATCCCGATCAGCTGATCCTCGAAGCCGGGGATGAAGCTGTTGGAACCGATCGTGACCTGGATATTTTCGCCGGCGCCGCCGTCGAACGGCACGCCGTTGATGGTGCCCTTGAAGGTGATGGTGACCCGGTCGCCGGATTCGGCCTTGGCGCCTTCGGCCCTGGCCTCGTAGGCGCGGTTTTGGTCGGCGATGCGCTTGATGGCGTCATCGACGTCGGCGTCGGTCACCTCGGCAACCGGCTTCTCGACGGTGAAGCTCTTGAAATCGGCGAGCTGGATCGGCGGCACGACTTCGATCGAAACGGTGTAATTGAGATCGGACTTTCCGGTGAGGATGTCCTCGACCGCTTTTTCCTCCGTCGGCATGGTGACCTTGGGTTCGGTCGCCAGGCGGAAGCCGCGCTCGGTGAAGATTCGCGAGTTGGTATCGCGGATGGTCTGTTCGACGGTCTCCGCCATGACCGAGCGGCCATACACCTTCTTCAGGTGGCTGACGGGGACCTTGCCGGGACGGAAGCCGTTGAGGCGGACCTTGTCCTTGAGGTCGACAAGCTTGGCGTCCGCCTTGGCATCGAGATCCGATGCGGGAACGCTGATCTGGAATTCGTGCTTCAGTCCGTCGGCGACGGTTTCTGTTACCTGCATGGCGTCAATCTTCTTCCCGCTTGGTCCGGCGTGGGCGCCGGAACACTGTCAATCTGGTCGGCGCACGGCATCAAGCCTTGCGTCGGTGGTCGGCGGACAATCCCCTCGGGCTCTGTCCTCCGCAATTCGTCAGGCGCAAACGCTGGTGGCGCTTGGTGCGGGCGGAGGGACTCGAACCCCCACGACTTTCGTCACTGGAACCTAAATCCAGCGCGTCTACCAGTTCCGCCACGCCCGCTGATAGCATCATGTCCGCCCGCAATGCCCGAGCATGATTGCCGAAAAGTGTGAAGCGGTTTCCGGGCGGCCGATCATGCTCCAAGTTGATGGAATCCATCGCGTTTATGATTTGTATGCCCGCATTCAAACCGTCAACGCGATCGTCGCGGCGGGCTTATAACATGGGCTCAACCGTTCGCAGCAAAAAAATGGCCGTTTCGGAAAAGGCGGCTTTGCGGCTTGCCGCGCGGTGCCGCACCAACTGGACATATCGGGTGGAAAATGGTCCGCATCGTCGATGGCAGATGGCGTTTTCCCGTTGAACCGGCGCGAACTGGTAGCCGGCGTGGGCGCTGCGGTCCTCGCGCAGGCGCTGCCCGCGACGGCATCCGCGCAGAGCCGGCCTTTGCTGATGCTGCAGGCCAAAGCTTCCCTCATCAGCTTGCGTCCGGGAGGGCCGGATACGCCGATATGGTCGTTGTCGGGGGCGGATTCCGGCCTTCGCTTCAGGCGCGGCGACGCGCTCGAAATCACGCTCGGCAATGAATTGCCGGTCCCCATCGCGCTCAACTGGCGCGGCATCGACGGTGTCGCCGCGGCCGAACCGCTGGTGGCGGGGCCAGCGCTGGCGCCCGGGGCCAGGGGAACCTTTGTGCTTCCGCTACGCCATGCCGGCACCTTGCTGTGCGATATGCGGATGTCTGGCGATGGTCAGGCGCTGCCGTCATCTGCCCGCGCGCTTGTCGTCGAAGAGAGCGAGGCCGTTGCCGTCGACCGCGACGAGGTTTTTTTGATCGAAGACTGGCGGCTGCGGCCGGACGGGACCGCGGTTGCGCCCGGCGTCGACCCCGGGGACACCAGGCCGCTCTACACCGTCAACAGGCTGACCAAGCTGGATATCCCGGCACGAGTGCATGAACGGCTGAGGCTTCGCTTCATCAATGGCTGCCAACGCAATGTCATTGCAGTCAAATTAGAGGAGCAAGACATCAGGGTTATGGCTCTCGACGGCCAGCCTGTCGAACCCTTCCTCGCCCGCAATGGCGCGCTGGTGCTGGCTCCGGGAGGCCGGGCCGATGTGTTTGTCGATGCAGGCGGGCAACCGGGCTCGGTATCTCCAATCCTCCTCCATGACGGCAAGCAGGCTCACCCGGTCGCCCGGATGGTCACCTCGAGCGAGCCGCCGATCCGGACCGCACCACTTCCCACCGCCCCTGCGCTGCCGTCCAACGGCCTGCCCGCCCGGCTCGACCTCAAGGGAGCCTTGCGGGTCAATCTGCCGCTCGGCGGCGCACGGGACGATTGGGTGACGCCCGCGAGTTTTGGCGCCTTGGCGGCACCCGCGTTCCGCGCCAGAGCAGGCCGCACCGTGGTGCTGGCCCTCACCAACCGCGCCGATATCGCCGAGGTGTTCCACCTCCATGGGCACCATTTCAGGGTGCTGGACCGGCTCGACGATGGCTGGAAGCCATTCTGGCTGGACACGCTGGCGGTCGAGCCCGGCCAGACCCAGCGCATCGCCTTCGCGGCCGAGAATGCCGGGCGCTGGCTGATGGAGACTGTCGCAACCGACTGGGCGGCGCCGCGCCTAGTGCAGTGGTACAGTATCGAATAAGGGGGAAACAAAAATGAGTTCGACCACTCCAGCCATACGCAGCGTCAGGGCGAGGCCCGTGATCGCGCCGATCTCGCGTCCCGTCAAGAACGCCTTCGGCGTCATCGAGGCAGCCCCGCTGGTGCTGATCGATGTCACGACCGATCAAGGGATTACCGGGCGATCCTATATCTTCGCCTACGCCAGATTGACGCTGGCGCCGCTGGTGCATCTGATCGAGGAACTCGGGCTCGACCTCACCGGCAAGGCGATCGCGCCGTTCGACCTGACGTCCCTGATGGATGCCAAATTCAGGTTGCTCGGCTGGCAGGGCCTGGTCGGCATGGCCGTGTCGGGTCTCGACATGGCGTTCTGGGATGTGCTGGGCCAGAGGGCGAGTAAGCCACTTGCCGAATTGCTCGGTGGATCGCCGCGGCCGATCCGGGCCTATGACAGCTACGGCGCGGTCGATCCCGTCGCCGACGAAAAGGACTTGCGCCGCTCGCTGGAGCAAGGTTTTCGCGGCATCAAGATCAAGGGCGGCGATGGCGACCTCGCCAATGACGAGCGGATGGTCAAGGCGGTGCGCGGTCTGATCGGCCCGGATATCGCGCTGATGCTCGACTTCAACCAGTCGCTCGATCCGGCCGAGGCCAGCCGCCGCATTGCCCGCCTTGCGCCCTATGATCTGCACTGGATCGAGGAGCCGGTGGCGGCGGAAAACCTTCAGGGCCACGCAGCGGTGCGACAGACCTCGCCGATATCGATACAGGCCGGCGAGAACTGGTGGTTTCCGCGCGGCTTTGCCGAGGCGATCGCGGCCGGCGCCAGCGATTTCATCATGCCCGACCTGATGAAGGTCGGCGGCGTGACCGGCTGGCTGCGCGTCGCCGGACAAGCGGAAGCGGCTTCAATCCCGATGTCCAGTCACCTGTTCGCCGAAGCCAGTTCTCACATGCTGGCGGTGACGCCTACCGCGCACTGGCTGGAGGTTCTCGATCTCGCCCGCGCCATCCTCGCCGAGCCCATCCAGATCGTCGACGGCGCGGTCACGGCGCGCGGGCATGGCCTGGGGCTGTCGTGGAACGAGACCGCGGTCGCGAAGTATCTGGTGTGATGTCATCGTCGCGAAGGCGAAGGCGGACGATCCAGTATTCCGCGATGTTCAAGTTTCCAAATGGTGGCGCGGCGTACACCTCAATACTCGATGTCGAACGCGTCATAGAGGCGGCGGAACACCGCGGGCAAAACCTCCGGCAGGTCTTCCGCGATCAGGCCGGGGCCCGCTTCGCGCGCGGCCTCGCCGTGCATCCAGACCCCGATACAGGCGGCCTCGTAAACCGCTACCCCCTGCGCCAGCACCCCCGCGATCATTCCGGCCAGCACGTCGCCGGCGCCGGCGGTGGCGAGCCAGGGCGGCGCATTGGCGGCGATGGTGGCGCGCCCGTCCGGCGATGCCACCACGGTATCCGGCCCCTTGAGCAGCACCACGGCGCCGGAACGCTCGGCGGCTGCCCGGACTCGTTCGAGTTTCGAGCGATGTGGATGCTTGTTGCTGATGTCGCTGAACAGACGGGGAAATTCCCCCTCATGCGGGGTGAGGACAACCTGTGAATCGTGCGCCGATCTGATGGCCTCGAACAGCCGCTCGGGCGCGTCCGAAAAACTCGTCAACGCGTCGGCATCCAACACCAGGCAGCGCCCGGTGGCGAGCGCCGTCTGGACGAAATCGCGGGTGCGCCCGCCAACGCCGGCGCCCGGTCCGATCACGCAGGTGTTGAGGCGTTTGTCACCCAGCAACTCGCCAAACTCGACCACCGTGTCGATCGGACGAACCATAACCGCCGTGAGGGCCGCGGCATTGACGACTAGCGCATCCCTCGGCGAGGCCAGCGTGACCAGCCCGGCGCCTGCCCGCAGCGCGCCGCGCGCCGCTAGCCGCGCCGCCCCGGTTGCCGCAATGTCGCCGGAGACTACGATGGCATGGCCGCGGGCGTATTTATGGCCATCGACCCGCGGCACCGGAAAGGATTTCTGCCAGGTTTGCGGAATGTTTTCGAAGGTCTGCGGGTGAACCTCCTCGAACACGCGCGTATCGATCCCGATATCGGCGACGCGCACGCGACCGCAGTAAATCCGGCCCGGCAACAACAAATGCGCCGGTTTGCGCCGAAAGAAGGTGACGGTTTCGGTGGCGCGGATTGCAATCCCCATCACCGCGCCGGTGTCGCCGTTGATGCCGCTCGGCAGGTCGACGCTGAGAACCGGGGCACCGTTGCCGTTGATCGCCTCGATCATGTCGTGCGGCTCGCCGCTCACCGGCCGGTTGAGACCCGCGCCGAACAGCGCATCGATGATCAAGCCCGGCTTGCCGATCGCGTGTGGATTGAACGGCAGCACGGGATATTTCCATCCCCGCGCCGCGGAGGCCGCATCGCCCTGCAGGCTGTCGCGTTCGCACAGCAGGATCACCGAGACCTCGCGGCCCCGCGCCGCCAGTTCCGCCGCCGCGACAAAGCCGTCGCCCCCGTTGTTGCCGGATCCGGCAACCACCAGGATCGGCCCCTGCTCCACGAGGTCCATCGCGGCTTCCGCCACCGCCTGACCGGCGCTCAGCATCAGCGCGAAGCCGGGAGTGCCCGCGGCAATGGTGAACCGATCCGCTCGTTCCATTTCAGCCGTGGTCAGAACTTCCATGGCAATTTCCTGATCAAGCGCCTTTTCCTAAGGCAGTTCGGGTTCCGCGCGCAGTCCATTCTCCAAGAGTTGCACACCTATTGATCTATTTGCCTATTCCATGGGCTTGGGTATCATGAATACCTCTATCCAACCCCGAGAACCCGCCGGTAAAAGTCTGATAATGTTTCAAAATCAGGCCCGTTGATAACTTGGCATAGACCCTGCTTTTGAGGAAGCCGGCTCTGGATCGTCATCTTCGCCGGCAATGAATGAGTGTGTAAGTGAATCTGCCCGGCTGCCCATCAGGACAGACGATCAACAAACCCGCCACAGCTAACGTGGAAACAAAGCTGCAGTCTGCAATTCGGAAATGCCTGGGAGGCGCTCAGTGAAAAAAATCGAAGCCATCATCAAGCCATTCAAGCTCGACGAGGTGAAAGAAGCGCTTCAGGAGGTTGGACTGCAGGGCATTACCGTGACCGAAGCCAAGGGTTTCGGGCGCCAGAAGGGCCACGCCGAACTCTACCGCGGCGCGGAGTACATCGTGGACTTCCTGCCCAAGGTCAAAATCGAGATCGTGATCGGGGAGGACCTGGTCGAAAAAGCCATCGATGCGATCAGGCGCGCTGCCCAGACCGGCCGCATCGGCGACGGCAAGATTTTCGTGTCCAATATCGAGGAAGCCATCCGTATCCGAACCGGGGAATCCGGGCTGGATGCCATCTGAATGAGCTTGCCAACACTCTGATATTGTATTGAACATCTCCCGATTGTAAGCAGCATGGCCCGCGGTCCCGCCGCGGCCAGTTCACGGTGACCTGTAGCCAAAAGGGGTATTCATGAAGACCGCCAAAGACGTCCTGAAATCGATCAAGGACAACGACGTGAAATACGTCGACCTGCGTTTCACCGATCCGCGCGGCAAGTGGCAGCATGTGACTTTCGACATCACGATGATCGAGGAGGACACCTTCGCCGAGGGCCTCATGTTCGACGGCTCCTCGATTGCCGGCTGGAAGGCGATCAACGAATCCGACATGTGCCTGATGCCCGACCCGGTCACCGCGACGATCGATCCGTTCTTCGCCGAAACCACCATGATCATCACCTGCGACGTGCTGGAGCCGACCACCGGCGAGCCCTACAACCGCGACCCGCGCGGCATGGCCAAGAAGGCCGAGGCCATGGTCAAGTCGATGGGCGTCGGCGATGCGGTCTTCTTCGGGCCGGAGGCGGAATTCTTCGTGTTCGACGACGTCCGTTACCAGACCACGCCCTACAACACCGGCTTCAAGCTGGATTCATCGGAACTGCCGATCAATTCCGACACCGAATACGAGGGCGGCAATCTCGGCCACCGCATCCGCACCAAGGCGGGTTACTTCCCGGTCCCGCCGCAGGATTCGGTGCAGGACATGCGCTCGGAAATGCTCGGCGCGATGGCCAAGATGGGCGTCAAGGTCGAAAAGCATCACCACGAAGTCGCGTCCGCCCAGCACGAGCTCGGCATGAAGTTCGACACGCTGACGCTGATGGCCGACCAGATGCAGATCTACAAATACTGCATCCATCAGGTCGCGCACATGTATGGCAAGACCGCCACCTTCATGCCGAAGCCGGTCTATGGCGACAACGGCTCGGGCATGCACTGCCACCAGTCGATCTGGAAGGACGGCAAGCCGGTGTTCGCCGGCAACAAATACGCCGACCTCTCGGAGACCTGCCTGTCCTACATCGCCGGCATCATCAAGCACGCCAAGGCGATCAACGCCTTCACCAACCCGTCGACCAACTCCTACAAGCGCCTGGTCCCGGGCTATGAAGCCCCGGTGCTGCTGGCCTACTCCGCGCGCAACCGCTCGGCTTCCTGCCGCATCCCCTACACCACCAACCCGAAGGCCAAGCGGGTCGAGGTGCGCTTCCCCGATCCGATGGCCAATCCGTATCTCGGCTTCGCCGCGATGCTGATGGCGGGTCTCGACGGCATCAAGAACAAGCTCGATCCGGGTTCGGCGATGGACAAGGACCTCTACGACCTGCCGAAGGAAGAGTTGAAATCGATCCCGACGGTGTGCGGCAGCTTGCGCGAGGCGCTGGAAAATCTCGACAAGGATCGCGGCTTCCTCAAGAACGGCGGCGTGTTCGACGACGACTTCATCGACAGCTATATCGAACTGAAGATGACCGAAGTCGCCCGCTACGAGATGACCCCGCATCCGGTCGAATTCGAAATGTATTATTCGCTGTGATTTCCGCCGGCGGGTTTCCTGCCGGGCTCACGGCCCAAATGAGAAAGGCGCTCCCGAAAGGAAGCGCCTTTTGCTTACGGCGTGTACTCGTAAATTTGGCGCCCGGAACCTCACGGCGCTAAAATGCGACCTATTCCCCCGATATCGGACATCGTCAGCCGAATCCGCCATGTCCGCTTTGTGCCATGTGTGGACGGCTCCGGGTTGGCAAGAGCTTTTTTTCACGTTTTGCAGCATTGGTCGGTGCAGCCATGTGTTCGGCCTGTAGATGCGGTTCACATGACCG
>NZ_SSMW01000054.1 GCF_004799405.1 Bradyrhizobium sp.
GCCTGCTGAGACAGTACTTTCCAAAGGGCACTGACTTATCGGTTCACTCGCAAGCCCATCTGAACAAAGTGGCTCGTCAGCTAAACGAACGACCACGTGAGACCTTTGCAATTTGAAACCCCAGCAGAGAGATTTAACGCCTGTGTTGCGTCGACCGGTTGAGCCGGCACTTCAACAGCGGACATCGTCAGATGGGCCAGGTCAAAGAAGCCAGGTGCATGGCGCATAGATCGGATTTACAGATTTACATCGAGGCCAAACTCGCGCTTGACCGTAAGGATGTAGTCAGCATCGCTCGCCGCCCCGAAATTGATTACCTCCTCGTCGGTCTTGCTCGCTCGCCATTGGAGGAACGGCGCGGCATCGGGACCGACGGGATAACGGAGCTGCCAGCTATCGCTATCGACAATCTCGCGGATTTTGTCGCCAACAACGTAGGGTGACGTCGGTTTGGTCAGCGACTGTGCGAACAAAGCCCTTTGACGCCGGTAATGCGGGTAAGGACTGTCGTCGGCTACCGGCGCTGCTTTGGAGAATATCGGCGTGGCAATGACGCCGGGTTCGACAACGGCAACTCTCACATTGAACGCCTTCATTTCCTGCGCGAGGCACTCGCTCAAGGCCTCCAGAGCAAACTTGGATGCAGAGTAAGCCGCAGCAGGAGCCAAAGCCATCCGGCCAGCTATCGACGTGACATTGACAATGCAGCCCTGCCGCCGTTGGCGCATCCCCGGTACAACGGCCTTGATGCAGCGGAGCGCGCCGAAGAAATTGGTCTCCATCACCTCCCGAAATCTTGCCGTGGAGCTTTCCTCCACCGAGCCGCCACCACCAATCCCGGCGTTATTCACGAGGACGTCGAGGCGACCGTGCTGGGCCAGTACCTTGGCGAAGGCACTTTCGACCGAAGAATCATCATCGACGTTGAGCGTGGCCATCGTGACCGGAAGCTTCTCCGCCGTCACGATTTTCTGAAGCTCCTCCGCGCTATCCGGATTTCGCATCGTCGCTATGACCGTATGTCCACCACGCGCGAGCGTCACGGCGGTCGCCAATCCAATTCCGCTGCTAGTGCCAGTAACCAACGCAACTGCCATTCTTGCCTCCCGAAAAGGCAACAGTGTAACTGTCCGAACTCGAAACTGGGAAGACATCTTTGAGCTGTTAGAAGAAATATATCCGGGCGGTCGACTTCCGAGACGGGTCCAGGCCGTGTGGAAACGTTTTTCGTACCCCAATAACTGCAAGCAACCGGGCGTGATGGGCCTCGACGCGATCGGCTGAGCCTATTTTTGCTGTATCGGGTCTGGAGTCAATCCGGGCGCAGCCTCGGGCCATGCTGAGCGACCCTAAACCACTGACGCCGACCGACCTCAGCGAGCTTGAAAAGATGCTGCTGGATGCCGGCATCGGTGAGGCGGGCGATATCGAGCGGGCGCGCGAGACGAGCAACGGATTTGGTCGTTTCGTCCGCTCGATGGTCGGGCTCGACCGCGCGGCGGTTCGTGACGCCTTCGGCGAATTCCTGGCAGCGGGTGTCGCGACCGCAAACCAGATCGAATTCATCAATATGGTCATCGAGCATCTGACCGATCAGGGTGTCATGGACCCCGCGCTGCTCTACGAACCGCCTTTCACCGATGTGGCGCCGACTGGACCGGATCAGCTCTTCGGTGAGGAACGGGTGACGCGGCTACCCGACGAAGGAACGCGCGGAGCAGATGGCCAGGAACCACGAGGTCATGGCGAGGATGATTGAGGCCCGGCAGGACGCGCCGCCACTGGCACCGACCTGAAAATCCCGTTTGTTCTTGGAACGAATGTCGCTCTGGCAACTTGGGAATGAGCCGGATGCTTGGTCCCCCCCAAGGGCATCCGATGAATGACGGCCTCAGTTTCCCCAAGCTGGGGCCGTTTCTTTGACACGGGCCGGGACAGGAAAGAGGAAGCATAAAAAAAGAGACCGGACCGAAGGGGGTATGCCGGTCTCAGAGTAGGTAAGCTCCGCGTAATGATTGCTGGTTACTCGTCCCGCTTCAATTTCCGCTTGCCCCAATGCTTGTCCTTACGCGACGGATCGAACACCCGCTCGACGTGCCGATTGAGCGCCCGCATTACGCCGATCCGCGCAAACATGGTCGGGCCGCCATGTGTCGCGACCAGGATCAGCGCTTCCATCGCGGCTTGCCACTCCGGCGCTTCGTGTTCGGCCTTTGGCAGTTTGGTGATGTGGGTCCCGGCTTCCTTGAGCGTGACGAGTTGGCGACCGCGCGGCAGCGGGATCGGTTCGTCGAATTTCCGCGACCAGGACAAGGCTCAACCCCAACGTAGGCCCGGACAGAAACATACCGGCGGACAATCGGTTCGGCCATCGCCTTGGGTGTTCCACCAGCGGAACGCCTATCCCTAGCGGCTTGCCAATCTGTTCTTCTTTCGTTCTAATGAGAACGGAGGTCCTACTGATGCAGCTCGACCACATTCGCAATGGGATCGAACACATGCGCCGCCAGATCCACCGGCAACGCGGTGAGATTCGCGACCTTCAACGCGCTGGCATACCGACGGCCTCGGCCGAGGCTCTGCTGGAACGGATGCTCGCAAACATCGATGGGATGTGTGCCGAGCGGGACAGGCTCAAGAGAGAGTTGGCTGGTCCGACTAAGGGCATGGTCCTGGGCGGCCGGAGTTGGGCCTGATGCGCGATCCGCTGAAATGGTACGACGCCAACGCCGCGGACAATCCGCCATGGATCAAAGCACTGGCAGAAGTCCGGCATTTGGCCTGCCGTGAGGGTTGGTGTTACCAGCATGTGCAGGCGATCATCGTGTCGATTGACCAATATGCCGAGAGCGCCTTGGGCAACCGGGAATACTTTCTGAACCGGCCCTATGGGGTTGGCGGCAGCAGGAAGGGTGACGTGCCGTAGGAACAACTGGCCCAAGATCAGATTGGTGTAGCGGGCCATAATTTGGAAGCCGTGGCCTGCACGGCTTGGCCCTTTTATTCCAAGCCCGCAGGACGACCGCAATGTATGACCTACGTAATCCTACGGAGTTTCGGCAGGACATGACTGCTGACACAATGCTCGCACCATGCCTGAGCCCATCGTTTTCAGATGCCCGAGTACCGGGATGAATGTGCAGCACTGGCGGGCGGACGTACCGGAGGACGAAAAAGATCGTTACTCGCCGGTGGTGTGCCTAGCCTGCACCAGGGTTCATTTCATGCACAATAGGACGGGCAAGCTCCTTGGTGAGAAGTAGGCCGCCTCAGTCGGCCATCTGAGACAGATCAACACGGCTTCCCCAAACCTTCATACACTTCACTGATACCGAGCGGCCTGCCGTATAGACTGTTCCGGTTACGAGGCCCGGTCTGCTAGGCAATCGGGCCTCGTTCATTCTGGCGGCAAGCCACCGTGCTTGCGACATCTGCGAGATATTCCTGGCAGGACGCGTCGTAGACCAACCGCTTTGTGCGGCAGGTCACGAAGCGTTAAGCCGTGTGTGAACATTATAAGACCCCGGGCCGTCTACTCGGCAGGAGCGCTGAAATGACCCCCAGCCATCGCGACGAACTCTTGAGGAAACTGGCGCAGGCTCGCAGGTTGGCCTCGGAGCCCAATGATCCCCTCACGCGCGAGCGGCTGGCTCAGTTCATCGAAGAGTTAGAGTTTCAACTTCAAGAGCCGCGCAAGGTTGCCTAGCCCGTCGCAGGTCGAAACACGGCCCGTCGATAACAAGGTCGGCAACGTGCGCAACACGGGCGCGGAGTTGGTGTTGCCGTTGGAGACGTTGGTTTAGGTTGGCGGGCGAGGCTCAGGATTCGCCCGCTGGTTGGGGCTACCGTGCCCTAGCGATTGGGAACAACGGCACCACGGATTGGGGCTGGGTCATGGCAAGGCTAGGGGTGGGACCGTCCAGACGGTCGGCCAGCGCGACATGGGGCTGCTGGTCGGCTATGCCTATCTCCATGACCAATGACGCTGACACAATTGCCTTGAGCAAGGCCCTGGATGCCGATGAGCGCGCCGCCGCGATCCACGAAGCCGGCCACGCTGTCGTCGCGCATGCGCTCGGCGCAGATGTCTCGTTCGTGGAGATGGACTTGGGGACCGGCAACGGCGCTTCGTGTAGCAGAAATTTAGGCGATAACAGTAAGACCCTCGCGGTACTTGTCGCGGGTTATAAGGCCGAACTTGCTGTTGCAGCACATGAGCTGAACTTATCGAAGATGTTGGCAGCGCACGCAGTGAGGCCAAAGCGCGATTACCAACAGATGCAGGAGCTGCTGTTGCGCTTGCCCGAGCTGGAACGCCTTGCAGTGCTTGTGGAAGGCTTCACTTTGGCAGACGAGAAGCTGAAAGCGAACGCTGATGTTGTGAACAGGATCGCAGACGCCCTGTTTGCGCGGAGGTTCGAGGACAAGGCGCGCATTGAAGGTGCGCGCTGGATGTGCTGCTCGCAGCCGTTCATAGCGGCGGGTGAGTTCGGGCCGGCCGACGTGGCGATGCTGCGTTAGTCACTCGATCAAGCGGCCCTAGCGACACGCTTTGAGCTTTAAGCTCCGTTAGTCGCTCTAAGCAATTGAAGTTATTGGCTTCTTACTTTCCTGCTGGGATCGCCATCCTTAGGCCTAATTTCATAAGGTTTCTTGAAGCTCAGGCTCCGTCCTTACTGCCATTTTCGCATTGCGGGACGCTGCTGCTACTTGCCGCTGTTGCTCCAAAGCATCAGTTGGATTCCTATTTTTCGCGATGTGCACAATCCTTTTGACTGTGTATCGCCGCGTGCGGTTAGGTCCGGCCCGCTGGGCTACAGGATCGTTGCCATGTTGGAAGCATTCACTGCGTTCTTCGGCGTCATAAGCGCGGCAATTTTCATCGCCCACGCCTGCGACGGTTTCTGGTCGCGCCCGTAACGGGACAGTCACCGCTCCTCATCCGCGCATGAACTCACTCGCCGCTGCGCACCGTCTGCGGCGCACCCAGATGCGTCGGCGGTTCGGATCGGGTCATGATCGCGCCGGCCCGTGACACGACTGCCGACGTGATCATGCCGTCGCCCCGATTGGCCGAGTCGTTCCTGAGGTCGGACCACAGGCAAAATGCGCCGATCGCCGCCACCATGCCGGCGACCAGGACCGGGACCAGTTCTCGGCGTTCGTCTTCGCTGGGTGGCATTGGTCCCGCTCTTCATTGATTCCACAGCGCCCTCTCTTGCCTGAAGAGATTTCGAAATGTTCAACGATGTTGTGTCGGACGTTGGCATCAGCATGCAGTTCGCCACGGGTAGCATTGAGGGCATCCAGGGCGCGGCCCTGGCGGTGTCAGCCTTGTCAATCCAGCGTTCCGGGCGCTAATTTCAGGGAACCGAAATCAGGGAAGATCGAGGTCATGCTGAATCGCTTCGTCGCTGGGCGCACCCTGCCATTGGCGGCCCTGATCCTGTTCCTGGTTTCTCATCACACCGCTTGCGCACAGCAAGCATCCGTCAGCAGCGCGCGCCTGCTTTGGTACGGCGTTTATCAAGCCGGCAGCACCTCGGTCATCGAGGACAAGACTTCGGCAACCGGTACACGAACCGTCTCGACCGGAATTACGCCGCCGCAAGTCAATAGCGATCGTATTCCTGCGGCCCTCAATACGCGATTTGGCTTCGGCTACGCGCTGACGGGCAGCCCCGCCGGCGGCACCGCCGGAATTACCCACGTGCGGGTGTTTCCGCCCGCGGGAATTGTCGATCCCAAAACCGGCGAACGACACACCTCGGAAAGGGTTCAAACCAATTTTCGCATTGATCGCGACGATCTGTTCATCGGCTACCTGTTCGATCATGAAATTCAGCTTGTTCCGGGCATCTGGCTGTTTCAGGTCTGGAGCGGCGACCAGAAGCTGCTGGAAAAAAGCTTCACGGTTTACACGCCCTGAGACCGTCGCCGTGGCATAAGGCGTCTGCCGGGAACGTCCTCGCATAGCAAGGCGAGCGAGACGTCAAACCTGCGTTGCCGGGAAGAAACTACCCTCCTCGCCCCTCATTCATCCCAACCGCGATATGGAATGCCAATTTCCCGGCTGGGGAAAGCCTTGGCTTGGCTGCGGAGTGGCCGCATTTTCGTGAGAATCGACCATGCATTTAGACGAACAGTTAACAATGTAATGAGTCCGGTCTTGTAGAGAACCATAACCGAAAGCGAAAAGGGCGAATGCCGGGGGCACACGGTTTCGATACCGCCAAATACCGCGACGATCCGAAAGCGATCGCGGACTATCTCAATGTCGCCTTGTCAACGGAAGATCCGTTTCTCATCACGCGGGCGATTGGCAACATGGTGCGGGCGCAGGGCATGACAAGGTTTGCCCGCAAAGCCGGGCTGCGCCGCGACTACGTCATCCGAACGCTGACCAGCGAAGCGAGTCCCGCATTCGACACCGTCATGAAGCTGCTGATTGCGCTCGACATGCAGCTGGTCGCAAAGCCCGTCATAAAAGTAAGGCCGGAGGCGGTAGCTGAATCCTGATCGGCCGGAATTGCCAATGACCCCGGGCCCCTCGGGCCGCAGTTTTTTGCGCGACATGGCCTGGATCAGCGGATAATTGATGGCGTCCCGGCGCGCGCGGCTGTACACCGCTCCCGACCGCGCAACCTTCTCGTTGCACGAGCCGATCCGTAAAACCGACATCAACAAACCATGAAAGCGACAAGGCCCATTCCATGAGTGGTTTCAAGGAACCCAGCTTCGCCGACCGCCAGAAGGCCGCGCAGGAAGCCAAGCAAAACATTTTGAATAAATTTCGCGCCAAGCCGGGTCCCGACGATCCCGCCGTGAGGCAGCGCCAGGCCGAGCGTGAGTCGCAGGCCGCGGACCGGGCCAAGGCCAAGCTGGCGCGCGAAGCCGCCAAGGCGGAGAAGAAACTCCGCGATGCCGAGTCGGCAGCCCAGGCCGCAGCGCAACTCGCGCGCGAAAAGGAAGAGGCCGCCGCCCGCGAACTGGCGCTCGAAGCCGAACGCAAGGCCGCACGCGACGCGCGCTATGCCGCGCGCAAGAAGAAGCGAAAATAACCGCAGGTTAGGCCCGACCGACACCAGCAAACGCCTCAGGCTCGCCTCGGGTCGAGGCGAGCCCGCGGCCAGACGAAGTGACGGCGCCTACTTCTTCGTGTCGTCCTTTTTCACCATACCGTCGTCCTGCTTCGCCATGCCGTCTTTCTTCATGCCGTCGTCCTTTTTCATGCCATCCTTGGACACGGTCTCCTTCTTCATGCCGTCCTCCTTGCCCATCTTGTCCTGGCCCATTTTGTCCTGGGCGAAGGCGGCGGGCGCGAGCGCCAGGCTGATTGAAAGAACGGCGGCCGAAACGCCGAGAGTAATGCGGGTGCTAATGGTCATGTATTGGGTCATCCCTTTGAAGCCGGTTTTTGAAAAGCGACTGACGCCGCCATCTTCAAAACGGTCCAACGCTGGCGATTGTTACGCGCAGTGGAAATTTTTCCGCACGGCGCGGCTTTTGAAGGACCTTCCGGGGTGCAAGAAAACATGAGGTCGGTCTTTGTTTTGCCGAATCTCTCGGCCAGTGTGCATCGCAGCAATACCGGCGCTCACCTCGAACTATCAGACTAGAGAACATTCCGGTGAAGACGGGCTAGTGTGCGCCAGGCCGGTCCAAGCCTTCCAATCAAAAATCACCTTTAGGGGGATATATCCATGCTCACACGCCGCCATGTCATCGTATCCGCGCTGGCCGCGCCTGCCATCCTGCGCTTGGGGACCGGAACGGCTCACGCCGCCACCACCTTGAAAATATCGCACCAGTTTCCCGGCGGCACCATCGACAAGGGCGATTTCCGCGACCGGCTGGTGCGGGTGTTCGCCGCTGAAATCGCCAAACGCAGCGGCGGCGAACTGGCCGCCGAAATCTATCCGAACTCGTCGCTGATCAAGACCAACGCGCAGTTCTCGGCGATGCGCAAAGGTGCGCTCGACATCAGCCTCTATCCGCTGTCCTACGCCGGCGGCGAATTACCGGAAACCAATATCGGGCTGATGCCCGGGCTGGTCTCGACCTACGACCAGGGCCTGCGCTGGAAGAACCAGCCGGTCGGCAAGGCGCTGACCGATTTCCTTGCCGACAAGGGCATCATCGTTCTGACCTGGATCTGGCAGGCCGGCGGCGTTGCGAGCCGTTCGAAGGCGATCGTCGCCCCCGAAGATGCCAAGGGCCTCAAGGTTCGCGGCGGCTCGCGTGAAATGGACATGGTGCTGCAGACGGCGGGCGCAGCCGTGCTGTCGGTGCCGTCAAATGAACTCTACGCGGCGATGCAGACCGGCGCCTGCGACGCCGGCATCACGTCATCCACCAGCCTGATTTCGTTCCGGCTCGAGGAGGTCGCAAAATTCCTGACATCGGGGGCTGCGGCTTCATACTGGTTCATGTTTGAGCCGCTCTTGATGTCGAAGTCGATTTTCGACGGTCTGCCCAAAAAGCAGCAGGACATCATTCTCGCGGTCGGCACCGAGATGGAAGCCTTCGCCAAGAAGGGCGCGCAGGATGACGACATCGAGGTCTCCAAGGTCTATGAAAAGGCCGGCGCCAAGGTCAGTGCGCTCGACGCCGCCACGGTCGGCAAATGGCGCGACATCGCGCGCGATACCGCCTGGAAGGACTACGGCGCGAAGACCCCGATGGCCGCCAACCTGTTGAAGCTCGCGGCTGAAGTCTCCGCATGATGCATGGTCCGCTTCCGGATCAAGCCGATCGTTCCAACGCCGCCGCCGGCAACACGCTGGTGGCGGCGTTGGAACGTGCGCTCGCTTTTTGCAACAACATCATCGTGGTGCTTGCGGCCATCGCGCTGATCGCGGCTTGCGCCGTTCTCAGCTACAGCGTGCTCGGCCGCGCTTTGTTTCACAGCCCGAACTACTGGCAGGACGAAGCCGCGGTATTTCTGCTGGTCGGCGCCACCTTCATGACCGCGGCCCACGTGCAGGGACAGCGCGGCCACATCGGCATCGAGGCATTCGTGGGATTGCTGCCACCGATGGTCAACCGTATCCGGCTGTGGCTGGTCGATGTCGTCAGCTTCGTGTTCTGCGCGTTCTTTGCCTGGAAATCCTGGACCCTCACGCATGAAGCCTGGGTCGACGGCCAGGTATCGAACTCGATGTGGTCGCCGCCATTGACGATCCCCTACGCCCTGATGGCCGCGGGCATGACGCTCCTGTGCGTGCAGATCCTGCTGCAGATCGTGGCTCCCCTCGCCGGTCCGGCGCGCCGATGACCGTGCTGGGAATTGGCATCAGCTACGGCGTGGCTACCCTTGTCGTGATGTTTTCGGGCGTACCGATCGCGTTTGCGCTCGGCGCTGTCGCCGTGGTGTTCATGGGCATCTATATGCCCGCGGCCTCGCTCGATACCGTGACGCAGAACGTCTACGAGGAAATGGCCTCGATCACGCTCCTGGCGATCCCGCTTTTCATTCTCAAGGGCGCCGCCATCGGCCGGTCCCGCGCCGGCCAGGATCTGTATACGGCGCTGCATGCGTGGCTGCATCGCGTGCCCGGCGGGCTCGGCGTCGCCAACGTGTTCGCCTGCGCGCTGTTCGCGGCGATGGCAGGATCGTCGCCCGCCACCTGTTCGGCGATCGGCTCGGCCGGCATACCGGAAATGCGCAAGCGCGGTTATTCCGGCGGATTCGCCGCCGGCATCATCGCCGCCGGCGGCACGCTCGGCATTCTGCTGCCGCCGTCGATCACGATGATCCTGTTTGCGGTGGCGGCGGAAAAATCACTGGCGCGGCTGTTCCTCGCCGGCATCGGACCCGGATTGCTGCTGGTGTCCCTGTTTGGCGCCTATGCCGTGATCCATTTCCGCAAGGAGTATGCCGCCGCCAGCGCGGTCTATGCCCGGACCGGAGCGACCTCGGCCATCCTCAAGCGCGACGATTTCACCATGGCGGAGCGTTTCAACGTGCTGCCGCGGGTGTTGCCGTTCCTGCTGTTGCTGACGGGGGTGATGATCGCGCTTTATGGCGGCTTTGCCACGCCCTCGGAAACCGCAGGGCTCGGCGGATTGCTGGCGCTGATCCTGATCGCCCTGATCTACAGCGTGTGGCGGCCGGCCGATCTGGCGCCGATCCTCAAATCGACCATCCGCGAATCCACCATGCTGATGATGATCATCGGCATGTCGCTGCTGTACTCCTACGTCATGAGCTACCTGCACATCTCGCAATCGGTTGCGGAATCGATCGTCGCCATGCAGTTGCCGCGATGGGAATTGCTGGCCGCGATCCTGGTCATGGTCGTCATGCTCGGCTTCTTCCTGCCGCCGGTCTCGATCATTCTGATGACCGCGCCGATCATCCTGCCGCCGTTGCGCGCCGCCAACTTCGACATCATCTGGTTCGGCGTCGTCATGACCATCGTGATGGAGATGGGTCTGATTCACCCGCCGGTGGGCCTGAATATTTTCGTCATCCGCAACGTCGCGCCCGATATCCCCTTGATCGAAGTGATCTGGGGCACCCTGCCGTTCGTGCTGTTGATGATGATCGCCGTGGTTTTATTATGCTTCGTGCCGGAGATTTCGACGACGCTGCCCAATTGGGTGATGGGATCGGACGGCGGGAGGTAGAGCTCATCCCGCAGGGTGGGCAAAGCGAAGCTTGCCCACCCTACGAAATCGTCCGCCTCTTGGCATTGAGCGCGGAGGCCACCCGGCTCACCGGCGGTTTCCCGAGCAGCCGGCTGATATCGTTGGTCGCGGTCACCAGCTTCGGCATATCGACGCCGGTCGCGATGCCCATACCCTCGAGCATGTAGACCACATCTTCGGTCGCGACATTGCCGGTGGCGCCGGGCGCATAGGGGCAGCCGCCGAGACCGCCGGCCGCGGAATCGATCACGCGGGCGCCCTCTTCCATTCCGGCATAGAGATTGGCCAGCGCCTGGCCGTAGGTATCGTGAAAATGCATCGCGAGATGGGCCATCGGCACGCTGCCGGCCACCGCGCGTAGCAACCGCCGCGCCTTGCGCGGCGTACCGACGCCGATGGTATCGCCGAGCGATATCTCGTAGCAGCCAAGTTCCCACAACGTCTTCGCGACGTCGACCACCGCCTGCGGCTTCACCTCACCGTCGAAGGGGCAGCCGAGCACGCAGGAGATATAGCCGCGCACCTTGATGCCGTAGGACTTCGCGCTGGCGACCACGGGCCTGAAACGCTCGATGGATTCAGCGACCGAGCAATTGATATTGGCGCGCGAAAAGCCTTCCGAAGCCGAGGCGAATACCGCGATCACCCTGGCGCCGGCTACCCGCGCGGCCTCGTAACCCTTTGCATTCGGGACCAGTACATGGAATTCGCTGTCAGGATGGTGGTTGACGCCGCGCAGCACCTGGTCCAAATTCACCATCTGCGGGATCGCCTTCGGCGACACAAAGGCCCCGACTTCGACGGTGTGCAACCCGGCGCCAATGAGCGACTCGATAAAGGCGATGCGGGCCTCCACGCTCACCGGCGTCTTTTCGTTTTGCAGGCCGTCGCGCGGGCCAACCTCGACGATGCGTACGGAATCGCTCATGCCGGTATCAGGAGGCTACAGGTTCGACTTCGGCGAGTTCGACGCCCTCTTGCACGATGTCGCCGACCTTGCATTTGATCGCTTTCAGTGTGCCCGCGAACGGCGCCCGAAGAGTCTGCTCCATCTTCATCACTTCAAGCGTCAGGATCGGCGCGCCCTTCTCAAGCGTGGCGCCGACTTGAGCCAGCAGCGCCACCACGGTGCCCGGCAAGGGCGCAACGATCTTGTCTTCGCCGACCTGCTCTTCGTCGTCGCCACCGAATGGATCGACCCAGTGCAGGTCGAAGCGGCCATTGCGGGTGCGCAAATAAAGCTCATGGCCTTCGATAATCGCGGCGATGCGCGACTTGACGCCGTCGAGCGTGAGATCGAACCCGCCATCATCCGCCGGTGAAGATGCAAAGGCGAACTCCCGATCGCCGATCGACAGTTTTGCGGGACCGCTGCCGTAGTGCAGGCTGACCGATCGTTCAGCCTCCTGCCCCTGACGGAACGTGAACACCCGCTGCCGCCGCCCGACCGGCATCCAGCCCGATGTCAGCCACGGTGAATGTGCTTCCGCCTTTGACGCTTTTTCCTCTTCGCGCATGATGGCCGCGGCCGCGGCGCAAAGCTCGAGATCGCCGGGCACCGCCGGCGACGGGGTCAGGTTCTTCAACTCCCGTTCGATGAATCCGGTGTCGATTTTATTGGCGCGCACCGCCGGATGCGTCACCAACGCCGACAGGAATGGAATATTGGTGACGATGCCGCGAACGTCGGTGTCTTCAAGCCCGCGATTGAGCCGCTCGATCGCGGCATCCCGGGTCGGCGCCCACGCGATCACCTTGGCCAGCATGGCGTCGTAATTCGGCGACACCGTATCGCCCTCGCGATAGCCGGCATCGATCCGCAAGCCGTTGGATGGTTCCGGGGTGCGCCAGGTTTTGATGCGGCCGGCCGACGGCATGAAATTCTTGCGCGGGTTTTCCGCATAGACCCGCGCCTCGATGGCATGGCCGTTCAACCTGATTTTATCCTGCGCCAGCGGCAGCTTTTCGCCGAACGCCACCCGCAACTGCCATTCCACCAGATCGATACCCGTGATCAGTTCGGTCACGGGATGCTCGACCTGAAGGCGGGTGTTCATTTCGATGAAGAAGACGTCCTTGCCGTCGGAAACAAATTCGATGGTGCCGGCACCGACATAGTTGACCGCCGAAGCCGCCTTCCGCGCCGCGGCGCATACCGCATCGCGTTGCATCGCATTGAGCGTCGGCGACGGCGCTTCTTCGACCACCTTCTGATGCCGCCGCTGCAACGTGCATTCGCGCTCGAACAGCGACAGCAGGTTTCCCTGGCTATCGCCGATGACCTGCACCTCGATGTGACGCGGATTCTGGACGAACTTCTCGATCAGCATGCGGTCGTCGCCGAAGGCCGCCTTGGCCTCGCGCTTGGCGCTGACGATGGCGGCGGCAAGTTCTGTAGCCGAACGCACGATCCGCATGCCGCGGCCGCCGCCGCCGGCGGACGCCTTGACCAGAACCGGAAAGCCGATCCGGTCGGCGGCCTTCGCCAGCGTGGCCTCGTCCTGGGCTTCGCCGTGATATCCGGGCACCAGCGGCACACCGGCTTTTTCCATCAGCATCTTGGAGCCGGACTTCGAACCCATCGCCCTCATCATGTCGGCGGTGGGACCGACGAAGACCAGTCCCGCGGCCGCACAGGCTTCCGCGAATTCGGCGTTCTCTGACAGGAATCCATAACCGGGATGCACGGCTTCCGCGCCGCTCTTGCGCGCCGCCTCGATCACGCGCTCGATGTTGAGATAACTGTCGCGCGCCCGCGCCGGCCCCAGCAAGACCGCTTCATCCGCCATCGCGACATGCATGGCGTCGCGGTCGGCCTCGGAATAGACCGCGACCGTACGCAGGCCCATCGCCCTCGCGCTGCGGATCACCCGGCAAGCGATCTCGCCGCGATTGGCAATCAGGAGGGTACGAAATCGCCGATATAGCGCAGACGATTTCATCATCACATCCTGAACAGGCCGAAACGGGTCGGCTCGATCGGTGCGTTAGCCGATGCCGATAACCCGAGGCCGAGCACCAGCCTGGTATCGGCGGGATCGATCACGCCGTCATCCCATAGCCGTGCGGTGGCATAATACGGATTGCCCTGAGCCTCGAACTGCGCCCGCGTCGGCGCGCGAAATTCGTTCTCCTCCTCGACCGACCAGGTGCCGCCTTTGGCTTCGATATTGTCGCGCCGCAACTGGCTCAGCACCATCGCAGCCTGCTCGCCACCCATCACCGAGATCCGGGCGTTCGGCCACATCCACAGGAAGCGCGGACCATAGGCCCGGCCGCACATGCCGTAATTGCCGGCGCCATAGGAGCCGCCGATCACGACGGTGAATTTCGGCACGCCCGCGGTCGCCACCGCCGTCACCAGCTTGGCGCCATCGCGCGCGATGCCGCCGGCCTCGTATTTCTTGCCGACCATGAAGCCGGTGATGTTCTGCAGGAAAACCAGGGGAATATTGCGCTGGCAGCACAACTCGATGAAATGCGCGCCCTTCAGCGAACTCTCGCTGAACAGGATGCCGTTGTTGGCGATGATCCCGACCGGATAGCCCCAGATATGGACGAACCCGCAAATCAGGGTTTGGCCGTACAATTTCTTGAATTCGTCGAACTCGGAGCCATCGACCAGCCGCGCGATGATGTCGTGGACGTCGAACGGCTTGCGCCCGTCGGCGGAAACCACGCCATAGATTTCCTCAGGCGCAAACAGCGGCTGGCGCGGTTCGCGCATGTTCAGGGCGGCGCGTTGCGGCGGCTTGAGCGTGGCGACGATGCGCCGTGCAATCCCGATCGCATGGCTGTCGTTCTGCGCGTAGTGATCGGTGACGCCGGATTGCCGTGAATGCACGTCGGCGCCGCCCAGTTCTTCGGCGGTGACGACTTCCCCCGTGGCCGCCTTCACCAGCGGCGGCCCGCCGAGAAAGATCGTGCCTTGATTGCGCACAATGATGCTCTCGTCCGACATCGCCGGCACATAGGCGCCGCCGGCGGTGCAGGAGCCCATCACGATCGCAATCTGCGGAATGCCGGCAGCCGACATCTGCGCCTGATTGTAGAAGATGCGGCCGAAATGCCGCTCGTCGGGAAAAATCTCGTCCTGCTGCGGCAGGAACGCGCCGCCCGAATCCACCATGTAGACGCAGGGCAGATTGTTCTGGCGGGCGACGTCCTGCGCGCGCAGATGCTTCTTCACCGTCATCGGATAATACGTGCCGCCCTTGATGGTGGCGTCGTTGGCCACGATCACGCATTCGCGTCCCGAGATCCGCCCGACACCGGTGATGATGCTGGCCGAATGCACGTCGCCGCCATAGAGGCCATGGGCCGCCAGCGGCGACATCTCGAGGAATGCCGTTCCCGGATCGATCAGCAGATCGACGCGCTGGCGCGCCAGCATCTTGCCGCGCGAGGTGTGCCGCGCGCGCGAGACTTCACCGCCGCCGCCGGCCACCGTATCGAGTTTTTGTCGCAGTTCCGCGACCAGCGTCCGCATCGCCTCGGCGTTGCGCGCAAAATCGGATGACGTGGGATCGATGGTGGAATGAAGCGGCATGACCTTTGGCAGTTTATTGTGCGCCGCAATCTGCGCATGGAGTTCGCGGCATGGTGTCACCGCGCCACAGCCTTAGGCAACCGAGAACTTACAGCTCCAAAGGATGCACGAAGCCGGGACCGGCCCCCGGACGATTTTCGACGCTCAGTGGGTCCAGGGCTCGCCGCGCCGGAATGCAAAATTGTCGGCGTAGGCGGCTTGCCGGCGGGCGGGCTCCTTCGGCTCGAACACCTGATAGGGAATGCCCTCGCGCTCGCAATAGGCAACGGCATCTTCCTTGGTGTCGAACCGAAGACTGAGCTGCTGTTTCATGTCGCCGGAAGAAGTCCAGCCCATCAACGGTTCGATCACCCGGGGCTGCTCCGGTTCATAATCGAGCTGCCATTCCCTGGTCTTGGCGGTCCCCGATTGCATCGCGTTTTTGGCCGGCTTGAAGATGCGTGCGGTCATGGATGGCTGGGCCTCGTGATATTTGCGGCATGGAAGCGCGTGGTGGACATGGACGGGATAGTATAGAGACACCTTTCAGGAATTTGACCGGTGATTCCCCGCTCTGGACGTACTATTTTCCCGACCGGTATAGTCATTATGCTGCGCTGTGACAATCTGGGCCGGCCATGCGGCCGATGTCCTTTCTCGCTGCCCGGTTTTCTCGAAAGCATCGCTTCAAAACGGCACCCATGAAAATTCACGCAATCCTGCCCGTCAAAGGACGCGACCTCCGGCTCGACCTGTTTCGCGGGATCGCCAACTGGGCGATTTTTCTGGATCACATTCCCGACAACGTGGTGAACTGGATCACCACCCGGAATTATGGCTTCAGCGACGCCGCCGACCTGTTCGTCTTTATCTCAGGCTATACCGCGTCCTTCGTCTATGCCCGAATGATGATCGAACGCGGCTTCATCGTCGGCGCCACGCGGCTGACCAAGCGCGTCTGGCAGCTCTACGTCGCGCACATCATTCTGTTCGTGATCTACATCGTTTCGATCGGTTACGTCGCGCAACGCTACAGTGATCCCGAGATAATCAACGAATTCAATGTCGCGGGTCTGGTCGACAGCGCGGTCGAAACGCTGCGCCAGGGATTGCTGCTGAAGTTCAAGCCGGTCAACCTGGACGTGCTTCCGCTTTATATCGTGCTGATGGGACTTTTTCCGCCGGTGCTGTGGATGATGCTGCGCCGGCCCGGACTGACGATGCTGGCATCGATTGCGCTGTGGCTCGCGGCCCGGCAGTTCGGCTGGAACTTTACCGCCTACCCGGCCGGAACCTGGTATTTCAACCCGTACTGCTGGCAGGTGCTGTTCGTGTTCGGCTCCTGGTGCGCGCTCGGCGGCGCGGCGAAGTCGCGATCGATTATCGATGCGCCCGTCACGCTGTATTTTTGCATCGCCTATCTCATTCTCGGCCTGGTCATGACCATGGCCGGAAAATTTCCGGACTTCGGCGCGCTGTTCCCGGACTGGCTCTATTCGACCTTCAATCCCAACGACAAGACCAATCTGGCACCCTATCGCTTCCTGCATTTCGTGGTGATCGTGATCCTGGTCATCCGGTTCGTGCCCAAGGACTGGCCAGGCCTGGAATGGAAGATGTTCGATCCCCTGATCGTTTGCGGTCAACAATCGCTCGCGGTGTTCTGTGTCGGCGTGTTCCTCTCCTTTGTCGGCCATTTCGAGCTGATGATGAGTTCAGGCTCGCTGTTCGCGCAGGTCTTCGTCAGCGTGACCGGAATATCGATCATGACCATCGTCGCCTATTACATCTCCTGGTCGAAACGGCAGGACAAGCCGCCCCCGAAACCGGCGGTGGCGGCGCCCAAGGCGGCCTGATCCCGACGGGGTTGAATTCAGGCCGTGCCGCGGGACCTGTTGACCAGTTTGCCTCTTGATGAAAATCCGCCCCACTCGGCGGACCAGCCGACGCCATCCTGGCTTCGCTTGCCCTGCAGCGCGAACGTGGCGCCCTGCGGGTCGGCGCATCGGAGGATCGAACCGCCCTCAGACAGTTCAAGCGGGCCTTCGAAGATATGGCCGCCGGCGGCCTTCACCCGTTCCGCCGCCGCATCGATGTCGCCGACATTGATATAATAAAGCCACGCCGGGACCGGTTGCATCGGACGCTTGGTGACCATTGCGCCAATGGTCTGTTCGCCGGCGGAGAACGACTGATAGGTGCCCGCCGAACCGGTTTCGGCGGCCGCTTTCTGCCAGCCGAACAGCTCGCCATAGAACTCAAACGCGGTCTCCCAGTTGGCCGCGAGCAACTCATGCCAGCCGACGTGTCCCGGTTCGCCCATCGCAACGGTCTGCCGCAGGGCGGGCTTCAGTCCCTCGACCAATGCAAATGCTGCCGTTTGCGGATCGGCGACAATCGAAATGCGGCCGATATTGGTGTCGGTCGGCGGAACGTAGACGGCTCCGCCAAGACGCTTGATCCGCTCGGCGGTAGCATCGATGTCGGCGACGCCGACATATCCCGCCCATCTCGGGGTCGCGCCCCTGTTCCTCGCTTCTTCCGGCAGCTCCATCAGCCCGATTACCGGAGCCGTTCCGGCGGTGAACAAGGCGTAGCTCAAACCGGGCGTCGAAGCGTCCTGTACACCCCAGCCCACGACCTCGCTGTAGAAGGCTTTGGCGGCTGCCATGTCGGTTGTGATCAGCTCGTACCAGACGAAAGGTCCGGGATAATCCACCATGCCGGGTTCTCCGTTACCGCCAACAAACCGCCGCGGCGCCATCAATGCAAGGACGCCCCGCACCGGGACGAGGCGCGACGAAAATAATACATCGCGGGTTTGTTCCAACCTCGGATACTAAATTTTGATTGCCGACATCGACACAATTCCCGAGTTGTTTTACCGGCGGCGGCGGCCAGATCGGTTCACCGTTCATTCATCAAGATGAACCGAAATTCGATGCTGCTACAGCCTGTTATGTGTCACTCGCCGCCTTGCAGGTGACGCGTCGTTGCGGTAGGGTTCGTGGGCTGGACTCAAAATATTTCTACAAGGTATGGAGGATCCGAACTATGCCACGAGTGAAGCAAGCGTCGAAACGTAAGCGCGCGATCAAAGCAGCGGTGCCTGCGTTAGGGGCCGCCGGGTTGACTTTTTCACTGGCCGGAGGTGCCTCCGCGTCGGTGGCGCCGGTAACGGATATACAGCTGGCGCCCAACGTTACACCGAATCACGAGTTGACTCTCGGGATGGAAGAGCTTTCCGACGTCAGCCTGGCTACGTTCTATGTGTTTGACAAGGAGAACACCGGCTCGCTTCGCGGCATGGTACAGGAAGCCCGCGGCTGCGGTTGCCGTGGTTGCAGAGGCTGCCGCGGCTGCAGAGGTTGCCGTGGTTGCGCAGGCTGCGGCGTAGCGTGCGGTGGCTGCTGTTTGTCGTGGGGCGCTTGCCGCATCTACTGCTAGACCAGGCCGCTCTCGGATTAAATTGACAGACATAAGTCGTTTTGGCCGGGTTCGACGAAGTCGACCCGGCCAATCCTTGTTTTATCTGAAATGCGGGCCAATTATTCGCGACGGCGCGCCCGCGCATCATGGCCAAACAGGTCTTCAACCTTGTCGAGAAATGCCAGCACCCGCACTGGACAAAAGAATTCCAGCGGTCGGAGAATACGCCCTGCCAAAGCCAAACCGGGTGGCAACCAAGGTGCGCGCGATGACCGCATGACGGCCAATCGTAAGACCAGTTCATCGCGCAGTGCCGGCAAGGACATTGCGCAGTTCGCGCCGAATTTCACCGTCTATGCGCTGCCGCCCCACGTCGTCTGCCTCTATTCCGAGGACCGGAAGTTCTTTCTGCACGGTGAGCTCTATTGTTCGCTTGCCACCGCGATCGGAAAAGGCGGCAAGAGCCTACAGCAGCTCGTTGACGAACTGGGACGGAAATTTCCGCCCGGCAAGGTCGAAGAGGCGCTCAAGGGACTGATCGAACGCCGCTATGTCGTCCCGCTATCGGTGGCTTCCGCGGTTAGCGGCTTCTGGGCCAGCCTCGGGCTGCCGCCCGGAATGGCGGAGAAAGATCTCGCCGATTGCCGCGTCGCCATTCAATCGATCGACGTCAAGGGCGCGGCCGAATTCGGTGCCGCGCTCAGCGATCTCGGCGTTCACGTGGTCAAACGTTCTCCCGATCTTACGGTCGTGCTGGTGAACGATTATCTCGAACGGCGGCTGGCCGAATTGAACCGGCAGCACGTGAAGGCCAAGACACCCTGGCTGCTGGTGCAGCCTTCCGGAGCTTTTCCACTGGTGGGGCCCGTGTTCGATCCCGGCAAGAGCGCCTGCTGGACCTGCCTGTTCGATCGCATGATCCGCAATCGCGAGGTCAAGGGGTTTCTCGAACGCGGACCGGCGCGCACGGTCTCGGTTTCACCGCTGAGCCGCAACACGCTGGGACAAGCCGCCATCCAGTTCGCCGCGCTGGAAGTTGCCAAGGCGATTGCCACCGGTTTTCGCACCGAATTGAACGATCACATCGTCAGCCACGATTTCCTGGGTTCGACCACCGTCAAGCATTATGTGGCGAGGCGACCGCAATGCCCGACCTGCGGCAGCAGGAAACTGCGCGACCCGCGCCGCGCCCCTGTCCCGATCGAGCTTGGACCCGGCGCGCGGCTGATGATCACCAGCGGCGGATACCGGACGGTGTCGTCGCGGGCGACGGTGGCGCGCTTCAAGAAGCATGTCAGCCCCCTCACCGGCGTGGTGACGCGGCTCGAGCGGATCGAAGCGGATTTGCCGATGAACACCAACTTCCATGCAACCCACAATTTTTCGGCGCCCGCCCAGAATGTCGATGAACTCAGGGAGGCGTTGAGCGGCCGCAGCTTCGGCAAGGGCTCTACCGCCGAGCAGGCCGAAGCCAGCGCGCTGATGGAGGCGATCGAGCGCTATTCGGGAATTTTCCAGGGCGACGAAATCAGGGTAACCAGGCGGTTCACCGATTTTGCGCCGGGCGACGCCATCCTTCCCAACGACGTGCTGCTGTTCAGCGCTGCGCAAACCGTTGCCGACCAGACACCGACGGATGAACTCAGCAGCACGCAGAAGGCGCCGGCGCCGTTCGATCCATCGGCCAGAATCGAATGGTCGCCGGTCTGGTCGCTGCGCGACCGCCGCTTCAGATATCTTCCGACCAGCCTGTTGTATTTCTTCTACCGCGGCCCGGCGGCCTTCCAGGCGGATTCCAACGGTTGCGCGGCCGGCAACACCATCGAGGAAGCGATCGTTCAGGGTTTCCTCGAACTGGTGGAGCGGGATGCCTACGCGATCTGGTGGTACAACCGGTCGCAGCGGGCGGAGGTCGATCTCAGCCAGTTCGACGACTCCTACGTTCGCGATTTGCACAGCCAGTTGGCCGCGACCGGACGCAAGCTATGGGTACTCGACGTCACCAGCGATCTCGGCATTCCCACCTA
>NZ_SSMW01000055.1 GCF_004799405.1 Bradyrhizobium sp.
GGAAGCCGTCGATCTCGGCCTGCAGGCTGGTGGTGGAATCCGACAATTGCCTGGCCGACGACAATAGCTGGCTCGATGCCGCACCGGTCTGGTTGGCGCCATGGCTGACCTCGGCGATGGTGCCGGCGACCTGCGAGGTGCCCGCGGCGGTACGCTGGATATTGCCGGAGATTTCCTGGGTTGCGGCACCCTGTTCCTCGATCGCCGCCGATATCGCGCCGGTGATCTCGGAAATCTTGCCGATGGTCGAACTGATCATCTTGATCGAGCCGACCGCTTCCCGTGTTGCGGTCTGCATTCCCGCGATCTGGATGCCGATTTCGTCGGTGGCCTTGGCGGTCTGGGCTGCGAGCGCCTTGACCTCCTGCGCGACCACGGCAAAGCCGCGGCCGGCTTCACCGGCACGGGCGGCCTCGATGGTGGCGTTAAGCGCCAGAAGATTGGTCTGCTCGGCGACCGAGGTGATCAGCTTGATTACGTCGCCGATCCGGTTGGCGGCCTGCGACAGCGCATTGATGCGCGAGTCGGTTTCGTCGGCCTGTTTCACGGCGCTGGTGGCGATGCGGTTGGATTCCTGGACCTGCGCCGAAATCTCGCGCACCGAACTGGCCAGTTCCTCTGTCGCCGACGCTACCGATTGCACGTTGTTGGAGGCATCCTCCGAGGCATTGGCGACCACCGTGGCAAGCCGCGTGGTGTTGCCGGCATTGTCGCTCAGTGCACGGGCGGTGCCTTCCAGTTCGCTGGAAGCCGTCATCAGCGAGGTGATGATGGTGCGGAAGCGGTCGCTGGCCTCCGCGATGGCGTGCTTGCGAAGCTGACGGTTGGAACCAAAATAGGTCGCAACGACGTTCTCGGTGTCCAGCATCGCGGCCTTGGCAATGGTGTTCAGCATCAGCGCCTTCTTGTCGCGCGCGGCCTGCGCGGCCTTCCCGAAACGCGACATGCCAATTTCACTGCCGGCCGCTTTCATCAACTGATCGGCGATGAACATCTGACGGCAGCCGACATACCATTGCGGTGCGACGCCGGCGCGCTGGTTGAATTCGCAGATCCGGGTCACCGAGTTGAGGTAATCGGCGCCGAAATCGCCGACGGCGATCAGGTCCCAGTGCCGCAGCTGCAGGCGGATGGCTTCCCGCATCGCTCCGTCCCTGAAGAGGCCGGAGGAAGGGTCGAAGTGCCGGACCTTGTCGTAGAACCGCGCCAGAATCGTCGGCAGGGCGCTTGCAAAGAACGGCCGCATCTCGCGCAGCGCCGCCCGCATCGGTGCGTCGATCTGCAGCAAATCAAGACCGACAGCATTCCAGTCGGGTTGCATCTGTCGGGCTCCGGCACGAGGTCGTGGCTAACGGTCCATTTAATGGGCGTATGGTTAACGGAATACGAATCTACCGGTGGTTTTACGCAAGATGCCGAGCTCGGACGCAAAAAAGGCCCCGGACGGGCCCGGGGCCTGGTTTGGCAGTCGGAGAAGAGCAGGCGGCTATGCCGGCTTACCGATCGCAACCTTCAGGGTGCCGACGCCATCGACGCCACATTCGATCTTGTCGCCGGGCGAGAGCGCTGCAACGCCGGCCGGCGTACCCGTCATGATGATATCGCCGGCGCCCAGCGCGACCTGCTCCGACAGTTTCTCGATGATCTCCGGCACGCTCCAGATCAGCTCCGTAAGGTCGCCCTTCTGCCGTTCGGTGCCATTGACCGAAAGCCAGATCCTGCCCTTTGCCGGATGGCCGATTTTCGAGGCCGGCTGCAGCGCGCCGCAAGGCGCGGAATGGTCGAACGATTTGCCGATCTCCCACGGCCGCTCCTTCTTGCGTGAGGCCTGCTGCAGATCGCGGCGCGTGAGGTCGATGCCGACGCCATAGCCGTAGACGTGGCCGAGAGCCTTGTCGGCCGGAATGTTGAGGCCGCCGCTCTTCATCGCCACCACCAGTTCGACCTCGTGATGCAAGTCCTTGGTCAGCGGCGGGTAGGGGATGGTGGCGCCGTCCGGCTCGAGCATGTCGGCGTGCTTGGCGAAGAAAAACGGCAACGCGCGCTCGTCGTTCCCCATCTCCCGGATGTGTTCAATATAGTTGCGGCCGACGCACCAGATGCGGCGAACCGGGAATGATTTTGTTTCGCCGGCGACGGCGATCGAGGGTTGCGGAAGGGCGGGTATGACAAAGGATGTGGCGTTCATGAAAGGTCTCGGATCGGTTGGGGTACAGAAACGGTGACGTAGGCTTTACGCTGTTGCGCTGATCGGTGCCAGTGCGAGAGGTCCGGCATCGCGGTGCTGCAGGCGGAAGAACGAGGCGTATCGGCCGCCCCGGCGCAGCAGGTCGTCATGGCGTCCGCGCTCGACGATCTCGCCGCCCTCGACCACCAGGATGGCGTCCGCGTGCATGATGGTGTGGAGGCGATGGGCGATGACGATGGTGGTGCGGTTCTGGCAGAGATGCTCGATCGCTTCCTGCACCTGTTTTTCGGACTCCGAATCCAGCGCGGCAGTGGCCTCGTCGAGCAGGATAACCGGCGCGTTCTTGATCAGTGCGCGGGCGACCGCGACGCGCTGGCGCTGGCCACCGGACAATTGGGTGCCGTGCTCGCCCACCGGAGTGTCATAGCCGAGCGGAAAGCCCATGATGAAGTCGTGCGCGCAGGCGGCCTTTGCGGCCGCCACGATCTCGTCCTGCGTCGCGTCCACCTTGCCGAAAGCGATGTTCGCGCCGATGGTGTCGCGGAACAAATAGACGTCCTGCCCGACATAGGCGGTCTGTTGTCGCAGCGATCGGCGCGATACGCCGGAAATCGCCTGCCGGTCGATCAGGATGTCTCCCTCGCTGACTTCATAGAAGCGTAACAGCAGCGCCAGCGCCGTCGATTTGCCGCCGCCGGAAGGACCGACCAGCGCGGTCACCTTTCCCGGCTCGGCGACGAAGCTCATCCGGTTGAGCACCGGCTCGTTCGGACGGTAGGCAAAAGTCACGTCGTGAAATTCGACCCGCGCGTCGGTCAGCGTCAGGGCCGGCTTGTCGTCGTCGGCAGGTTCGGTGGGGGCGCTATCGACGATCTCCAGCAATTTGCGCGCGCCGACCAGGCTGCCGTTGAGGTCGATATTGAGCCGCGCCAGACGCTTGGCGGGCTCATAGGCCATCAGGAACGCGGTCAGGAACGAAAAGAATTGCCCCGGCGTCGCGCCCGTCGCCACCACGCTATAGCCGCCATACAACAATCCGCCTGCAATCGCGAAACCGCCCAGCGTCTCCATCAGCGGACTCGAACGGTTGGAAACTCGCGCCATCTTGTTGGCGTTGCGCTCGACCGCGGCAATGCTGGTGTCGATGCGCTCGCGCATCGTCTGCTCGAGCGTGAACGCCTTGACGGTGCGGATGCCCTGCAGCGATTCCTGCATGGTTTCGAGAATGTCGGCGTTGCCCGTGAACTGGTTGTTCGCAAGACCCCTGATCCGTTTCACCAGCTTGCGCAGCACCAGCATCGCCGGCGGCGCGACCACGAAGCCGAACAGCGCCATGTACGGATCCTGCATCACCATCACGATGACGAGCCCGATCAGCAGCAGCAGGTCGCGTCCCAGCGCATTGATCAGGAGGTTGAGGACCATCGTCACTGAATTCGCGCCGGCGGTCAGGCGCGCGAGAAATTCGGACGAATGCCGCTCCGAGAAGAACGAGACGCTTTCGCTCATCAGCTTGGTGAACAGCCGGCGCTGGTTGTTGGCGAGAATGGCGTTGCTGATTTTCGAGAGGATGACGGACTGCCCGTAGGTCGCCGCACCCTTGAACGCGAAGACTACGACGGTTATCCCCGACAGAATCACGATGCCGCGGATGTTCTTCTCGACATAGGCCTGATTGATGACCTGGCCGAGGATGTAGGCCGAGGCGGCGGTCGCTGCTGCCGAGACCCCCATCAGCACGAACGCCAGCAGATAGCGTCGCCAATAGGTCGCGCCTTGTTCCGTCACGAGGCGGCGTATCAGGATCGCCGCGCCATAGGGATCGTCGGTGATTTTCTTCGGAAAGTCGGTCATCCGCGGTCCATTGACAGCGCTGGGCAGGCCGTTCGCCCGCGCGTCAGGGTTGTTGCGAAACGTCCGTCTCCTTGCCCGCTATGGCGAGGTTTTTCAAGCCAAATCGGGACTTGCGCGGAACGAGATTTTAGGCCGAGGCCGCCTGCTCGAGCTCGCCGTTGCGCTCGCGGAACAGCTTCTCTTCCCAGGCCAGCGCGTGCGCGGCGATGGTTTCGAGATTGTCGTATTGCGGCGTCCAGTCCAGCACGCCGCGGATGCGGGTGGTGTCGGCGATCATGGTCATGATGTCGCCGGGCCTGCGCGCGGCAAATTGAACCGCAAAATTGCGCCCGGAGACACGCCGTACCGCCTCGATGGTCTCCAGCACCGAGTAACCGCGGCCGTAACCGCAATTCAGCGTCGCCGAACTGCCGCCGCCACGCAGATAGGACAATGCCGCGCGATGGGCCTGCGCCAGATCGCTGACATGGATGAAATCCCGGATGCAACTGCCGTCGGGGGTCGGATAGTCGGTTCCAAACACGTCGATCTTGGCGCGCTGTCCGGTCGCCGCCTCGACCGCGATTTTCAGAAGATGCGTCGCGCCGGCGGTTGCAAGTCCAATGCGTGCCTGCGGATCCGCGCCCGCGACATTGAAATAACGCAGCACCACGTAATTCAGGCCATGGGCCGTGGCGACGTCGTGCAGCATGATCTCGGTCATCAACTTCGAAGAGCCGTAAGGCGACAGCGGCCGTGTGGGCGCGTTTTCGGGTACCGGCACCTGATCCGGATTGCCGTAAACCGCCGCGGTCGATGAAAAGATGAAGCGGTTGACGCCGCACTTCACGGCTGCGTTCAGCAGGCTGCGCGTCGTCATGGTGTTGTTGCGGTAATAGGCCAGCGGATCACGCATCGAATCGGGCACCACCACGGAGCCCGCGAAATGAAGGATGCTTTCGATGCCGTGCGCGGCGATCACGCCCTCGACCAGATTCTCGTCGGCGGCATCGCCGATAAACAGCGGAACGCCTTCGGGCAGGAATGCGGAAAACCCTGTCGATAAATTGTCGATCACGACGACGCTTTCGCCGGTTTCCACCAGCGCATGAACCATGTGACTTCCGATATAGCCGGCACCGCCGGTGACAAGCACAGTCATGAACCCACCCATCTCCCCGATTGGGCCGGATTTTATCCGGGGCGCGGTGAAGAGGGGGTTTCGGCACCGGCGAACTGGCTACTATGCTTAATGTTGCGTATAGAAAATGCGCGAACCGGAGCCTGCCGTGCCGACCGATAGCCATTTCGCCGATCATCTGCAGTTGATCGTACCGAATCTGCATTGGCACTATACCGGCGTCACCGCGACCAACCGCATGGTGGCGCCGAAGCTGGCAGAAACGCTTCGGGTCGGCTGGCTCGGTACCGACGCGCCCGAGGGCATCACGCGGATGACCATGGCCGATCTCGCGAGATTGTGGCGCCGCCGGACGCCGCTGATCTGGCATGCGCGGCGCAACAACGAGATGATCGTCGGCGTGCTGCTGAAATGGCTCGGCTGGCCTCTGAAGCTGATATTCACCTCGGCGGCGCAGCGGCACCACAGCTGGATTACGCATTGGCTGGTTAGAAGGATGGATGCGATCATTGCCACCGATCAGATCGCGGCATCGTATCTTGAACGCGAGGCGACGGTTATCCCGCACGGCGTCGACAGCGGTCGCTACGCGCCGCCCGCCGACCGCGCCGCGGCGTTTGCGGAAGGGGGATTGCCGGGCCGCTATGCGATCGGCTGTTTCGGCCGGGTGCGCGCGCAGAAGGGAACCGACCTGTTCGTGGATGCGATGTGCAGGCTGCTGCCGCGCTACCCCGACTTTACCGCTGTGATCGTCGGCACCATCACCGCCGATCAGGCGGCATTCGCGAACGAACTGAAAAAGAAGATCGAGGCTGCCGGCCTGCAATCGCGCATGGTCATGATCGGCTACCTCCCGATCGAGGAAATGCCGCGCTGGTTCCAGCGGCTGACGATATACGCCTTCACCTCGCGCAACGAGGGCTTTGGACTGACCTTGATTGAAGCGATGTCATCGGGCGCAGCATTGGTGGCGTCGCGCGCGGGCGCTGCCGAACTCGTGCTCGAGGATGGCACCAGCGGCGTGCTGACCCCGACCGACGACGTCGGTGCGCTGGTCGCAGCGCTGGAGCCGCTGATGCGCGACCCGGCTTCCGCGACGGCAATGGGCGCGCGCGCGCGGGCTCGGGTGCTGGCGCACTTCACCTTCGACGCAGAGGTCAGCAGCATCACCGAAGTCTATCGCACGCTGGTCTGAGCCATTACCGCGGCGACGAACGCATCGAGATCGCCGCCTGCGAACAGGAAGCCGGGCAGCCCCGCGGCCTGCGCGGCTTCGACATCGGTCGGGCGGTCGCCAATGACAAAACTGCCTTCGCGTTGCACCGGCCAGTGTGCCATCAGGTCGAGGATCATGCCGGGGCTCGGTTTGCGCCAATGGTGGTCTTCAAGATAGCCGGCTACCGATCCATCGGGATGATGCGGGCAATACCTGATGTCATCGACGACGGCGCCCTGCACGGCAAGTTCAGCGCGCATCCATTCGTGCAGGACGCGCAGGTCGTCTTCGGTAAAGTGACCGCGCGCGACGCCGGATTGATTGGTGAACAGGAAGACGAAATATCCGGCCTGGTTGAGGCGGCGGATCGCCCGGGCTGCATTCGGCATCCAGCGGATTCGATCCTGCGTGCCCATGAAGCCGTCGTCGTGGTTGATGACGCCGTCGCGGTCGAGGAAGGCGGCGGGCCTGGGTTTGCGCCGTGCGGAATCGAGACCGCTCATTTTTTGGCGGCTTCGCGCATCATGGTCTGCTCGACCTGGTCGCAGATGCCGTGGGCGACCGTGAGGTATATTTGCTGAACCACCGGCGTATCGTCGGTGGGTGCAACCAATAGATGATCGCACAGTGCAGCCAGCGTCTTGCCCTTGCTTCCCGTAAAGCCGACGGTGACGAGCCCGCGTTCCCGGGCCTGGCGCAATGCCGCCAGAATATTCGGCGAACGCCCGGAGGTGGTTAGCGCCAGCAGCACGTCGCCTCTCCGGCCGAGGCCTTCGACCTGTCGCGCGAACACCTGTTCAAAACCGTAGTCGTTGGCGATGGCGGTCAACGCCGAGGTATCGGTGGTCAGTGCGACCGCGGCGCAGGCGGCGCGGTCCTGCTTGTAGCGGCCGATGATTTCCGCGGCGATATGCTGGGCATCGGCGGCGCTGCCGCCATTGCCGACCAGCAGAATCTTGTTTCCGGAACGGAGCGCGTCGATGATGACATCGGCAATCGCATGCGCGGTCGCGAGCAAAGCCCGATCGCTGTTGGCGCGCTCAAGCGCGGCGAGCGAGTGTTTCAGGTGGGCTCCGATCGGATCTTTCGGTTCTTTGGATTCGCTCGATTCTTGGCTCAAGAACACCGTCCATGCTGCAAATGCGTGCCCTTGGTAATGATCGCCGCGCGCCTGCGCAAGCGCGAGCATTTGGCGATGTTAATGCGCTTGCGCCAGGACCTCCGCCAGCACGCGAGGTAGGATCGCAATCACGTCCGAGGCCCAACTGTCCTGCATGCAACGATGGGAGCTCGTATAGACAGGGCGATGGCAGGAACCGGCACGGGACGCCGGTTTTGGTTTGAACGGTCGGCGGGGCCGTTCAGGGGTCTCCATTGGCAAGGGGCCGCCTGCCGGTCGCCGGCGGCCGATTTCCGCGGCGGGACCGCACGGGTGCGGCGCTTACCATTCCGGCGTGACGGCGGCCTCGCAGCAGAGCCAGAGTGGCGTTCTTGGCGCCGCCATGACCTTATTGCGTGGCGACCCAAGCCCGGGCTGCGAGGCAGGTCTGAGGCGATCCCAGCCCGGGCGTTGGGCCTGTAATCGGCCAGCGGGCGCGCGAGGGGCACAAGCGGATCGAGCTATTTGATAACTCGCCGCGATAATAAATTGAATCAATATTCATCTTTTGAGCGATCATGGCCGATGGCTGCTCCCGCCGGGGCGGTAAAGCCGGCCCACCGGAACGCCGCCGTCTTCACCACAGGGCAGGTCCCAAGTTGCCTGCCGGACGGGACTGGGGCAAAGCTGGTTTGCACACAATCAGGCAGGGAATGTCATGTTGCTGGTGACCGGTGGCGCCGGTTTTATCGGATCGAACCTTGTGGCCGCGTTGAACGACGCCGGCCGCGCCGATGTGGCGGTTTGCGATCTGCTCGGCCATGACGGCAAATGGCGCAACCTCGCCAAACGCCAACTCGTGGACATTCTGCCTCCCGCCGAATTGCCGGGCTGGCTGCAAGGCCGCCGCCTCGACGCCGTCATCCATCTCGGCGCCATTTCGGAGACCACGGCAACCGACGGCGATCTCGTGATCGAGACCAATTTTCGCCTGTCGATGCGTCTGCTCGACTGGTGCACGGCCAATGCGACGCCGTTCATCTACGCCTCCTCGGCGTCGACCTATGGCGACGGCGCGCTGGGGTTTCGCGACGACCCGTCGGTAGCGGCGCTGAAGCAGTTGCGGCCGATGAATTTGTATGGATGGAGCAAGCATCTGTTCGACATGGCGGTCGCGGAGCGCGCGGCGCGGGGCGAACGGCTGCCGCCGCAATGGGCCGGCCTGAAATTCTTCAACGTGTTCGGTCCCAATGAATATCACAAGGGCGCGATGATGAGCGTGCTGGCGCGCCGCTTCGACGACATCAAGGCCGGCCGCGCCGTGCAGTTGTTCAAGTCCCATCGCGATGGCATCGCCGATGGCGATCAGCGGCGCGATTTCATCTATGTCGACGATGCGGTGCGGGTGATGATGTGGCTGCTGGCGACGCCCTCGGTCAGCGGTCTGTTCAACGTCGGCACCGGCAAGGCACGCAGCTTCCGGGATTTGATGCTGGCGGCCTATGCCGCGCTCGGCGCAAATCCGAATATCGAGTATATCGACATGCCCGAATCGATCCGCGGCAGCTACCAGTATTTCACCCAGAGCGATGTCGAGCGGCTGCGGCGTGCCGGCTATAACGGCGGCTTCACGGCGCTCGAAGACGCGGTCGATGGCTACGTCAGGGGCTTCCTCGATTCCGCCGATCGTTTCCGCTGACGGCACAACAGGGTACCCGCTCCGATGTTCGATTTTGACGCGTTGTCGAATGTGATGGTCCGCCAGACGGTGCTTTGCGTCGGCGACCTGATGCTCGACGAATTCGTCTATGGCGAGGTGTCCCGCATTTCGCCGGAAGCGCCCGCGCCGGTGATCGCGGTCCAGCGCAGCGAGACCAATATCGGCGGCGCCGGCAACGTCGCGCGCAACGTCGCGTCCCTTGGCGCGCGTTGCATCTTCGTCGCCCTGGTCGGCGAGGACGAGGCGGGCGCGAAACTGAAAGCGGCGCTGGCGCAGCAGGATCTGATCGAAAGCGTGCTGGTTTCCGATTCCGCGCGGCCGACGACGCGGAAAGTTCGGTTTGTTTCCGAGCATTTCTCCACGCACATGCTGCGCGCGGACTGGGAACTGGCCTCGCCGGCCTCGGCGGAGGTCGAGCAGAAGCTGATCGAAACCATCCTGCCGCTGTTGCCGCGCGTGGATATCGTGTTGCTGTCCGACTATGCCAAGGGCGTGTTGACCGCGCGGGTGATCCGCAACGTGATCGACGCGGCGCGCAAGCTCGGCAAGCGCGTGATCGTCGATCCCAAGAGCGCCAATTTCGCGATCTATCGCGGCGCCACGCTGCTGACGCCAAACCGCAAGGAATTCGCCGAGGCGACCCGCAGCCGCGCCGAGTCCGAGCAGGACATCGCCGACGCCGCGCAGGACGCGATGACGCTGGCGGATTGCGAAGCCATACTGGTGACCCAAAGCGAGCACGGCATGACGCTGGTGCCGCGCAGCGGCGAAGCCATCCACGTGCCGGCCCATCCGGTCAAGGTCCGTGACGTTTCAGGCGCGGGCGACACCGTCGTTGCGATGCTGGCGGTGGCGCTTGCCGCGGGAGCCGACTGGGAGACCGCTTTGCGGATGGCGAACGCGACGGCGGCGGTCGCGGTCAGCAAGAAAGGCACCGCCATCGTGACGGCCGCGGAATTGCGCCGAAAAATCCTGCCCCATGCATACCTAGCGGCTGAGGAAAAGATCGTCGCGGCCGGCGCCGACCTCGACGCGCAGCTCAAGGATTGGCGGACGCAGGACTTGCGGATCGGATTCACCAACGGCTGTTTCGATATCCTGCATCCCGGTCACGTCAAGGTATTGACGGCCGCCCGTGGCGCCTGCGACCGCCTGATCGTCGGCCTGAACAGCGATGCGTCGGTGAAACGGCTCAAGGGCGAGGGACGTCCGGTTCAGGACGAGCGCGCGCGCGCCGAAGTGCTGGCGGCGCTGGAGGCGGTCGACCTGGTCGTGCTGTTTGACGAGGACACGCCGATCGAGTTGATCACCCGGGTTAGGCCGAGCGTATTGGTCAAGGGCGGCGACTACAGCCGAGATCAGGTCGTCGGCCATGAGATCGTCGAGGCCGGCGGCGGCGAGGTGTTGCTGGTCGAGGTCCTGCCCGGCTTCAGCACCACCGCGCTGGTCGATCGTGTGCGCAGAAGCAAGCGGTAATGAAGCGTCTGTCAAACCTGAACTCGCGTAACGCGCTGATCGCGACCCACGATGCCGTGGCGACCGCGGCTGCGGTGCTCGCCAGCTTCTATCTGCGCTTCGAAGGGGAATCGTTTTTCGATCGCCTGCCGCTGCTGCTGCGCATCCTGCCCTTGTTCATCGCGTTCAGCGTGGTGGTTTGTTACGTCTTCAACCTCACCACGACGAAATGGCGTTTCATTTCGTTGCCGGACGCGTGGAATATTCTGCGTGTGGCTACGGTGCTCACGCTGGCGCTGCTGGTGCTGGACTATATTTTTGTCGCGCCCAACGTTTATGGCGCGTTCTTCCTCGGCAAGATCACCATCGTTCTCTACTGGTTCCTTGAGGTGTTCTTTCTGTCCGCCGCGCGCTTTGCCTACCGTTACTTTCGCTATACCCGCGTGCGCCGTCATGCCCGCACCGAAGCGGCGTCGCCGGCGCTGTTGATCGGCCGCGCGGCGGATGCGGAAATCCTGTTGCGCGCCATCGAGAGCGGCGCGGTCACGCGGCTATGGCCGCTCGGCCTGTTGTCGCCGTCGCCGGCCGATCGCGGGCAGTTGATCCGCAATATTCCGGTGCTTGGGGGGATCGACGACATCGAGGACGTGATCCGCGATTTTGCCCGCCGTGACAAACCGATCAAGCGAGTGGTCATGACGCCATCGGCGTTCGAGCCGGAGGCGCGGCCCGAAGCCGTCCTGATGCGGGCACGCCGGCTCGGCCTGATCGTCAACCGGCTGCCGTCGCTGGAAAGCGGGGAAACGCCGCGCCTGACCCCGGTTGCCGTCGAGGACCTGCTGCTGCGGCCCAGCGAAAACATCGACTACGCGCGCCTCGAAGCGCTGGTGAAAGACAAATCGGTCATCGTCACCGGCGGCGGCGGGTCGATCGGCGCGGAGATCTGCGATCGTGTCCTGACGTTCGGCGCCGCCCGGTTGCTGGTGATCGAAAACTCGGAACCGGCGCTCTATACGGTGATGGAAACCCTGGTTGCGCGCCAAACCGGCGCCGCGATCGAGGGCCGGATCGCGGACATTCGCGATCGTGCGCGCGTGCTGCGGCTGATGGATGGGTTCAGGCCGGATATCGTGTTTCACGCCGCCGCACTCAAGCATGTGCCGATCCTCGAGCGTGACTGGAGCGAAGGCGTCAAGACCAATATCTTCGGAACGGTAAATGTCGCCGACGCGGCTTTGGCGGCGGGCGCCGAGGCGATGGTGATGATCTCGACCGACAAGGCGATCGAGCCGGTCTCGATGCTGGGCCTGACCAAGCGGTTCGCCGAGATGTATTGCCAGGCGCTGGATCACGATGCGGCGATGCAGCCGCCGGGCAAGCCGCGCACGCGGCTGATTTCGGTGCGGTTCGGCAACGTGCTGGCGTCGAACGGATCCGTGGTGCCGAAGTTCAAGGCGCAGATCGAGGCGGGCGGTCCGGTGACGGTGACGCATCCGGACATGGTCAGGTACTTCATGACGATCCGGGAAGCCTGCGATCTGGTGCTCACGGCTGCCACCCACGCGTTGGCGCCGGTGCGCGCCGACGTGTCGGTCTACGTGCTCAACATGGGACAGCCGGTGAGGATCGTCGACCTTGCCGAGCGGATGATCCGGTTGTCCGGCCTGCAGCCGGGGCACGATATCGATATCGTCTTTACCGGAATGCGGCCCGGCGAACGGTTGAACGAAATCCTGTTCGCCGTCGAGGAGCCCGCCGTCGACATCGGCGTCGCCGGCATCATGGCGGCCAAGCCCAATGAGCCGCCGATGCAGTCGCTGCGAAAGTGGATTGCCGCGCTCGAGCAGGCGATCGCCCGGGATGACCGGGCCACCATCAAGGCCGTTCTCAAGGACGCGGTTCCGGAGTTCGGTTCAAGTGCTGCTTGACTTAAACTTAATCTGGCTCGACGGCCGAACCAACCAGAGCCCACTTCATGAAGGACGGCAAACCTATTGTCCTGGTAACCGGAGCGAACGGCTTCATCGGCCGGCATCTGACGCCGGTGCTGGAAAGCGCCGGCTGGACCGTCCGCCGGGTATTGCGAACGCCGACAGGCGGGCCGAACGAAATTCACATCGGCTCGATCGGTCCGGCGATGGACTGGCAGGACGCCCTCGTCGACGTGGACGCCATCGTTCATCTGGCGGCACATGTTCATGCTCCTTACGAGGAGCACCTGGTCGAGCTTCATCGCACCGTCAATACCGAGGGTACGTTGAACCTCGCGCGATCCGCCGCGAATGCCGGCGTGCGCCGGTTTGTCTTTATCAGCACCATTCTGGTGAATGGCAGGAGTTCGGACGGCCGCGCACCGTTTAGCGAAACAGACCCGCCGACGCCGTACGGCGTATATGGCATGTCGAAGGCGGCCGCCGAAACCGGTCTCGAGGCAATCGCGCAAAACGGCGGCATGAGGGTCACAGTGATCAGGCCGCCGCTGGTTTATGGCGCCGGCGCCAAGGGAAATTTTCGACGGTTGACCTATGCAATAGAGCGCGGCATCCCACTTCCATTCGCGTCGATCGACAATCGCCGCGCGTTCCTGGCGGTCGGAAATCTGACCGGATTCATCCTGGAGCGGCTCTCGCAGCCGGGCGGTCAATTTGATGTTTTTCCGGTGGCGGACGACGAAGCGGTCTCGACACCGGAATTCATCAGGAAAATTGCAAGGGCGGCCGGCACCTCGGCGCGGCTTTTCTCCGTGCCGCCATCCGTATTGAGTGCGCTGTTCAAGATCAGCGGGCGTCCGGAAGCGATCGACAGCGTTATCGGTTCGCTGCAGATCGATATTTCCAAGGCTGTTTCGACCGGCTGGCGGCCGCGAATTGGCCTCGATGAAGGGTTGCGCCTCGCAGTCGGGGCATCCGGCCCAAAATGATTTTACGAGTTGGATAAATCTGGCTGTGCCTGGAGCGGGACCAATTTTGATTGAAGTTCGGTCCACCTTTCCCCAGCGGGGAGAGGTCGATTTGCGCAGCAAATCGGGAGAGGGGGCGCAGCTCTTACGAGAGACCGTAATCCCTCACCCGGCGCTACGCGCCGACCTCCTCCCTATGGGAGAGGTGGTCGGGCCAGCCGACAATCGATCGAACAAAACTCATCTTGCTTTAGCCACGGGATTGCGAAAACCGGTGCATCAGAAAAGCCGTGGCGAGACCGCCAGTCGCGAGCGCCATAACCGCGGCCGCGGCCGATGGCGACATCGCCGATCCGATCGCCAGCACCGCCAGGAGCATGTTCAACGCGAACACCTCGCCCACCACGCGCCAGACCGTGAAGCCGTTATCGGTCGCGCGCTGGTAAAAATGCGAGCGGTGCGCCGCCCAGACCGGCTCGCCTCTCGCCAGCCGGAGCAACAACGTCACCGTGGCGTCGGCCAAATAATAAAGCGGAAGCAGCAGCGCCGCGGCCAGTTGCTGATGATAGCCAAGCTGCAACAGGCACCATCCGAGCAACAGGCCGATCGGCAGGCTGCCGACGTCTCCCAGAAAGATCTTCGCGACCGGCCGGTTGAACGGCGCAAATCCCAGCATCGCGCCGCCGAGCGCCGCGGCGACCGTCGTCGTCGGCTGCGGAAGATCGCCAAGCAAGCCAAGTATGACGAGCGTGCCGCTGACCGGCACCACCTCGGCGACGGTCATCCAGTCCACCCCGTCCATGAAGTTGACGAGATTCACAAACCAGAGACCGGCCAGCAAAAGCAGGCCGCGTTCGATCCAGATCGGACACGCCGGAACCATCCGAAGGTCGCCCGATCCGGACAACACCACCGCGCCGACGGCGATCGCCTGCAGCGTCAGTCTCGGCACCACCGGGATGGATTTGATGTCGTCGCGCAGCCCGACAACGGTGAGGAACAGCGTCGCGCCGAAAACCTCGACCGGGATCTTCAGCCCCGTTTCGCCGGCGCAGGCGATCATTGTACCGGCGACCGCCAGCGTTGCCGCAATCACCGCGATGCCCGCGCCCTGCGGTGTCGGAACGCGATGCGACGACCTTTCGTTGGGTCTTGCAAGCGCATGCCGCAAAAGCAACGGCCGGATCGCCCAGATGATGCCGGCCGAAACCATCGCGGCGAGAACGACGGCCAGCAGCAGTGCGAGGTGTTCGGAATTGGCCATTCTATCCGATATGGAAAATTATTCGGGAACCTCGATCGGTGCGGCGCCTTGCGCTGCTTTTTCGGCGCTGAAAATCCACACCAGTCCGCCGAATGCGCCGACGATGAAGTACACCGCGCCGAACAACAGCGAGACATTGACGCCTTCGGCCGTCATCAGCCCGGCATAGCCGAAAGCGAGCCCCATCGTGGCCTCGCGGACGCCCCAGCCGGCGATCGAGATCGGCAGCGTGGTGATCAGCATGACAGGCGGGATCAACAGGAAAATCTGCCCGAACATAACCGGCGCGGCGATCGATTGCACCACGCACCAGGCGATGACGACGGCGAGTACATGAACCAGCAGCGACAGCACGGCAATTTTCGGCCCGCGTTTGCGGCTGAAGATGACCCGATCGGCGATCACAGCGCAGGCGTGGAGATGATGCATTCCCCACCAGCCCGTCAGCCAGGGCCACCGCAGGCCGCCGAGAATGAGAAATCCGATGCCGCCTGCGAGCGAAGCCAGATCGACCAGCAATAATGCGGTCCGGCCATCGGGATCGCCGATCAGGTGGTAGCTCCAGGGCAGGCTGGCGACGATGATGACGGCGAGTGCGATCAGGCCGATAGCGCGGTCGACGAAAATGGAATAGGTCGCCGCGCGCCATCCCGCGCCGGCCCGGGCGACCAGCCAAAGCCGCACCGCATCGCCGCCGATCGAAGAGGGCAGCGTCTGGTTGAAGAAGGCTCCGATCAGATTGAAGCGCATCGCCTGCCTGGTCGCAAGCGGCGCGCCGCACTCCGCGCTGATCTCGCACCATCGCAACACGCCGACGAAGATCTGCAGGAACGTCACCGCGATCGCAAGACCGATCCAGCCCAGGCTTGCAATGTTGATGCGCGAGGCGAGATCGGAAAAGCTGACTTTGCGCAGCGAGAAATAGAGCAGCGCCGCCGAGATCAGTACTTTGATTGTCGAAAGCAGGATCCGGCGCATCTCGTCCGCGCTCGCCAGGTTTGAGAAGAAGGTCCAAGGACAGCGCCCCGCGCCGAACTTCGCCGCCTTGGTATGGTTTTCAAGCCAATCTGGCAATAGCTGTACAAACGGGTATTGCGACACCCTCGATACGGCGGGTAAAGAGGCTCGGGCGGAGCGGCGGAGCTGGAACGGACGCTCTCGGATATCTGGGGATATGATGTCGGATCAGACGATATTGGTCACGGGTGCCGCGGGCTTTATCGGCTTTCATATCGCCCGCCAGTTGCTGGCCGAAGGCCGCCATGTCACCGGACTGGACAGTCTCAACAATTATTATGACCCGGCGTTGAAGCGGGCGCGACTGAATATCCTGCGCGAGGATTCGCGGTTCGGTTTCATTCAGGCCGATCTCGCCGACCGTCCGTCAACGCGTGAGCTGTTTGCCGAACACCGGTTTGCGACGGTGATCCACCTTGCGGCTCAGGCTGGCGTGCGTCATTCGATCGATCATCCCTACGCCTATGTCGATGCCAATCTCGAAGGCTTCTTCAATGTCCTGGAGGGATGCCGGCGCAATGAATGCCGGCATCTGGTCTATGCCTCGTCATCGTCGGTCTACGGCGCCAACACCAAGCTGCCGTTCTCGGTCGCCGACAAGACCGATTGGCCCGTCAGCCTCTACGCCGCGACAAAAAAGGCCAATGAATTGATGGCTCATTCCTACAGCCATCTCTACCGTTTGCCGGTCACGGGCTTGCGGTTTTTCACCATTTACGGCCCGTGGGGACGGCCGGATATGGCGATTTTCCTGTTCGCCAAGGCGATTATCGAGGGCAAGCCGATCAAGCTCTTTAACAATGGCAACATGCGCCGCGACTTCACTTATATCGACGACGTTATCCGTGTAGTATTGCGATTGATCGAGCGGGTTCCTGCCGACGACGGAGGCGCGGGCAATGCGCCGGCGCGGATCTACAATGTCGGCAATCATCGTCCGGAGCAGCTTATGCATGTGGTGGCGCTGTTGGAGAAGGAGTTGGGCCGCGCGGCGGTAAAGGAGATGTTGCCGATGCAGGCCGGCGATGTCGCGGAAACCTTCGCCGATGTCGACGACCTGATGCGCGACGTCGGCTTCAGGCCGCAGACCTCCATTGAGGACGGCATTGCCGGTTTTGTCGCGTGGTATCGCGACCATTACAAAGTTTGAGGCGGCGGATGGACAGACGCATCATTCCCCTGATCATGTGCGGCGGCGCCGGAACGCGGCTGTGGCCGGAATCGCGCGAGGTCCGTCCGAAACAGTTTCTGCCGTTGTTCGGGGTGCGTTCGACATTCCAGGATACGCTGACGCGGGTATCGGATCCGGCGCTGTTCGAGCGGCCGATCGTCATCACCAACGCGGCGTATCGCTTCATGGCGCTGGAGCAATTGGCCGAGATCGGGCTCGAGGCCGATGTCCTGCTGGAGCCGATGCGGCGGGATTCCGGCCCGGCGATCGCCGCCGGTGCCGTCTTTGCGCAGATGCGCAGCAGCGAGGCGGTGGTTCTGGCGCTCGCCGCCGATCACGTGGTCCGCGATACCGGCGCATTTGTTGCCGCCTGCCGCCAGGGTCTGGCCGCGGCCGATGCGGGGCGCATCGTGACTTTCGGGGTCAAGCCGGAGCGTGCGGCCACCGAGTATGGTTATATCAGTCCCGGCGCCGTTATTTCCGGCGAGGTCCGTTCGGTGGCGAAATTCGTCGAAAAGCCCGATCCGGCAACGGCCGAGGATTACATCAAGGCCGGATATCTCTGGAACAGCGGTAACTTCATGTTTCGCGCCTCCGTTCTGCTCGACGAATACCGCAAGGTCGATGCGCAAAGCGTGCAGGCCGTCACCGATGCGGTGACCGGGGCCGGACGCGATCTCGGATTCGTCACGCTCGATGCGTCCGCATTCGGATCGGCCAAAGCCATCTCGATCGATTATGCGGTGATGGAAAAGACCTCGCTCGCCGCGGTGGTGCCGATGGCGTGCGGCTGGTCCGATGTCGGTTCCTGGCTTGCGGTGTGGGAATTGTCGGACAAGGACGCGCAAGGCAACGCCGCGCGGGGTGCCGTGGTGTTCGAGGATTCGCGCAACTGCAACGTCTCGAGCGACAAGGCGCTGGTCGCGCTGGAAGGTGTCGACGATCTCGTCGTGGTGGCCACGCAGGACGCCGTGCTGGTATCGCGCCAGAAGGATGCCAACGGCCTGAAGCGGCTGGTTGCGAAGTTAAAGGCCGTGGCGCCGCAGGTGACCGAGGGTCATCTGAAGGTGCATCGGCCCTGGGGCGCCTATCAGTCGGTGGACAATGGCGACCGCCACCAGGTCAAGCGCATCACGGTGAAGGCCGGCGGCCGGCTATCGCTGCAAAAGCATCATCATCGCTCGGAACACTGGATCGTGGTGCGCGGCACCGCGCGGGTGACCGTCAACGAACTGGTCAAGATCGTGCATGAGAACGAATCGATCTACATCCCGATCGGCGCCGTCCATCGGCTGGAAAATCCCGGCAAGATCGTGCTGGACCTGATCGAGGTCCAGACCGGCAGTTATTTCGGCGAGGACGATATCATCCGCATCGAGGACGACTACCAGCGTTCCTGAGCGATCGGAGCCCGGGGTTGGCGATATCGGATGCCAAATCGGGCGAAAAATGATGTAATTTTTTGACTCAAAACGTGTTTCCGGTTGTTTCGAGGGCATTCGCCACATGTGTGGCGACGTGCTAGGAGAGCGCCGGGGATATCAGTGGCATTGAGATGACCGGGGTCGATCATATGAGTTCCAAAGGGTCCGCAGCGGGCGTCAAGCCGGACACCAAACGCGCGCTTCGCGTCGGCGTCATCGGCGCCGGCGTCATGGGCAGCAATCATGCCCGTGTGCTGGTCGGCTTGCCCGACACGGTGCTGGTCGGGGTGGTCGATCCGTTGCCGGCGCATCGGACGCGGGCGACGGAATTGACGGGCTGCCGTACCTTCGTAACCCTGGACGAGTTGATCGCCGAAGGCATCGACGCTGCGACCATCGCGGCGCCGACCCATCTTCATCATGAAATAGCGCTCGCCTGTATCGCGCACGGTATTCACGTTCTGGTCGAAAAGCCGATCGCGTCCTCGGTCGAGGAGGGACGGGACATTGTCGCCGCAGCCCAACGCGCCGGCGTGACCCTGATGGTCGGGCATGTCGAGCGGTTCAATCCGGCCGTCGCCGCCATCAAGCAGGCGATATCGGGCGAGGATATTCTTTCGATCGCGATCACGCGGGTGGGACCGTTTCCGCCGCGCATGTCCAACGTCGGGGTGGTCATCGACCTTGCCGTGCACGACATCGACCTGATCCGCTGGTTCACGGAGTCGGATATTGTGGAGGTGCAGCCGCAACTCTCCAGTGCGGTTGCCGAGCGCGAGGATATCGCGCTGCTGCAATTCCGCACCGCCTCCGGCGTGCTCGCGCACATCAACACCAACTGGCTGACGCCGTTCAAGGCGCGCAACGTCACCGTCGCCACCCGCGACAAGTACGTGATGGGCGACCTGCTCACCCGTCAGGTCACCGAATGCTTCGGCTTCAGGCCGGACGGCAGCTACTCGATGCGCCATCTTCCGGTCGGCCATGACGAGCCGTTGCGCGCCGAACTGATCGCGTTCTTCAAGGCCGTGAGTTCCGGCGGCGTGCCGGCGGTGACCGGCGACGAAGGCGTCGCCAGCCTTGAAATCGCGATCCGCTGTCTGGAAACTCCCGCCAAGCCCGCCGCGACCGCCGCCGCCCGCAAGGGGCCGCGCCGCGTTGTCGGCTGATATCCGGTTTCGCAATCCCACGAAGGCTCCACAACGCTCCATGAACCAGCATCCGCGTCCTGAACCCGTCGCCTTTATCGATCTTGCCGCGCAGCGCCGCCGGCTTGGCAAGTCCGTCGACGATGCGGTTTCGCGCGTGCTCGCCCATTGCCAGTTTATCAACGGCCCGGAAGTAACGCAGCTCGAGGCGGCGCTTGCCGACTTCAGCGGAGCCAAGCATGTCGTGACCTGTGCGAGCGGCACCGACGCGCTGCTGATGGTGCTGATGGCCAAGGGCGTCGGCCGCGGCGATGCCGTGCTGTGCCCGTCATTTACGTTTTGCGCGACCGGCGAGGCGGTGGCGCTGACGGGTGCGACGCCGGTACTCGTTGATGTCGACGAAGCGACGTTCAACATGGACGTAAATTCGCTCAAGCGCGGCATCGCGACTGCAAGGAAGTACGGCCTGACGCCCAGGGCCGTGATTCCGGTCGATCTGTTCGGGCAGAGCGCCGATCATGACGCCATCGGCGCGGTCGCGGAAACCGAAGGGATGTTCGTTCTGGACGATGCCGCGCAGGCATTCGGCGCAAGTTACAGGGGACGCCGTCTCGGCACCTTCGGCCTCGTCACCGCGACCAGTTTTTTCCCGGCGAAGCCCTTGGGTTGTTTCGGCGACGGCGGAGCGATTTTCACGGACGATGCCAAACTGGCGGAGACGCTGCGCAGCATCCGCGTCCACGGCCAGGGTTCCGACAAATACGACAACGTCCGTCTCGGACTAACCGGACGGCTCGACACCATCCAGGCCGCGGTGCTGATCGAGAAACTCAAGATCTTCGAGGACGAGATCGCGGCGCGCAACGCGGTCGCAGATCGCTATGCGCGGGGTCTCGGCAATGTCGTGACCGTGCCGCATGTCGCCAGCGGCTGTACGTCGATCTGGGCGCAATACACCATCCGGCTGCCGCGGGGTACAGATCGCGACGGCTTTGCAGCGGCGTTGAAGGCGCAGGGCATACCGACCGCGATCTATTATCCGAGACCGATCCATCAGCAGACCGCCTATCGGGACTTCCCAGTCGCCGATGGCGGCTTGCCGGTGAGCGAGAAGCTCTCCGAGGATGTCATCAGCCTGCCGATGCATGCCTATCTCGACGAGGCGACGCAGGATCGGGTCATCAAGGCTGTGCGCGGCGTGCTTTCAGCCTGATTTCGCCGTTTTGCCGCGCCATCGCATGCTGTAGAAGCGGCGGATGCTCGGTCGTATTTTCACCGTCGGCGGCTACACGCTGCTATCGCGGCTCACCGGTTTCGCGCGCGATGTCATGCTGGCAGCACTTCTCGGCGCCGGACCGGTAGCCGACGCGTTTTTCGTGGCGTGGCGCCTGCCGAACAATTTTCGTGCGATTTTCGCCGAAGGCGCTTTCAACACCGCCTTTATCCCGGCCTATGCCCACGTCCACGGCAAGGGCGGCGAGACTTCGGCACGGTTGTTCGCCAACCGCATTTTCACGCTGCTGTTTATCTCGCAGCTCGTGCTGCTGGTGGCCGCGTTGCTGTTCATGCCGCAGGCGATCAGCATCCTTGCGCCGGGCTTCACCGACGAGCCCGAGCAGCGCCGCCTCGCCATCGAGCTGACCCGGATCGCCTTTCCCTACCTGCTGTTGATCACGCTGGTGACGCTTTATGGCGGCATGCTCAATGTGATGCACCGTTTTGCCAGCGCCGCCGCGGCCTCGATCCTGCTCAACATTTCGATGATGGCGACATTGGCGCTGGCGGCGTTTTTCCCGACCGTCGGCCATGCCGCGGCGTGGGGCGTCTTGATTTCCGGTTTCCTGCAATATTTCCTGCTCGCGGCCGATCTCGCCCGCCATGGCGGCCTGCCGCGGTTCGCGCCGCCAAGGCTCGACGAAGACGTCCGCGCGTTCTTCCGCGCGATCGGCCCAGCGACGCTGGGCTCGATGGGCACCCAGGTCGCGATGTTCGCCGATACCATCATCGCGACCTTTCTCGCCGCCGGCGCGCTGTCGGCGCTGTATTACGCCGAGCGGATCTATCAATTGCCGATCGGCGTCATCGGCATTGCCATCGGCACCGTGCTGTTGCCGGAAATGTCGCGGCGGATTATCGCGGGCGACGACGCAGGGGCGGCGGCGTCGCAGCGCCGCGCTTTTGAATTCACGTTGTTGGCGACCGTGCCTTTCGTCGCTGCATTCGTCACCGTGCCCGATGTCATCATGCGGGTTGCGTTCGTGCGCGGCGCCTTCACCGATGCCAACGCGGCGAACGCCGCGGTGACGCTCGCCGCCTATGCGGTCGGCCTCATTCCATACGTCACGATCCGCAGCGCGGTCGCCGCCTTTTATGCCCGCAAGGACACCGCGACGCCGGTGAAGGCGTCGCTCACCGGGCTCGCCGTCAACATCGTGCTGAAAGTCCTGCTGATGGGATCGCTCGCGCAGGTCGGCCTGGCGCTGGCGACCGCGGCCGGCGCCTGGATCAATCTGCTGCTGGTGCTGGGCTTTGCGGCGCGGGCGGGATATCTGGAGCTCGATCGGGCGTTTTGGCTGTCGCTCGCGAAGTTCCTCATCGTCGGCGCGATACTGGCGGCGGCGCTGTGGTTTACCGCGCAGCTCGCCGCGTCGCACCTGGGGCAATTGAGCCGGTTTCGCGACGAAATCGCGCTGGCTTTACTGGTCGTCGTCGGGGCCATCGTCTATGCCGGATCGATCCTGCTGCTATTCGGCAGGGGCTGGCTGAGGTCGCTGGTTCGCAGCTAAACCCTTTGCGCCGGTGTGCGATCCACTGCAATATAGCGCGAAATTCGAACCGCAATCGGAGATACGATGGCTCCCATCAAATTTGGCGTCGGTCAAAGCGTCCTGCGCAAGGAAGACGATGCGCTCATTCGCGGCAAGGGCCGCTATACCGACGATCACGCGCCGCAACCGGCGATGCATGCGCTAGTGCTGCGTTCGCCGCATGCGCACGCGAAATTCACCATCGACGTCGCCCGCGCCCGCGGCATGCCCGGCGTCGGAGCGATCCTGACCGCCGACGACGTCAAGGATCTCGGCGGATTGCCGTGCCTGTTCAATTTCGAGGTCGATCCGTTCACCGGCCCGCCTTACGCGATCCTCGCCCACGGCGTGGTGCGCCATGTCGGCGACGCCGTCGCCTTCGTGGTCGCCGATACGGTCGACCAGGCCCGCGACGCGATCGAAGCGATCGAGGTCGTGTGGACGCCGCTGCCCGCGGCGATCGGCGTCGTCCATGCCGTGAAGAAGGATGCGCCGCAGGTCTGGCCCGGCCATCCCGGCAACCTGCTGTTCGACGTTCCGATCGGCGACAAGAAAGCCACCGAAGCGGCGTTCGCCAAGGCCCATGCGGTGGCCGAGATCTCGGTGGTCAATCCGCGCGTCATCACCAACTTCATGGAAACGCGCGCGGCGGTCTGCGAATACGACACCAGGCGCGACCATCTGACGTTGACGGTCGGCAGCCAGGGCAGTCATCGCCTGCGTGAAGTCATCGGCGGGATGGTGCTGAAGATTCCGCTGGAAAAGATCCGGGTGATCTGCCCCGATGTCGGCGGCGGGTTCGGCACCAAGCTGTTTCCCTACCGCGAATACGCGCTGATCGCGGTCGCCGCGCGAAAACTGCGCAAGACCATCAAGTGGACCGCCGACCGCTCCGACCACTTCATCGGCGACGCGCAGGGGCGTGACAACGTCACCACGGCGCGAATGGCGCTCGCCGAAGACGGCAAGTTCCTCGCCATGGACGTCGACCTGATCAGCGACATGGGCGCTTATCTCTCGACCTTCGGGCCTTATATTCCGCACGGCGGCGCCGGCATGCTGCCCGGCCTCTACGATATCCAGACGTTCCATTGCCGCGTGCGCACGGTGTTCACCAACACCGTGCCGGTCGATGCCTATCGCGGCGCCGGACGCCCGGAGGCGGCCTATGTGCTCGAGCGGCTGGTCGATGCCGCCGCGCGCAAGCTCGGGATGACGCCGGATGCGATCCGGCGCAAGAACTTCATTACGCCGCGCGCGATGCCCTACAAGACCGTGACCGGCAAGGTCTACGATTCCGGCGACTTCAGCGCCCACATGAAGCGGGCGATGGAGATCGCCAACTGGAAGGAATTCCCCAAACGCGCCAAGGCGGCAAGGAAGCAGGGCCTGGTGCGCGGCATCGGGCTTGCGACCTATGTCGAGATCTGCGGCACCATGGGCGAGGAGACCGCCAATGTGCGGCTCGATCCCAATGGCGACGTTTCAATCCTGATCGGCACCCAGTCGAGCGGGCAGGGCCACCAGACCGCTTATGCGCAACTCGTCGCCGAACAGTTCGGGCTTGCGCCCGAGCGCGTTCATATCTTCCAGGGCGACACCGACCAGATCGCCACCGGCTTGGGCACCGGCGGTTCGGCTTCAATTCCGACCGGCGGCGTCAGCGTCCAGCGTGCGACCCGCGCACTGGGCACGAATTTGCGGGAGATCGCCGCCGAGGCGCTGGAAACCAGCGCCGCCGATCTGGAGATCAGCGACGGTACGGTGCGGATCGCCGGCACCGATCGCTCGATCAGCTTTGCCGATCTGGCGAGGCGGCCGGGCGTCGATCCCTCGAAGCTGAACGCGAGTGCGACCTTCACCGCCGCCGACGGCACCTATCCCAACGGCACGCACCTGGCCGAAGTCGAAATCGATCCCGCCACCGGCATCGTCAAGATCCTCAACTACATCATCGTCGACGACTTTGGGGTGACGCTCAATCCGTTGCTGCTCGCGGGGCAAGTTCATGGCGGCGCTATGCAGGGGATCGGCCAGGCCCTGATGGAGCAGGCGGTCTACGATCCGAAGGACGGCCAGATGGTCACCGGAACCTTCATGGACTATGCGCTGCCGCGCGCGGCCGACGGTCCGCCCTTTGTGTTCGAAACCCATAACGTTCCCTGCAAGACCAATCCGCTGGGCGTCAAGGGCGCGGGCGAGGCGGGGGCGATCGGCTCCTGTCCGGCCGTGGTCAACGCGATCATCGACGGGCTATGGCGCGAATACAAGATCGATCATATTGATATGCCCGCGACCGCCGAACGGGTCTGGATCGCGATCCGCGAGCACCAGCGCCGCCATAGCCTGTGACATTTGCCGTGCGGGGGAATGAAACGCCGCCGCGGGTGTTGCAATGAGAATAGCCGCAACCCGTGGGGCAGCGGGTCGGACGCACGAATAAAAACAGGAGATCGGGCCGATGATGCGAACTGTTTTGGTTGTGGGAACGTTGCTGCTCGGGGCCAGCGCGGTCGTGGCGCAACAGGATATCGCGGTCAAGCAGGATAATCTGATGAGAGGGCAGGCCAAGAGCCTCTACAGCGTAATCTTGAAGATGACCAAGGGCGAAATTCCCTACAATCAGGCGGCCGTCGATACCGCGCTTGCCGAACTCGAAGCGAGCGTGCCGACGATTCCAAACGTGTTCGCGACCAATCCCAAGCAAGACGTGGTGAACTCGAACTACGGCTCATCGCAGAAGGTCTGGCAGAACAAGGCCGACTTCGACTCGAAGGTACCCGCAGTCGTCAAGGCGATCGCCGACGTCAAGGGCAAGATCAAGGATGTCGATACCCTGAAGGTCGCCTACAAGTCGATCAACGACAGCTGTAACAATTGCCACGAGACCTATCGGCTAAAGCTCAAGTAACAATTCGGATCGCCGTTCCGGCAATCGCTCTTTTGCTGGTGGACTCGGAGCAAAACCGCAACGCCCCGCTACAAGAGATCGTGCGCGCTGACCGGCAGTTTGGTGTCGGGCGATGCCCCCGGCTCGTCGAGCAGGCTGGCCAGCAGGGTGGCGTCGACCGCGGTGCAGACGGTCATCGGCTGATCCCGGCCGCGGATCGACACTTCGGTTAGCGTGAGCCTGTCAGGCGCGACGCTTGCGTTCTTGCAGACATCCTCCGAGAGGACGACGCTGCAATTCAGTGTTTTCGTCATGTCCTGCAGACGGGCCGCGACGTTGACCGCGTCGCCAAGCGCTGTGAACACCGTGTGATCGCGAAAGCCGATGTCGCCGATGATGACTTCGCCGCCGTGAATGCCGATGCCGAACTGGATCGGCTCCTGCAATTCGGTGACGAATTCATGGTTCATGTATTCGACGTTTGCGGCAACCATCGACGCGGCGCGCATGGCCTGCCGGCAGGCGGTCGCCGGATCGGCATCAAGGCCGAACAACGCCAGCAAGCCGTCTCCCACGAATTGATTGGGCTGGCCGCCGGCGTCGATCACCGCCTGCGACGCGGCCTCCAGGAAGCGATTGATCAGGAACACGATGTCGAACGGCAAACGCGACTCGGCCAGCTTGGTCGACCCGCGCATATCGACGAACATGCTGACGACATAGCGCTCTTCACCGACATTGACGCGGCTCCGGTTGCGGACAAAATCGGCGCCGACATTGGCAGGCAGCACCGGGATGACCGAGATGTCGGCCTGCGGCCGAAGCTGGCATGCGAGCCGGATCGAAGGGTTGGCGCCGGCGCCAACGCGCGCAAGCACGAATGCCTCGCGGCCGGATGGTCGCGGCAATGCGCCGCGATCGCTGACGACGCGAACACGGCAGGTCGAGCATCGCGCCCGGCCTCCGCAAACACTGGCATGCGGCACGTTGAACCGCAGGCTGGTTTCGAGAATACTCAGACCCCTGGGCACGCGCACGCGCCGGCTCGGATATGACACCGTGATCGATCCGCGCCGGCTCTCAAGTACGGTGCGAACGCCGCGCGCCACAAACACCAGTACAATCGCCGACAGGTATAGAATCGGGAAGTAAAATAGCGTGATTTCCTCGATCACCGTGCGCTGGGCGAGCGGCGTAGTCTTGATATGTTCGGCGCGCCATTGCGGCTGCGCGGCTCGCTCCGTCACCTCATGGGCGCCGCGATGGGCGCCGGTCATGGCCAGCGGCGGCAGCAGCACGGCTATTGCCAGCAGGAACGGGGCGGCCCGTTTGAAGAATGGTTTCAGGCGCAGCCAGAAATAAAGCCCGATGCAGGCGTGCGTCCAGGCGATGGTCAGGAGCAGGAACTGCACGCCGACCATGTACGGGCGGGCGACCCAATAGGCCAGCAGGGGCGGCGCATAGATCGGCGGGTCGCGTCCAAACAGCAGGCCTCCAAGCCGCACGATGCCGAAATGGCTTGCGATCAACAGCGGAATGCTCAGCCCGAATACCAGTTGGGTGATTTCGATCACCGTGTAGCGAAAATGCCGGCGCTGATAGAGCGCCCAAAGGCCGAGCAGGAAGTGGGTCGTTGCCGCGGCGTAGAGTGCAAAATTGACCACCGGGATTCGCCACCACCAGACGTGGAAACGAAGCCACGCCTCCATGGTGTCGTAGGAGAAATTGCCCAGGGCATGATTGAAGAAATGCGAAAAGATGTAGGAAAACATGATGAGGCCGCAGACCAGCCGCACTTGGCGCACGCCTATCCCGCGCAGCCACCTCGCGATGGCTGATGTCTGATCTGCCGGGCGTACATCGACGATTGCGGCGGTCTGCACAGTCATGTCGAATTTCTGCTGTACTACCCTGGCAGGCGAAAAATTCGCAGAATTGGGATTTGCAGAACTAGGATCAAGATGTCGATCCGCGCGAAGGAAGCCCGGCGCGCTCAAGCTAGCCCAGCAGTTTGCCGTTGGCGAGCAGGAATACGGGCGTTCGCGGAGGGGATGTCCCTTGCGAGTAATTTCAACATCTTAACCTGTCAAACCTCTGTAAGTGCGTGGCGCTAAAAGGCTTATTTTGAGGTTGTCAAACCTGAACGAGGTAACTGGCATCTATTCGCGCTGCGCTGCGCCACCCCATAGAACCAATAGCGCGAGATGTCCTTGGCAGGTGCTGTTTGATCCCTCCGTCCGCACGTAAAGTGTGTCTATCCGCACCGCGAGCAACGATCTTGATCGCGTCGTCCAGCAATGGTCGTTGTAGTGCCTTCGCCTCATCCCATGGTGTCCGAAGCCAGACGTCGCGCTCTTCATCCGTCGTTAGGACCACCGGCATGGCCTTGGGATGGATCGGCTCGACCACCGCGTTCGGCGAGGTCGTCAAGAAGCCGTAGACGAGATGAGGGTCGGGGACCGGCTTCGACTTGGTACCCCTGTCACCCCTGAACTCAGTCCAGATGCCGGCGAAGGCGAACGGCGGCCGGCCATCATCGAGTGCGAACCAGACCACGTCCTTCTTGTTGGTCTCGGGGTTCGGCTCCGGCGCGTACTCGGCGAAGCTGTTCACCTGGACCAGGCACCGGTTCTCCGGCTTCAGCCAGTCACGCCAATGCGGGGACGATGTGTTTCCGATGTTGGTGACCGGCGATCCGCCGAACTTCGGAGGCGGTGGCATGCCCCAGCGCATCGTGACCAGCTCCCGACCGGTGCCGGTGTTGCGCGCCACGGGCGCTGGGTAGTCCGGGAACACGCTGGGCATCGGTGGCAGGTTGCCGACGTAGCGGTTCATGACGCGGAACAGCGCGATGATGGCCGCCTGGTTGGTCGTGATTGAATAGAGATTGCACACGGTCAAAGTCTCAACTTACTTGGCTAAGTCGTGAGACGGATAAAACGTCGCTTCCACTGCCGCAACTTTATTGACTTTTCCGTAGATGGCGTTCACCGAAATCGGCAACGTCAAGTGCCTGCCTGTCTTATGAACGGCGATTGTGGTCGTGATTTCCGGCAGAGTACTAATCCCGGTCTGCACATATCTCGCAAAACCCGCCCTGTGGCGTTCTCTGAGATGTTGCGGGATGATGATTTCGATAGATTGCCCCACTGCCTCTAAAGCCGAATAACCGAGCAGTTCTTCGGCTTCTCGGCTCCGCTCGCCGATCTGGCCGTTCGTATCTACCTTGAGTGTCGCTGGCATGGGCTCAACGATCCCCCAGCCACCATGTTGAAGGCGGATCGTTGGCGGAAATCTTGGTCGGCCGCAACGCCACGAGATGGCTGCGTTTGTAGGGATAGCCACGGACTTGCGAACAGTCCTTGCAGCGCATGTACCGTTCCAGTTCGTGGACCGGCGTCGACTTCGGACGACGGACGATGTCCAGCGCGACGGTCTGATGCGTATCGCAACCGTGACACCGGACTTCGAGATAGCGGTATTCGGCGTTGAGGGCATCGCCGAGCGCCGGGGAAGGTTGCGCCGGCCCGCGATAGCCGAGCATGCGCTGGTTCCAAGCCTCGCAGGCGAGCCGGTCGGCGGTCCTTCTGGCCTCCGCCGCACGCTCCGCCGATGCCCTGATCGACGCGCCGTAGATCGACTCTCGGGATTTGGTGCCCATAGGCAACAGGATGCGCCCGGCGGCCTTAGGTCGGCAAGCCGCTATGGCTTGTGGATTGAGGTGGATCCGTCCATTTTTAGGGTGGCGTCCGTCGTCACGCGCTAGATAGGTGAAACAGCGTGCTCCTTTCGCCGCAATCTATTTTGGTCCACTAGCCGACGGGGGGTTCCCATGATGCGATGCGATGCCGAGTGGTTGGCCGGTGTGCTGGCGCGTCTCAGCAACGACGAGCTGTCGCCGCTGATCAATCTCGGCGCTTCGACGCAGCATTTCCGCGAGGTCACGCAGCCGCACATCCAGACGCTGGTGTTCGGCCCGCTTGCCGCACGCGGTGTGCGCGTCGTGCATGCGGACCGCAAAGCCGCCGACGGCGTCGATGTCGTCGGCGATATATTCGACGACGCCGACTTCGCACGTCTCCAGGCGGTCAATGCGCGCGCTGTCGTCTGCACGCATCTGTTCGAGCATGTGCGCGACCGCGATGAGCTCAGCCGCCGTCTGCTCGAACTGCTGCCGGAGCGCGGATTGTTTTTCGTCACCGTGCCGTCGAGCTATCACGAGCACAACGACCCGATCGATACCATGTTCCGCCCGAGCCTGGCCGAGCTAGCAGCGCTGTTCCCTTGGGCGCAAATCCTCGAGCAACGCGAATTGATCGGCGAGACCTACTGGTCGCATGTGCGGCGCCGGCCGGTGACGCTGTTCGCGCGGCACTTCTTCCGCTTCTTCGTGCCGTTTTTCGGTTGGAAAGCGTGGAAGCGCTCGATGCATAAGCTTTATTGGCTCGCTCACAATTACAAGGTCGCGGCGATCGTAGGCCGCAAGGCGACATGAATGGGGTTTCAGCCTTGACCCACAGTGAGAGGTCCCAGCCAAGAGGGACCAATAGCCTGTCGAAACCAGGACGCGCTTGGCAGCGCTGATCCCGATAGCAATGTAACGGACGGTCGCTGGCCGGCCCCCCGGCTGTTCGGGGTCGAGCCACCCCGCCCTCGGCTGGAGACGGTCCGGGTGGTCGATATGAGCGCCTCCAACAGCTGGGCGGAGTTCACCGCCGCCTACCGCCGGACCCGCCCCGCCCAACAGGCGCATGAAGCCGTCAAAGCCGACCTCAAGAAACTGGTGCCTGAAGACGCCGGCGCGATCAGCTTTGAGCTCATGGACGCTGCCGATGCACCGCTCCAGAGACCGTTGGCGCTTCGCGGCGCTGGCCAAGGCCCAGGGCGATCGCTCAGCCGGTGTTGGACATCGGATTCCCCTTGCTGTAGTTTCGCCCGGGGTCGCGCCGACCTCTCCCGCCAGAGCCAGAAGTTGCCCAAGTCCCTCGCAGAATTGCGCCGAGCGATCACGCAGCAATTCATCCGCAGAATAATTCGGCTAACTTCGTCGCTGCCCGTCGGTCTGCAGCGTTCAGGCATGAGCCGCCTGGTCGCGGCGGCCGGGACCATCCCGGCGCTCCGTTGGCGGGTTCAGGAAAACATGCGCCTGGGGCTTGGCGACAGCGTCCCGGCGGGGGCCGCGCGCCGCTATTTCCGTCGCGTCGGATGGCTGTATTCCAGTCAACTGGCGGTTTTCCATCGCGGTCTCTGGGACACACCCGTCGTCAACGAAGTCAAGCTGGATCAATCCATCGAAGTTCTCGACGAGGCCGTCGCGGAGGGACGCGGCGTCGTGCTGTGCGTGCCGCATTTTATCGGCCATGAACTCATGATGGCCGTCGTTGCCCGCAGACATCCCTTCGTCATGCTGGTACGGCAGGCGCCGACGGCCGAGCGGGCCGCTCGGAAAGCCCGATGGTACAGCGCGCTGGACGTGGAAATCCTGCTGCGGCCGGCGCAGCCATCGACAGTCAGGGATGCCGTCGCTTATTTGAAAGTTTTCAAGGCCGGCAAAGTACTGCTGATCGCGCCGGATCTGCTGGCCGATCCGGACGAAGGTGTTGAAGTTTCGATTTTCGGACGCCGCGCCAGACTCAGGAGCGGCGCTTTCGCCTTTGCCGTGACGGCAAATGCCCCATGGTTCGTTTTTCCACGGTATGGCAATCCGATTCCAGCGTGGTGCTTTCGTTCGAGCGTGCGCCGCAGCCGGATCATACCGACCGCGACACCGCCATTCGCACGTGTGCGCAGGACTGGTGTCGCTGGTTCGAAGATAAATTGCGCGCGAATCCGGAGATCTGGCTGTTCTGGCTCGACAAGCGCTGGACGCATTTCCTGCGCAAGACCCCCCGAACGGAGACATGAGTTGAACTTTCTTATTGTCTTGGGGGTCGCAGCGTTCGGCCTCGGTCTGCTGTGGGCCGCCCAGAGTATCGCGCTATGGCAAATCGGCGAGCCGCTGGCGTGGCCCCTGCGTTTCGAGACGAGCGATCCGCGCGTCAAGGTGACCAGCCGCGTGATGATCCACATTGGCTGGTTCATCATCATTTTCGGCACTCCGCTGGCGCTCGGCATTTCTCCGCGAGAATGGTTTCATCAGGAGTTTCCGACCCCGGTTCCCTGGCGCGACATCATCGTCGCGTTCTGGATCATGCTGCTTCCGATATGGCTCATGTACGCGCTGTGCATCACGGTTGGCTGGGTGCGCATCCAGCCAAAACATGACGCGGCGACGCGCCGGATCAAGCTGTTGAGGCGTTTCATCGGACCGTTGCCGCTGGCGACGCTGGAGGAGGCCGTTTTTCGAGGCGTGCTGCTGGAAAAATTGCTACGGTCGTTTCCGGAAGGACGCGGATACGCCGCGCTGGCGATCATGGTGACCTCGGCGATTTTCGCATCAATGCATTTCATCAAGACACCCGCCCCGGACAGGTCGATCTGGCAGCCGGCCTGGGGGTTGTTCATCGTCAGTTGCCTGTTCGGGCTCGCCTACCTCGTCGGGGGACGCAGCCTCTGGCTGCCGATCGCGATGCACAGCGCGGCGATTTTCGGCATCGAGCCGGTCAAGCTCTATGTCGCCTACCAGGGCCCGCCATGGATCATCGGCTACTCCGAATTTCCTAACTGCGGCCTGCTCGGCAGCGTGGCTATTCCGGCTATGGCGATCG
>NZ_SSMW01000056.1 GCF_004799405.1 Bradyrhizobium sp.
GCCCGCGCGCCGGCACCGCGCCGATCAGGGGCATGGTGATGGAGCCGCCGGCATCGATCGCATAGGTGTTGGTGAGGCCTTCCTGGCCAAAGACCACGATCCGCAATTTGTCGCCGGCATCGAGTCGATAGGCTGTGTCGTAAGCGACGGGGACAGGCGCTGCCGCATAGGCAACCGGGACTGGCGCGTAAGCCACGTCATCGAGACTGCCCTGCGGCTGCGCCACCGCGACCGGACCTGAGGTGTGCATGCAGCCCGACAGAGCGAGCGCGGCGAGCAAACAACAAACAACGGCGCGCAGGCCTCGCATCGGACAACCCTGATAAGTATTGATTCCGATTAAGAACTTTCATGGTTAACAAAGGATGAGTGCGAGGGTTTGGCCCGGCGATATCAGCCCGGCAAATCGGCTGAATTAACCCAGCAGAAACCTTAATGGAGTGTAATCGCCCGCGTCAGGTGGATCAGTTGCGTCTCGCGGGGTGTGTGTGATGCGTTTAGCGTTCTGGCGTGCGGACAAGGACAAGGCGCCGGTCGAGAGGGCTGTTGCAAAGCCCGCGCCGGCGACCCCCATGCCGGCCGTCGCGTCTCAATCCGGCGAACTGGATTTGCGAGCGCTGGGCCAGGCGCTGGTGCGCAAGCGGGGCTGGATCATCGTTCCGACGGTGCTTGTCGCCGTTCTTTCGATCACAACCGTCAACCTGATTACGCCGCGATACAAATCCGAAGCGCGCATCCTAATCGATGGCCGCGAGAACGTTTTCCTGCGGCCCAATGGCGAGCGCAACGACGAACAGCGCGCGGCACTCGATGCCGAGGCCGTCACAAGCCAGGTCCAGTTGTTGCTGTCGCGCGATCTCGCCCGCGACATCATCAAGAAAAACAAGCTCGCCGAGCGGCCGGAGTTCGATCCGGTGCTGCAGGGCCTTTCGCCGGTCAAGTCGCTGCTGGCCCTGTTCGGGATCGGCCGCGACCCGTTCTCGCTGACGCCGGAAGAGCGCGTGCTGGACGCCTATTTCGATCGCTTCACCGCCTATGCGATCGACAAATCGCGCGTCATCGTCATCGAATTCCAGTCGCGCGATCCCGAACTGGCGGCACGCGTCGCCAACTCGATCGCGGAAGGCTATCTGGTGCTGCAGCAGAACGCGCGGCAGGAGCAGGCCAAATCCGCCAGCCAGTGGCTGTCCACCGAAATCGACAATCTGCGCAAGAAGGTCGCGGACGCCGAATCCCGCGTCGAGGATTTCCGTTCGAAATCGAGCCTGTTCGTCGGCACCAACAATACCACGCTGTCCAACCAGCAGATGGGCGAGTTGAACACGCAATTGAACAACGCCCGCGCGCTGAAGTCCGATGCGGAGTCCAAGGCGCGGCTGATCCGCGAAATGCTCCAGAGCGGCAAGCCGATCGAGGCTTCCGAGGTTCTCAATTCCGAAATGATCCGCCGGCTGTCCGAACAGCGCGTCACGCTGCGTGCGCAACTGGCCGAGCAATCCTCGACGCTGCTCGACAACCATCCGCGCATCAAGGAACTGAAGGCGCAGCTTGCCGACCTCGACCATCAAATTCGCGAAGAGGCCAGCAAGATCTCCCGCTCGCTCGACAGCGACGCGCGCATCGCCGGCGGCAGGGTCGAGGGCCTCAGCGCCAGCCTCGAGCAATTGAAGAAGCAGGCGACTTCGACCAACGGCCAGGACGTGCAGCTTCGGGCGCTCGAGCGGGAAGCCAAGGCGCAGCGCGACCTCTTGGAATCCTATCTGGCGAAATACCGCGAGGCGACCACGCGCGAGAACATCGACGCAACGCCGGCGGACGGCCGCATTATTTCACGCGCCAGTGTCTCCAACACCCCCGCATACCCCAAGAAGCTGCCGATCGTGCTGATCGCGACGTTGGCGACGTTGATGCTCAGCGCCGGCACGATCGTCACCGGCGAACTGTTGCACATGACCGCGCCCCGCGCCGCGGCGGCGTTCGCTGCATCGCCGGCCTTTGTTCGCGCGCCGGCGGTCGAAGTCGCCGCAGCCCCCGATGCCGCTGCGTCGATCCCCGAACCTTATTCCGGCATCACGCCTGAACCCACCGAAATCGAGCAGCTCGCCGATCGCTTGCGCAATGCCGGCGAGGCGGCGCGCAAGATCACCATTCTCGGCACCGCCGCGGGCGAGAGCATCACACTGACGGCGCTGACCCTGGCGCGCCTGATGGCGCGCAGCGCAAGGGTGGTGGTGGTCGACTTGTCGGCGGCGTCGCCGACGATCCCGGCGGTGTCGGTCGATCCGGCCGCCCCGGGCCTTGCGGAACTGATGCTGGGCGAGGCTTCGTTTTCGCAAGTGATCACCAGGGACCGGTTGTCGCGGGTCCACCTCGTTAGCTCCGGCGCTCCGGGCTCGGACCGCGCGCTGCTGCAGTCGCCGCGGCTCACGCTTGCGATCGATGCGCTGCTCAGGGTCTACGACCATGTGTTGCTCGATGCCGGCGCCGCTTCCGATCTGCCGGCGGAATTGCTGACGGCGAATGCCCGCGCCGTCGTGGTGCCGGAGGCATCGATGGCCGCCGACGCCCGCAACCTGATGTGCGATCAGCTTCGCGCGGTGGGTTTTATGGAAGTGACGATGCTGAGCGGGCCGTCGCAAACGTCCGATGCGGTCGAGCCTGGCCCGCGGGTGGTGGCGGCCTGAACGTGGGAACCGACTAGCGAAAGGCGCTGCGCAGCCGTTGCGCCATCTCGAACAGCGCGGGGTTATGCTTCACCAGATGCTTGGCGCGGTTGAGGCCTGACATCGCGGTCGCCGCGATAGAGCCGCGGCGGCTGAGCGGGATGAAGCTGTCGAAGATCGGCTCGTCGCTTTTGCAGAACAGCCGCTTATATTCATCCGATCCGATTCCAAGATCGAGCGCGAGGTAGCCGCGCTCGGCATAGTGGTCGATGATGTTGCGCATCAGGATGAGGCCGGGGCTGTAGCGCGAACTGCCCGACATCGTGTAGGTGTTGAACATCATCGAAAAACGACGCCCGTCGGCGACGCCGGCGAAGATCGCGATCACCTCGTCGTCGCATTCGAGGGTATGGATGTCGATGACGCGACCGCCGCTCGCAAGCTGCGTCATGCAGGCACTGCGGATGAATTCCTCGACGCCGGGTTCGGCGAACACGTTGGGCAGCCTCTGCTCGGCCATCCGCAGCGGCTTGACCGAGAAGAACCAGTCGAGCAATCGCTTGATGTCGGCATCGGCGGTTGCGATGTCATAGCGATAGCCTGGCAATGCCTGCAGCTTGCGTTCCTTGCCTTTCAACCGGCGGCGGAACGAACTGCTGATCCGCGCCGCCGGCGGCTGATCCGGCACCATGACCATCAGCGGACAGTCGTTGGCGCAAGGCTGGTTCGGCACCAGCGCCATGGGATTGCGCAAATCCTGCCAGCGCAACGGCTGTTGCGTCAGCGCCAGCACGTCGGCTTCGGATCGCGCGCGTATGGCCGATATCAGCGCGTCGAGATCGGCGCGGGTTGCGTCGGCGGCAAAATCCCTGTCCCACAGCGCCATATTGAAGGTCGCGTGCTTGCCGCCCATGAAACAGACGGTGCGCACGCCGTGTTCATGGTTGAGCACGAGCGGCAGCAGCATCAGCGGCCGGCGCTCCGTGCCATAGGCAATCACGATGAAGGGGGACAGGTTCCCGCGCTCGCCGACCTGACGTTGCCAGGCGCTCAAAAAATCGAACCGCTGATACGGCGTGGAGAATGGCTGCCGGCCCTCAAATTCACGCCAGATCGTCTCGGCCTGGGCAAGATCGCGGAAAATTTCGACGCTGGCGATGCGGCTGGTTTTCGACCACGCTGGCGCTTCCGCAGTCCGGCTTTCGATCGCGGCAGCCATGGTCATTACGAAACCCGTCTGAAGGGAATTATTTACATTTTTCGGCTTTGGCCGACCTTTGCAAAGAAATGTCAACAAAGAGTAATGACAATGCGGCCGCGGCAGGGCAGGAACAGCCGCATTGAGGGGCGGGACTTGCCATCCGACAACAGATTTTTGACGAGGCTCAGGCTCGAGCTCGCCTATTTCAACGGCTCGGCGTTGATGAGCCAGCGGCAGGCCGGCGTCGCCGGCGTCGTGCTGCGGTTCGAGCGCGTACGTCCGCGGCGCGATGCGCGCTTTCAGCCGCTCAAATCGCGGGAAATCACACCCGGATTTCTCGATCGAACGATCCGGGCCTTGAAGCGCTGGAATTTCGATATCGTCGACATCGACGAGGCTTGCCGGCGGGCGGTGACGCTGGCCTCGCCAAGACGGTTTGCGTGCCTGACCTTCGACGGGGGCTACAAGGATCTGATGACGTCGGCCTATCCGGTGCTGTCGCAACACGGCGTTCCCTTCACCGTCTATCTGCCGACCGCGTTTCCCGACGGCCTCGGTGAAGCATGGTGGCTGGCGCTTGAAGCCGTGATCGCGCGCCAGGACCGCGTCAGCCTTGTGATGGATCGCAACGTACAGCGTTTCAACACCCGCAGTACCGCCGAGAAATATCAACTCTACGCTTTTCTCGACGGCTGGATGCGCTCGCTGCCGCCATCCGATCTCTCCTTCGCTATCAACGATCTCTGCAAGCGATATTCGATCGACCTCGCCGCGCTGACGCGTGAAGCGTCGCTGGACTGGGAACAACTCGCCAGGCTTGCGGCCGATCCGCTCGTGACGATTGGAAGCGCGACCGTGAACTATCCCGTGCTGGCGAACCTGAAGGACGCCGACGCGCTGCGCGAGATCACGATGGGGAAAGCGGTCGCGCAAACCGCGTTCCACCGCGATATCAGGCATTTCGCCTATCCGTTCGGCGATCGCGCGTCCTGGAACCGGCGACATGCCGGGATGGCGGAGGAAGCAGGCTTTACCAGCGCGGCATCGGCGATACCGGGCGTGGTCGAAATCGAAGGCCGGACCAATCTGCACGCGCTGCCGCGCATCAGCTGGGATGGCCGGCGGCGTTCGCTGCGCATCATGCGCGTGCTGCTTTCAGGCATCACGTTTCGCCGCGCAAGGCCGCCGGGCGAGCTGGTGATTTCTAGGCGTCCGGGCGCGCCATCCAACTGACGATCGGCATGGCCGGCAGCACCCATCCAATGCCGGCGACGACATAGAAAATCGCCTGCAGCAGCCCGGAATTCGCCAGCCACGGCGTCTGCGCCACCGTCATCCCCATCAGCGACCACACCACGACCAGCACCAGGAGCGCGACGGTTCCAAGGAATTTGCGGGTACGTATCGTCATGACGTGAATGTGCGGCTCGTGTCGGTGCAGCGCCTTGCGCGCGGGAAGGGGCGGACTATAAGGGGCGCGCCAATTCATTCAAGCGCAGCTTCGATGACCGCCGTTCCCGCACCACACACCCCGGATAACCGCACCGTCAGATGGTGGCTGCTGGCGGTCGCCGCGCTGATCGCGGTCATGGTGTTGGTCGGTGGCGCGACGCGCCTGACTGAGTCAGGGCTTTCGATCGTCGAGTGGAAGCCGGTCGAGGGCATTGTGCCGCCGCTCGACGAGGCGCAATGGAGGCAGGCGTTCGAGGCCTACAAGACCATCCCGCAATATCGAGAACTCAACGCCGGGATGAATCTTGCCGAGTTCAAGACGATTTTCTGGTGGGAATGGAGCCACCGGCTGCTCGGGCGCGCGATCGGCGCCGCCTACCTGCTGCCGTTCCTGTGGTTTCTGTGGCGCGGCGTTTTGAGCGCCGATCTGGCGCGCCGGCTGTGGCTGATTTTCGGCCTCGGCGCGCTGCAGGGCGCGGTCGGCTGGTGGATGGTGGCCTCGGGACTTTCGCAGAGGATCGAAGTTTCGCAATATCGCCTTGCGACCCATCTGGTGCTGGCGCTCTTGATTTTCGCCGGCATCGTCTGGACGCTGCGGCGGATGGCAGACCGCCCGCCGCCGGTTGCGTCTTGGCGGCTGAAGATCACCAGCGCGGTTTTGCTGGTGCTGACCTTCGTGCAGCTTTATCTGGGCGCGCTGGTCGCAGGCCTGCGCGCGGGCAGGGTCTATAATACCTGGCCGGATATCGACGGCGCGTTGATTCCGTCCGGCGCGCGGCTGTTTTTCGAGGCGCCGTGGTGGCGCAACCTGTTCGACAATGCGCTGACGGTGCAGTTCGAGCATCGTATGACGGCTTACGCGCTGTTGGTGCTGGCGGTCCTGCATGCGCTCGATGCCATCCGTTCGCGGGCAGGGACGCCGGCGGTCAACGGCGCCTTGTGGCTCGTGGCCGTCATAGCGTTGCAGGCGACGCTGGGTATTCTCACGCTGCTGAACCAGGTTCCGATCGACCTGGCATTGACGCATCAGGCGGCTGCGATCGCGGTTTTGACGCTGGCGGTTGTCCAGGCCGAACGATTGGCGGCACGGCAGCCGGAATCGGCGCGGCAAGAACTGGTGCTGCCGGTCGGCCAGACCGGCTGAATTGAGCGATTCTAATTTGCAGCGCGAATGCAGAAGTGCGCTGTTTACGGGGCTTTTTTGATCCCACCCGCGCGCTAACGAAGTCGTGTGGCGCAGCACTGCTTTACTTGGACCGGCTGGACGATAAAACGGGCCACACCCCAAATCCAGGTTTGCTCATGTCATCTGCATTCATTCAAGCCGCCATCATCCTGCTTCGCGAGGGGCTGGAGGCCATGCTGGTGATCGCAGCACTGGCGGGCTATCTGACCAAGGCCGGCGCCGGCCATCGCCTCCAGGCGTTGTACGGCGGCGCACTTGCCGCGATCGGCGCCAGCATCGTCGCCGCATGGCTGTTTGCGGTGCTCAATTCGGGCGAGCACAGCGACATTCTCGAAGGCATCATCATTCTCGTCGCCGCAAGCCTGATGCTCTATGTCAGCGGCTGGCTGATGGTGAAGCAGGATCCGCGCGGCTGGCAGGAATACCTGGCCCACAAGGCCGATAATGCGCTAACGCAGGATACCGTCTGGGCGGTCGCAGCACTGGCCTTCCTTGCGGTATTTCGCGAAGGTGCCGAAACCGTGCTGTTCATCAATGCACTGGCTGGCGCCGAAGGCGGCTGGAGCGCCGGCCTGTTTGCCGGACTTGCGACGGCGACGGCCGGTCTTGTGGTGTTGTTCTATTTCATCAACATGATCGCGCAGAAAATTCCGCTGCGGCCGCTGTTCATCATCACCTCAGCATTTTTGTTTGCGATGGCGATCAAGTTCATCGGCGAGGCGGTGCAGGAATTCCAGGAACAATCGATACTGCCGTTCACTCAGTTGGAAAGCCTGAAGTGGTTCGACGCCATCGGGCTCAATCCGACGGTCGAGGCGGTGTCGGCGCAGCTTCTGGTGATCGTGTTTGCGCTGGCGACCTATTCGGTGGTCCAGCGCAACGCGCGGCTGGCCCGCGAGGAAAAGGCCGCGATGCGCACGGCGAAGCCGTAAGGCGGGCGCCAAGCGCCAGCCAAATCCGCCGCAAGACAATGATCGTGCTCCAGTCCATCATCGTTTTCGTGTTTTTTGCGCTGCTTGTCCGCGGTTTTCTCTACCGCAACACGCCGCAGGTCGGCGGCAAGTTTGGTCCGATCCGGACCACCGCTCCGCCACAGGCGGCGGCGAGCGGATTTTCACGGATCTATACCCGCGCGGTGACGCTGTTCGTGGCGACGGATGCCTCGCGCTTTCCGACACTGAAGGCTTTCCTGCGCGACGGCACGGTGCAGCAGCCTGTTGTGATGCGAATCTATCGCGTAGCCGGCTGCAAGGCCGAGATCGAGATTCCCGACCGGATCGCCGATTACGAGCGTATCGATGCCTCACAGGCGCTCGCGCTGTTGCGCGAATTGCCTGATCTACGTCGCGTTCGGCGCCTGCATCTGAGCGACGAAAGCTCGTTCCTCGATCCCTGGGTGCGCAAGGTCAGGGACGACGAGTTCTATCATCTGGGCCATGCCACCAATTTCAGCCTGATCGTGCTCTATAAGCCCGACCGCCGTCTCGGCCAGTTGCTCGGCACCACGCTGCTTCACGAATGGCTGCATCTCGTCGCCTTCGCCTCCACGATCCAGGTTTGGCGGTTCAAGCGGGCCAATGCGATTGAACCGCTGTCACCTTTGGCCTTCGAGCCGTTGAATTTCGGCGACCGCAATACCGGGGTTTACGAGGCCTGGTGCGATCTCGGCGAGAAACTTCTCGGCTACGACGAGCGTACGGCCCGGCAAGCCGCTTTGGTCTCGCCGGTCCACGCGATAATCCTGTGGCGATGCGTCGAGCGCATGCTGCGCAGAACTCCGCTGCCTCTTCGTAGTACGCGTTTCGATGAATTGATGAAGCGGGCTGACTTCATGCGCGCTGAGGTCGAGCCAAAAGCCCGGGCGCTCCGCGCCAAGCAGGCATTTTAGCGTACAGCAAGTCGGCCATGACCGCGATGCCGTGGTCACGGCACTTCGTTTGGATAACGCCTGGGTAGATCGTAATCCGCCGAATCCGCTGTCACCATTTCCAATCCAATGCCCGTCAAAGTCAGGGCGGCATATCGTTCGCGCAACCAGGCCTTGTCCCTGTCGCTCCACTGTCTCGACGCGTCAATACGGTCCACGAGTGGAATCATGACCTCGAGATACGCTCTAACGGAAGGGTCGTAGTCCAGGGACAGAATGCTCTGCGCATCCCACGGATAGTAGATCGCATCGATCCTGTTCCGCTCGATGTAATAGTCTATCAGACGCTCATAAATGAACGTCAGGATATAAACGGGGGCTGGAGCCGCATGTTTGGCATAGGCGAAAATCTCATCGGTTTCGCTGGATTTGCCGATCAGCGCGAAGATCGGCGCAACTACGTCGGCAATCCAGTTCTCCCAAAACGTCGCTGACGCGACCCAATAACTGCACCCGCTGCGGTTTGCATTGGTCTGACGCGGGAATTCTTCCGGGAGTTCGAATCCTATCTTCCCGCAGAGGTCGCTCATCCGTTCTTCGAACTCTGGACTATGCAATATCTGGTTGCGGACAACGCCGTTGTAATGGAGGTACGGAACGTGACATCCACCACTGATCAGGTAGATGTCGTGGCCCGGGCTTTCAGCGATCCAGTCGTAATCCCTTTGAGAATGCAATCCGGTTTTCGAAAAGAATTTCGGCGAGAAAAGTCCGGTTAGCCGATGTCTCGCAAAGAGCTTGTTTTGCGCGATGTGATGGTGGAGCGCCAGTTCGCGCAGAGCGGGCGTGGGATTGGACAGCCAATCCAGCGGGATAAATCCGGGGTCCAATCGCTTGATCAGCGAAGACTTGTAAAAAGGCTGGTAAATTCCGACGGAGGATTCCATCGACTGGATTTACCGCAAACAGCCAGGTCTATCCAGCCAGGCGGTAGACCGGCGCTCGGCAATACCAAGAGGCACGACGACTTATCTAGCAGTAGCCGTAAACGCCGCAGGCGTAGGGCAGGCGGTCCCAATAGCTGATGTTCGGGCCACCGTAATACGCACCTTGGTAATCCAGCGTGCGATCCGATCCATAATAGCCCGGCAGCGACGAGGATCCCGGCAGGAACGGCCTTCGGCCCGGCAGCGGAACGTAGGGAATGCTCGGCGTGAACAGCAGGTCGGGGTCGCGTTCGACATAGACCTGGAGCGGCGGCGCGGGCGCATCGTAGGTCAGGGTCGTCCGGTAATCGTAGTGCGTGCGCGGGAGTCCCGGCGGCAATTTGGCTCGCGCCGACTTCCTGACATGCGGCGTGACCGGCGTATCGGCGGCGATAGCCGGGCCCGTCGCGGCAATTGCCGCCGCGAAAATAAACAGAATCGCCCAGCGCAACATCGGCCGCTCCCGAATTGTGATTCGGGCTCAGCATATCGCAACGGGCGCGACGCCGCAGCTTCGACCCGCTCCCAAGCGAGAAACATGGCTAAAGGGCGGTCAATCGACCGCTCGCAAATGAACGAGAAGGCGCGCGCGCGTTACGCGCTCAGCGCCTGCTCCAGGTCGGCGATCAGATCGTCCTTGTCCTCGATGCCAACCGACAGCCGCACCACGTCGGGGCCGGCGCCCGATTTGGCCTTGGCGGCATCGTCGAGCTGGCTGTGGGTGGTCGATGCCGGGTGAATCACCAGCGAGCGGGTGTCGCCGACATTGGCCAGATGCGAGAACAGTTTCAGGTTCGACACCAGCTTGACGCCGGCGTCGTAACCGCCCTTGAGGCTGAAGGTGAAGACCGCACCGGCGCCCTTGGGCGCATATTTGCGCGCCAGATTGTTATATTTATCGCCCGACAGCCCGGCATAGTTGACCGCCGCCACCGCCGGATGCGCCAGCAGCCATTCCGCGACCGCCTTGGCGTTCTCGCAATGCTTCTGCATGCGCAGCGGAAGCGTCTCGATGCCGGTGAGGATCAGGAAGGCGTTGAACGGCGAGATCGCAGGACCGAGGTCGCGCAGGCCGAGCACCCGGCAGGCGATCGCGAAGGCGAAATTGCCGAAGGTCTCCTGCAATTTGATGCCGTGATATTCCGGGCGCGGCTCGCTCAGCATCGGATATTTGTTGTCCTTCGACCAGTCGAAGGTGCCGGCATCGACAATGATGCCGCCGATCGAGTTGCCGTGACCGCCGAGGAATTTCGTCAGCGAATGCACCACGATATCGGCGCCGTGGTCGATCGGGCGGATCAGGTAAGGCGTCGCCAGGGTGTTGTCGACGATCAGGGGCACGCCGGCCTTGCGGGCGACCGCGGAAATCGCCTCGATGTCGGTGATGGAGCCGGAGGGATTGGCGATCGACTCGATGAAGATCGCCTTGGTGTGCGGCGTCACCGCGCGCTCGAAGCTTTCGATCTCATCCGGATCGGCCCACATCACGTTCCAGCCGAAACTCTTGAAGGCGTGGGTGAACTGGTTGATCGAGCCGCCATAGAGTTTCCGCGCCGCGATGATTTCGTCGCCGGGCCTGAGCAACTGCTGAAACACCACGACCTGTGCGGCGTGTCCCGATGCGACGGCGAGTGCTGCGGTGCCGCCTTCGAGGGCTGCGACGCGTTCTTCCAGCACCGCCTGGGTCGGATTTCCGATCCGGGTGTAGATATTTCCGAACGCCTGCAGTCCGAACAGCGATGCGGCGTGGTCGGCATCGTTGAACACGAACGACGTGGTCTGATAGATCGGCGTCGCCCGCGCGCCGGTGGTGGGATCGGGATGCGCACCGGCATGGACGGCGAGGGTGGAAAATCCGGGAAGACGATCGGTCATAGGTTGTGTCCTTGTTCTGCTCGATTGAAGTCTTGCCGCCGGTCATGCTGCGGGCGTCGGCGTCCGCCGTCAAGGCGGTCAACCGTTCAGGCGCGGCTTCGGAACGGCCGTGCTTCGCATTGCGGCAATTGTGAAAGAAACTTCTCGCAAGCGCGTCAGGCGGAATCGCTTTTGTTTTTCGCGGCGCGGTCGGACGCGCCAGTTTCGCCGCCACCGACGCTCATGCGATTAAGGGAAAGCTGCATGCCGCGGGTCGGCATCGGCGCGCGCTTGGCGCTGATGGTGCGCGAATTGACGCCCATCCAGGAAATCTCCGACGACAGCCGCCCGTATTCGATCTTGGGGCAGCGGTTCATCACCACCTTGAGACCGGCGGCCTCCGCCTTGGCGGCCGCCGCATCGTCGCGCGCGCCGAGCTGCATCCAGATCACTTTCGGCAGCGGCATCAGCTTCAGCGCTTCATCCACGACCGGCATGATGTGGCTCGAACTGCGAAAGATGTCGATCATGTCGACGGGGCGACCGATATCGAGCAGCGAGGCGACGAAGGGTTTGCCAAGCAGGCTCTTGCCGACGTGGCCGGGATTGACCGGGATCATGTCGTAGCCGCGCTGCGCCAGATACTTGAAGGCGAAGTAACTCGGCCGCACGTTGACGGGGGAGGCCCCGACCATCGCAATCGATTTCACGCCGTGCAGGATTTCGCGGATATAATCGTCGCCATAGGCGTCGTGATTCATTTGTCCTGCCACTTCGGCTCGCGCTTTTCGATGAATGCGCCGATGCCTTCCTCGGCGTCGCGGGCCATCATGTTTTCGGTCATCACCTCCGCCGCATAGCGATAGGCGTCCGCGAGATTCATTTCGGCCTGGCGGTAGAACGCGGCCTTGCCGAGCTTGACGGTGTAGGCGGACTTGAGCGCGACCTTTTGCGCCAGCCTAATCGCCTCATCCCGCTCGGAGCCGGCGGCAACGACGTGGTTGACGAGGCCGATCTCGCGCGCCGTTTGTGCCGAAACCGGCTCACCCGTGAGCAGCATTTCCATCGCCTGCTTGCGCGGAATATTGCGCGACAGCGCCACCATCGGCGTCGAACAGAACAGACCGATATCGACGCCAGGGGTGGCGAAGCTCGCAGCCTCCGATGCCACCGCCAGATCGCAACTCGCCACCAACTGGCATCCGGCGGCGGTGGCGATGCCCTGGACCGCGGCAACGACGGGCTTGGGCAAGTGCACGATGGCCTGCATCATCGCGCTACAGGCGGTCATCATCCGGGCGAAATAGGCGCGACCGCGATCGGCGTCGGCGCGGCGCGCCGTCAGTTCCTTCATGTCGTGCCCGGCGGAAAACGCCGGACCGCTGGCCGCGATCACCACCGCGCGGACGTGCGCGTCGTCGTGAATGGCGTTCAGCGCCGCATGCAGTTCGGCGATCAGGCCCTCCGACAGGCTGTTGCGGGATTCAGGCCGGTTAAGCGTCAGCACACGGATGCTGCCGACCGTTTCCTGCAGCAGAGCAGGCGATTGTGGCGAAGCGGCGCGTGCGGTCTGGCTCGTCATCGAAATATCCGCGAAATATCCACGAAATATCCACTTGGGGCTGGTCGTCATCCTAATGTAACAACCGGGAAGAGGCGAGGGCAGGCGGAGCGACATGGCAATTGCGAAGATGAACGTGGCCGAACTGGAGAAGTTTCTCCAGGTCGAATTTCCGCAGACTTTCAGCAGCGGCGACATATCGATCGAGAGCGCCGATGGTGAATCCTGCCTGCTGCGTCAGCGCTACAGCGAGCGGATGCTCCGTCCGGGCGGCACGATCTCGGGACCGACGCTGATGGCGCTGGCGGATTGCGCCATGTATGTGGTGCTGCTGTCGGCGATTGGCCCGGTTGGCCTTGCGGTTACGACCAGTCTCAACATCAATTTTCTGCGCAAGGGCCAGCCGGGCCAGGATGTGCTGGCGGCAGCGCGGCTATTGAAGCTGGGCAAGCGGCTGGCGGTCGGCGAGATCAATTTGCTGTCGGGGACCTCGCCGGATCCGGTCGCCCATGTGACTGCGACCTATTCCATTCCAAATACTTGATGTTTTGTATGGTAGTATCGCACCATATTTATAAGCTATTGTTTTATAAACACTAATTTACATCGTGTGGCATTGACGCGCGCGGCGCCGTTATCTAGAAACCCCGCAGTTCGGCGCTGTCGGCGCCGATGTCCCCTTTCACGGATTTCCTCACATGAAAACCTTTTCGGCAAAGCCCGCCGAAGTGACGAAGAAGTGGGTGCTGATTGACGCCAAGGGTCTGGTGGTCGGTCGGCTCGCTTCGCTGGTCGCGATGCGGCTTCGCGGCAAACACCTGCCGACCTACACGCCCCACGTCGATTGCGGCGACCACGTCATCATCATCAACGCGGCGCATGCGGTGCTGACCGGGCGCAAGCGCGACAACAAGGTCTATTACAACCACACCGGCTTCATCGGCGGCATCAAGGAGCGCACCGCAAAATCGATCCTCGAGGGCCGTTTCCCCGAGCGCGTGGTCGAAAAAGCCATCGAGCGCATGATTCCGCGCGGGCCATTGGGCCGGGTGCAGTTCGGCAATCTGCGGGTTTATCCCGGCCCGGAGCATCCGCACGAGGCCCAGCAACCCGAGACCGTGGATATCGCTTCGATGAATCGCAAGAACATGAGGGCCGCATAAGATGTCCGATACCATGCAGTCTCTCGATCAGTTGTCGCAGTTGAAGCCGGCAGCACCCGAAGCTCCGAAATACGTCAAGAAGGTCGACAAGCACGGCCGCGCCTATGCCACCGGCAAGCGCAAGGACGCGGTCGCCCGCGTCTGGATCAAGCCCGGCGCCGGCAAGGTCACGGTCAATACCCGCGAGGTCGAAGTCTATTTCGCCCGTCCGGTGCTGCGGATGATGATCCAGCAGCCGCTGGTCGCCGCCGCCCGTGCCGGTCAATACGATATCGTCTGTACGGTGGCCGGTGGCGGCCTGTCGGGCCAGGCAGGTGCGGTGCGTCACGGCATCTCCAAGGCGCTGACCTATTTCGAACCGGATCTGCGCACCGTTCTGAAGAAGGGCGGCTTCCTGACGCGCGACTCGCGCGTGGTCGAGCGCAAGAAGTACGGCCGCGCCAAGGCGCGCAAGTCGTTCCAGTTCTCGAAGCGCTAATCGCTTCGATAAAAATAGCCGCGAATGCGGCGTATATGAAACTCGAAGGGGCGCCCTGGAGCGCGATCGGCAACGCCGGTCGCGCTCTAATTTATTAAAAAGGGCGCATGATCTGATCGCCAAACCGCTCACACTTTGGCGGATCATGCGCTGGCGCCCTTTTGTTGACGGATTGCAGAGGAGTTGAGGTAGTTTTTCCGGAAAACTTGCGGGCACGCGCAAACGGATTTCAAAGATGGCCGCCGTAAATTGCGGGATGGTGACGGCGCCTCTGTCTTCAGCCGGTGCCGGTCACGCTGCATCACACTCTTTCGGTGGTAGACCTATGTCGCTCGATACTTCCACGCTTTATCTCGTTGCCACGATGGTTGCGGCGATGCTGGGAGCCATGCTGCTGTTTTTCGGCAAGCAGGAGAATATCCCGGCGTTGAAATGGTGGGGTACTGCTTATCTGCTTGGCGCAGCATCCGTCGCGCTCGGAACGCTTGCCGGCGCGGCGCTTGGCGCGATGTTGTCGCTGGCGCTCGATGCGGTCGGCTTTGTGGCTTGCGGCATGGTGTGGAACGCCTCGCGGGTGTTCCATGGCCGCAAGCCCAATTTGCCGGGGCTGGTGCTCGGCGCCATCGCCTGGATAGCCGCCGTCATGACGCTGGGGCCCGAGAGTTCGCCGCTGCGCTTGACGATCGGCGCCGGCATCGTGGCGATCTATGCGGCACTGACCGCCACGGAACTTTGGTCCGAACGCCGCCGCACCCTGCAAAAGCGCTGGCCGACCGTCGCGGTGCCCGTGCTGCATGGTTTCGTGCTGATGCTGCCAATTCTCCTGGGCGACCTGCTGCGTCCGCATGACGGCGCGTTCGGCAGCAGCATCTGGGTCACCGTGTTCTCCGTCGAACTCGTGCTCTACGCAGTCGGTACCGTGTTCGTCATCTTCATGCTGGTCTCGGAGCGCACGGTGACCGCGCATAAGACGGCGGCCTCGATGGATCCTTTGACCGGCATGTTCAATCGCCGCGGCTTTGCCGAGGCGACGTCGCGGGTGATCGAGCGCGAAGCCAATGCCGGCCGGCCGGCGACGGTGCTGATCTTCGATATCGACCACTTCAAATCGATCAACGACCGCTTCGGCCATCCGGCCGGCGACGAGATTCTCAAACTATTCGCCACGGTCGTGATCAACACCTTGCGCATCACCGACCTGTCGGGGCGAATCGGCGGCGAGGAGTTCGCGGCATTGCTGCCCTGTTCGCTGGAGGAAGGCGTGATCGCAGCCGAACGCGTCCGCGAAAGCTTCGCGAGTTCGGGAATTGTGGTCGAGGACGGCCCCGTGGATACCACCGTCAGCATCGGCGTAGCGGGCGGCCCGGCGGGCACCGAACTCGAGGTGCTGCTGGCGGCGGCCGATACCGCGCTCTATCAGGCCAAACGCAATGGCCGCAATCGGGTCGAGGCGGCCGAGGAACTGCCGTTGTCGCTGGAAAAGTGGCGGCGAAAGTCCGCAGGCCTCGCCGGTCATCCGCGCCGGCAACCCGGCATACCGCGCCTTGCATAAGCGAGCCACCGGCGGCGGCGAATGGTTAACCGCCCCTTTACCATTCGCTTCCTATCATCCGCACATGGATACGATCCGCAGACAGAATGCCCACGCCGCCTTGGTCTCGCTCGAAGCTGCCGCGGCGTCGGCACGCAGCGGATTCGCCTGCATGTTCTCAAGTTCCGACGAGTTCGAGACCGCGCTGATCACCGAACGGCGTGCGCAGGGACACTATGCCCCGCCGCGCAGCCCCTGGCCGCTGGTGATGTTCATCGGTTGCGCGCTGATGGTCGCCGGCGCGGTGCTGCTGTTGAACTGAGCAGTCGGCAAAACAGGATGCTGGGGGCGCCGCGAGGCGCCTTTTTCTTTTGCGGCGGTTGCGGTAGAGACGTGAATTCCCTCGGAAAAGGCCGTAAATCCCATGATCACCGAAATCGCACAAATCGACGTCAAGCCGGGCAGCGAGAAAGACTTTGAAGCCGCGGTCGCCAAGGCGCGCCCCCTGTTCCTGCGCGCCAAGGGCGGCAAGGGTTTTGAGCTGCACAAGTCGATCGAGAAACCGTCCCGCTACCGGCTGATGGCCAAGTGGCAGACGCTCGAAAATCACACCGTCGATTTCAGGGGTTCTGAAGATTTTACGGCATGGCGCGGGCTGGTCGGGCAATATTTCGCCGCGCCTCCCGAGGTCGAACACACCGAGACGGTGGTGACGACGGCGGGATAGGACGCAGCCTTCAGGCTTCGATATCCGTTGCCTTGAAATGATCGATCATGACTTTCACCACCGCCATCAGCGGCAGTGCCAGCGCCAGTCCCCAGATGCCGAACACGACGCCGAGCAGGATCTGGAAGGCGAATAGCGTGGCGGGAGGAATCTCGAGCGCCTGGCGTTGCAGGATCGGGGTCAGGATGTAGCTTTCCAGCGCGTGAATGCCGAGGAAAAGCACAAACGCGCTGACGGCCGCCACCCATCCCGAAGCAAGGCTTGCCAGCACCACGATCAACCCGCCGATCAGCGCGCCGACCGTCGGGATGAAGGTCAGAAGGCCGGCCTGGATGCCCAGAATGAACGAACCCTGGATGCCGATGATCGCAAGGCCGATCCAGGTGACGAGGAACACCGCGGCCATGGTGAGGATCTGCGCCATCAGCCAGCGCTCCAGCGTCTCACCGATGCCGTCGACGATGATGGTGGCGCGGGCGCGATGCCGCGCCGGGGCCATGTACAACAGGCCGCTTCGATAGACGCCGGGCTGCGCCGCGAACGCCAACCCGAGGAACAATACGATAAAGAAATTTCCGACAGCGCTGACCGCACCCAGAATCAATTTCAGGGTCTGGCTCACGATCGCGCCGCCGCTGGAAGCGATCTCGCCGGCGCTGGGAAGATCGCGCTTGGCCCCGGCGCCGGGCGTTGGCGTTGTTGACGGCGTCGTGCGAGGCGCGGCCGGATTGCCGATGTCGAGATAGCCGGTGTCGATGCCGTTTTTCTCGAGCAAAGCCCTGACCCCGATCAGTTGCGACTTGATGGTGTCGCTCAGCGCGGTCGCCTGTTCGGCGATGGTCGAGCCGCCGAGGAAGACCACGCCCGACAACAGCGCGGCAAGCGTCAGGCAGACGATTGCCAGCCGCAGCGCATGCGGCAGCCTGACGATGCGGCCGAGCAGGCTGGTGAAGGCGTTGAGCGCGACCGCAAGCAGCACGCCGGCGAAAATCAGAAACAGCGTCGCGGCGAAATACCAGGCGAACAGCAACAGGGCGGCAAATCCGACGATGCCGATGCCGCCGACCGATATCGCCCATGCCAGATCGTTGCGGGATTGAACGCGATGGTCCGCCGAAACTGCCACGTTGATTCCTTTTCGGTTCCGGCCGCACTGTTTCGCCAAACACGGCCGGGATCAAGCGCCGACGGCGTACCGGTTTGACGCAGGCGCCTTCGCTGTGCGAAGCGATCAGCGGGAACGGAGCCGCGGCGCGGCGAGAGGCTTTGAGACGCATGAACTCCAAATGGGTCGGCCCGCTCGGATTATTGGCGGTACTGGTGATCGGCGACCAGATCCGCATCAACCGGCCCGGCCACAAATACCGCCTGACGGTTGCGGTGGAGACCCCCGAAGGGATCAAGTCGGCCTCCGGCGTGATGGCGGTCCATCCCGACAGGGGTTACAGCCGTCGCGGGCAGACCCGCACCAAGGGCGATGCCGTGTGGGTCGATCTCGGCGGCGGCAAAAATCTTGTGGCGCTGATGGCGCATATCGACCAATCGCTCGAACTCGACGGCATGAACTATGTGGCCTTGCGCGCCTATAACGCCGTGGGGCGGAAGGTGTCGTTCAACGAGATGAGCCGGATGACCGGCTCGGTCCCCGTGACGGGTACGCTGATGCCGGTTCTCGTGACCTTTGCCGATCCTGCCGATCCCGGGACCGCGCACGGGGTGCCGTCCGACGATCTGGAAGCCGCCTTCGGCAAGGGATTTCACCTCCAGGGCATCTCGGCCGAGGTGGTGCCGAACGGCCTGTGGCCGCTCGATTTCGGCGGAGTGCTCGGCGAGCCCGTGACGCGCGGGATCGAGACGAAATTGCCGTGGTTGAACGGTGCGGACGATTCCGCGGGGAGGGCGCTTGCCGCCGCCGGCTTGAAAGCCGGCGAAGGCATCGATCCCCGGGAGGCTTTCACCCGGAATTAGCATCGCCGCTGTGCGGAGCAACATATTGATCCCCGGTCGGCTGGCGGGCATGATCGCCCCGAAGTTTGCGGCGAAAGAATCGGAAAGCCATGTGATGAGGAGGCCGGTGGTCGGTGTGATCGGGAACGCCTATCGCATCGAAAATCGATTTGCGACCCAGATGGTCGGCGAACGAAATCTTCGCGCGGTGGCCGAGGTCGCGGGCGCGCTGCCGCTGATGTTCGCCGGCTCGCCCGACATCACCGACATCGGCGCGTTGCTGGATGCGGTCGACGGCATCGTGCTGACGGGCGCCCGCGCCAATGTGCACCCCACCCGGTTTCGCACCGAGCCGGATCCGCGGCACGAACCCTATGACGTGCATCGCGATGACGTGGCGCTGGCGCTGTCGGAAGCCTGCGTCGCCCGCGGCGTCCCGCTGTTCGGTATCTGCCGCGGCCTGCAGGAAATGAACGTCGCTTTCGGTGGCTCGCTGCATCCGGAAATCCGCGATCTGCCCGGCCGCATGAACCACCGGATGCCGCGGCTGGAGAACGGCGAAATCCACCCCGATCCCAAGGTGATCTTCGCCGACCGGCACGCGGTCAGCCTGGTGCCCGGCGGCGCTTTCGCGAAGCTGCTTGGCTGCGAGACCATCCGCGTCAACTCGCTGCACGGGCAGGGCATCCTGGAACCCGGCAAGCGCGTCGTGGTCGAGGGCACCGCGGAAGACGGCACTATCGAAGCGATCCGGATCGCCGACGCCCCAGGCTTTGCGCTTGGCGTGCAGTGGCATGCCGAGTACGACCCGCAGCGCAATCCGGTCAATCGGGCGCTGTTCGAGGCGTTCGGCGAGGCGCTGTTGGCTGGCAAGCGGTAAACATAGCTTACCTGGCCGGAATCAAATATAAGTTGTGTCCGCGGAACTCTTTGTCTCCGGGGTTGTTGTGAACCCTGTCCGGGATAGTCGGCGAACCACAACCAGTGGTGCCCGCACTCCAATCCTTATCGGGATTGGACCAGCCTTACTTTCTTTCGAAAATGTTCGAAGCCAATACGCGAGCAACTGGCACGGGCTAATCCACTTGGCTCCAGATGAAAGTGCCGGTTACCATGGCTTCAAGTCGGCCTGCCTCCCTTCGCGCCGTTCTGGTGGTCGAGGACGAGATGATGCTGCGCATGCGTGCGGTGGATATGGTCGAGGACGCAGGTTTTACCCCCGTCGAAGCCGTCAATGCCGACGATGCGCTGGCGATCCTTGAATCCCGTACGGATATCGAACTGCTGTTCACGGACATCCAGATGCCGGGGAGCATGGACGGTCTCAAGCTCGCCTATGCCGTCCATCAGCGTTGGCCGCGGATCAAGATCATCCTGGTGTCCGGTCAACTGAAATTGACCGATCATGACAAACCTGCAGACAGCCGGTTCTTCGGAAAGCCGCTCGACGTGAAACAGATGATCGCGGAAATGCAGGACATGATCGGCAACGGCTCGCTAAAAATCGTGCCCGACGAAGTCGCCGCGGTCATCGCCAAAGTGTCGCATCCGAAAGCGAACGGCATGCCGATCCGATCGGGATCGCCCGATTCAACGCAGGAATTCCTGACCGCGGAGAATGACAGCCTTCGCCTGCTGCTCGAGCAGGCCGGTATCGATGCCGAGGTGCTGCTCGCGCAAGCCGGTATTGACGCCAAGGAGCGCGAAGCGGCTGACAAATTGCAGAAGCTCATTCTTGAAGAACTGCATCACCGCATCAAGAACACGCTGGCGACGGTCAGCGCCATTGCATCGCAGAGCCTGCGGACGGCGACCAGCCTTGAGCACGGTCAACATGCGATCGAAGGCCGGCTGGTCGCGCTGGGGCGCGCGCATGACCTGCTGTTGCAAGCCAGATGGGCCAACGCCAGTCTTGACCAGACCATCCACGGCGCCACCGAACCCTACGTCACGATCGGCTCGGGGAGAATCTCGATAGCGGGCCCCGACATCAGGATAACGTCGGGCGCGGTGATCGCGCTTGCCATGACGCTCAACGAGCTCTGCACCAACACCACCAAATTCGGCGCGCTGTCGGTGCCGGCCGGCCGCATCGAAATCGTATGGAAGATCGATGAAGCGACCCAGCGGCTGCATCTGACGTGGTCCGAGAAGAACGGCCCAACGGTGCATGCGCCCTCCCGGGAAAGCTTCGGCACCCGCCTGATCGGAACGCTCGGCCAGCAACTAAAAGGGCAGGTCAATCTCGCCTATGATCCGACAGGCTTCGTCTACGTGCTGGATGTGCCGATGGCGTCGCTGGTTGCACAGGCGTGAGCGGGAAATATCATCGTCGTCCCGGCCTCCGAGCCGGGACCCATAACCACAGGCCTGAGTTGTTGCGCGAAAGACCTCGATCAGTGTCTTGCAAAACAAACGGCACGGCGTATGGGTCCCGGCGTTCGCCGGGACGACGTTGAACTCCTCACCCTGCGGCTCGCCTAAGCCGCCTTGCTCGCCTTCTCCACCTTAACGCCGCCGCCTTCCAGCAGCATGACCCGGTTGAGCAGCTTCACCAGCGCGTAGACGGATTCGATCGCGGGTGCGGCCGTGTTGGTCAGCTTGGCCATTTCCAGGATCGAGCCGATCAGCGCTTCGGTTTCCAGCGAGCGGCCGGCTTCGACGTCCTGCAGCATCGATGTCTTGTGCGCGCCGACGGCTTCGGCGCCGGCAATGCGCTTGTCGATGGTGACGCGGAAGGTGACGCCGAGTTTCTGGGCGATGTCCTGGGCTTCCCTCATCATGGTTGTCGCCAGCTCACGCGTCTCGGCGAACTGGCAGATGTCGACCAGGGTCGCATGAGTCAGTGCCGAGATCGGGTTGAACGACAGGTTGCCCCACGCCTTCAGCCAGATCTCCGAGCGGATATCCGGCAGCACCATCGATTTCAGCCCGGCCTTGATGAAGACGTCGTGCAATTCCTTGACCCGCGGGGTCTCCTTGCCGTCGAGTTCGCCGATCGGGAAACGATCGCCCTCGACGTGGTGGATCACGCCCGGCGCGGTGGCCGCCGCGGCCGGATAGACCACGCAGCCGATGATGCGGTTCGGATCGATGTTCTTGGTGAGCACGCCGGAGGGATCGAGGCTTTCCAGCTTGTGATTGTCGTACTGGCCGCCGAGTTTCTGGAAGTACCACCACGGCAGGCCGTTCTGCACGGTCAGCACCACGGTATCGGGACCGAGCATCGAGTCGATGTCGCGCACGACCTGATCGAGGAAGTGGGCCTTCACCGCCAGCACCACGATGTCCTGCTTGCCGGCCTCGGACGGCTTGTTGACCGCCTTCATCCTGGCGGTCTGCACCTTGCCGTCATGCCATTCCAGCTTCAGCCCGTTCTTCTGGATCGCGGCCAGATGCGCGCCCTGGTCGATCACGGTGACGTCTTCGCCGGCAAGCGCGAACTTGGCCGCCAGCAGGCCGCCGATGGCGCCGGCGCCGACGATGCAGATCTTTTTCTGCCTGGGCGGCGCGCCCAACAGATACGGGCTCGGCAGCACCTGGTCGAACTTGTTGCTCAGCGTGCCGACGCCATCGATCACGATCTCGACGATGTTATGGGCGTCCCCCATGGTGCCGGCGCCGAGCGAGGTGCCGCAGGCGATGATGTCGCCCGGCATCAGCGTCACGTCCTTGGAGATGGCGGCGACCAGCTTGTGCGGCGGGAAAAACATGTCGGCGACCGGATAATTCTGCCGCTCCTTGCCGTTGAGCACGGTCTTGACCGACAGCTTCATCGGATCGACGCCGGTGGCGATCACCGGGCCGAACACGCCGAAGGTGTCGAAGCTCTTGGAGCGTGCCCATTGTTCGAATGATTTGTCCTTGCGCAGCAGGTCGACGGCGGTGACGTCGTTCACGCAGGTGTAGCCGAAGATGTATTCGCCGGCCTCGGCTTCGGTGATGTCAAAGCATTTCTTGCCGATGACGACCCCGAGTTCGCCCTCGTAGATGATTTTTCCGGCATAGGTGGCGGGACGCTCGATCGGCTTGTTGGCGGGCCAGTAGGAATTCGGCGCTTTCAGGAACCAGAGCGGCTCTTTCGGCTCCTTGAATTCGTTCTTGGCGGCGAGCTGGTGGAAATTATTCCACAGGCAGACCATCTTGGAAGGCTGGCACGGCGTCGAAAGCTGGACGTCCGAAAGCTTCAGGGTCTGCCCGCTCGGCCTGGAGCCTGCGAACATGTCGCCGGCATGAACCGTGATGGTATCGCCTTCCAGGGTACCGAAGCCGGCCTTTCCATTCTCCTCAAAGCGGATCCATTTTGCCATCTGCGCGCTCTCCCGAGGTGTAAAGGCAGCGTCATTCGACCGCGCGGCCTTTGTCGCATTGTAGCCGCCGTGCCGTTCCCCGCAATCGTGCACTGCATCATTGGGGATGCGGCCAATGTCCGTTATACTCAACCGGCAAGATCGCGGCCGAAGACCAGTCGCGCAATTCAACGGGAGGCTGCCTTGCGAAACCGGAAATGGTCGAGGCGTGACGTGCTCAAGGCATCGGCGGCATCGACCGCGGGCCTGCTGTTCGCGCAACCGCTGCGCGCGGCCGCGCCGCCACCGACCGCCGTCACGCCGGCATTGATCGAAGCCGCGCGCAAGGAGGGCAGCCTGTCGTACTATTCGGCGCTGGAACTCAACGTCGCCGAGCGGCTGGGCAAGACCTTCGAGGCCAAATATCCCGGCATTGCCGTGCGCGTCGAGCGCTCCGGCGCGGAGCGGATATTCCAGCGCATCGCACAGGAGCAGGGCAGCGGCATTCACGCGGTCGACGTCGCCAACTCTACCGACCCCGCACATTATCTCGACTGGAAAAAGAACGGCTGGCTCGCGGCCTATGTTCCCGACGACGTCGCCCGGCATTTTCCGGCCGATCAGGTTGATCCGGACGGAACGCACGCGACCTCCTGCGCGTGGATCGAGGCGATCGGCTACAATACCAATCTGGTCAAGCCCGAGGACGCGCCGAAGAGCTACGCCGACCTGCTCGATCCGAAGTGGCAGGGCAAGATCGTCAAGGCTCATCCCGGCTACAGCGGCGCGATCCTGACCGCTACCTTCGTGCTCGCCCGCGACCTCGGCTGGCCGTACCTTGAAAAGCTCGCCCAGCAAAAGGTGATGCAGGTGCAGTCGGCGGCGGACCCTCCGAAAAAGATCCTGCTCGGCGAGCGCGCTGTCATGGCCGACGGCAACGACTACAACCTGATGCTGCTGAAGGACCAGGGCAAGCCGGTCGAGGCGGTCTATGCCACCGAAGGCGCGCCGTTGATCATTGTCCCCTCCGGCATTTTCCAGAGCGCGCCCAATCCGAACGCCGCGCGGCTGTTCCAGAACTTCTTCTTCAGCGCCGAAACCCAGCAAATGCTGGCCGACAGCTACGCCCACCGTTCGTTCCATGCGCAGGTCACGGAGAAGCCGGGCCGCACGCCGCTGTCCGCCCTGAAACTGCTCAAGGCCGATCCTGCCGAGGTGCAGGTGCAGAGCGAAGCGATCAAGGCGCGCTATACCAGGATATTCGGGGTATGACGTGCCTAAACAAACAACGGCGGAGAAGTAACCCATGGGTCACGCCAGCCGACGTCCGCCGTTCGGGTCAAGCGGACCTCGAAGGCTGCGCCAGTCCGCGAATGTGACCCGGAACGGACCTTCGAACCTCGCAAACGCGTTGCTAGCCGACATTTGGCCTAGCGGCCCGCGACTCAAGATGCTCTGGTGATCAAGTTGAACAAGTTCGTCTCGGAAAATTCGGTTGAATTTTGCCAATGCGATAAAACACGGTTCCTAGGAAGGAGAAATTCGTGCCAATTATTCGGCGTATCCTGCAGGGTGGGGTGATCGCCGCCGTTATTACGTTCGGCATGGTTACATTCGCCAGCGCCGCAGATGCCAAATCAATAAGGGTTTTTGCCGTGGGCGCAAGCAACACCAATGGCAAGGGCGTGGGCTCCGACCAAGCCTGGCCTGCCGTACTTGAACGAATGTTGCGGGCGGAAGGCTACGACGCGACCGTCACAGTCAGTGCCATCGATGGTGATACGAGTGCAGGTGTTTTGAGGCGGGCCAATGCCATTCCGGCGGGGACGCAGGTCGTCGTGTTCGACACCGGGGGTGACAACGATCGTAAACATGGCATTTCTGAAGCGCAGATCGATGCAAACAGGGCGCAAATCATCGACGTCGCGCGCGCGCATGGAGCCACGGCCATTCAAGCCGCCTATAGGATGATTGTCGGCCCACAACACAGTGGTGGCGCGGGGTATCAAGCGGATGAGATACACCTGACGGCAAGCTCGCATGCGAAGGTTGCCGCTTACTTGTTGCCACAGGTGATAGCGGGTGCAGGGAGCAGTCATTAATGCCGAACATTGTAGCTGGTGGCGCTCAAAATTTTGCAAAATCACTAACCTGCTTTGCCGTCACGAGTTTGATCGCCTTGGCCACCGTGGTCGCCGCAAGCCAAAGCGCTTACGCACTCTCTCAAGAGCAGGCCGTCGCGAACTGCCGGGAGACCGTCGGCAAACCGAACGTTCAAGCCTGCATGCAGGGGATGGGCAAAGGTGGCGACCGCGAAGCCAATCTGGCGACATGCAGGGCCGCCATCACACCGAGGGTCAAGGCATGCGTGCTGGCGGCCCTCAATGCCGCCAATGGCAGGGCCAATGCCCCCATCGCGATCTACAAGGATGGCAAGCCGAAGGAGGACGTGGTCGCTCCGGGCAATGCATTGCCGGCTGGCTTCGTCGCGCCGCCGCGTACGATCGCCGATATCACTTCGGTGCTCGATAACGAAAAGCCCGACCCGGCGACGGCCGCGAAGCTGAGGTCCGACGCCGACGTTGAGCCGGGGAAAAGCACTAAACCCGCCGCGGAGTTCTACTACGACCGTGGCATTGCCCGCGCGCTGCTCGGCCGCAATGTGGAAGCGATGGCGGACGGCGAGAAGGCGCTCGCCGCGACGCAATCGTCCGGAGACGCATCTTTTGGCCCGCGGATCAGGCAGTTCATCGGCCTTCAGAAGCTGGCGCTGGGCGACATCAAGGGCGCGCTGCAGATAGCCCAATTCATGGTCACCGACGCCAACCGGCCGGGGCAGAAAGGTTACGCCTTCAACGCGCTGCGCGTGGCCGCTTCCATCCTGGTGCAAATGGGAGACATCCCGCAGGCCGAAGACTACATGCGCCGAAGCACGGCCATGCTGGCAGAAATGCGCACCAGCGGCGTGCCCGCGATACGGGCGAGCTACGCGCTTAAAGGACGGGGCTGGGAAGGCGACGTCGAGTGGATTCGCGCGCTCGTGTTCGATGCGCGAGGCCAGTTCCGCGAGGCCGAGGCGGCTTACGCTAAATCGCGCGAGTGGAAGTTGGCGTTGATTACCGACCTCAAGAACTTTGAGCATGCACCGCCCGAGTCGCAGGTGCTTGGCGCCGCGGACGTCAACCTCCTCGCCGTCGGACGCATGAAGGCGAAGCAGGGTCGGCTGGCGGAGGCCGAAGTTGATGTGCGGCGCGCGTTGCAATCGCAGCTGAAATCTGCGGGCAAATACAATCCAGCGACGACGAATTTCGTCATGGGCCTTGCAAATATCCTGATCGCGGAAGGCCGCTACGTGGAAGCTGAAAAGCTGACGCGCGCGGCGCTCGACATCAATCGCTCGTTGAACATCGAGGACGCCGCTCAAGCCAGCGCGCAGATGCTGTCCCAACTCGGCGCCATCCTGACGTTCCAGCGCAAGTTGCCTGAAGCCGCTTCGGTCTACGCCGAACTCGACAAGGCAATCGCCAAGTGGGAACCCCGACGGCGTGAAGTGCTGGAGCTGAATGGCTCGCGCATCAACGCCATGTTCGCGTCAGGGCAAATCCAGGCAGGTCTCGACGCAGCGCAGGCGCTGTTGAAGCGTGAAATCGCGAGAGTCGGCGAGAAGCATTTCGACGCAGCTTCCGCCCGGGGAATTCTCGCCGTTGGGTTGATGCGCGCCGGCAAGGATACCGATGCTATCCGCGAGTTCAGGGCCGCGCTTCCGATTCTACTGGCGGCCTCCCGCGAGAATGCCGACGACGACGATGCCTCGGTCGTGGTCGGACGGAGCCAGCGGCTGCAGGGGATTGTGGAATCTTACATCAAGCTTTTGGCGCACACGCAGTCTGGAAGCAGCGATATTATCGCGGATACGTTCAGCCTCGCGGATTCGATCCGTAGCCGTTCGGTCCAGCAAGCGCTGACGGCCTCCGGCGCCCGAGCCTCGATCAAGGACCCGGCGCTCGCCGAACTCATTCGCAACGAACAGGATCTGGAAAAGGAAGTGAGCGCACAGCTGGGCCTGCTCAACAACATCCTCGCCATGCCGTCCGCCGAACGCGACGAGAAGGGCGTGAAAGCCGTCAACGCCTCGATCGAGAAATTACGAGCCGACCGGGACAAGGCGCGCGCCGAAATCGACAAGAGCTTCCCGTCCTACGCCGATCTGGTCGACCCCAAGCCGCCGACTGTCGACCAGATCAAGGCGACGCTGGCCGATGGTGAGGCCGTGTTGTCGTTCTACTTCGGGCGGGACGCCAGCTTTGTCTGGGCCGTGCCGAAGGCAGGACCTGTGGCCTTCGCGGAGATCAAGGCAAACTCGGGCGAGATCGGAAGCAAGGTGCGCAAGCTGCGCGAGGCGCTGGAGCCGCAAGCCGCGATGATTTCCGACATTCCGCCGTTCGACCTGAAGCTTGGCTATGAATTGTATTCGCTGTTGCTGGCCCCGGTGGAGGCTGGCTGGAAGCAGTCGAAGAGATTGATTGTCGTGACCAACGGCGCACTCGGCCTGTTGCCCCTGTCGCTGTTGCCGACAGCTCCTGCCGAGATCGATCCCAACGACGAGCCGCTGTTTTCGAGCTACCGCGCTGTTCCATGGCTCGCGCGGCAATACGCAGTCACGATAGTGCCCTCTTCCGCGGCTCTGCGCGCCCTCCGCCAGTTGCCACCCGGCAAGCCGGGACGCGGCGAGCTGATTGCGTTTGGCGATCCCTTCTTCAACGCCGAACAGGCAGCGGGAGCCGAATCGGCGACAACGCCCGTCGCGGTGGCAAGTACGAGCGAAGTGACCACGCGCGGCATGCCACTCAAGCGCCGCTCAAGTCCGAAGCTTGAAGGCGTCGATAGCGCCGAACTCTCCATGTTGCCGCGTTTGCCGGACACCGCCGACGAATTGCGGTCGATCGCGCTCGCGCTACAGGCCGACCCCTCGAAAGTCCTGAAGCTCGGCAAGGATGCCAACGAGAGCGTCGTCAAAACGATGGACCTTTCGGGGTTCAAGATACTGGCCTTTGCCACACATGGCCTTATGACCGGCGAACTGAACGGGCTCACGCAGCCGGCGCTGGCACTTACCGCGCCTGCGGTCGCCGGTGTCGAGGGCGATGGTCTCCTCACCATGGAGGAAATCCTGGGATTGAAGCTCGATGCCGACTGGGTAGTGCTGTCGGCCTGCAACACCGGAGCGGGAGCGGGAGCCGGCGCCGAGGCCGCATCGGGTCTTGGTCGCGCATTCTTCTATGCCGGTACGCGGGCGCTGCTCGTCACCAACTGGTCGGTGCATTCGCAGTCGGCGCGGCAACTTATCACCGATCTGTTCAAGCGGCAGGCAGATGATCCCAAATTGACGCGCGGCGAAGCCCTACGGCAGGCCATGATGGCGTTGGTGGATGGTCCCGGATATATCGGGGCCGACGGCAAGACTGAATTTGCTTACGCTCACCCGTTATTCTGGGCTCCCTATTCCATCATCGGCGACGGTGGAGCTCGCTAAGGCCAATTGCTGCAAGACAATAGGGAGAATGATCGTGCGGAGTCACTGTTTGGGATTGTTGTTAATCTGTGTTGCGAGTGCCATGCCGGCGGCGCTTCCCGCTTTTGCCGCCGTGGTTCTCATAACCGAGGAAGAAGCAAAATTGCCGCCACTCAAGGGAGCGGTAGCAACCGACCTGCGAGGGATCACCAGGGGTCCGAAAATCGAATTCGTTGCCGATAGCGACCCCAGTCATTCACCAATGCATTTTCGGCTCTCGTTTGTGTCGTATGGTGGCGCAAAGATCGATCCGGCTTCGGTCAAGTTTACTTATCTGAAGACACCGAGCGTCGACCTGACGAGCCGCGTCAAGCCATTTGTGCAGCCGACCGGGATCGACATCCCGGATACCCAACTGCCGGTCGGCGACCACATGTTACGCGTCGACCTCAAGGATTTGGACGGGCGCACCGGAACCATGATTTTTGCCCTGAAGGTCACGCCTTAAGGCTGCACAAGATGATGTGTTCGTTTTGCCTGAACGAGAATGGTCCGGAGGCGCTTGTTTGCGGCTCGTGCGCCCGCGACATTGCCGTGCCGAAATCGCTGCTCGCCGAGCGCGACGATCTGATACGGAAGCGTGACGCGGTGCTTCGCGAACTCGCGAAGGCCAAGGCTGAAATTGAACGCCTGACACGCCGCACAAACAGTCGTTCAGCCTGATGGAATGTCCGTTCTGCGCAGAAACCATCAAGGATGAGGCCATAGCCTGCAGGCACTGTTCGCGGGATTTGCGGATCGTGCGTCCTGTGATGCTCGAGATCGATGAAATTGTCGCCGACCTCGACAGGTTGCGCCACGAACTTGACGTCGTAAATGCCAGGCTCGGACGGATACGTTTTCCGGTCCGTTATTTTGCGGTGCATACACTTGGATATGTCCTCGTGCCGATCGTGCTGTTGGTCGCGGCACACGTTCTCGTCACGATCACATTTAATGTGAACCCGCTTTACCTGAGGCTGGCATCGATCGTTATTCCATTGCCGTTCGGCCTTTTGCTTTATGCGCGGCAGAGAATCAGATTTGGCGGCGCCGTTCTTGTCGGCGTTCTGACAGCGGCGCTATCGGTGACGGGCATGCTGGTCGTGACCGGGCTCAACGATGCTGTCCCAATCGTTCCCGGCTCCTGGTTCGAATGGCGAGAGGTCATCGAGTACGGCGCGAGCGTTGCGCTTGCATACTTGAGCGGTGACATTCTCGGATTCCTGATACTTGATGTATTGCCGAAAACGATGGCCCGGGGGGACAGGCCCCATGCCATCGCCTACAAGATCGCGCTAATGCTCGGTCCGTATGCCGGTGAGGAATTGCTTCGACGCCGCGCGCGCACGATTCAAGACATTCTTCGCAAGGCAGTGCCGTTAGCAAGCATCGTGGTAACGGTGGGTGGTTCCGTTTATGCGGGACTGAAGGGAATTTTCGGGTGGTAGACCGTCATATCTATGGGCGCAATAGAGCGCATAGCTCGGGTCTGCTGACGTTGCCAGAGAGTAAGTCGGAGACGGGTGCATGTCCGGGATCCCTCAGTTCTCGGCTAAAAAGTTCCCAAACTCAAATTTTGACGAAAAAGCGGAAATTCTTCCGACCCTTCAAAGGGCAATTCGCAAGCGCCAATAGCCCTTGGGCCATCCCTCGCATGCAGGAAATTCAAACACGCAGAACTCATGGTCTGCGGCACTTGAACTTAACCGGCTGAACTTGGCCGGGCCGTCCGGGCATGATGCATTCCCGATCAGGCGGGAGCACAACGCTCTCTGTCACCGGTAGCGACCCTGGTCGCCGAACTCGAACCGAAGCTCCACGATATCGACGAATACCTCAACGGCTGCTTCAGAAGTATCGGGGTATCCTAGAGATGATGCAGCCCGACAAATGAAAGAAGCCGCCAACTAAGGCTGCCCCTTCCTGCGCAGTTACTTGGGGCAGTTCGATGCCTTACAACCCTTGATTGCCTTCGCATGGGGAAAGCCCTTGGGGCCGCAAGTGCCAGCCGGGCATGCAACGAAGCTGCCAGCAGGCTTGCCGCTCATCTTATCAGCTGCGCTAGCTCGCACGTTCCCGGCGCTTAAGAAGAAGAGTGGAAGCGCCGCAACGATGGTAACAACGACGAATTTCAACATGAGCACCTCCAATGATTTCGGAGCAGATTGATGCTCCCAATTTTCAAATTAAGCCACTGCTGATTTCAAACTGGGCCACTGGGGTGAACACAGACAAGTACCGGCTTGCCCAACCGAACATTTGATTGAACAACTGTCCTAATGCAGTTTCCGGCCGCCCGCTCCGAAATCGAACACAAGCGCCACCAGTCCACAGGCAGCGCGGGGAAATTCGGCATCTTCAACGCGGTGGAATCTCCTCTCAGTCGGCGGAAGAGTTGTTGGCGCGGATGTTTCCAAAATCCATGAACCTTGCGCCGAGTGTGACCGGCAGGTGGGCGAGGAGAGGCGGAAGTATCCTGGCACGAATATCTCATTAAGTTTGATCAGACGACTAGCGCAGTAATTCTCTGCCGCGCGGGTGGTCGCGAGATATTAATCGGCTGCTGACCTCTACAATTTAGAAGCCCCGGCTGGTTTTGTTGCGTGGTTGAATCCGCGACTTCCGGTGTTGATGCTGTGGACGGCTCCTCCACCGGCACATCGGTGCCATGGATGTGGGCGCTGTTGAAG
>NZ_SSMW01000057.1 GCF_004799405.1 Bradyrhizobium sp.
GGAGCGGACATCCGGCGGACGGGCTGGCATGTCCGAAAAGTGCCACAAGCAGACTCTGCATCGCAGCAGATGGGCGCTACTCGATCACCTCGTCGGCTTGGGCAAGTAACGTTGGTGGCACGGTGAGACCGAGCGTCTTCGCAGTCTTGAGATTGATCACAAGCTCGAATTTAGTCGGCGCTTGAACCGGCAGCTCGCCCGGATTAGCGCCACGCAAAATGCGATCAACATAATCGGCAGCGCGCGGTACCAGATCCAGAGCATCGACTCCATACGACAACAAACCACCCGCTTCGGCGTGATAGCGGAACGGATATACTGCGGGCAACCGGTACTTGCCTGCGAGTTCAATAATGAGTCGAAGATGAACCTCTTTGACTGTGTGGGGATACACGTTAAGGCCGCCGTTGGGTTGAGCTGCGACGGCGGTGATAGCGCGCTCAACCTCGGCGGAGTCGTGAACCCCTGCCGCCACCAGGTTAACTCCCACCTTCGGCGCGGCCGCTTCGGCTTCGCGCCAGAACGCTGCATGAGCAGGGGTCTCCCGATGAAGGATAGCGGTGGCATGATCAACGTTGGGTGCGATCTGCTTGAGCATCTCAAGCCACTTGCTGCCCATCGAAGGCTCGAAATTCGTGAAGCCTGTGATATTGCTGCCGGGCCGTGCCAGGCTCGCGACGAAGCCGCTGCCAACGGGATCGGCGACCTGCACGAAGACGATCGGCGTATTGCCCGCCAACGGTCTCAATGCCGCGAGCGCCGGATTGCTTTGGACGAGAAATACATCGGGTGAGTGGGAAGCCAGTTCCGTGCCGTAGTTCCGCATCAGCTCCGGGTCGCTGTTGGCCCAACGTTCTTCGATCCGAACGTTGCGGCCGTCGGTCCAGCCAAGTACGCCTAACCGTCGCAAGAAGGCGGCATAGGCGGCGGGGCTCTGCCCGGTCGGGGCCGTACCGTTTAAGACGGCGATACGACGCACCCGCTCGGACTGCTGAGCGCGAACGGCGAACGGCCACGCGGCGAATGCACCGCCAAGGAGCGTATTGAACTCGCGGCGTCTCATTGAGCCCCCGGCGGAAAATGCCTCATCCACGCCTAAAGCCTAGCACTTTGCGGCCGGCCAGCGAGTGAGAAATAGCAAACAACCGGTCTCACAAGCTGGTCAGGCCCAATGTCTCATTTGGGTCAATAGCTGACGTGACGGCCCTGAAGTCAGACTTCCGCTCTTCCCCCGAAAGCGGACTCAAGTCGGACATTGGGCCATGTCCCCTGACCCAGCCGTTGCCGATCTCTAATTCGCACTTTCGACGTGACAACAAACCCGCTGAATAGGGGGTTTGTTGTTCGGACTCACGGCCCCTATTTGATAGCCGCCTCAACAAATGACTTATCGATAAAGCCCTGCCTGACACGCATGGCATAAGCACGAGCCACTGTATCCGGCGCATCCCACTTACTTCCGATGAATACCATTAAAAGACACTGTTCGTTACAAGACACCGCATACGTGCGACTCCAATAGGCGAACCGGTTAAAGCTTCCCGCCCACCATCCAACATTTCCGACGACGCCCTTGTCGAGGATTGTAACTTTGACCCCCTCTAATGCCTTTGAGGGATTGTCCATCGAGCGAAAACCCCGATCTACCATTTTGGAAACGCTATTCTCACTAGTCAGGGGCGAAACAGAAAACGCGAGGATCGTTTCCTTCTCGACGTAGCCAAACAGATGATTTTGTGGAGACGACAGGGCATCTTCTTTGGCGAATCCGTCCGGTATCCCGAATTCGAAGTGCCAGCCCAACGCTTCGAAACTCGCCTGCTTTTTGTAAGCCGCGAGAGATGGAAGTTCCTGTGCCGCGACCGATCCGACTAACGTCGTTGCTAATAAAGACACCAACAGCGCCGTCTTCATTCCATCCCCCTCTCAATCCCCAATACCCCTAAACCCGGTCACCCCTGGTCGCCACAAGGGTCAGACGGAAAATCATAAGTAGACAGAGGTTTGTTGCAGCCGAGCCTTTCCAAAAGGGCCGGATCGCGGTCGGGGCGACGGCACCGCGGTTCGTCTGTCAGCCCCCGGGGCCGTCCCTCATAATGTAGCCCGTCAGGTCGCCTAAGTTGTGCTCCAAATCCCGGATGATGTCCTTGACGACGTCTCCAATCGAGATCACGCCCACGACCTTGCCCGCGTCCAGCACTGGCAGATGGCGAAAACCGCGCGCAGCCATCATTGCCATACAGCCTTCCAGCCCATCGTCCGGCTTGACCGTCACCGGGTTGCCCGTCATCACTTGGCCCACCGGCGTCTGCTTCGCATCGAGCCCGGGCAGCAGCACTTTGATGGCGCAGTCACCCTGGGTCACGATACCGACCAGCACGTCGTCGTCGATTACCAGCACCGACCGGACCCGGTTTTCGCGCATCTGGCGCA
>NZ_SSMW01000058.1 GCF_004799405.1 Bradyrhizobium sp.
CGCGTCACCCCGGAAATCATTGAACAGCCGAATAACCGCGTCGATCTCATTTTCACCATCGTCGAAGGCTCGAAAACCGGTATCAAATCGGTCGATTTCATCGGCAACAATTTTTATTCGTCTTACCGTCTCAAGGACGTCATCAAGACCCGCGAATCGAACCTGCTGAGTTTCCTGGGCGGCGCCGACGTCTACGACCCTGACCGGATCGAAGCGGATCGGGATCTGATCCGCCGCTATTACCTGAAGCACGGTTTTGCAGACGTACAGGTGGTCGCCGCGCTGACCGAATACGATCCGGAGCGCAAGGGGTTCCTGGTGACCTTCAAGATCGAGGAAGGTCAGCAATATCGCGTGGCGTCGGTCAACTTCCAGTCCAGCATCAATACGCTCGATGGAAATTCACTGAACAGCTTCTCGCGGGTCCATGTCGGTTCGCTCTATAACGCCGAGGCGCTGGAGAAGTCCGTCGAGGAAATGCAGATCGAGGCCTCGCGGCGGGGTTACGCCTTTGCGATCGTGCGCCCGCGCGGCGACCGCAATTTCGAGGCGCATACCGTTTCCATCACGTTCACCATCGACGAAGGCCCGCGAACCTATATCGAGCGTATCAACATACGCGGCAATACCCGCACCCGGGATTACGTCATTCGCCGCGAATTCGATATTTCCGAGGGCGATGCGTACAACCGTGCGCTGGTCGACCGCGCCGAGCGCCGCCTTAAGAATCTCGATTACTTCAAGACGGTGAAGATCACCACCGAGCCGGGATCCTCAAGTGATCGCGTGATTCTCCTGGTCGATCTCGAAGAAAAATCCACCGGCGACTTCTCGGTGTCGGGCGGTTATTCGACCACCGACGGCGCGCTTGCCGAGGTCAGCATTTCCGAACGTAACTTCCTCGGCCGCGGTCTTTTTGCCAAGGCGTCGGTGACGTATGGCCAGTACGCCCGCGGCGGCACGCTTTCATTTGTCGACCCGTATCTGCTCGACTACCGCGTCGCCATGGGCCTCGACCTGTTTTATCGCCAGCAGCTTCCCAACTCGTATATTTCGTACGGCACCAAGACGCTGGGCTTCAGTCCGCGGCTCGGCTTCACCCTGCGCGAGGATCTGTCCTTGCAGCTTCGGTATTCGCTTTATCAGCAGGAAATAACGCTGCCGTCCAGTCTCGACAATTGTAACAATATTCTGGGACCGACCTTTAATCCGACACCGGCGTATGCGAACGCGTTATTCAATGCCGGCCTTGGACCCGCCTTGGACCCGTCAGGAAAGACCCTGTGGTGCTTGGGCGACGGCGAGTCGTCGCTGCCGGTTCGGCAGGAACTGGCGCAAGGCGCGACCTGGACCTCGGCGGTCGGCTATTCGCTGGATTACAATACCCTCGATAACAACAAGAATCCCACCGACGGTCTGCTTATCGACTTCAAGCAGGACTTCGCCGGTGTCGGCGGCGACGTGCACTACATCAAGTCGGCGATCGATGGGAAATTCTACCAGTCGCTGATTTCCGATATCGTCGGAATCGTCCACGTTCAGGCTGGCATCCTTAACCAGTTCGGCAGTACTCCGCTTCGAATGCTGGATCAGTTCCAGATGGGCCCCAATCTTGTCCGCGGCTTTGCCCCGAACGGGATCGGTCCGCGCGACCTGACGTTCTGGAATTTTACCCACGCTGGCGACGCACTGGGCGGCACCAGATATTGGGGTGCGTCGGCCGAATTGCAGATGCCGTTCTGGTTCCTGCCCAAGGAGGTCGGCTTGAAAGGCGCTGTGTATGCCGATGCCGGTTCGTTGTGGGACTATAGGGGACCGACGTCATGGGCCGCGACCGGCGAAATCAACGGCATCCCGAACAAGTCCAATGGCGTTTATTGTAATTGCGCTATGCAATACGACGACAGCAATGTCATCCGTACCTCCGTCGGCGTCGGCCTGATCTGGGCGTCTCCATTCGGGCCTCTGCGCTTCGACTACGCGATCCCGATTACCAAAGGTAAGTACGACGTCGTGCAGGAATTCAAGTTTGGCGGCGGGACGTCGTTCTAATTCGCGTGACGAAGACACGTCATAGCGAGAAAATGGAGCGCGGTTTTGATCCATCAAAACCGCGGCTCTAGTTCGATCACCGGCCGGACCGCGACGGGTGGAATGGCGCAGCCGAGATTTTTCGAACAACCACCTTCGTCAACGCTGGCCGACATCGCCGCGTTGACCGATGCGCGTTTGGTCGATGCGTCGCGGAGCGGACAACAGGTCAGGGGACTGGCTTCGCTCGACGAGGCCGGCCCGATGCATCTGACATTTTTCGACAACCTGAAATACGCCGATCAGCTTGCTTCGACCAAAGCCGGGGCGTGTCTGGTCAACGCGCGTTTCGAGGCTAAAGTGCCCGCTCATGTCGCGGTGTTGCGCGCCACCCAGCCCTTCCGGGCGTTTGTGAAAATTGCTCGCCAACTGCATGGCGACGCGCTGCGGCCGCAGTCCTGGTTCGGCGTTACCGGCATTGCACCGTCCGCCATCATCGATCCGACGGCGCATCTGGAGGACGGCGTAGTTGTCGATCCGCTTGCCGTGATCGGCCCAAACGTCGAGATCGGCGCCGGGACGGTGATCGGCGCGGGCGCGGTGATCGGCGTCAACGTCAGGATCGGCAGGGATTGCAATGTCGGTGCGCGGTCCGCGATCCAGTTTGCCCTTATCGGCAACAACGTCCTGATCCATCCGGGCTGCAGCATCGGGCAGGACGGGTATGGCTTCGTCTTCTTTGGACCGGATGGTCATTTAAAGGTTCCGCAGACCGGCCGTGTCCTGATCCAGAACGACGTCGAGATCGGAGCCGGAACCACCATCGACCGTGGCAGCCTGCGCGATACGGTGATCGGCGAAGGCACGAAAATCGACAATCAGGTCCAGATCGGCCACAATGTGACGATTGGAAGGCACTCTCTGCTGGCGGCGCAGATTGGGCTCGCGGGCAGCCTGACGATTGGCGACAATGTGGCGCTGGGGGCCAAGGTGGGGATCAACAATCATCTCCATATCGGCGACGGCGCTCAGGTCACGGCGATGAGTGGGATCATGGATGACATTCCGGCGAACGGACGCTGGGGTGGTATCCCCGCGAGGCCGGCCAAACAGTGGTTCCGGGAGGTCATTGCGCTGGAGCGCCTGGCGCGCGACGGCAAGGCCGGCCGGAAGGACGAGGGGCGCGATTGATGGAGGCACCGGTCAGAATTGAGCTTGTGGACATCAACGCCATACTCAAGACGCTTCCACACCGCTATCCGATGCTGCTGATCGATCGGGTGATCAATATCCGGAGCGACTACAGCGGCATCGGCATCAAGAACGTCACCTTCAACGAGCCGGCGTTCCTCGGGCATTTTCCCGAGCGCCCGGTCTATCCGGGGGTGATGATGATCGAAGCCATGGCGCAGACTGCCGGCGTCATCGGCATCACGTCAATCGAAGGCACCCAGAAGCCGCGCGCGGTTTATTTTCTCACCATCGACAGGTGCAAGTTTCGCAAGCCGGTGATGCCCGGCGACACCATCGAATATCACATGCGCCGCATCAGCCGCCGCAAGGCGATGTGGTGGTTTCACGGCGATGCCATCGTGAACGGCGCGACCGTCGCCGAGGCCGACGTTGGCGCAATGCTGACCGACTGATGAGGGAACGATGAGTACGATCGATCCCACCGCGCGGATTGAAGATGGTGCCGTGATCGGCGAGGGTACCTCGATCGGTCCCTATTGCATCATCGGCCCCCATGTCGTCATCGGCGCGGACTGCAAGCTGATCGCGCATGTGCACGTCACCGCACAGACCGCCATCGGCGCCGGCTGCACGATCTATCCGTTTGTCTCGCTGGGCACGCCACCGCAATCCCTGAGCTATCGTGGCGAACTTACCAGACTGGAGATTGGCCAGGGCTGCACCATCCGGGAGCAGGTGACCATGAACGCAGGGACCGTAGCCGGTGGAGGCATTACGCGTGTCGGGGATCGCGGCTATTACATGAATTGCAGCCACGTCGGTCACGATTGTCAGGTCGGCAACGACGTGATCTTCGCGACCTCGGCGACGCTTGGCGGTCACTGCAAGGTCGGCGATTTCGTTTTCATCGGTGGACTGTCGGCCGTGCATCAGTTCGCCCGCATCGGAACGCAGGCGATGATCGGCGGTGTCTGCGGTGTTCGCAAAGACGTGATTCCATTCGGAATCGTCAGCGGCCGATACGCCAGTCTGGAAGGCCTCAACATCGTCGGCATGAAGCGCCGCAAGTTCACCCGGGAGCGGTTGATCAGGATCCGGTCGTTTTATCAGAAGCTGTTTCACGGACCGGGCAGTTTTGCCGAAAGGCTGCGCGAAGTGCAGCCGCTGGCGGCGGAAGATCCCGCCATCAGGGAGATCCTGACGTTCATTAGCGAAGGCGAGCACCGCGAACTATCCCTTCCGGTCGAATCGCGCGACCGGCAATGAGGACGGAGTCGCCGAGGCCATGATGACAGCGGCTTTGGAGGTTTCATCGCCGGTCGGCTTGATCGCGGGAGGCGGGGTCATGCCGTTTGCGGTAGCGGATTCCCTGATTGCACGAGGTGTCGAGCCCGTCGTTTTCGCGCTGCGCGGAGCCTGTGATCCGGTTGCGGTAAAACGCTTTCGCCATCACTGGATTTCGGTCGGCCAGATCGGTAGGGTGGCAAGATTGTCTCGGGCGGAAAACTGCCGCGATCTGGTTTTCATCGGCGCGCTGGTGCGGCCGGCGCTTTCCGAGATTCGCCTGGACTGGGGTACCCTTCGCGTCCTTGGCCACGTGCTGGCGGCGTTCCGGGGCGGCGACGATCACCTGCTGTCCGGCATCGGCCGCATCTTCGAACAGTACGGCTTCCGGATGGTGGGAGTGAAGGACGTCGCCCCGGAGCTGCTGATGCCCGAGGGATGCCTCACCCGGGCGTCGCCCGACCAAAGTGCCATCGCCGACATCGCCAAAGGGCGTGACGTGTTGCGGGCGCTCAGCCCCTTCGACATCGGCCAGGCGGCCGTCGTGATCGGCGGCCACGTGGTCGGGGTGGAAGACATCGAAGGCACCGACGGCTTGCTGGCGCGGGTGGCGCGGTTGCGTGCCGAGGGGCGCATCCGGGCGCCGGTCTCGCGCGGCGTGCTGGTGAAAGCGCCCAAGAGCGGACAGGACCTGCGTTTCGACCTGCCGACCATGGGCCCGCGAACCGTCGAAGGCGCGGCCTTGGCGCAGCTAGCCGGGATTGCCATCGTCGCCGGCAACACCCTCGTCGCCGAGCCCCAGGCCATGATCGAGGCGGCGGATGCCGCAGGCCTGTTCGTGACCGGCTTGCCGGTGTAATGGCAGTGCCAGCGAGCGCCCGGGTCGCGCGGAAAATATTTCTGATCGCGACCGAAGAATCGGGGGATCGGCTTGGCGCCCCCTTGATGAAGGTGTTGCGCCAGCGCCTTGGCGGAGCCGTGCAGTTTGAAGGCGTCGGCGGCCAGTCGATGGCGCGCGAGGGACTGGTCTCGCGGTTTCCGATCGAAGAACTGTCGATCATGGGATTGACGGCGGTGGTGAAGCAGTTGCCGATGATCCTGCGGCGCATCCGGCAAACCGCGGATGCGGTGATCGAGACGTCGCCCGACATTCTCGTCATCATCGACAGTCCCGATTTTACCCATCGTGTGGCCAGGCGCGTTCGGGCTCGCGATCCCTCGATACCGATTATCGATTATGTCTCGCCCTCGGTCTGGGCATGGCGATCGGGCCGGGCGCGGTCGATGCGCGGCTATATCGATCACGTCCTGGCCTTGCTGCCCTTCGAGCCGGAAGCATACCGCAGGCTTCGCGGACCGCCTTGCAGCTATGTCGGCCATCCCCTGACCGAGCAGGTCGGGATGCTCCGGCCCAGTATCGACGAACAGCAGCGTCGCGACAGCCAGCCTCCGGTTCTTCTGGTGCTGCCGGGCAGCCGCCGCAGCGAGATCAGGCACCACATGGCGATATTCGGCGAAACGCTGGGCCTGCTGCAGGCCGAGAGCGGGCCGTTCGAATTGATCCTGCCGACCATGCCGCATTTGCAGGAGGCGGTTTCGGAAGGGGTGAAAAGCTGGCCGGTACAGCCGCGCGTCGTCCTCCGCGAAAATGAAAAGCGGGCGGCGTTCCGTATTGCGCATGCGGCCTTCGTCAAATCCGGTACAGCGACGCTCGAACTGGCGCTCGCGGGCGTACCGATGGTTGCCGCCTACAAGGGCAGCGCCATCGAGGCCTGGGTCGCGCGGCGCGTGGTCCGCACCAGCTCGGTCATTCTGGCAAACCTGGTCATCGGCGAGAATGTCGTGCCGGAATTCCTGCAGCAGGACTGTACACCGCAGAAACTGGCGCCCGCGTTGCACGAGATCATGGTCGACTCCGCATCGCGGCGGCGCCAGGTCGAGGCCTTCGCGAACATCGACCGGATCATGTCGACCGGCGATCAGCCGCCGAGCGTGAGGGCCGCCGATATCGTGCTGGCGACGTTGCGCAAGTCGCGGCGATCCAACTAGCGCGCCGATTTACTTGCGCTTGGCGATATCGACGTAGTCGCGTCGGGTGACGCCGGTATAAAGCTGGCGCGGGCGACCGATCTTCTGCTGCGGATCCTCGATCATTTCGCTCCACTGGCTGATCCAGCCGACGGTGCGGGCGACCGCAAACAGCACAGTGAACATCGCGGTCGGGAAGCCCATCGCCTTCAGCGTGATGCCCGAATAGAAGTCCACATTCGGATAAAGCTTGCGCTCGATGAAATAGTCATCGTGCAGCGCGATCTTTTCCAGTTCCAGCGCCACCTTCAGCATCGGATCGTCGCCGTGGCCGGTCTCCGCCAGCACCGCGTGACACATCTTCTGCATGATCTTGGCGCGCGGATCGTAGTTCTTGTAGACGCGGTGCCCGAAGCCCATCAGGCGGACTTCGCTGTTCTTGTCCTTCACCCTCTTGATGAAGTCCGGGATCTTGTCGACCGAGCCGATCCCGGCGAGCATGGCCAGCGCAGCTTCGTTGGCGCCGCCGTGGGCCGGTCCCCAAAGACAGGCGATGCCGGCGGCGATGCAGGCAAACGGATTGGCGCCGGAGGAGCCGGCGATCCGGACCGTCGAGGTCGAGGCGTTTTGCTCGTGGTCGGCGTGCAGGATGAAGATCTTGTCGAGCGCGTCGGCCAGAACCGGGTTGATCTTGTATTCCTCGCAAGGCACCGCGAAGCACATATTGAGGAAATTCTCGGCAAAGGTCAGCGAGTTCTTCGGATAAACGAAGGGCTGGCCGATGGTGTACTTGAACGCCATCGCGGCCAGGGTCGGAATCTTCGCGATCATGCGCATCGAGGCGATCATGCGCTGGGTCGGATCGTTGATGTCGGTGGAGTCGTGATAGAACGCCGCCAGCGCGCCGACCGATGCCACCATGACCGCCATGGGGTGGGCGTCGCGGCGGAAGCCCTGGAAGAACCGGGCCATCTGCTCGTGCACCATGGTGTGATGGATCACGCGCTGGTCGAAATCGACCTTTTGGCTCTTGGTCGGCAGTTCGCCATAGAGCAGGAGGTAGCAGGTTTCGAGGAAGTCGCCGTGCTCGGCCAGTTGTTCGATCGGGTAGCCGCGGTATTCCAGGATGCCGGCGTCGCCGTCGATATAGGTGATCTTGGACTGGCAACTGGCGGTGGAGGTAAAGCCGGGGTCGTAGGTGAAGATCCCGGATTGGGCGTAGAGCTTGGCGATGTCGATGACATCAGGCCCAACGGTGCCGCTCAGGATCGGGAAGTCGTAGTTCTTGTTGCCGACCGTCAGTGTTGCAATTTTGGCTTGGGATTTTGCGTCCATCGTAAGGTCCCCGACGAGATCGTTGCGAATGCCGGCCGCCGCATGCGCCATACCAGCCGATATGGCGCGGGAGACCGGGTATTCCAAGACAGCACCATGTAAATGGGTATCGTATTGCTGTGTGCACTGCAAGATGGCCGGTTCAGGCCTGCCATTCCGCTTATGCGGGGACCTGATCGCCGAGGCGGGCGAGGCATTCCTGCCGTCCCAGCACCGTCAGGACGTCGAAGATCCCCGGCGAGGTGGTGCGTCCGGTCAGCGCCACCCGCAGCGGCTGGGCCACCGAGCCGAGCTTGAGATTGTTCGCTTCGGCAAAGGCGCGGACCGCAGCTTCCGTGGTGTTCGAATCCCAGGTTGTGACCGCTTCAAGCGCGAGGCGAAGCCGGCGGATCAGTTCGCGGTTTTCCGGCGTCAACAACGCCACGGCCTTTGGCTCCATCTCAAGCGGCCGATCGGCGAAGATGAAATAGGCACCGTCGATCAGTTCGATCAGCGTCTTGGCGCGCTCCTTGAGGTTGGGCATCGCCTGCAGCAATTGCGCGCGCGTGGTGTCGTTGAGCTTCGCCTTGAGCGCCGGACCCTCGGGGAAATAGTCCAGCACGCCTTCGAGCATGGTCACGAGAGATTGATCGTCGGCGTGACGGATATAGTGGCCGTTGAGGTTTTCCAGCTTGGCGAAGTCGAAGCGGGCGGCCGAGCGTCCGACGCCGGACAGATCGAAATCGGCGATCATCTCGTCGGTCGAAAATATTTCCTGGTCGCCATGGCTCCATCCGAGCCGGACCAGGTAATTGCGCAGCGCCGCCGGCAAATAGCCCATCGCGCGATAGGCATCCACGCCCAGCGCCCCGTGGCGTTTTGACAGTTTCGAGCCGTCGGGCCCATGGATCAGAGGGATGTGGGACATGTTGGGAATATCCCACGCCAGCGCGTCGTAGATCTGCTTCTGCCGCGCGGCGTTGATCAGGTGATCGTCGCCGCGGATGACGTGGGTGACACCCATGTCGTGATCGTCGACCACCACCGCCAGCATATAGGTCGGGTTGCCGTCGCCGCGCAGCAGAACGAGGTCGTCGAGGTTCTCGTTCTGCCAGACCACGCGGCCCTGGACCTGATCCTCGATCACGGTTTCGCCGGCCTGCGGCGCCTTGAGCCTGATCGTGGGCTTCATGCCGGGAGGGGCATCCGATGGATCGCGGTCGCGCCACAGCCCGTCATAGAGCCGCGCGCGGCCCTCGGCCCGCGCCCTTTCGCGCATCGCCGTGAGTTCCGCCGGGGTGGCGTAGCAGCGATAGGCCTTGCCGCTGGCCAGCAAGCTTTCGGCAACCTCACGGTGTCGCGCAGCCTGGGTGAACTGGTAGACGACGTCGCCGTCCCAATCGAGTTCGAGCCATTTCAGCCCGTCCAGGATCGCCGCGATCGCGGGCTCGGTCGACCGCTCACGGTCGGTGTCCTCGATCCGGAGCAACATCCTGCCGCCGTGTTTGCGCGCGTAAAGCCAGTTGAACAGCGCGGTGCGGGCTCCTCCGATATGGAGAAATCCGGTTGGCGAGGGAGCAAAGCGCGTGACGATGGAATCGGTCATTGCGGAATCGGGTCTTGAAGAAACGGGTCTTGTCGGAAGCGGCCCTGCACCAAGCGGGCAGGCGCAAGGCGCGGTGGTGTATAGCAGGAACCGTGCATAACTAAAGCTTTGCTTGCGGCGAGCGGATTTGGCAGAAGGTCCGCTGATCCCGAACAGGAACTGGCAATGACAGCAGAACCGGCGGCCACAGAGGCAGGGCGCGATTTTATCCGCGACATCGTCCAGGCCGATCTCGACAGCAAAAAACACAGTCGGATCGTGACGCGGTTTCCGCCGGAGCCGAACGGCTACCTGCACATCGGCCATGCCAAGTCGATCGCGCTCAATTTCGGCATCGCGCAGGAATTCTCCGGGCAATGTAACCTGCGGTTCGACGACACCAATCCGACCCGGGAAGAGCAGGAATATATCGATTCGATTCAGGCCGACGTGAAGTGGCTGGGCTACGACTGGGGCGCCAACCTGTTTTACGCGTCGGACTATTTCGATCGCCTCTATGAATGGGCGGAAGGCTTGATTCGTGCCGGCGGCGCCTATGTCGACGATCAGTCGCAGGAGGAAATCCGGATCAGGCGTGGCACCCTGACCGAACCCGGCCGCAACAGTCCGTTCCGCGAGCGCCCGGTGGAGGAGAATCTCGATCTGTTTCGCCGCATGAAAGCCGGCGAGTTTCCGAACGGCGCGCGGGTATTGCGCGCGAAAATCGACATGTCCTCGGGCAATATCAATCTGCGCGACCCCGTGCTCTACCGCATCCTGCATGCGACCCACCCCAGGACCGGCGACAAATGGTCGATCTATCCGAGCTATGACTACGCCCACGGCCAGTCCGACGCCATCGAGGGCGTCACGCACTCGCTCTGCACGCTGGAATTCGAGGATCACCGGCCGCTCTACGACTGGCTGCTCGCCAAATTGCCGGTGCCCGCGAGGCCGCAACAGTACGAGTTCGCGCGGCTCAACCTGTCCTACACGCTGCTGTCGAAGCGGGTGCTGACCGAACTGGTGCGCGGCGGCCATGTCGCCGGCTGGGATGATCCGCGGATGCCGACGATCGCCGGGCTGAAACGGCGCGGGGTGCCGCCGGCGGCGATCCGCGAGTTCGTCAAACGCATCGGCGTTGCCAAGGCCAACAGCGTCGTCGATGTCGGGATGCTGGAATTCTGCATCCGCGAGCTTCTCAACAAGAGCGCGTTGCGGCGCATGGCGGTGCTGCGGCCGCTCAAGGTCGTGATCGAGAATTACCCCGAGGGCCGGAGCGAAGAGCTTGAGGCCGTCAATCATCCCGACGATCCGGCGGCGGGCTCCCGCAAAATCGCGTTCGGCCGCGAGCTGTATATCGAGCAGGACGACTTCATGGAGAATCCGCCGAAGAAGTTTTTTCGTCTGTCGCCGGGTAGCGAAGTGCGGCTGCGCTACGCCTATTTCATCAAATGCCGCGAAGCGATCAAGAATGCGGCCGGTGAGGTGGTCGAACTTCGCTGCACCTACGATCCAGCGACACGCGGCGGCAACGCGCCCGATGGCCGCAAGGTCAAGGCGACCATGCACTGGCTTTCGGCGGCGCAGTCGCGGCCTGCCGAAATCCGCATCTACAATCCGCTGTTCACAAAACCCGCGCCCGATGCCGCCAACTTCGCTGCCGACCTCAATCCGCAGTCGCTGGAAATCCTGGGGGATGCCCGGATCGAGCCTGCGATCGCGGAGAGCAACTCGCCGGAGCCCGTGCAGTTCGAGCGGCAGGGTTATTTTGTGCGCGATTCCAGTTCGACGGCGGATCGTCCGGTGTTCAATCGCACCATCGGCCTGCGCGACACGTTTGCGAAGGAAGTCGGCAAGGGCTGAGGGTTGGGCGGTCGCGGATTTCAATTTCAAACCACCGGGAACGTGATTGCGAGCGCGCCATTTCTCAGTGTCGTTCCTGTGTTCGCAGGGACGACGCGTTGATTGAGTGCACGGTGCAGCTCTAAATGAAGCCGTCATGCTCCGCGAAAGCGGGGCATCCAGTACGCCGCGGCTTCCCGGTTCAATCATCGGCGTCTCTGGAATGCTGGATCGCCCGCCTTCGCGGGCGATGACAGTTGGAAGCACACCTTCGCATTCCCGCGTCGCGATGCGACCGAGTCATGCATTTATTTTCCGCCCCAGAGGGCGTGGGGAATGCCGGGCGCACGATGCACCCGCAGCCCGGCAGGGCAGAAAAAACAAGCCATGCCGGTAACAGTCACCACAGGTCCACCGGATCATCCCGG
>NZ_SSMW01000059.1 GCF_004799405.1 Bradyrhizobium sp.
GATGCCCTGTTTCTCGAAGCGCTTGCGGGCGAGGCCCGCGATCTCCGCGTCCTCGACCGGCAATATCTGGGGCAGCACCTCGACCACGGTCACGTCGGCGCCCATGGTGTGGAAGAATGACGCGAACTCGATGCCGATCGCGCCGGAGCCGACCACCAGCAGCGACTTCGGCATTTTCTCCGGCACCATCGCCTCGAAATAGGTCCAGATCAGCTTCTTGTCGGGCTCGAGCCCCGGCAGCACCCGCGGCCGCGCGCCGGTGGCAAGAATGATGTGCTTGGCCTGATAGGCGCCCTCGCCCAGCGCCCCCTTCGGCGCTTCAACGGCGGATTTTTTCACCGAGACCTTGCCGGGCGCCTCGATCGTAGCTTCGCCCCAGATGATCGTCACCTTGTTCTTCTTCATCAGGAACCCGACGCCGTCGTTGAGGCGTTTCGACACCCCGCGCGAGCGCTTGACCACGGCGCCGGTGTCGAACCCGACCTTCTCGGCCGACAGGCCATAGTCTCCGGCGTGCTGCATGTAGTGATAGATTTCGGCCGACCGCAGCAGCGCCTTGGTCGGGATGCAACCCCAGTTCAGGCAGATGCCGCCGAGATAGGATTTCTCGACAATCGCGGTCTTGTAGCCAAGCTGTGCGGCGCGGATGGCCGTAACGTAGCCGCCGGGGCCGGAACCGATGATGATGATATCGAAGGATGTATCGGCCATGGCGGACTCCGTTCAGCTCAAGCAGTCGTAATGCGGCAGGCGCGGCGTTTCAATGCTGACTAGCTGTGGATGTGGAGGGGATTTTCGCGGGGCTCCGTGCGCCGCAACAGACAGATATGCAGGACCAGCAGGCCGGCAATGGCGGAAGCGACAAAAGCCAGCACGAAAACGCCTGCTGATCGCATCATTGCCTGTGCCAGATGAGGAACCGGGATGCGCTCACACCACCATCATGACCGGATTCTCGATCAGCATCTTGAAGGCGCCGATCAGCTCGGCCCCGAGCGCGCCGTCGACCGCGCGATGATCGCAGGACAAGGTCACGCTCATGATCTGCGCCACCTCGATCTTGCCGTGCCTGACGATGGCGCGCTCCTCGCCGGTGCCGACCGCGAGAATGGTGGCATGTGGCGGATTGATCACGGCGGTGAAATCCTTGATCCCGTACATGCCGAGATTGGACACCGCCGTGGTGCCGCCCTGATATTCCTCGGGCTTGAGCTTGCGGGCGCGGGCGCGGGCCGCGAAATCCTTCATCTCGGCAGAGATCGCCGAGATCGGCTTGGTCTCGGCCTTGCGGATGATCGGCGTGATCAGGCCGCCCGGCATCGCCACAGCAACGCCGACATCGGAATGCTTGTGCTTGAGCATGCCGCCGTCGGTCCAGCTCACATTGGCGTTGGGGATCCGCTGCAACGCGAGCGCCAGCGCCTTGATGACGAAATCGTTGACCGAGAGCTTGTAGGAGGGCTTGCCGTCCTTGTCTTTGGGCGCGGCGGCATTGATCTCCTCGCGAGCCTCGACCAGCTTGCCGATGTTGCAGTCCATCGTCAGGTAAAAATGCGGAACGGTCTGCACCGACGCGGTCAGGCGCTGCGCGATGGTGCGGCGCATGCCGTCATGCGGGATTACTTCATAGCTGCCGGGTTCGTAGAGCGCGAGAATCTGCTTGTCCGACATCGACGGCGCAACAGCGCCCAGGGGCGCAATGCCCGGCGCACCGGCAGGCGTTGCCGCCGGAGCTTTAAGGCCCTTGCCGGACCTGGCCTCGTCGACATCGCGCGCGATGATGCGGCCGTGCGGGCCGGAGCCGTTGATGCGCGCAAGCTCGATGCCGGCTTCCCTGGCGAGGCGGCGCGCCAGCGGGGAAGAGAATGTGCGGGCGTGGCCGTTGGTTTGCGGCGCCGCTTCCTTTTGAGCTTCCCTAGGCTGGGCCGGCGCCGCTGCGGCAGGCGCGGAAGCCTTTGCCGTCGCCGCGCTCTCTTTCGGCGCTTCCGCCCTGGCTTCGGCCTTCGGTGGCGGGCTGGCAGCCCCTGCCCCGGCCGCCTTGATATCCTCGCCATCGCCGGCGAGCACCGCGATCACGTCATTGACCGCGACATCCTGGGTGCCCTCGGGCACCACGATCCTTGCCAGCGTGCCCTCGTCGACCGCCTCGACCTCCATGGTCGCCTTGTCGGTCTCGATTTCCGCGATCACGTCGCCGGACTTGACCTTGTCGCCCTCTTTCTTGAGCCACTTGGCCAGGTTGCCCTTTTCCATCGTCGGCGACAGCGCAGGCATCAGAATGTTTGTTGGCATTGTCAGTGACCTTGTTGCGACCGCGGCGTGGTATTGCCCATGTCGGTCGGCCGCGCGATTTCGGCTTCGAACATGTCGATGATGCGCCTCAGCGCTTCATCCTCGGTGTAGGCACTCTCGCGCGCAAAGGCGCGGGCGGCGTGGCGCGCGATGTCGACCAGAAGCAGGCCCCACATATCCGGCTCCTCGAACGCGCGCGTGAACGCGATGGAAAGTCCGCCATCGACGACGAATGCGCGCAACACTTCCGTGGCGTCATCGCGGCCCATGACATCCGGAGGCAATGGCTGCTCCCTGGGACCGGCCATGGCTCACCGATAACAAACGGCTTTGGCGGCTTCGACCACCTCGGCCACCGAGGGCAATGCGAGCTTTTCGAGGTTCGCGGCATAGGGCATCGGCACGTCCTTGCCCGATACCCGCGCCACCGGCGCGTCGAGATAATCGAAAGCATGCTCCATCAGCTGTGCGGCGATTTCGGCGCCGACGCCGTTTTGCTGCCAGCCTTCCTCCACGGTGACGGCGCGGCCGGTCTTCTTTACGGAGGCAACGATGGTGTCGGTATCCATCGGGCGCAGCGTGCGCAGATCGATCACCTCGGCCTCGATGCCCTCCTTGGCCAATTCGTCGGCGGCCTTCAGCGCGTAGGACATGCCGTTCGACCAGGAGACGATGGTGACATGACCGCCGGCGCGAACGATGCGGGCCTTGCCGATCGGGATGACATAATCGTCGAGCTTCGGCACCGGTCCGGAATGGCCGTACAGCATTTCGTTTTCGAGGAAGATCACCGGGTTGGGATCGCGGATCGCGGCTTTCAGCAGGCCCTTGTAATCGGCGGCCGAAAACGGCGCGATCACCTTGAGGCCGGGAATCTGCGAGTACCAGGCGGAATAATCCTGGCTGTGCTGGGCGGCGACGCGAGCGGCGGCACCGTTGGGTCCCCGGAACACGATCGAGCAGCCCATCTGTCCGCCCGACATGTAGAGTGTCTTGGCCGCGGAGTTGATGATCTGGTCCATCGCCTGCATGGCGAAATTGAAAGTCATAAATTCGACGATCGGCTTGAGGCCGGCCATCGCTGCGCCAACGCCGATGCCGGCAAAGCCATGCTCGGTGATCGGGGTATCGATCACGCGTTTGGCGCCGAATTCCTGCAGCAACCCTTGCGTGACCTTGTAGGCGCCCTGATATTCCGCGACCTCTTCGCCCATCACGAACACATCCGGGTCGCGGCGCATCTCCTCGGCCATCGCGTCGCGCAACGCGTCGCGGATGGTCATCGTCACCATCTCGGTACCGTCCGGGACTTCGGGATCGGGTTGGGCGACGGCTTTCGGGGCTGACGGTGCTGATTTTGCCGGCGCAGACTTGTTGTCGGGCGCAGGCGCGGATTTGGCTTCGGTGGCCGGTGCGGCCTCGGCGGCTTTTTCCTGCTTGGCGGGAGCGCTTGTCTTGCCGGCATCGGAAGCGCTTTCGCCATCGGCGAGGATAGTCGCGATCGGCGTGTTGACTGCAACATCGGCGGTGCCTTCGGGGATCAGGATCTTGCCGAGCGTGCCCTCATCGGTGGCCTCGACCTCCATCGTCGCCTTGTCGGTTTCGATCTCGGCGATGACGTCGCCCGACTTGATCGCCTCGCCTTCCTTTTTCAGCCATTTCGAAAGGTTGCCCTTCTCCATGGTCGGCGACAGCGCGGGCATCAGCACTTGAATTGGCATGGTAGCTCCAAAATACTCTTAAGGGCTGCTTGAGCTCGCGCGCTCAGCGATAGACGTCGGTCCACAATTCGGCTGGATCAGGCTCGGGATCGTGCTGGGCGAAATCGGCGGCGGCGTTGACGATCTCGCGGACCTCGGCATCGATCGCCTTCAGATCCTGTTCGCTCATCTTCGCCGCCAGCAACCGGTTGCGCACCATTTCGATCGGGTCCTGATCGTGGCGAACCTTGTCGACCTCTTCGCGGGTGCGATATTTCGCTGGATCCGACATCGAATGGCCGCGGTAGCGATAGGTCTGCATTTCCAGGATGAACGGCCCGTTGCCGGCGCGACACCATGCCACCGCCTTGTCGCCGGCGGCCTTCACCGCACGGACGTCCATGCCGTCGACCTGTTCGCCTGGAATGTTGAACGAGATGCCGCGCTTGGAGAAATCGGTCTGTGCGGACGAGCGCGTCACCGAGGTACCCATCGCATAGCGATTGTTCTCGATGATGTAGATCACCGGGAGCTTCCACAGCTCCGCCATGTTGAAGCTTTCATAGACCTGGCCCTGGTTCGAGGCGCCGTCGCCGAAATAGGCCAGGCTGACGAAATCATTGCCGCGATAGCGATTGGCAAAGGCAAGCCCGGTGCCGAGCGAGACCTGCGCGCCGACGATGCCGTGGCCGCCGAAGAAATTCCGCTCCTTGCTGAACATATGCATGGAGCCGCCCTTGCCTTTGGAATAGCCGCCATGGCGTCCGGTCAACTCGGCCATCACGCCCTTGGCTTCCATGCCGGTGGCCAGCATGTGACCGTGGTCGCGGTATCCGGTTATGACCTGGTCGCCCTTCTTCAGGGCCATCTGCATGCCGACGACGATAGCTTCCTGGCCGATGTAGAGATGGCAGAAGCCGCCGATCGCGCCCATGCCGTAGAGCTGGCCGGCCTTTTCCTCGAATCGGCGGATCAGCAGCATATGACGCAGTGCGCTAAGTTCTTGATCTCGGGTAAATTCCGGTGGGCTGCCTGCCTCCTGCGCCGCCTCCTGGCTCGTTTCTTTAGCGACGCTTTTTTTCGGTGCGGCCATGGCAAATCCGGATCAGGGAAAGGAGTGCCCTATCTAACCCAACTCAAACCGCCATGAAAGGATTGCGTGCGCTCGCGAAAATTTCGCTATGCCGCAGTGCAATGCCTGCGACATTTTCGAGATCGAATTCACGGGTTTTTGAAATTTGACGATTAGTTCGGATTGACGGTCGGACCAGCCGTCTGAACCAGATCGTGCGGATTGGCGTAGTCGAGCTGGTAGCGTGCACGCTCGTCGAGCATGTCGGGGTCGACCCGGTCGGACCGCAGCAGCGAAACGCGCTGCTCGCCCTCGGCACGCTCCCGCTTCAGCCGCGCCAGTTCGGAGGTCAGCGCGATGATCTCCTGATCGAGCTCCTGCCGCGCATTGAGGCCATACTTGCCGGTATAGGCATTGACGCCGAAATAACCGACCATCGCGGTCGCCATCGTGTAGAGGGCGAACCCCGTCAGCCAGGATTTGAGTCGCGCGCGCGAGACCATCGCTGAAGGATGCGACGGTCCGGTTAACGGAATCCTAAGTCCGGCCCTGCGGGCGGGCTTGGGATGCGGTCCTCTGCTGCGGCCTTTTGCTAAAGGTTGTGCTTTTTGACGAAGGCCGCGTAGGCGTCGATATATTGCTTGAGCACGGTCTTCAGGGAATCCTTGATCAGTTCGCCCTTGTCGTCGAAGGCGTCGCCGACGCCGTTCAGGTAGATTTCCGGCTGCCCCATGATCACGCCGGAAATGCCCGGCAGGATGTTCTGCAAGGATTTGGCAGCGTTGACGCCACCGAGCGGCCCCGGCGAGTTGCTGACGATGCCGATCGGCTTTTCGAGAAACGAGCTCTTGCCGTAGGGGCGCGATCCGACATCGATGGCGTTCTTCAGCACGCCGGGGATCGCACGGTTGTACTCCGGGGTGATGAAGAGAACGCCTTCCGACTTCTGAATCTTTTCGCGGAGGGCCAGCCAATCGGCCGGGGGAGTTGCTTCGAGATCCTGATTGAAAAACGACACGTCGTGCAGGGTGACGATGTTGAGCTTCAAGGTGTCGGGCGCAAGCTTGGCCAGCGCGTTCGCGATCTTGAGGGTGAAGCTCTGTTTGCGGAGGCTGCCGACAATAACGGCGATGGGATGCGGAGTGGCCATGGGATTTCCTTATAATGCGGGCTGTGGACTGGATCTCACCCTAGCGATCCCGGCGAAAGATGCAAGTGCATGGATTGCCGCAATTCGGCGCAGTCTGCGTCGACGACCAGGCAGGCCGCCCGGTAAGGACGGCCTGCCTTCGCCGAACGTAGCGCCCGGCGTCGCGATTACCTGATGAGTTGCCAGAAGATTCCGACAATCGCCACATAACCCAGCGTGAAGATCACCGTCCTCACGAAGGGGATGCCGAGCAGGTACACGACGGCATGGGCGAGCCGCAGCCAGAAGTAGGCCATCGCCCAGAACGCCGTCATGTCGTTGGCCTTGCCGGCGAGATGCGCCACGATCACCAGCGCCGCAAACGGCGCAAAGGTCTCGACCGCGTTGATATAGGCTCTGTCGGCACGCTTGCCCCACAGCGGCAGTGGCCGCTGCGTGGGATCGCGATAGTTCGCCGGCTGCAGCCTTCCGTTGGTCTTTACCTGTGCGACCACGTAAGGAATCCACAGCGATGCCGTAAGTATGGCGGTAAAGGCGAGATATTTAAGGTCCGTCGACATTGAATTTCCCCCTTCGTAAAAAATGATTTCAATAACCCCTGTAGCTCGAACCGTCAGACTGGGACCCGCGCGGCTCTTTCGTCAGTCCGCAGGGCTCCGCAATCATCCGGCCTTGTTCGGATCGATCAGGAATTTTTCGCCGGTCGCGCGCTTGGCGTAGACCGCGATGTTTTGCAATTGCAGCGCGTCCTGCAGCGATACCACCCGGGTGTAGTGGCTCGCGAACGTGGTCTTCAGTTCGGAGGCGACGCGCGCGCGCAGCTTCAGCACGTCCGGGCCGATCTTTTGCAGAAATGGAGTCAGCAGCCAGCCGCCGACGCCCCAGGCCATTCCGAACGCCCGGTTCAGCTCCAGAGGACGCGGATCGAGGCTGCCATAGATATAGACCTGCTTGTGCACGCTCGATCCGTAGCGGCTGTAGACTTTTGCGGTCTTGTTGGCGGCCACTTCCATGCAGGTGAGGATTTGTCCCGCGAGCTTGCCGCCGCCGATGGCATCGAATGCCAGCGTCGCGCCGGTCTCGACCAGCGCGTTGGTCAAATCGTCCATGAATGTGGGTGCGGTGGAATCGACGACATGTTTGGCGCCGATCTTGTGCAGGATGTCGGCCTGCTGCGGACTACGGACGATATTGACGAGGCCGATGCCGTCCTTGAGACAGATCTTGTTGAGCATCTGGCCGAGGTTCGACGCTGCCGCGGTATGCACCAGCGCCTTGTGGCCTTCCCGCCGCATGGTTTCGGTCATGCCGAGTGCGGTCAGCGGATTGACGAACCAGGAGGCGCCGTCGGCAGGCGTGGTGCCGGCCGGCAGCACCAGGCAATCCCTCGCCTTGATGGTGCGATACTGCGCGTACATCGCGCCGCCGATCATGGCCACCGTCTTGCCCATCAGCGCCTTTGCTTCGTCGGATGATCCAGTCTTGATCACCACGCCGGCGCCCTCGTTGCCGACCGGCAGCGATTCATCGAGCCGTCCCGCCATCGCTTTCATCGCCGCTTCCGGCACAGTTGCGGTGACCACGGGGCTGTCCTTCGTGCCCGACATTTTGGCGGTCGTCATGTCAGCGGCGCCGACCAGCAGTCCAAGGTCGGACGGATTGATCGGCGAAGCCTCGACCCGAACCACGACGTCATCGGGCCCCGGTTCGGGCGTGGCAACATTTGCCAGCGATATCTCGAGTTGGCCGCTCTTGCTGATCAGCGAGCGAAGTTGCAGCCCACTATTGCCGTTTGCCGTTGCCATCCAGACCTCCCAATCGATTGCAGTTTGGGTGCAGTCTTTCACGTCGATCGGAAAACACCAGCCTTCTTCGGTCGCCCAAACCAAATGTCGGATAGGTCCGGCACGCCCGAATATTTCAGAACCAGTGTTTTTTAACCCAGTGCCTTCAGCGCCGCCCTGCCGGCATATTTCGCCTGGGTCCCCAGTTCCTGCTCGATGCGCAGCAACTGATTGTATTTGGCGGTACGGTCGGAGCGCGCCAGCGATCCCGTCTTGATCTGTCCGCAATTGGTCGCGACCGCGAGGTCGGCGATGGTGGAATCCTCGGTCTCGCCGGAACGGTGCGACATCACGGCGGTGTAGCCGGCCTTGTAGGCCATCTCGACCGCGCTCAGCGTCTCCGTCAGGGTGCCGATCTGGTTGACCTTGACCAGGATCGAGTTGGCGCGGCCGTGTTTGATGCCGTCGGCGAGCCGCGTCACGTTGGTGACGAACAGGTCGTCGCCGACCAACTGGCATTTCTTGCCAATCAGGTCGGTCAATTCCTTCCAGCCGGCCATGTCGTCCTCGGACATGCCGTCTTCGATGGAGACGATCGGATAGCGCGCCGCAAGGTCGGCAAGATACCTCGCCTGCTCGGAACCCGAGCGCGTCTTGTTCTCGCCGCCATAGACGTAATTGCCGTCCTTGAAGAATTCTGTGGCTGCGCAATCCAGCGCCAGCATCACGTCGCCGCCGGCCTTGTAGCCGGCCTTGCCGATCGCAGCCATGACGAACTCGAGGGCGGCGTCCGCCGACGGCAGGTTCGGCGCAAAGCCGCCCTCGTCGCCGACATTGGTGTTGTGGCCGGCCTTCTTCAACTCACCCCGCAAGGTGTGGAAGATTTCCGAGCCGCAGCGCAGCGCCTCGGCAAAAGTCGTGGCGCCGACCGGCATGATCATGAATTCCTGAAAGTCGATCGGATTGTCGGCATGCACGCCGCCATTGATGATGTTCATCATCGGCACCGGCAGCGTCCTTGCCGAGGTACCGCCGACATAACGATAGAGCGGCATGTCGCTGGATTCCGCGGCGGCCTTGGCGCAGGCGAGCGAGACGCCGAGAATGGCGTTGGCGCCGAGACGGCTCTTGTTGGGGGTGCCATCCAGATCGATCATGGTTTGATCGATCTGGACCTGCTGCTCGGCATCCATGCCGCCGATCGCATCGAAGATCTCGCCGTTGACGGCGTCGACGGCCTTGCGCACGCCCTTGCCGAAATAGCGCGCCTTGTCGCCGTCGCGCAGTTCCACCGCTTCATGCGCGCCGGTGGAGGCGCCCGATGGCACTGCGGCGCGACCCAATGAGCCGTCTTCCAGCACCACATCGGCTTCCACCGTGGGATTGCCGCGGCTGTCGAGAATCTCGCGGCCGATGATATTGACGATGGCGGTCATGGGAGCCTCTGAATGTGCGGGAAACGGACCTTTGCAGGGTTTCTATAGCAACACCTCATCAGGGAAAAGGTCGCGTGACCTCGGCGGTCCGATTGGCTAATAAACCGGCAGCGCATGGTCCGCCAAAGTGTAGGCGGTTTGGCGATCAGATCATGCGGCTTTCTGTGGTTTGGAGCGCGATCGGACGCAAAACCGGATTCCACTTTTGCTGATCGCGCTCTATGGAGATCACTCATGCCGAAATCCACTCGAACCTCGTCACAATCTTCCGGCCTGCAACTTGGGCGCGCCGTGGAATGGCCCGCCTCGCCCGACGCGGCGCAAATCGACCGCGTGCCCAATCCGCAAAAGAACACCGATTATGTGGTGCGGTTCACCGCACCCGAATTCACTTCGCTGTGTCCGGTCACGGGACAGCCGGATTTCGCGCATCTGGTGATCGATTACGTGCCGGGCCAGTGGCTGCTGGAGTCGAAATCCCTCAAACTCTATGTCGCCAGCTTCCGAAATCACGGCGCCTTCCATGAGGACTGCACGGTGGCGATCGGCAAGAGGATAGCGGACGAGATCAAGCCGAAATGGCTGCGGATCGGCGGCTACTGGTATCCGCGCGGCGGCATTCCGATCGACGTGTTCTGGCAAACCGGCAGACTGCCGAAAGGCATGTGGATTCCCGATCAGGGCGTCGCGCCTTATCGCGGGCGAGGCTGATCTCGATCGCGACCTGCCTCAGTATGCGCTGAGCAGATCGACCTTGGCGTTGGCAACAATCAGACGCTTGGCCAGAAGCGCGGAAAGATTGCGCATGACTTTCAGCGCGATCTGGGGATGAAGCCGGCAATAGTCGGTGAAGGTATCGAGCGGCAGTTCCAGGCATTCGACCGCGGTATCGGCCCAGACGTCGGCACTGCGCAGTGGCTCCAGTATCGCCATCTCGCCGAATTCCATGCCGGGCCCGAGCGAAGCCAGCCGAACGCCGCTCGGCAGCTTGACGCTAACCAGCCCCCTCTGCAGGAAGAACAGCGAGTTGGCGGACTCGCCGGCCCGGATGATCCGCTGCCCCGATTCATAGGCGCGCGCGGCCGAAAGCCCGGCCAATGCGGCAATCTCATCGGCGGATAATTCCGCCAGCAGAGCCTGCTCGCCGAGGTGGGATGTTTCCTTGACCGGGGTGAAACCGCCGTGCCGATAGATGACCTGGTCCTCGGCCCATTCAATGGCGTCGTCGAGCAGGACGAAGCGTCGCAGTCGTTGCACTTCCGCGGTCCGCGCCCGGATCGCCTCCGACACCGGCGAGGTTGCCTCAAAGCCCGTCAGGATCGCGGTGACACCGAGGTTGCCGAGGATTGCGAGGTTTTCCCCAAGCAGGCGTGCCCCCGCGGCGGTAATGTCGGGCACGCGGCGGAAATCCAGCAGCAGGAGCGGCGCGTTCGGCGGCTCGTTGGCGAGCCTGCGCGTGACGTAGTCGATCGCCGCGAAGTTGAGCGCGCCGACCAGCTCGATCACGCGGACGTCGCTGTGGTGCTCGTCAAGAATCTGCTGTTCGTGCGGCTGACGGCTGCGGCGGGAAGAGATGCCGAAAATATCATAGTCGGCGATAATGCAGGTGCGGACATCGGCGCTCCGGTTGAGCATGTGCAGATCGAACCGTGCCGACAACGCCTCGCAGACTTTCAGCCCGCGCACGCTGTTGCCATGGCTGTCGAGGCAGGGCGAGAAGGTGCCGAGCCCGAGTTGCGACGGAAGCGCTGCGACGATGCCGCCACCGACGCCGCTCTTGGCGGGAATGCCGACGCGATAGATCCATTCGCCGGCGTAGTCATACATGCCCGAACTCGTCATCACCGAAAGCGTGCTGGCAACGACGTGCGGTGTGATCACCTGAACTCCGGTGACCGGATTGATCCCCCGGTTGGCCAGCGTCGCCGCCATGACCGCCAGATCGCGAGCGGTGACCAGCACGGCGCATTGCCGGAAATAGGTATCCAGCACGGCGTCGACATCGCCGAGCACCACCGAATAGTTCCGCAGCAGCCAGGCGATCGCCCGGTTCCGGTTACCGGTGATAACTTCGGAAGCATGCACGGCATCGTCGACGGCAAGTTCGCGCCCCGCGAACTGGCTGAGCTTGGCCAGGATGCGGTCAAAGGCACCGGCGCCGTCGACCTGATGGATCAGTCCGGAACATGCGATCGCCCCGGCATTGACCATGGGGTTGAAGGGACGATTGTCGTTGGTGAGCCGGATCGAATTGAACGCCTCACCGCTGGGTTCGACGCCGATTGCCGCAGCCACCCGCTCTTCGCCCACCATCTCCAGCGCGAGCGCAAACACGAAAGCCTTGGAAACCGACTGAATGGTGAAGGGAACGGCACTGTTGCCGATTTCATAGACATGGCCGTCGATGGTGACGAGAGCGATCCCGAAATGGGCCGGGTTGGCCTTTTTCAGTTCGGGAATATAGTCAGCGACCGCACCGGAATCGTCGCCCCTGAATTCCTGGTAGCAACTGTTCAGAAATCGCTGCAGCGGAGGTTGGTTGGCATATCCTGTATTCCTGGTCTTGATGCTGGCCGGAAGAGCTACTTGGGCGTCCACGATTCCTCCCCTCGTTTGATCGAAAACTAAGCAATCCCCGTGCCATTGATACCGCTCTGGCTCGGTGCGTCATCCTGCCGCGATCAGGGCTGAACATCAGGCCGGGCGCCCGCATCCGCCGGTCGCGTCTGATGCAACAGCCGCGCGCAGACAAAGCCCAGTACAACGATGATGCCGGCGCTCGTGAGCAGGGTCTGGATCTTGCCGACGTTGAGCAGGCCAAACCCGTAGGCGATCGGTCCCACGGTCTGGCCCATGAAAAAGAAGAACGAATGCAGCGACAGTGCGGTGGCGCGGGCTTCCACCGATAGTTCGCTGGCAAAGACCTGCAGCGAGCCGTGGATCATGTAAAAGCCCCAGCCCATCAGGATGAAGTTAAGGGCCTGGAGCTGCCAGCGCGGGCCGAAGGCGATCAGGGCGAGTTGCAAGCCCATCAGCATCGCGCCCGAAATCATCATGCCGTTGACGCCAAGCCGCGGCAGGAAGCGCGACACGGTCGAGGTGTAGAACAGCCCTCCGACGGCGAAGCCCGCGATCACCAGGCCGCTGATGGAAAGGCTGGTGACGCCCTGCTCGAACAGAAACGACGCGACATAGGGAAACAGGCCGAGCACGCAGCAGCCTTCGACAAATACCGCGGCGTAGCAGACCTTGGCGTTCGGATTGGCGAAGATGGTGCGGTAGCCGTGCCGCAGCACCGAAAGATTGACTTTTGCAGTCGGACGCTTCAGCGCGCCGCCGCGAAACCCGATGAAGACGGCGACCGAGGCCACCAGCGCCAGCGAGCCGAGCACGCCCAGCACGCCGCGCCAGCCGAGGAAATCGCCGATCAGCCCCGACAGCGAGGCTCCAAGCAAATTGCCGGTCATCGAACCCGCCAGCGTGCGGCCGATCGCGACCTGCCGCTTCTCCGGCCCGACCAGATCGCTGGTGAGGCCAAGCGAGATCGGAAATACCCCGCCGGCGCCGATCCCGGCCAGAATCCGGGTGACGAACAACAGCGAAAACGACGATGACAGCGCGCCGAGAATATTGGCGACGCCAAGCAGCACCAGGCAGACGATGACAAGCCGGGCCTTGCCGAACAAATCCGCCGCCGCCCCCAGCACCGGCTGGATGATGGCGAAGGTAAAGGCGAACACCGAGGCAAATCCCGCCGCGGTGGCGATGCTGACATTGAAATCGCTGGCGACGTGCGGCAGCACCGGATCGAGCGCGCGCGCCGACAGGCTCGCCGCGAATGTCGTCAGCGCGATGATATTGAGGACCGGCGGCAGTCCGGTTTGCGGCATTAACGCGTCGCGCCCTTGGCGAGCCGGTCGAACGCCATCAGCGTCCGCACCAGACTTTCAAATTCGCGTAGCGGCACCATGTTGGGACCATCCGAGGGCGCATGGTCGGGATCGGGATGGGTTTCGATGAAAACGCCGGCGACGCCGACCGCGACCGCGGCGCGCGCCAGCACCGGCACGAATTCGCGCTCGCCGCCGGATGAGGTGCCCTGACCGCCCGGCTGCTGCACCGAATGGGTGGCGTCGAAAATGACGGGAGCACCGGTGGTGCGCGCCAGGATCGGCAGCGCCCGCATGTCCGACACCAGCGTGTTGTAGCCGAACGATGCGCCGCGCTCGGTGACCAGCACGTTGGGATTGCCGGCGCCGGTGATCTTGGCGACGACGTTCGCCATGTCCCACGGCGCCAGGAACTGCCCTTTCTTGACGTTGATCACCTTGCCGGTCGCAGCCGCCGCCTGCAACAGGTCGGTCTGCCGGCACAGGAAGGCCGGAATCTGCAGGACATCGACCGCCTGCGCCACTTCGGCGCATTGCGCGGCCTCGTGCACGTCGGTGAGCACGGGCATTGCCAGCGAGGCGCGGATCTCGGCAAAGATCGGCAGCGCCTGCTTCAGCCCGATGCCGCGCGCAGCCGACACGCTGGTGCGGTTGGCCTTGTCGAACGAGGTCTTGTAGACAAGGCCGATCTTCAGGCGCGCCGCGATTTCCTTCAGCGCCGATGCGACTTCAAGCGCGTGGGCGCGGCTCTCCAGCTGGCACGGTCCGGCGATGATCGAAATCGGCAAGCGGTTGCCGAATTTGACATGGCCGGCGGTGACGACGGGTGCTGCTGAAATACTGGCGTTCAAGGTTTTTTCCTTATTTCGGGCCGGACCATGCCGGGCAGCGGCGGCAGGATCAACCCACTTTCACGGTCTCGAATATCAGGGTTGCGCCATGGGCGACATCCGGCGGCACAATGAGCCTTCCGACATCACGGCGCGAAACAATGCCGTTTTGCCGATGCAGTGCTTCGGCTTGCGCGATGTCGTCGACCGCCAGGCGCAGCGCGTTGAGCGTCATCCCCTCCCCGCGCACCATGGGCGAGACGCCGAACTGGTCGCGAAACGACACCGGCTCCATGATCTCGACATCGCCATTTTCGGTCCGCGCCTTGACGCCGATCGAACTCGAATGCAGGTCGCTCGCACCCGTGAAGGCTTTCAGGAAGATGTGATGGTCGCTCGGATTTTCCGCGACCATCGCAACGCCGGGCACGGCTCGCGCGCCGTTGGCATGGGCCTGGAACGGCGGGTCCCAGAAATTTTCCGGGAAATGATGCTGGCACACCGCAAAGCCCAGGTTCGGCGAGGCCGGATCGCGGACGAACGCTAGCGAGAATGCCAGCTTCACGGGCCTGCCGTCGGGCCGTTCCCCTTCGCGGGCGAAATCGAACAGCCTGAAACCGCCGATCCCGGCGGCCTCGAAAGCGCGCGCATCCTCGTTCGTGTCGCGGCTGTTGAGGATCAGCATCGAGAAACCTTCGCTTGAAGCGAGAAAGTCGCGGTTGAAGGCGCCGAATGAAAACGACCCCTCGCCGTGCGGCACGATTTTTTCGGGCTCGGCGACCTCCAGGATTTCGATGAAACAATTCTGCAACTGAACAATGCGGTTGTGGGTGCCCCAGGCATGGCGGTTGCGCGCGCCGACGGTGAACCCGGCGCGGCGATAAAACTCCGCCGCCGCGTCGAGATCGCGGACGGCGTGCACGATGTGGTCGAGACCGTGAGGCAATGGGCGAGGCCTTGCGCCTTAGGCAGTGGTCACTTCACCGAAGAGAATGAAGTCGGCACCAGCAACTGGCTGACGATATTGCCGACGATCTGGCCGTCTTCCTCGGTTTTTGCCCGGGCCGCGATCCAGTCGGGGTCGCTCTGGAACGCGGTCCATTTCTTCTCGCGATCGGCGAGCGATTCCCACGCCAGCATGTAGGTCAGTTCCTGGTTGGATTCGCCGATCAGCGTGGTGAAGAACCCGGCCTGCTTGATGCCGTGCTTCTCCCACAGTTTCAGCGTGACGGTGTCGAAGCGTTTCAATAGCGCCGGCAACCGGCCCGGCACGCAGCGATAGACACGCAACTCCAAAATCATGATTTCCTCCCATTAATAATCTTGCGGAGGCGTTATAGCGGGTGGGATGGAGGCTGTCTTGACCCGATCGAGCACGCCTTGCGGCATGAAGCGCATGGCTTTCTGTTCCGGACGAACAGCCGCGTTTACACCAGTCTCGACTGCACCATCGAGCACGCCTTGCGGCATGAAGCGCATGGCTTTCTGTTCCGGACGAACAGCCGCGTTTACACCAGTCTCGACTGCACCACTGCGGCCTGAACGAACGACGCAAACAACGGATGCGGCTCGAACGGACGCGATTTCAACTCGGGATGGTATTGCACCCCGATGAACCAGGGATGATCCTCGTATTCGACGATCTCCGGCAGCACGCCATCCGGCGACAGGCCTGAAAACCGCAAGCCGTGCTGCTCGAGCCGGTCCTTGTAGGCGGTGTTGACCTCGTAGCGGTGGCGGTGACGTTCCGAAATTTCGGTGGCGCCGCCATAGACCTCCGATACCCGGCTGCCGCGCTTGAGCACCGCCGGGTAGGCGCCAAGACGCATGGTGCCGCCGAGATTGCCCGACTTTGAGCGCTTCTCGAGTTCATTGCCGCGCAGCCATTCGGTCATCAGGCCGACCACCGGTTCGGGGGTCGGGCCGAACTCCGTGGAATTCGCTTGCTCGATGCCGACGAGATTGCGCGCGGCCTCGATCACCGCCATCTGCATGCCAAAGCAGATGCCGAAATAGGGCACGTCGCGCTCGCGTGCGAACTGCGCCGCGCGGATCTTGCCCTCCGCGCCGCGCTGGCCGAAGCCGCCGGGCACCAGGATGCCGTTGACGTGTTCGAGGAACGGCGCGGGATCCTCGTTCTCGAACACTTCGCTTTCGATCCAGTCAAGATTGACCTTGACCTTGTTGGCGATACCGCCATGCGACAAGGCCTCGATCAGCGATTTGTAGGCGTCCTTCATGCCGGTATATTTGCCGACGATCGCAATGGTCACCGCGCCCTCGGGATTGCGCACCCGCTCGTTGATGAGGTGCCAGTTCTGCAGCGCCGGCGGCAGTCTTGGCTCGATGCCGAATGCCGCCAGCACCTCGTCGTCGAGGCCGGCGGCGTGATAGGCCTCGGGCACCGCATAGATGTTGTCGACGTCGCGGGCTTCGATGACGGCGCTTTCGCGCACGTTGCAGAACAGGCCGAGCTTGCGTCGCTCATCCTTGGGGATCGCCCGATCGGTACGGCACAGCAGGATGTCGGGCTGGATGCCGATCGAACGCAACTCCTTGACCGAATGCTGGGTCGGTTTTGTCTTTAGTTCGCCGGCGCTGGGAATAAACGGCAACAGCGTCAGGTGAATGTAGATGGCGTGGTCGCGCGGCAGATCGTTCTTGATCTGGCGGATCGCCTCAAAGAACGGCAGGCCCTCGATATCACCGACGGTGCCGCCGATCTCGCACAACACGAAGTCGAACGCATCATTGCTGTCGAGGATGAAATCCTTGATGGCGTTGGTGACGTGCGGGATCACCTGGATGGTGGCGCCGAGATAATCGCCGCGCCGCTCCTTGGTGAGAATGTCCTGGTAGATGCGCCCCGTGGTGATGTTGTCGGCCTTGGTGGCCGGGCGTCCGGTGAAGCGCTCGTAATGGCCGAGATCAAGGTCGGTCTCGGCGCCGTCGTCGGTCACGAACACTTCGCCGTGCTGGTACGGCGACATCGTTCCGGGGTCGAGGTTGAGATAGGGATCGAGCTTGCGCAGCCGGACCTTGTAGCCTCGCGCCTGCAACAGGGCGCCGAGCGCCGCTGAAGCCAGACCTTTTCCGAGCGAGGAGACCACGCCGCCGGTGATGAAGATATACCGCGCCATGGGACCTAACCTTTAAGCCTACCTGCGCGATTCGCCAAAACGAATCGCCAACCCCAGCAAACATTCCGTTGGGCTGTGGGTGACGTTAAATCTAAAGATATATCAGCATGTTGATGGCGATTTCCGATGCAGGGCGGTAGCTGTCGTCCTGCATGGCCATCCCGCTTTATTGCGAACGCGGCGCCTCGGGGCCCGTCGGCGCGGCCGGGGCCTGTTGCTGCTGCAGCTCGTCGGACTTCTTCAGCGAATCCAGAATGCCGCCGCTGGTCGGCGGGGCGATCGGGGTTGCCCCTCCCGCCGGCCGCGACTGCGAGGCCGGATTGGCATCGATGATCGAACTCGGCTTGCGGTCGTAGCTGGCCAGCCAGGACAACAGCAGGCTGGTCAGGAAGAAGCCGCCCGCCAGAATCGCCGTGGTGCGCGTCAAAAGATTGGCAGTGCCCCGGCTCGACATGAAGCCCGCGCCGCCGCCGACGCCAAGGCCGCCGCCTTCGGACTTCTGCAGCAGCACCGTTGCGATCAGGGTCGCGACGATCATCAGGTGGACCACGATAACGACAGTCTGCATCTCTACCTTCCATCACAACCCAAGGCGCCGATGTCCGGCGGGCTCGTTTGGGTTTGCGGGGTTTGAAGTCGCGCGGTGTTACACGATCGGACGGGGCATTGTCACCCCCGAACGGCCGGTGAAGAACCGTCCATTCCGGCATTCCAGCTAGTTAGGGACAGCCCGCCGCAATCGCAAGAAAGTCCGATGCTTTCAGGCTGGCGCCCCCGACCAGCGCACCGTTGACGTTCGCCACGGCCATCAATTCCGCGGCATTGGAGGGTTTCACCGAACCGCCGTAGAGAATGCGGATCCTGGCCCCCTCACCGCCGAAACGCACGATCAAAGAATCCCGGATAAACTGATGAATTTGCTCAACATCTCCGGCAGTCGGCGTGAGGCCGGTGCCGATCGCCCAGACCGGCTCATAGGCCACCACCAGATTGCCGGCGCCGGCCGCATCCGGCAGCGATCCCTTGAGCTGTCCGCCGCAAATGCCGAGCGTTTGCCCGGCATCGCGCTGCTGCTGGGTCTCGCCGATGCAGACGATGGCGGTGAGGCCGGCGCGCCAGGCGGCTTCGGCTTTTTGTCGAACCAGCAGGTCACTTTCGCCGTGATCGGCGCGCCGCTCGGAATGGCCGACAATGCCGGCGCCAGCGCCGTCAT
>NZ_SSMW01000006.1 GCF_004799405.1 Bradyrhizobium sp.
GGTCAGATCAGGATTGTCCCGGTTACGAGCAACGGTTGGCGGAAGTCCGCTTTGGACCGCATTACGGACTCGGGTCAGACCGCGCGCAATGTCTCAAAAGTGCCAGAACCGGAAGTCGGCAGTGTTAGCTCATTGGCGGTAACGAACTGCGCGACACGGTCGAACTCGTCGCAGCGGGGAACCTGCCGAACGACGGCAAGGTGATCACCGACGAGCGCCGGTGGTGTAACGATCAGGCGGGTGGGAGCAGCCGGTTAACCTGGAACTCGGCGAAGTATTTGGCGAACATCGCCTCGGTATCCATCACCTCGGTGAAGCCGGCTTGCATCAGCTTGATGGTGGAAACAATCGCCGGCGGCCCGGGCTTATTGCGGCCATAGCCCATGGTGTAGTCGGCATATTCGAAGGACAGGCCGACGAAGTCGCGCAGATTGCCCGAGCGCAGCCCGTGCCGGGCGCGGATCGTTTCCCATTCAGCCTCGCGCGGGCGAATGTCGCGGTCGAGCGAGAGCGGCACGTGACCGCCCGGCCGCATGCCCAGCGACGCGGCAATCGCGGGCCAGATGTTTTCCCAGACGAACACGTCGCCGTTGGAGATGTTGAAGATCTCGTTGCGGGCGCTTGCTGCCTCACCGGCCCAGGCGATGGCGCGGGCCAGTAGGTCGGCGTCGATCGCTTGGGCTACGCGCGGCGCGCCGCCGGGGAAGGGCAGGTCCAGCCCTGACTCGCGCCGCAGGGCGGCATAGACGCCAAGGGCGGGGATCACGTTCATGGCGCTGCCGGTGGAATAGCCGACGATCAGCACTGGACGCAGGATCGACCAGGTCCAGTCCTTGCCCCGTTGCAGGTCGCGCAGGTGGCTTTCCTGGTTCCAGTAGAAGTTCGGCTGCTCGTGCATTTCCGAGCGGTTTTCCCGCGCCGGCACCGAAAGCGGGCGGACGTGCACCCCATAGGCCTTGGTGCCCTGCAGCAGTGTCACGTGGCGTAGATTCTTCGCGCGCCGTTCCAGCGGGTCAATCAGGTTGCGCAGCATCCGGTCGTTGGTCTCGATCTGCTCGCGTTCCTGCCAGCCGGCAACCAGTCCGGGGCGTTCGTACAGGGCGGCGTATACCAGATGGGTAACGCCGGGCAGGCTCGAGGCAAGCTGCTCGCAGGCGGCGGCGTCGTTCAGGTCCAATGGCAGAAAGCGCGCTCCATGCGTATCGTCGGGCGCCCGCCGCGACAGGGCGATGACGTCGCAATCGGGATCCACGCCGAAATGCCTCATCGCCGCATAGCCCACCAGCCCGCTGGCGCCGGCGATCAGGACCTGCTTGCGCGGCATGGCTCAGGCCTCGTGCGGTGCGGGCGCATTGGAATGGAAGGCATTGGTTCTTGACCTCATTGGCGTGACTTCAGCCTTGCCGGCCTGCGTGAACCTTGCGGCACCCCATCCGCAGCCCAAGCGCAGGCTTATATAGCTCGCATGCGGCCAAAGAGTGGAGTAACTTTCAGGCCGCAACTGCAAGAACAAATATATGCCTCGGAAAAGAAGAGGCGTGAGGGGGAAAAGACATGCTCAAGCTGATCGGTGCCGCACTCACCGCGGCCTTTCTTGTTACGACATCGGCGGCGCTGGCCGCCGAAAAGCCGAATGATCCGGACATTATCCATATCGGCGCCCTGTTCGCCATGACCGGCAAGACCAGCTATTACGGCACGGTAATGAGCCAGGGGATGAAGCAGGCCATCGACGAGATAAACGCCAATGGTGGCGTCGACGGCATCAAGCTCGAAGCCGACATCGAGGATCATAAAGGCGGCGTGGCCAAGGATGGAGTGGACGGCTTCACGCGCGTGCGCAACCTCTATAACGTGCAGGCGGTGATGACTTCGTTCACGCCGCCGACCTTGGCCATCGCTCCGATCGCCGACGAGCAGAAAATCTTCCTGATTAACGGCGGCGGCGTCAGCAACAACCTGGTCGGCGCCTCGAAATACCTGTTCCACAACCGTTCGCTCGCCTCCGATCTCGGTCGGGCTGCGGTCGACCACGCGCACGATCTGGGCTTGAAGAAGATGGCCGAGCTGGCCTGGAACTCGGACGCCGGCGACAATATCGTCAAGACCGTGGATGAGATTTGGAAGAAGGACGGCGGCACGGTGGTGGCGTCGGAAAAAATGGATGTCGGCGCCGCCAACATCGATACCCAGATAGCTAAGATTCGCGCCGGCAATCCTGACTTCGTCGCCCTGTGGCTGTTCAGCCCTGACCCGGGTCTGGCCGCTAAGCGCATACGTGATTTCGGCCTGAAGGTGCCCTTGATCGGCGTGGAATATACCGCCGACGTGCAGAAGCTGGGTGGTGCGGCGCTGGAAGGCTACGAATTCACCTCCGACTATTTCAAACCCTCACCCGACGAGCCTTGGTCGGCCGCCTTCGCCAAAGGCTACAAGGAACGCTACAACGCCGATCCGGATTTCTATGCTGCCAATTACTATGAAGGCGTCTATGTAATCGCCGAATCCATGAAGCGGGCCCGCGCCAAGGGTGGCGATTGGTACCATGGCGACAAGATCGCGGCGGCGCTGCGCGAAGACCCAACCTTCAAGTCGGTCTATGGCGGCAGCATGGAGTTCCAAGCCAACGGCGTGGCCAAGAAGCGCGTGGCGCTGTTCAAGGTCGAGAACGGCGACAAAGTGTTCGAGAAATATATTGAAGCCAAGTAGCAGGCGCGTTCGAAGGATGCCGGGGCCCATGGTTCGAGGCGGTCGCCGCGCGGCCACCTCGCCATGACGGTTCGTTACGGCTTGCGCATGCCGTAGGGGTGCCCGGTGCGCGCATCTCAAGGCAAACGGGAGTCATGGCTACACGCCCGCCTGAGTTCAATCATGGATCTTTTTGCGCAGCTTTTCGTCAACGGCCTGATCAACGGTAGTCATTATGCGCTGCTCGGCGCCGGCTTCGGCTTGATCTTTGCCACCACCCGCATCGTTCACTTCGCTTACGGACCGATCTTTACCGCTGCCGCCTATGCAGCCTGGTTCGCCGCCAATGTGCTAGGCCTGCCGATCGCTGCCGCCATGCTCTTCGCGGCACTGGTCGCCGCCGCCCTCGGCACCGCCACCTATCAATATCTTTATCTGCCTTTCGAGCTGCGCCAAAGCTCGTCGCATGTGGCACTGATTGCTTCACTCGGCCTGTTCATCGTGCTGGAAAACCTGATCGCCATCGTCTTCGGCACCGGCGGGCGCGTGGTCGACGGTTACCAATATGACATCTTTCTTGTCGGCCCGGTCTATTTCAGCTCGGTCCAGCTCGGCCAGGTGATCGCCATGATCGTACTGACCGCGTCGCTCGGTGTCTATCTTGCCCGGACCCGCCACGGCAAAGCCATCCTGGCCACCACCGACAATCCGGAGATGGCGCGCATCATCGGCATCGACACGGTGAAGGTGTCGCGCCTGGTGTTCGCCATCGGCTCGGCGCTGTCGGCCATTCCGGCGACGCTCATCCTGCTCAAGGACGGGGCGACGCCGAGCATGGGCTTTTTTGCTGTCTTCATCGCCTTCGTCGCCGTCATCGTCGGCGGGGTCGGCTCTCTGCGCGGCGCCATCGCCGGCGGACTGGCGCTCGGCATGGTGGAAAGCTTGGGTCTGTGGAAGATTCCGACCGAGTGGCAAAGCTCCATCGCATTCATCGTGCTGTTCCTGGTGGTGCTTCTTAGGCCGCAAGGCTTGTTTGGCCGGGCGGTGAACTGACATGGAATATGTCCTGCACGTCCTGGTGATGGTCTGCATCTATGGCATCCTCGCCATCTCCTTCAACCTGTTGGTCGGCTTCGCCGGTTTGTTCGCGATGGCCCAGGCCGCCTTCTATGCCTTCGGCGCCTATGCTACCGCCATCCTCACCCTGAAGCTCGGCCTGCCTTTTCCCCTCGACCTGCTGATCGGCGTGGCGTTGACCGGTTTCATCGGCGCTCTGGTCGCCATCCCAGCGATCCGCATATCCGGCACTTATTTGGTGGTGGTGACCTTGGCTTTGCAGGTGATCGTCATCGCCGTCGCCACCAACTGGAAAAGCCTCACCGGCGGAACCGACGGCCTCCGCGGCGTGCCAAGCCTGCATGTCTTCGGCTATGCCCTCAACAATCCGGGACGGTTCCTTCCCGCCGCGATCTTGGCGCTCGGCGTCTGCTTCTGGATCGCCTGGCGGTTGACTAATTCGCCTTTCGGCCGCGCGCTTCGCGCCATGCGCGAGAATGAATCCGCCGCCGAGGCGATCGGCAAGGACCTGCTTTATATGAAGGTCGCTGTCTTCGCTTTTTCGGCCGGGCTCGCCGCCGTCGCCGGCTCATTGTTCGCCCGTTATCTGAACTACGTCGGCGCCGAAAGCTTCGGCATCGATGAGACCATCTACATGTTAGCCATGGTGATCCTGGGCGGTACCGGCAATCTTTGGGGCTCGCTGCTCGGCGCCGCGCTGCTGGTGGTCCTGCCCGAGTTGCTGAAATTCGTCACCTTGCCAACCGAGATTGCCGACAAGTCGCACCTCATCATCTACGGCGTGCTACTAATCGCCATCCTGCGGTTACGCCCACAGGGGTTACTCGGCGAGCGCAGCACCATGCGCCATCTGCCCCATGTCGACGGCGCAAGTAGTCACGGAGTGTCCATGCCCAAGCCATTGCCGAAGGGCGAAGTCACCCTCGAGGGGCGCGACCTGCATCGCCGCTTCGGCGGCATCGTCGCCGTAGCCGGCTTCGACATCGTTCTGAAGAGCGGCTCGATCACTGGCCTGATCGGACCGAACGGCGCCGGCAAGACAACGGCCTTCAACCTGTTGACCGGCTTCCTCTCGCTGGACGCTGGCAGCATCAGCTTTCGTGGCCACGACATCACCGGGCTGAAGCCGCATGACATCGTGCGCGCCGGTGTCGCCCGCTCGTTTCAAGATCTGCGGCTGTTCACCAAAATGACGGCGCTGGAGAACGTCATGGTGGCGCTCCCCGACCAGACCGGCGATCGGGTGCTCGATGTATTCTTCCGGCCGATGAAGATCCACCGCGAGGAGCACGAGAACCTGATCCGGGCCCGCAACGTGCTGGATTTTGTCGGCCTCACACACAAGGCCTATGAGACAGCGGAGAACCTGTCTTATGCCGAGGAGAAACTGCTGGTCGTCGCCCGGTTGCTCGCCACCGGCGCTGAGGTATTTCTGTTCGACGAGCCTTTGTCCGGCCTGGACCGCAGCACCCTGGCGGAAATTTTCCCGATCGTGCGCAAGCTAGCCGACAACGGCAAGACGATCTGCATCATCGAGCATAATCTCGACGTCATAAAGGAGTTGTGCGACGTGGTCTATTTCCTCGACGAGGGCCATGCCATGGCCATCGGTACCCCTAGTCAATTGATGAACGATTCGACCTTGGCATCGCGGTATTTCAAATGAGCGCCGCCATCCTGGAAGTGCGCAGCCTCGCCGCCGGCTACGGCAAGAAGCAGATCGTCAACGGCATCGATCTGGCGCTCGGCCGCGGCGAGATCCTGCTGGTGCTGGGCCATAATGGCGCTGGCAAGACCACACTCATGCGCGCCATCTTCGGCCTGCTGAAGCCGACCGCCGGCGAAGTGACTTATGACGGCAAGCCGATTGCCGGCCGCTCGCCTGGCGACAATGTGGCCGAGGGCATCGCCTTCGTGCCGCAGGGCCACGGCATCTTCCGGACTTTAAGTGTGCGCGACAATCTGGAACTCGGCGGCTTCATCATGTCCAATAAGGCCACGCTGCCGGCACGCATGCAGACCATCTTTAAGCTATTTCCGATCCTGGGCGAGCGCCAGCAGCAGATCGGCGGCACGCTCTCCGGCGGCCAGCAGCAGATGCTGGCCATTGGCATGGCGCTCATGCACGAGCCGCGCGTGGTCATACTGGACGAGCCGTCGATCGGCCTGGCGCCCAATCTGGTCGACCGGGTGATGCAGAGCATTGCCGAGATCAACCGGAGCTTCGGCACCTCCATCCTGATGGTGGAGCAGAACGTGCACTACAGCCTGCCTATTGCCAACCGGGTCGCGGTACTGAAGGCCGGCCGCAAGATCTACGACGGGCCGCCGGCGCATTTGCAGGACGACGTCGAATTGATCAAGCTGTTTTGAGGCCTACGTGTATCGAAAATCGTGATGAAGTCCGCCGAGTGTTGCGTCCCATCTGCGGCGGCGGCGGCTTCACTCGGCTGCAGCGAGACTCCGTACGACCGTGGACACGATCCTGCGGATCGCTTCCGACGTCGGATACGAGTCGGAAGCTGCCTTCAACCGCGCATTCAAGATCGAATTCGGCCTCCCGCCAGCTCAATACCCGAATACATACAGGGCGCTCCGAAACGCGTATCTGCGCATGACTCGGGGTCGACGCAAACTAGCAAAAGTAGCAAACTAGCCATGCTACGGGGATCGAAACCAGGTGAACGGCGGGGCGGCCGGCAGCGCGGCGTGCCGAACAAGGCGACGGTTGCGAAAGCCGCAGCGCTAAAGGCGGCCTCTGCGGACCCGACTACTACGCCGCTCCAATTCTTGCTCGGCGTGATGCGGGATCCGAGTGCTCCGCCTGCGCTTCGAGTTCAGGTCGCCCGCGCCGCCGCGCCACTGGTGCATGCGAAACCGGGAATTGCCTCGCTCGGGGATCGAGCGGACTAGACTGGCGCTGTCAGGGAGGCGGACGGGTTTGCTATCGACATTGGAGAAGCAAAGGCCTTGCGGGACATGGAACATCGTCTCGCAGTTTTATACCGAAAACGGTGCGCGCCCATTGAGTGTGGCGGTCCCCTCAGGAAATCGTGGAGGAAGCCGAACTCGACGCAATGTACAAAAAAAGGCGGCGGCCCTCGTATGTCCACCGGGTTACTCGCCAGGCGACGATGGCAATCGACTTCACCAACTGCATTGCAAACGCATGTCGCCCCCTTCGTGCGGCGGTGGCGATCTGAAAGGCGCCGAAGATGAGGAGGAAGCGTTCTTGACGGCTCGGGTCGCTGCATATCAGCACAGTCCGGAAGGGCGTGATTTGGACCGAATAATGGCCCTGGAAGTATATCGTCGATATCGCAGTGACGAAGAGCAAGCCGAGCTAGACGAACTGAGAATTCTCATTAGGGTGTATGGGTAAGGATGCTTGCGCACGAGCTCAAAATCGACATAGCCGCTATCGCCCCAGATAAAAACAGAGCGGCTTTGGCGCACCTTTTGCGCCAAGCCGCTCTTCAATACGCGGAGTGGTGATTATTTCGCCCCGGATTCACGCTTGTTCTTTGCGTACAGCTTTTTGTCGGCGTCGCTCACTTGGAAGATATGCGTCGCGGGGGCGGCTGCGCTCGCCGCAGGTGCGTAGGACAAGTTGGCCGCCTGTGACGGCCGGCGCTCCGGCGCGCGTAGCGGTTCAAGGCGTGCGTATCAACGTCGGTGCCCGAATGCGCGGGATGTGGCGATAACATCGATCGTCCTCGGGGTACGTCCAGGGCAGGGGCGGCCCGCCGCTCTTTCTTCAAACGGATCATGTGCACCGGCGGCGATGGTGTCGGACCTTCCAGCCAGCCGTATCCGCCGTTTTCCACGCACTAGCCGATTATAGGGGAGGGCTTGGCCGGCCGGCGTCTCGTCGCGGGGTGTTGCATGAAATCATCACCCTGGGTCGAAAGTGGGCGTCGGGCGGGGTATTCTTTTGACTGTGCGGCGGGACGGTCGTTTCGTTCGAGCAGGGGCGCACGATAAGGCGGTGTACCATGCGTGAAGAATTCGCTTCTTACAGCTTCCTCGGTGTGGCCGTTGCCGGCCTTGTCCTGCTTTGCTCTGGCTTGGTCGCTCTCGCAATTAGCTGATCTCGATCGCGGACGGTGCGACGATCCGGATAGCCGCCTGCACGACTCTAGGAAGCCCGCTGGTGAGTCTGGGATTTGGCCGGTGTTATATGTGCCATCCGATCGGCGCCCACGCAGGGCGCCGCCCCTCACGGCCACGACGGGTCATTTTTTACTGGGCTCAGCGTCGGCCGAATTCCGCTTCTGTCGCGCCTCGTCGTGAACTTTCTTCATCAAGGTCTGGACCGGGCTCCAGCAGATCTCGCACAGGTCCCGATTTT
>NZ_SSMW01000060.1 GCF_004799405.1 Bradyrhizobium sp.
CCTTCACGCTGAGCGACAACGGGTTTAATACCGTGACCTTCAACGGCAAGCAGTCGGTCGATACCGTGATGGGTCGCATAAGCTACCTTTTCGCCATCCACTGAGCCTGGCGAACCGCTCCGATAACAAAGCCCCGGCATTGTCCGGGGCTTTTTTGTGCCTCGCGTAACCGCTACGATTTTGTGTATGACGATCAAGACAGAAGAGCTAAGCATCGAGGAGGAAGTGGCGGGTTGCAGACGCAGCGCTCGCGGACGCCCAGAAAATGCCCGGCGGTCCCGAACGTATTGAGGCCTTGAAAAGGGCTGGACAACTTCGATACGACGCCGACAAGCGAAGGCGCTCGATTGAGGATTAAATGGATCGCCACAAGTCATCGGTTCGTGCAGCGTCAGACGATGATGCTAAGCGGCTGCGCAGGGGCACCCAACAAATGCATTTTACAGGCGGCAACATTACTTCCGCTTCTGGCACTTTTCGGACATGGCGGGGAGGCCTGACGATGTCTGCTCCTGAGGGTAGAACGGACATGATGTGCAAGCGGGGACACTTCCGGTTTTGATCCCAACCGGACTCGCGTCGCATCCTCCGGTAATCAGTGAAAACTTCCCTCATGGATTTTAGAGCATCGGTTTTTTTTGCCTTCACCGGCACAAACCGTTGATTGAAAAAAATGTCGTATTTTTAGATGCTTGATGCCGGTTAAAAGAATTGGTCTCCTAACCTTTTGTTACAAAACCGCTGCTCTACCGCTGAGCTAAACCGGCGAATGACGGCGAAAGATAGCAGCCGGCCGGTTCTTGCGGAATAGCCCTCCAAATTGCAATGGGAATATTGCTGAATTCCGCATTCGCCATCCGGCGTCACCGGCTCGCCATTCCGTGCCGGTTTGCTCGCGGCGGCGACTAGCTTGACGATCGCGGATCGCCATATCCTTGCGGGTTGCTGCTTTGCCATTTCCACGCATCCCTGCACATCGCTTTCAGATCGCGCGTGGCGCGCCAGCCCAGAATCTGCTGGGCGAGGTCGCAGGAAGCGTAGCTGCTGGCAACGTCGCCTTCCCGTCTCGGTGCAAACACGACCGGGATATGTTTGCCGCAGGCCGCGGAAAAGGCCTCAACGAGGTCGAGCACGCTGGTTCCCCGGCCGGTGCCCAGGTTGACCTTGATCCGGTCCTGTCTTTCGAGAGCGTCGAGGGCCCGCAAATGGCCCACGGCGAGGTCGGTGACATGGAGATAGTCCCGGACGCCGGTGCCATCGGGGGTGTCGTAGTCCTTGCCGAATATCGTCAGATGCGGCCGGCGGCCGATGGCCACCTGCGCCAGAAAGGGCATCACGTTGTTCGGCGTCCCCCGCGGATCCTCTCCGATCAGACCGCTTTCGTGGGCGCCGGCCGGATTGAAATACCGCAGAATCGCAATCTTGAGCGAGCCGTCCGAGGCCGCCAGATCGCCAAGCATCTGTTCGATCATCAGTTTGGTCCGGCCATAGGGATTGCATGGCGCAAGCGGATGGTCTTCCCGGAGCGGCAAATAGACCGGTGCGCCATAGACGGTGGCGGATGAAGAGAAAACCAGCTTGTGAACGCCGGTATCCCGCATCGCCTGGACCAGCCCGAGCGTGCCGTACACGTTGTTATCGTAATACCGGATGGGATCACTGACCGATTCCGCAATCGACTTTAGCCCGGCCAGATGAATGACCGCGCTGCACCGATAATTTGCCAGGGTGCTGGCCAAGAGACCGCGATCCCTGACGTCGCCGTCGATGACTGTCGGGGAAACCCCCGCGATAACCCCGATCCGGTTCACCGCTTCGCGATGGCTGTTGCAGAAATTATCGAAGATGACGATGGAATGTCCGGCGCGCATCAGTTCGACGCAGACATGCGAGCCGATGTAACCCGCACCCCCAGTGACCATAATTGTCATCGCGAATTCACGCTCGATTGCGGTTGGACGTAATCTGGTCTTTCCGGTCTATCTCAGCCCGGGACCAAAACCTTCTTTTCATAGAGATCGGCAAGTGTCGCAAGAACATCCTCGGTGACGGTCGGTTTCGAGTCCGGATAGCTCTCTTCAATCAGTTGAATGATCTCGCGCACCTGGCGTTGTCCGTCGCACAGGCCCCAGATCACCGCCGCCGTCGGGTTCAGGTAAACTGCCACGGTGTTCCGGGGGTGATACAGCAAAAGCTCGCCTTCGATCGCCTCGACCTTGATATCGGCGACCGGCTTGGGGATCTTGTCCAGCCTTGTATTCTGTAACGTCGTCATGACTTTGCCTCGGACACTCGATGTCGTTTGCCAACCTTAATCGCGTCGCAATCCGATGAAAACGGCCCATCGCCTCAACAACCATCTCAACAGCGTGGCCGGATGCCGGACGGTTCGGCATAACAATAGGGATTGTTCAAGCGGCACGCCATAGAAGCCATGGAGCCACCATGGCGGCGGACTGAACAAGGCCGACAGCTTGCCGATCGGGCCAAGATTCGAATTTGCGATTTCGTGGAGTTGCATCATTCCAAAGCCGGCTCCAGCCGGGCAGGGGCCGGTCTTCCATGGGACCAGTTCCGGCTGCTGGTCCGGAAACACGCAGGACACCAGCCGCAGGGCGACGATGACATAGCCAAAGCGCTTTTGCAGATCCTGCCAGTCGATCTCGTCGCGAAAAATCGCTTGGTAGCGCCAGAGATCATAGAGGTGGATCAGGCGAACCTGTCTGGTGGGCTCGAATGCGTGGCGGGCGAGATGGCGCAACACATCGGTGTGTCCCAGCGCCATTCCATCCGGGCCGGCGCCGCGGCGGAACGATCGGGGTTTGCCTGAAAGACTGGAGAAGGTCAGACTGTAGGGCTGATCGGGGGCCATGGCGTCGGTATGGATTTCGAGAGAAATCCGAAACCCGGATTGGATGATCGACGCCTCCGGCAGATGATGCATCCGGGCGGAAAAATCCGACTTGTGCCGGGCTTCGAATACGTATCCGAGATCGCGGGCGACTTTTGCCGCCGCTTCCGTGTTGGCGGGATCGATCAGGATGTCGATATCGACCGTTGGACGAAGTTCCGGCGCCGGATAGATCAGGTGTGCCAGCGCCGCGCCCTTGAGCAGAATCATCGGGATTTTGGCAGTCGCGAATGCTTCCAGCAATCGATCGACGCACCCTTCGCGAATGATGGCGGCCTGGCGATGCCGGCTTGCCAGCGCCAGGAACGCCCGCCTGGCATCGGTGGGAACGGCGTTGGGTGCGCGCCTGGACAATGCCGCGACAATCGGGGCGCTCAACAGCGTAACCCCGTGGTAGTTCATCTCCTCGGCCAAGCCCTGCCAGACATTTGCATTCGCGATGTCAGGGCGTTGCGCTATCTCGCAGGCCCGGCTCGCGATTTCCTGGCGGCAAGGACCGATGGCGGTGAGCAGCGCTCGCAGGAACAGATAAGCGCCGGTCGGCTCTGGAGAGGAAGCGCGTCCGCCGCGCGAAGTCTGCGTCCTCGTTACACGGGCGATATCGGTTGCGATTGCACCGATAAGGCGCTTGCTGCGCTCAATCGGTGATGGCCTGAAGCTGACCCGCAACGGCAGTTGAATCCGTCGTTCCCGTCGCGCATAGCCGGCCATAGCCTGTTGGAGACGCACGAGTTCGCGGTGCCAGTCTTCGGATGAAACCTGGTATCTGATGCCCTCCAGATATTGGCGCCATCTCAACGTCAGATCGGCGGACACCAGAACGCCGTCTTCGCGGACATCGGTACTGCCGCTTCGCCAAAGCGCGATATTCGCCGCCTGCGCTTCGTCGCTAGCGGTGTTTTGCCATGCGCTAACGTGCGTAGTGCCGGTATCCCAGCGATAGATGTAAGAGGGTTTGGCATCGCCCGCGCTTGCGTCCAGCCCGGCTTCCTCGGTCTGGAGATAGACGGGGTGGTCGGTGTAGGCAGGGTGAGTGTCGATCGCCGCAGCTTTGAGGTATTTGGCTCGAAAAACCCACGACCCTTCCACCCTGGCCGTCAAGCGGGTGTGCGGTGAAAATTCAGTATTTCTGTAAGAGGTCCAACCCGACGCCGGCCTCCAGGCGCCATTGTCGCCGATATGCTTCAGGCAATCTTCGAGGTGCCAGGGCAGATAGAGATCGTCGTCGTCCCAAAAATGGATCAGGTCGGCGAGCGGATCCGAAAGTTCGAGCATTCGCTGCCTGACGAACCGAAGCGCCACGCTGGGCCTGGCTTCGTTGACGATCCGCACGCGTGGATGATCGAAAAACAGCGGCCGCGGGTGCTGGTTGTAAATCAGCAGTGTCGCATTGGAGATTGTTTGCTGGAGAAAACACGCGGTAGCCTCGCTGGCCAACGCGTATCGCCCGTAGGTCCCCATCAGGCAGTCGATCTTCATGTACGCGCCAGACCCTTGCAAACCGCCGAATTGTTACCCAGTAGCAATTTTGGGCTGATCGGGACCTGACTGCATGACGAAGCGGTATCCGGTCGGGCCCCGGTTCTCCGGCTGGAACCGGAGCCCGGTTTTGGCTTGTCGCTCAGAGGCATGACGAAGCAATATCAATTCCGGTTCTACGGACAAGCCGGGAAAATGCTTTAGTTCAGTTCAATAGTGCTGACGGCCGATTTTCAACGACCCTCGCCCCACGCAGGATTTGACCGGTCACGCCGGCCATCGTATATCAAACGGCTGTCGAACATGTTGCGTGATTGGGGGCCAGATGAGTGAGGAAATCAATCGCCGACCGCTTTTGAAAGCGCTCCGAACGGGCGTAGGTGCGGGTACCGCGTTAGGTCTTCTGCCGTCATCGTGGACGCGGCCGATCGTGCAGTCGATAGTTGTGCCGGCTCACGCCAACGCGTCGCCAGTCGGGACCACGGCGGCTCCCACCACAACGGCGGCTCCCACCACAACGGCAGCCCCCACCACTTCGGTGGCCCCCACCACAACGGTCGCGCCGGGTACGACGGTCGGTTTGTGATCCTGCCGGTACGCGGATAAATTGAAAACAGTCGCGGAGATGACGCGAGGATATGGTCCGTTGTATCCTTGCAATCCGGCTTTAGGCCGGTCGGATTGTCGCGGCAGCGCGAGCCGTCCACCATGACGAAATTCGTTATTTCGCTCCATGACCAGACAACAGAGCTGAATTACCCGGTTGGTCTTCAGAGCCAAATCGACCTGTTGTTCGGTCCGCAAACTCAGAACTTCCCCCGGCATCCCGGCCACGCCATTTCCGTCCAGGAAGCCGGTCCCAACCGATACTCGGTAAGCGTCGATCGGCGCCAAGTTGGCGAAGGCTTCAGCATTCCGGAACTGCTGGATGTCCTGCTGGAAGAGGTCGTCCACTCTCTCATCCATGAACTCGAAACCGCCGTCGCGCTGCATGGCGCCTCCATCGCATGGCGCGACAAGTCCATCCTGATTCCGGGCCCGACCGGTGCCGGGAAGACCTCGCTCACGGGATGGTTCGCCGCCAGGGATTTTGAATTCCTGTCGGACGAACTCGTGGTTCTGCCGGGGAATGGCAAAACCACTTTAAGTTTTGCGCGTCCGCTGCTGGCAAAACCGGGCGCCGAAGAACTGATCGCGCTTCTGGCGGGTACCGGCCAGGGCCGGACTACCCCGACCGGGGCGAATACTGTCATCAGCCTCGATCATCCTTCGCCAGGCGGAAATCAGCAACGCCAGGCCGGACTCATCATTTTTCCGAATTTCGTCGCGGGAAGCGAACTCGATTTCGCGGTCGTAAGTCCGGCATTGACCGGCATGAAACTGATGGAATGCAATTTGAACGCCCGTAATCTGGCCGACCACGGATTGCGGATATTGACGGGCTTTGCCCGCAACGTTCCCGCGTTGACCTTGACGTATGGCAAATACCAGCAACTCGAAGGTGTCGCGGATGCTTTTGTAAAGTTCATTCTGGACAACGACGTCACCGTTGCCAATTTGCAAGCCGTCTCGTCGGCTCTGCGCCCCAAATCATATTCAATCGGGAAAACTTCGCCGGCTCCGCCGAAAACCGAAATTCCCGAGGCGACACCGCGCAAGGCGCCGAAGAAAATCACGATCGGCATGGCGACGTTCGATGATTACGACGGCGTCTATTTTTCGCTGCAGGCGATCAGGCTTTATCATCCCGAGATCCTCGAGGACACGGAGTTTCTCGTCATCGACAATCATCCGGATGGCCGATGCGGGCAGGCACTCAAGGCTCTCGAAAATTCCATTCCGAATTATCGCTATGTTCCAAAGGGGGACGTGTCCGGAACGGCGATCCGGGATTGCGTGTTTGAAGAGGCCAGCGGCGAGATCGTGCTGTGCATGGACTGTCACGTTTTCATCGTGAAGGGAGCCCTGCAGCGGCTGGTCGCCTATTTCGATAGCCATCCCGACAGCAAGGATCTGCTGCAAGGCCCATTGGTGCATGACGACCTGAGCAGGATCGTGACCCATTTAAAGCCGGAATGGCGAGGCGGAATGTACGGCACATGGAACAATACGCCCGCCGGCGCCGACCCCGACAACGCGCCTTTCGAAATTACCATGCAGGGACTGGGGTTGTTTGCATGCCGGCGCGCCGCCTGGCCGGGATTCAACCCTGCCTTTCGCGGGTTTGGCGGTGAAGAAGGTTACATCCACGAAAAAATCCGCCAGCGGGGCGGGCGGGTGCTTTGCTTGCCGTTTCTGCGATGGATGCATCGTTTCAACCGGCCGATGGGGGTTCCTTATCCCAATCGCTGGGAAGACCGGATACGAAATTATTTCATCGGGTTTCGTGAACTGGGCTGGGATACCGCGCCCGTCGTAGCCCATTTCAAAACCGTGCTTGGCGAGGAAGCTGCAGAGCGACTTATTGAGCAACTGGAGGAGGAGTTAGCCCTTTCAGGAAAAACTGCCGGCGACGACCAACGGGCCGTTCTGGAACGGACGCCGGCAGAGCCGCACGCCAGTGACGCGATGCCGGCTGACGATCTCTTTGCCTCGGCCTGGGACGACTCCGCGCTGGCTCAACAGCGTAAATTATTGGCGCGGGTTGTTGCGGTTGCCGAGCAGCACGAGCTTGCGCTGTATCTATATTGGGGAACGTTGCTCGGACATGTGCGCGAAGGAGGCATTCTGCCCTGGGATGACGATGTCGATCTCGCGCTGTTCGATCCTGCCGCGGACCACCTAGCCGCATTTCGCGCGTCGATCGAGGCGGACGGATTGCAAATATTCGACAAGTCCCAAGGCAGCGATGTCTGGATCAAGATTTTCGATCCCGCCTCTCCGGTCCAGTCGCACTACTGTTCCTGGACCTGGCCTTTCGTCGATATCTTCATTTACTCGACCGATTCCAGGACGGCAGACCGCGCCTGGCCCGCTCTCGCGTGTCCGCGCGATCTGATATTGCCCGGAAGGATCGCGGAGTTTGAGGGGGTCCGGTGTTGGGAACCGGAGCAGCCGCTGGCCGTGCTTGATCTGTGCTACAGCGGGTGGCGGCATCTCGAAAAGAGTTCGGGCTGGAATCACCGCCGGGAAAGGCACAACGGGGCTGTTTCCACCCGTTCCATCATGACCGACGCGGCGGGACGTAAGATCGTGTCTTACCCGGCGGAATACGAGAATCCGCTTGGGCGGGAAGTGTTTCTGCCGCTGCTCCGCGAATGGATCGATTTGTGCCGGAAACATGACGTCCGCTATTCGATCTTCTGGGGCACACTACTGGGACAGATGCGCAATCAACGGATCATTCCCTACGACCAGGATCTGGATGTCGTGGTCGGCAAGTCGGGGTTGGACGCACTGTACGCTCTGCCGGGGCGTGCGCCCCGATGCCTATTTAATGACGAGTTAAAGGATCAACCCGCCTGGGAGGAAAATGAGATCCGCCTCGTGGTCAGGAGAGACCTCGTCTCGTCCGACGGCCCGCGTTACGACCACCGTGGCCGTCAAGCATCGACACAGGTGGATTCATGCGCCTTTAACGGTCCGCTGGCGCGCTTGATTATCAAGCTCCCGGCGAGTTCGGGTGGTCGCGAATACTGGCATCTCGACGTCGATCTGTTCACGGACATTTCCCGTTTCAATCCGTATCCGGCCCCGCACGAGGTCGACGAACTACCGGAACTGGAAGATCGGCTGCTGGAGGGTCTGCAGGTTTCCTGCCTCAAGGACCCTCAACCTTATCTGACCGGCTACTACGGCGCCGACTATATGACGCCCGATCGTGTCTACCGCGAGGGCCGCTGGGTTCAGCGGAGTTCCTGAACCGGGCTGGCAGGTTCAAGCTGACCGGTGCATTTGATCGATCGATCAGGGGGACTCCGACGTCACTCCCGCGGGCTTTCTGGAGTCTTGCCGAAAGGCCTGTCGAGAGTCCTGTTGCGTAATCGGCTGGCGATACGTCCGACGATTAAACGAGAGGATATTTCCGGGGTGTAGCGTACGACTTTCAATCCGCCGCTGGAGGCGAGGTCGCCATACCAGTAATGGAGCTCTTCTGCGGTCATGTCGTCACCATGACAACAATAACTGGCGCCGATCTTGTCGAGAAAAGCGCGCGTACAATGCAGTGGTGCGGGCTCGTCCAGCACGCGATCCACAAAACGGCAACCGCGTACGACCGCGACGCGCTCCGCAAAGGTCATGATGGGTGCAGGCTTGTAGCTTGCGACATCGGCGTCGCTGACCAGCGCCACGACCAGACGGTCGCCCAACACACGGGCGTGACGAAAGAACTCGACATGTCCATAATGGAAAAGATCACATACGACGTCGGCGTATACCCACACCGGCCCAGCTTTCGGATTTTCGCTCATGCGTATCGACCTGACCTGTCCCTTTCGGGTTTGCTTGAGTGAACGTGCCGGTGATGTATCACGTCGGGACCAATAACGACATGAAAGGCAATGATGCGTTTAGGGGAGAACCTGAGGCGGTCGACACGCTTCGGATACTGACATTTAACCTTGGTCTGCTCGGTTTCAAACTGAAAAACCGCTGGCGAATGCCGGTTGATGCACATTCCGGAGAACGGCTGGCCGCGGCCCCGCGGCTTTTGTCCTCGCTTGAGGCGGATATTATCGCGCTTCAGGAGGTCTATAGCCCAACTGATCGTGAGGTGCTGGCGCGCGCGATGGCCGAGCTCTATCCGTTTCAGGCCGGGTCGCCGAAAATGCGTTCGCTGGTCGGCAACGGGCTGATGCTGCTGTCGCGTTTCCCGATTTTGCATAGTGCGTTCATGCCTTGTCGTGGTTCGCCGCGATGGACCTTGCCGTTCTGGAAACAGGGATTGCTTGCCGTCGAACTCGACCTGCCTTCGATCGGGCGCACGCGCCTGATTGACGCGCATATTGCGGCAAGCGTGCCGTTCGGCGATGCCAATTCGATGGCGAGCAAGGCGAATCGCAATCGGGAGATCGACCAACTGCTTTCGGCAGCGAATGCCGGCGAAGTGACCGCCATTCTCGCCGGTGACTTCAACACCAGCCCCGCCATACATCCGGAACACTACGACCGCATTATCAGCGCCGGCTATGTCGATGCCTTTGTGGCGTCAAATCCACCGGCGGCAAAGGACGGCTTCACCTGGGATTGCGCCAATCCGCTGAACGCCCGTGGCCGCTTTCGCCATGCGCCAAGCCAGCGTATCGACCACGTATTCGTGCGCGGCGGCCATTCGGCACCGCTGAAGCCTGTGGCGGCGGAAATTGTACTGCAGGATCGCGTCGTCCAGACCGCTTCCGGCCAACTGATACCGCTTTCCGACCACTATGGATTGCTGGTTAGTTTAGCCTTGTCGCCCCAGCGACGGGACTAGGTGGAAAACTTGCCGGGTGCAACAATTCGTGTTTTTATCGGCAGTACAAGAGGTTGGGTGTTTTTCTGGAGTATTTCGATGAGAGTGTTTGTGCTCGCCGGCTTATGTCTGGCAGTTGCGGCCTGCGATCAGACCACTCAATCCGGAGCGTCTCTTTCCGAAGCCTCGACAGACACAGGCGCGGCGCCGCCGCCGATCTACGAGCCCCTGGTCGATATGCATCGCGTCGACCAGAACAAATATCGCCGTGACCTCGCTGATTGCCGGCAACAGGCAGCGCCCCAAGAGGCGGTCGCTCGACAGGCGAGACAGCAGGAGGCGGTCGGCAACACCATGTTCGCCGCCGGGGTGATTGCGAGCTTCATACCGGCGTCTACCTACAATCAGGCGCGCACACTGGATGCTGCTTCCGGAGCTGGGCAGGTAGTTGGCGGTACCACGGCTGCCAGCGGAGCGGCAACGGCAGAGCAGGCGACCGCCGACTATGCACTTGTCGTGAATGTCTGTCTGGCGCATCGGCATTATCGCTTGTTGCGCCAATGAATAATCGGAAAATTCGAAGGTAACGCTTTCCGTCCGGATCCAGGAGACGGCTGGCGCCAACTGCCGGCTCCCGGTCATGGTTAATCGATGATTAATTTTATTCTGCCAGTGATGCTTGCGGTGGCCCGCGCTAGCGTTGGGCGAACGGAGGTTTCGAATGGCAGATATCATGAGCATCCTGCAGTCGAGCTACGCAGCGGCTCCGCAGAGCCTCATTCCCGTCGGAGCGAAATTCGCGCCCGTTGACCCGACCAAATATCAGGGGACCTGGACCGGTAAGGACAGTACCAAACAGCCTTTCACGATTACGATTTCGAAGATCAGCGGCTACCGCGCCAATGTGTCGTTCGAGAGTGCGTTTGGCGGTCTTCAGGTTCAAAGGGTTTTCATCACCAGCAACAACTCGTTTCGTATAGGCAGCTCCAGCTTCACGTTGACGGGGACCGGTGTCGCGCAACTAAACACCGTGATCAAGGATCCAAGCACCGGCCTGCAATCGATCGAGAAGGACACCGCCACGCTGCAGAAGTAGCGCTCGCGGCTCCTGGCCGTGACGTATGCGCTATGAGCTTCTCAAGGAAACGATTCTCAGACTGGATTCGGCAACTGGACTGGTAAGGTTGACCGGTTAGGTTAAAGCCGGTTTCCGGTTGTGCGCGACGCTCATTTCAATCAAAGAGCTACGATCGTTTATTTCGGAGATGGTCAATGCTCAAACGAGGATTGAAGATTTCGCTGATTTCGATCGCGGCGATCGCCATCGGCGTTCCGCTGACTGCTCTGGCCTTTGTCGCCCTGGCTTTGATCGGCTATTGAGCGCGCCTTCCAACGTAGTCTGCCTAACTTGCGCGTTAGCCACTTAGGTTCGGGAGGCGTGAGGACGAACGCTTGTCCTGCCGTAAGCTATCGGTCTAGCGCCGCCTCGGCGAGTTCAAGCCATTCCGCCGCCATTTGACGCAGGATGACACGGGTTTCTTCGTCGGTCGTTGCGGAGGCCAGGACCAAACAGTGGTTGGCGTATGCCACGTATCGTTC
>NZ_SSMW01000061.1 GCF_004799405.1 Bradyrhizobium sp.
CAAAGTGGCTCGTCAGCTAAACGAACGACCACGTGAGACCTTGCAATTTGAAACCCCAGCAGAGAGATTTAACGCCTGTGTTGCGTCGACCGGTTGAGCCGGCAGGAGTAGAGCGGACTCTCTGCGGACGGCTCCCCACTTCCGCTTTTGATGCTGTGGACGGCTCCTCCACCGGCACATCGGTGCCATGGATGTGGGGGCTGTTAAGGCTCCCACGATTCGGAGGAGAGAGCCATGCAGACGATAACGACAATCGGTTTAGATATCGCCAAGTCGGTTTTCCAGCTTCACGGCGTTGATGCTAGCGGCCAAGTGATTGTTCGTCGGCAATTGAAGCGGCGTTCTGTCCTGGCTTTCTTTCAGAAGCTGCCACCATGCTTGGTTGGCATAGAGGCTTGCGCCTCGGCGCACCACTGGTCACGCGAGCTCCAAGCACTTGGTCACACCGTCCGGCTGATGCCGCCGGCCTACGTTAAGCCATACGTTAAGCGGTAGAAGAACGATGTGACTGATGCAGAGGCCATTTGCGAGGCGGTCACCCGGGCCAACATGCGGTTCGTGCCGACCAAGACTTCCGAGCAGCAAAGCGGCCTGGTGTTACAACGCACGCGCCATCTGTTCATCCGTCAGCAGACCTCGGTGATCAATGCGATCCGGGCTCATCTTGCCGAGTTCGGGATCGTTGCGCCGGTCGGGCGTCACGGCGTCGAGGAACTGCTCACTGTCGTCGCCGATTCGAACGACAGGCGGGTTCCAGAGATAGCTCGTGCGTGTCTCTCGGCACTCGGGGCTCAACTGCGAAGGATGAAGGAGCAGATCCTGGAGTTCGACCGGCTAATCAGGGCCTGGCACCGATCCAACGAGATGAGCATGAGGCTCGAAGAAGCCCCCGGCGTCGGTCCGGTGCTGGCCACTGCTTTGGTCGCTGCCGTTGCTGATCCAAAGTCCTTCCGATCAGGACGCAACTTCTCGGCCTGGATCGGAATGGTGCCGAAACAGCACTCCAGTGGAGGCAAGAACAGGCTCGGCAATATAAGCAAGCAAGGTGACCGCTACTTGCGTGGCCTGTTCGTGGCCGGTGCGCTCGCTGTCATCCGTTACGCCAAGATCCATGGCACCAAACATCGGCCCTGGCTCACGGCCTTGCTGGCGCGGCGGCCGACCAAGGTTGCGGCCATTGCGCTCGCCAACAAGATCGCGCGAACGGTCTGGGCCATGATGGCCAGAGGCGAGCGATACAAGGAACCCGTCGCGCTTGCGCGGTAAACGGATCGCGCCGGACAACCGGCGTGATGTGAAGGTTGGGAGGGCGAACAGCACGTAATGCAGAGCCGGTCGATCCGGTGATCAGGACAACCCACTTGGGTCGAAGCATTGTCGAATGCGAGCTTTTGATAGGGACCTGATCCGCGGAGGGCATTTTGGCCAGCGGTCATGTGAACCGCATCAAAAGGCCGAACACATGGCTGCACCGACCAATGCTGCAAAACGTGAAAAAAACTCTTGCCAACCCGGAGCCGTCCACACATGACCCAGACCGGAAGTCAGAAAGACCGTTAAGGTTGGCGTTTTGCCGGGTTATTTTCGGCAGGTGTGACCCAACTGCAACGTTCTGCGAAGCCATATGGGTATAGATAAGTCACGAGTGTCAGCGCGCGTTGTCGCCTGCAGCCTTTCCAATACGGATTTGAGAGTGAAAAAATTAGCACTCGCTCTAACGGCCCTAGCGGCATTCAGCGGTTCTGCGGTGGCCGCCGATTTGCCGGCGCGAACCTATACCAAGGCTCCCGTCATCGCCGATTCCGGCTACAACTGGACTGGCTTTTATGTCGGCGGCGATGTCGGTGGAGCATGGACCAGCAATACTGGGACGTTTAGTCCGCTCCCGTCACCGATCGATTTTGGTATTTTCGGCATTTCCGCGAGCAATGGCGGCAGCGGTATTATCGGCGGCTTTCACGCTGGCTATAATTGGCAATTTACGCCGACTTGGATCGCGGGGATCGAAGGCGATTGGTCGCGGAGCAAAGCGCGCGGCTCTTTCTCGCAGGTCATGAGCTTTGATCCTCCACCGGGAATTCTTGCAAACAGCTTCGTGAATATGAGTTCGACCTTGGATTGGCTGGCATCGATCCGTGGCCGTCTTGGTTATCTCGTCATGCCAAACCTCTTGGCCTACGGTACAGGCGGCGCCGCATGGGGCAAATTCGACTACGCTGCGAATGACTCTAATGGCTTCAGCGGCGGAGCTAGCTATACAACAAGCGCGGCCGTTTCCAGCACACAGTCGGGTTACGTAGTAGGGGGTGGTCTCGAATGGGCGATCACAAACAATTGGCTGCTAAGAGGCGAGTATCTTTACTATCGGCTCAATAGCGCGCCGAATGTCGTCGCGCAAAGTGCAAACCTCACGTTCCAAAGTTCCCCGTCGGGCTATTCATGGAGCAGTACCAATGTCAGTGTGGCTCGGGCAGGCTTGAGCTATAAGTTCTAAACTCTTGCAACGACAGTAGGTAAGAGAAGCCCCGGTTTGAACGGGGCTTTTTGTTGAGGTCGGTTATCGATTTTCCAATGTCGCTTGTTGGCACTTAACGGACATCGCCGTCGTATCGGTGAATGTCTGCTTTCGGGGGAATAGCGGAAGTCGCACTTCGGGGCCGTGAGGTCCGCTTTTGACCCGGAACAGACATCGCGTGGCGAAAGTCGGTAAGACACTTTCGCCCCTTCCATAACGCCGGTACTATGCCTCGACTTGAGTGTGGGCGGCTGGCATGAGACGGCGCGATTTTGTCAACCTTCTTGGCGGCACGGCGGTCGGGTGGCCGCTCGCAGCGCCGGCGCAGCAGCCCCGACCGAAATCGGCTCGGCTAACCTGTCCAAAGCCCTGTGCGAGCAGATTTCGTTATCACTGAGCAAAATTATATCGCCTTAGGCTTTCCAGCCACCTTTTACGCGGAGTTGTGGATGCATTTTCTGACCGAGCAACATCTTGTCGCTGCAAAGCTGGTTCGGGAGAACGCAGCCAAGCGAACCGGCGCCGAACGCGACTTATTTATTGGGAAGTCGAATAGCTTCATCGTCTGCGCGCGTCTTGCGGCTCAAGCTAGAGGCGGCATCTGTCTTGACGATTTCGACTGGACATCGCTCACCCCAGATTGGGGCAAGATAGACGAACAAATGCGAAGGCTTGCGCTGGCGCATATTGCCAGCCCGTCCCTTGTTCCGGATCTGTGATCGCCGAGCAACCAAAACACCGGACGCAAGGTGTACCCGGCGTTGCTTGGGGTGTATCGGTTCGACTACATGTTCGGCGCCATCGCCAAGAAACCGTAGACGACGTGCGCAGTTTATAGCTGCTCGGCCTTAGCTTGAACCGTAATTCGATAACTCAGTAAGGTCGTTTGATTCCCGACCCCAACTTCGATCTGCACCGAGTCCGTGCCAACGAAATCTTTGTTCGGTGTGTAGATCAAGGCGGTCGTTGGGACCTTTCGAGCGGGACATTTACCCGAGGCGGCAACGTCTGTGGCTATAATCAGCATTTGAATGATGCCGTTTGCAGGCTTCTCGCGAATCACGGGCACCGCGATCGGGCCTGGATTGGCGCTACAGTCGGGTCGCGCATTCAAGAAATTGACGACGACCACCGACGTGCCACTTTTTGTTTTCAGCTCCTTTGGGCTTTGAGCGAAAGCATGCATGCCGCATAGCGCGAGGCCGGTCACGGCAAACAAAGCAGATTTAAAGTGCATTTAGCTTCTACCTTCGCCTCATTTTTCCCAGCGGGGAACTGTCAAATCAGAAGGCCGGAATGGCCGACGAGGTCGCCGGAAAGCCTGTAAATGTTGACGCCTTGAGGTCATAGAGCTTCTTTCCCTTGAGATCGAAGACCTCCGGACCGATTACTCTGGCAACATGGACGCCCTATGTTTCCGTCCACGACTGAGCTCCGCTGCGTTGGCGCCGCGCGGCTTGATTGTAACACCGAGGCGACGTGCGATGGTTAGAACAGTCTCGGCTGGCCGTTTGAGTTGATCGGAGATCACTTCCAACGATCTCGATTCCGCAGCGAGCGCTAACAGGCGACGGTCTTCCTTGTAGGACCAGCGTCTCTTCACTTGTTTCTGAGCCATTTCATACTTTCCCTTCGCCTTCAGATTTCAATCCAATCCGTGGGTAAGCGATATGTAGCACAGCAGCCAACCCTTGACGGTTTGAAACGAGTCAGCGCTGTCGCTAGAGAACCTGTATTTGTCTTTAATCTGCGTCGCGAACGCCGCGACCTGTTCGTCCGTTTGTCGCTGCTCCTTCGGAAGCGAACGCCATTCCCGAACAATCTCGTGCCTGGCATTAACTTGGTTCAATTTCCCTTCACTTTCTGCTCTAGGCACAAAATGTAGCGGCCTGCCTGATAGGACGGGTGATGCGACTACATAACCGATTGTGAGGCGGCCGCTTTATTTCGATGCCTGAGCAATCTTGTGCTCCAAATGACCGGTTTCATGATCGCGGCGGAGCTGACTCAGTGACGTTTCGTTCAGTTGAAGAAGAATTTCGCTCAGCTTTTCAGTCGCAGGATAACCGGCGGCAAAACTTTGTCCGTAGATCTTACGCAACGTGCCGATGAGTGCGTTTCCGTGCTTGTGGCTGATTTCGCCGTCGTGGTTGCGGTGGCGATTGTCGAGACTGGCTTTACTCATGCTGCTCTCCATGGTGCCGCGAGATAGCATCCTCTCGCCGGAACCAAATGGCAATCTTGCACCGCAACCGGGAGATCAAAGCCGGGCTATCGGACAATCTAATTGGCGTGCGATTGTGGGATAGGTAACATTGTTTTAGGGGGACCAATTTAATGGCCAAATTCAAGCTCAGAGAAATTGGTGCCGAGGTCGAATGTCCCGCGTGCGAAGGCACTGGATTTCCCAAGGCGAAGCAACCGGTACAGCCCGGTCGCAAAATCTTCCCCGCACGCTGTAAGGAATGCTCTGGTAAGGGTCGGGTAGCTATCGCACCAAAATGACCGGCAACCAATCCAGCACTCAAAGCCGGCGACCGCGTTTGCTGGGGAGCCGCGACAAGCGACCTTGGTACGGTTGTCGGAACGACTTGGAACGAGATTACCATTGATTGGGATGACGGTCACATGGCCTCAATCCAGCACAACGATATGACCAAGATTGAGCGGGTGCCGGAGAACTTGGTGTAAGAGCGTTGGTGGCCCTACCGTAGGTCACCGATCCCGCGCCAGCTTCCGGCGTCCCCAATGATGATCCTTGCGTGACGGGGCAAACACTCGCTCGACGTGGCGATGCAGCGCCCGCATCATGCCGATGCGCGCGAACATCGTTGGACCGTTATGCTCTGCAACCAGGATTAGCGCCTCCGTCGCCGCTTGCCACTCCGGACATTTCTGCTCGGCCTTTGGCAGCTTCATGATGTAGCTGGCGGCGTCCTTGAGCGTGACAAGTTGGCGGCCGCGGAGTAGCGGAATATGGTCCTCGAACGGTCGCTTCCAGCCTTGCGGTTTCTTACGCAAAGAGATCAGCGCCGGCTTGCGTGAACGACACATAGCCGCCGGACGGGGTGTCGCGGTGTGTGACCAGCAGTTTCCGGTTTCTATTTGGAGCCGCTGCCGCGTTGGCCATTTTCAAGACCGCCATTGATCTCTACGATGCAGGCGGCGACCGCCGCCTCCCGCGTCTGGAATTTCATGTTACCGACCACCTTTGGACCGGCCTCTATCTTTGAATAGATTTTCCAGTGCCACCAAGACGGAGGGTTCTCCTCAACGTCAAAATCAACCCCACGATGCTTCATGATAGGCTCCTGCTTTTTGGAAGCATATCACACGCAACGGAAACACTGCCGATCGCGGGTGTTAATAAGTGAGCCTCCACGACGAGGGGCGATACGGCCAGCCTCGCGTTAAAATACAGGATCGCGTTTCGGCGCTTGAGCCGCCATACGCGCCAGCACGATCGCTTCCTCCGCCGCTAACCGAAAATTCCGCGCCTCCTTAAGCGGACGCCTGACATTGGGATCCTCGGAGCTGCTATCGAAAATAATCAGCTTCATGCAATGCGGGCACTGCACCTCATACCCATTGCGGAGGCGCGGCGCCCTCTCGCTGAAAGGCTTGTTGCACTTGGAACACAGGATTTTTATTCGGTCGGTCATAAAATCTTCTCGCTATTTCCAATAAGCGAAGATCACGCCAATCCGCTTTTCCTTGCGCCAGACGATGCGGCAATTCTGACGTTCGTTGCTGCTCGCGATGTTCAACGTGATTTCGTGGGGAATGCCAACCGGACTCGCCACGTCAAGCGCTGCTCCGATCGATGACATGTTGCGAATTGTGCAATCGACGCCGCTACCGTCGAACTCAATCGTTCCGGCCTTAAAGACCCGTTGTCGCTGTGCTGCGCGCCGCTCGTTCATTTCTGCCATTTTGAGCTAAAAGACTAAGGGCCAGATGAAAGAGGCTACCGAAATCAGACAGCATACGAAAACAAATTGGTAACCTTGGTCGATCCCGCTTCAGCTTCCACTTTCCCCAATGCGTGTCTTTGCGGTCCATTGAATCGGAGACTGCGTGATCTGCGTCACGGCGCACTTTCCGCTTTGGAGCAATGTTTTGTTAACTATCTCGCGGCACGCTTAAGCTAGTGAATGCGGCGGAACCGGCGCCGGGCCGGCAGTCGCAAGGGGAAGCCGACGGCGTAACGCCCGCCGGCTTTTCCTTTTTGAATGGGCAAGATGGCTTCGTCGGCTTGGTGACGTGAACCCGACTGCCCCATCTGGACGATGCTGCCCGGTCACAATGTCGATAATCGACTTGGCAAGCTGGTTGGGTCCCTAGGGCGCTTGGGATGCTTGTCGGTCATTGGCAGGACATCCCGGCTGACATGTCACCCCAGAAGCCGCATTCCGTAGCCGGTTCGGCCGGCCTGTTTGGGTGGTGAGGCCCGCGCGCATGAAGATCGTCGCGGAACATCAACAGGATTGCAGCGGCTAAAATTGCTGCCGATAGCAAGATGGGGAGTCTGGTTCGCATGAAGCGAATATGCGCTCCGACCAGGCCCTTTTCCAGCCCGGAAGCCTGCCAAACTTAAACTGACCCCCGACGAAGGCGAGCATCTCGCTCGAGCAACGCGCGCCTGGTCTGTTTCAACTTTATTCCCCGTGGGTACATCCTATCGCAGGATGAATTCCCCACAGCGAGGAATTGTCAAATCAGCAAATCAGGAGGCTGGAAACAGCCGGTCTGTGGCTTTGTCCAGATATTTTTCGGTGCCGCTCATACCCGACAAATGGCCAACCAGGTCGCCGTTCAACTTGTAAATGTTGACGCCCCGGAGGTCGTAAAGCTTTTGGCCCTTACAGTCGAAAATTGCCGGACCAATGACCTCGGCAACACGGACGCCTCTGCTATTGAATATCTTGCCGTCCATGATCGATCTCCCGTGCCGCCGCAAAGGCTGCGCCTGTCGGCAGGCGAAAGCGAGACAAATCGTGTCTGTTGAGGGATCACTATCCCTTCAATGTCCGCTCTGCTGGCTGTCGCTTTGCAGCGCAACTATCTGCGCGCGAAATCTCGCGATCTCACGAAGTGCGTTGTGATGGTCCTGCCCCGGTGGAATCTCGCTAGCGGTTGCTGACAGCTTCACAACCATTTCTTCTAACTCGCGCAGTCGCGCTGCTCTCATTTCTTCACCTTCTCCCGCTCTAGCCGATCTGCTCTGAGGCGCTTGTGATTTTCCTGGAATTCTGGCTCGGCTTGGCTGTCCGATATCGTTTGCCTCGACGTTGTCGGATTTAATGCTCTTCGAGCGGCCTCCTGCGCGACCTGTTGCTCGGCGGAAAGCTTCGGCTTGATCATTTCGTTTTTGCCTTCGGCAGATCAACCCGATGCTCGCGAAACTCTGACGGTCCCTTGGTAAGCCGGTGGCGGCGATGGGCGCGCTCTTCAGGCGGCGCCGAGGCATCGCTCAGCTTTTCGATCGCCTCGGCTGCAAGTTCCTGGGCACGTGAACGTCGCGCAGTTTTTTTGGCCGGCGTGGACGATAGTTTAGCCATATGGCCAAGCTCGAGAGGACGCCCGGAACGCGTTCGTTCTACGCGAACTGGTTTCGTCAACCCAATCTCGACCAGGCGACGGATGGCTTCAGAACGATCCGGCTTCACGTCCTGACGTGCGATCCACGCGTCGACCGACTGCATTTCGTACTCAGTCCACTGTGGGTTTGGGCTGGCAGCCAGCGCTTTTTGTGCCATCCCTTTCGCGACCGCGACGGACGCTGTGATTTTGGACAGTGTGCTCTCTTTCATCGGAGCTCAGCCTTCTTGGCCGCCCTCACGCCTGTGTCTTTCGACAGGATATGCAGGATAGTTTCCATCATGGCCCTTATTGCCTCAGGGCGAGTCAGTGGAGCATCCTGCTTGGCGATCCAGGCGTCGAGCGCGGATAGCTGCGGCGGCTGCAGGCGCACTACTACAGGCACACCTTTCCCCGTAGGGGCGGGTCCCCGGCGTTTCTTTGCGATCACAGTTTGCTTTGCCATAAAACTGTGATATCACATTAGCAAGCCGAGGGGAAGGTATCAACTTCCGCCCCGGCTCTAACCCGACCACGAAGGAGTCGAATCCAAATGGCCAGAGCTAAACGCGTGCTTAGCACGCCACCCATAAACGCGTCTGCAGTTTTTTCGGCCAAAGCGCGCGCCGAAGGTTGACCCCGTCGCCGCACACTCGAGATGGCTGAGGCGATAACAACGAGGGGCGTGGGCTCAGGTCCACAAGCCGAGGGGAAGTGGCGACTTCACCCTCGGCTCTAACTCGAACCAAAGAGGAAGCCGATGGCTCAAGCTGATTCGAAAATACCACGCCGCCGGTGCCAGTCGGACAGAAAGCGAAACCGGCAACGCATCGCCAGCCATGCCGCGAGAAAGCGGGTCGGTGTAACCCCCAGTTAACGGTTGCGGCGCATCGTCGTCATGACCTTCTGGTCAACGAGTGTGGAAAAAAGCCGTCGCTGTTCGTCCCAGCGGCGGCTTTTTTCGCGCTCAGGTCCGGCGCCGGTTCAAATCCGCCGGAGTTTTTCTTTTGGAACCATTTTCGAGAGCGCGGTTTCTAGGAATCCACTACAGCCAGAGTTGCAAATGCCTAATCCTACTTTCCGTCGCTGGACAGCGGACGACATTGTAAAACTGAAGAACTTCGCCCAGACGCAGCGCGGGGAGATCGAGCAAGAGCTTGGCCAGGCTGCGGGTGCAGCGAAACTCGGAGGGACAAATGACTCAGAACGACAACAAGAAGCCGCCCAAGCCCAAGGCTGTCGACCAATCACATAAGCCGGCCGAGCACATTGAAGAAACGGCACGGTTGGCGAGTTCGGTCGAAACAGCCAAAGATCCCGGCAAGGTTCGCCGCACGAAGGACTAACCGCGGGCCCGTCGGGGTCAATGCCCGGTTTCATTCGTCTCGGCTTCAGGTTCCGCTTTCCCCAATGCGCTGGGGCCGTCGTTTTTGGGGGGGCTGGCGTTCCCATTGAGAACGCCAAGGCGACCTCGAAAGAAGCCGCCAACTGAGGCGGCCCATTAAAGCGGGGTCCGGATGAGGGTAATCTCCGAACCCCTAACACCCACCGGAACTGCACCCCCTCGGGTTCGTTCGGCGGACACTAGGTAAATAACTAGTCGATCGAATCGGCGGCCATATTGATCTTGAACAAGTTCCGCCAACTGAGGCGGCCTCGATCCAGCTTCGCGCGTGGCGCGGCTATGAGTAAATATACCAGAACGCCACGGCTGCAATCACAAGCAATCCTATATCCGTACAACTACTCGTCCTCGTTAGCGGAATCTGCTTTTCAACGCGCCCATTGAGCGTCAGACTTCCCCTCGTCGCGTAACTGGGAGGGTATAAAATGCGAATTAAGACCTTGATTGTTTTGGGAGTGACTGCGGTTACTCTGGCGGGCTGCTTTGAGGGGCCGGCCGGACCGCCCGGTCCAGCTGGAAAAGATGGCGCTCCCGGAATTGCGGGGAAAGAAGGACCGCCGGGACCTGCTGGTCCCGCTGGGCCTCCCGGCCCAAAGGGTGACCCGGGAGAGTCCGCTAAGTAAGAACAAAGGGGCCGCCTCAGCTGGCGGCCTCTTTCATTTCATTCGTCATGCGTCGCGGGGAACATTCTGCCCGCGCCAGTTTGGTTCTGGCCCAAAGTTAATATTTTTGTTCTGGCTTTCCTGTGTTGCGAGGCGGACACTGAACTATCACCGCTTGAACCCGTGACGTTTGTCGGTGACGAGAACGCCAGTTGCGCTCCCGCCCTTTCCTCTGACGGAATGGAGCAGCGCCATGCAACGACGCCGTTTCCAAAAGCCCGCCCCGCTAGACCCGCGCTTGATCGAACAGGCACAACGCCTGCGAAAAGAAGCGCGAGGCACACCGCCAGGGATTCAACGCCAGCGGCTTATCCGACAAGCTCGGCAGGCTGAAACAGCCGCTCACATGCAAGAGTGGCTTACATCGCCCGGCCTGCAACCGCCCCGGTGAAAGCGATGTACCAACGCCGAGAGTGTATCGCACAAGCCGATGCTTGCCGTGAGAAAGCGCAATCCGATCCTGCCCGGTACGACTACTGGATCGATGAGGCCGCCATTTGGTTACAACGAGCTATCGAGGCCCGGGAAACGGTAACGCACGAGATTCATGAGGGGCGCATGATTCCGAAGCGGACGCATTAGCCGCGTCCAGTATCGAGCCATGCTCGCGGATGTTGCTAACTGGTGGGGTCCCCAAGGCGCTTGTGATGGCTATTCATCGACGCAAACAACCTTGCCGTTGGTTAGGTTACAAAATTGGATTTTGCCCGTCCATCGGTCGAGCCGTTGAACACCAATTGATGACGAAACGACGTGCCACCGGAAAAGTCCGGCCATCGACACCGCAATAATTAGCGCGGCCACGATAATGGTGATCGGGGAGTGGTTACCCATCCCATCAATATGCGCCGGGAGCCGGCCTTTTTCCAGCCCGTCCGGCCGCCTGCCGTAGGCCAGCCCTTGCGCTGGCGCCGATCGGCGCGGAATCCTAGGCACTTCGGAACCTTTGCGCTCCTCGCCGCTTATCACTGCATCGACGGAACCGGGAAACCGGCAGTCGCGTATTTAGGCCGCACGGAGTAACGCCCGAGCGGCTTTTTTACGTCGCGAAGCTTGTTTGTGCTTTTGAACGAAGTGAGCCAGACCGAGTTAATCGACATGGCAACGAAAACGACCTTCGTCTGCGATTGCTGCTTCCGCGAATCGGACAACAATCTCGGATGGGCGCGCGTCAGCGTAAACGGCGCCAGCGACGGTAAGCAGCTTATGCCGGACGAAAATCGGGACCTGTGCGAGATCTGCTGGAGCCCGGTCCAGACCTTGATGAAGAAAGTTCACGACGAGGCGCGACAGAAGCGGAATTCGGCCGACGCTGAGCCCAG
>NZ_SSMW01000062.1 GCF_004799405.1 Bradyrhizobium sp.
AAGGAATTGTCCGGCGGCATGAAGCAGCGCGTCGCGCTGGCGCGCACGCTGGCCTATCACCCCGCGGTGCTGCTGATGGACGAGCCGTTCGGCGCGCTCGACGCGCATACCCGCACGCGGCTGCAGAACGACCTGCTCAATATCTGGGAACGCGACCGCAAGACCGTGTTGTTCGTCACCCATTCGGTGGAAGAGGCGGTGTTTCTGTCGGACAAGGTCGTGGTGATGACGCGCGCGCCCGGCCGCATCAAGCAGATCGTCGACATCGACCTGCCGCGTCCGCGCCGCCGCGCGGAATTGCTGCTCGATGGCCATTACCAGAAATACATCGTCGATATCGAGGGCCTGATCGACGACACCAGCGAAGAGGCGTTGCGTCGATGATAAAGGTGCGCGCCATTCTCTCGCGCCTGGCGCCGCTGTTCGCCTGCATCGGCCTGCTCGGCATCTGGCAGGTCGCCTCGCTGATCCTCAATACCGACAGCTTTCCCAGCGCGCTGGACGCGATCCGCGCAATTCCTTCCATCCTCGGCGACAAGGAAGCGTTGATCAACATCCTGGCCTCGCTCCGCCGCATGGCGGTCGGTTTCAGCATCGCGGTTGCGGTTTCGATTCCGCTGGGACTGTTGATGGGCCGCAGCCGCGGCGTGGCGTCGTTCTTCAATCCGCTGCTGATGGTGATCTATCCGGTGCCCAAGGCGGCATTGATGCCGATCATCATGCTCTGGCTCGGCGTCGGCGACATCGCCAAAACGCTGGTGATCTTTCTCGGCGTCAGCCTGCCCGTGATCTATCACGGCTTTCAGGGCGCCAAGGCAGTCGAGGAAAAGATGCTGTGGTCGGGAGCCGCGATGGGTCTCTCCGCGGCGCAGCGCATGGTCCGGATCGTGCTGCCGGCGGCGTTGCCGGAAATTCTCACGGGCTGCCGCACTGGTTTGGTGCTGGCGCTGATTACCATGGTTACCAGCGAGATGATCGCGCGGCAGTCGGGTGCGGGAAACATCCTGTTCAACGCGCTCGACATGGGACAGTACGACACGGTATTCGCGATGATCATCATCATCGGTGCGATGGGGATCGGCCTCGATGCCGCGTTTGAAAACATGCGGGAACGGCTGGTCCGATGGTCCGAGCCGCGTTTCGACCTGCCGTTGAGTTTCTCATGAACGCCCGCGCCGTGACATCGGATGTGCTGTTGGGGATCGTGCCGATCGCGCTGGTGATCGCGCTGTGGCAGGCGATTGCGGCGTTCGGCTATGCCCCGGCGTCGCTGTTGCCGGCCCCCGGCCTGGTATTCACGCGGCTGGCGCGGCAACTCGTCACTTCAGAGTTTCAGTATGAAATCGGCGTCACGCTGTTCCGGCTGTTCGCGGGTTTCTCGATCGCGGTGGTGCTCGGCGTCGGCATCGGGCTTGCCGCCGCGGTCAATCCGGCCGTCAATTCCGTGGTGCGCCCGATCGTGCGGGTATTGGCGCCGCTGCCCAAGGTCGCGCTGTATCCGGCGCTGCTGCTGCTGCTCGGCTTCGACCACGCCTCCAAGATAACGCTGGTGGCCGCCGACGCGTTGTTCCCGATTCTGCTGGCGACCTATTACGGCGCCTCGATGGTCGAGCAAAAGCTGATCTGGTCGGCGATGGCGGCTGGAACGCCGCGCCGCCAGATCCTGTTCAAGGTGGTGCTGCCGGCAGCGGTGCCGTCGATCCTGACCGGTTGCCGCATCGGCCTCGTGATTTCATGCATCGTGGTGTTTCTTGCCGAAATGATCACCTCGACCGACGGCCTCGGCCATCTGCTGGTGACGGCGGCCCGGACCTTTCAGGCCGTCGATATGTTCGTTCCCCTGATCACGATTTCGCTGCTGGGATTGATCCTCAACGGCCTGCTGGAGGGGCTGCGGACCTATCTGCTGCGCGGATTTCCGGAAGTCTGATGACAAGTTTGGAGCGGAGATAAGCATGCTTTCAGATCGCATCGAGGCAAAGTGGATCGACGCGTTCTGCGAGATTTTCGAGCGCTGCGCGGTCAAGCCAGGCGACACCGCCGCGATCCTTTCGGAGACCCAGTCGCGCGCGCTCAATGTTCATCTGGCGGAACTTGCCTTGTTGCGGATGGGCGCAAGACCGTTTCACATCGTCGTGCCGACGCCGCGCAACCGGCAGATCGTGCCGGTTCGTTCCACCGGCGCCAGCGAGGCGATCCAGCGGCTGCAGCCTGTGGTCACTGCCCTTCAGCAGGCGGGCTTTGTGGTCGATTGCACTATCGAAGGGCTGATGCATGCGGTGGAGACGCCGGAAATATTGAAAGCGGGCGCGCGCATCCTGGTGATCTCCAACGAACACCCCGAGGCGCTCGAGCGCATGGTGCCCGATACCGCGCTGGAAAAGCGTGTCCGCGCCGCCGCGAAGATGCTGCGCGGCGCCAAACGGATGCGGGTGACTTCCAAAGCCGGGACCGACCTCGACATCGACATGACCGGCGCATCCACGGTCGGCGTCTGGGGCTGGACCGACAAGCCCGGCACGCTGGCGCATTGGCCTGGCGGCATCGTCGTCAGCTTTCCCAAAAGCAAAACCGTCAACGGCACGCTGGTGATGGCGGCCGGCGACATCAACCTCACCTTCAAGCGCTATCTGACCTCGCCGGTGCGGATGACGCTGGAGAACGATTACGTCACCAAGCTGGAAGGCGAGGGCGCCGACGCCATGATGATGCGGGCTTATCTGGCGGCATGGGGCGACCGCGAAGCCTATGCGGTTTCGCATGTCGGGTTCGGCATGAATCCCGCCGCGCGCTACGAGGCGCTTTCGATGTACGACCAGCGCGATACCAATGGCACCGAACTGCGCGCGGTGGCCGGCAACTTCCTGTTTTCCACCGGCGCCAACGAATTCGCCGGACGCTACACCGCCGGTCATTTCGATTTGCCGGTGATGGGCACGACCATCGAACTCGACGGCGTCGCCGTGGTGCGCGAAGGCGTGCTGCAGGATGTGTTCGGGTAGGGCTTCTCCGAGATGTAGCTCGATTGCGCAGCAACGGCAGTGAGCTCCCTCTCCCCTTGTGGGAGAGGGTTGGGGTGAGGGGTTCCGGTCTATCGATAGAAAGTAACCCCTCACCCGGATTGCATCTGCGATGCAATCCGACCTCTCCCACAAGGGGAGAGGTGGTATCAAGCCTACTCCCGGTCCAGCACCGGCGGTCGCGCCAGGCCGAAATGCCTGAGCAGTTCGACCAGCGCTGCGAGCCGCTGCTCGCGATAGGCGTCGATATCGAGGCCGCTGTAATCGAGGAAGCCGGCGCCGGTGCGCATGCCGATGCGGCCGTCGCGCATATTATCCGAGATCACCTCGGGCGCGCGGTAGCGGTCGCTGCCGAGCGCGCCTTCGAGGTAACGGCTGGCATAGTAGAGAATGTCGCCGCCGCCCCAGTCGATGAACTCCAGCAGGCCCATCACCGCGTAGCGGAAACCGAAGCCGTAGCGGATCGCCTTGTCGATATCCTCGGCGCTGGCGACGCCTTCTTCCACCATCCGCGCCGCCTCGTTCATGGCGAGCGCCTGGATGCGCGGCACGATGAAACCGGGCGTGGCCGCGCAGACCACGGGCATCTTGCCGATGCCTTCGAGCAACGCCTTGACCCGCGCCACGACGGCGGGATCGGTCGTCGCACCCGGCGATATCTCGACCAACGGAATCAGATAGGCCGGGTTGAGCCAGTGCACGTTGAGAAAGCGCGCCGGGTTTTCGACTGAGCTTGCGAGATCGTCGACCAGGATGGTTGACGTGGTCGAGGCGATCACGGCGTCAGGTCCGACCCATTTCGAGGCCGCCGCCAGCACCTCGCGCTTGAGCTCGACCAGCTCGGGCACGCCCTCGAACACCATGCCGGCGCCGGCGAGGGCTTCGGCCATATTGGGTGCCGGCTCGACCGAAACCCGTGCGATGATGGTCTCGGCGTCCTTGTCCGCCAGCAATCCGAACCGCGCCAGGCTGGCCAGCGTTTTGCGCACCTCTTCGAGCGCTTCGCCTTTGAGTTTCGCGAACTGTTCCGGCGTGCGCGCCTTGATATCGATCATGGTGACGGCGTGGCCGGCATAGGCAAAGGCCACCGCGATGCCGCGGCCCATGCGGCCGGCGCCGAGACAGGCGATGGCGGGACGGGGAGCGGCCATCGGTCAAAACCCCTCGCGCAGCAGCGTCTGCAGTTCGTCGCGATCGAGGTGATCGAGACTGAGCGTCGTCAGCGTGCGGCCACCCTTTAGGAAATCCTCGCCGCAGATCGCGCCGCCGATGGCGAGAAACGAAAATGCCAGCGGCGTTGCGACGCCGGCGAGTTCCGCGACCGAGGCCAGCAGCGACAGGCCGAGCCGCAGATCCTCCCGCATGTAGCGATGCTCCGTCAGCACGATGCGCTCGCGCCAGTCGCCGGAGTCCGTGAGGCGGTCGTGCGAGCCGCGGCCATACATCCACACCTCGCCTTCTTTTGCGTAATGATGCGCCAGCGGAAAATGCGGACTGCCATAGCCCAAGCCCTCGCGCACCGCGATACGCTCGGCATCGAGCGCATCGGTGACGCGGCGGACCGCCGATTGCGTGCCTTCCTTGTGAATGTCCCAGCGCTCGAAATGCTCGATCGGGCCGGCATTCATCACGATCAGCGGCGAGTGGATGATCGGCCCGGCGTTCATCAGGGCTGCCGACAGTGCATCGCCGCAGGGCTCGACCACGCCGGGAAAAGCGCGCCCGATCACATCGAGCGCATGATCGGCGGTGACAAGCGGAAACACCCCGACCGGCAGCCGCTTGGCGCGGATGGTGATAGCCACTTCGAACGGTCCATGCTTGCGGGTCAGCCATGGCAGCGTACCGGTTTCGGCAAAGCTCACGGTCGCGGGATTGCCGGCGTCGCGCGCGGCCATTGCAAAGATCATCGAGCCGAACGTCGCCGGCGGCAGGAACACCACCTGTCCATCGGTCAGATGCGGCGCGAGTCGCCTTGCGATGTCAGCTTGGGCAAACGCCGGCGCAGGGCACAGAATCAATTCAGCGTCGCGGACGGCTTCGGCAATGTCGGATGTCACCAGCGCCAGTTGCACATCGTGCCGTCCGTTGGCGTCCTTGACGAGGATGCGCGAGCCCGCAGCGCGATGTTCCCCGACTTGCGCGGCATCGCGCCGCCACAGCCGGACATCATGGCCCTGCAACGCGAAATCGCCTGCCGCCGCGAAGGAGCCGTTGCCGCCGCCGAGTACCGCGATCTTCAACGTGGTTCTCCTTGCGCGGGCTCATCAAGCTGTCGCAGCATGAAATGCTGCACTTTGCCCAACGCCGTGCGCGGCAGGTCATCGACAAAAACGAACTCGCGCGGCACCTTGAAGCGGGCAAGCTGCGTCAGCACATGCGCTTTCAATTCTTCCGCCTCGACGAAACATTCCGCACGACGGATCACATAGGCCACCGGCAGCTCATCCCACCGGAGATCGGGCCGGCCGATCACGCCGCATTCGGCGACGTCAGGGTGTTCCAGCAGCACGCGTTCGACTTCCGCCGGATAGATGTTCTCGCCGCCGGAAATAATCAGGTTCTTCTTGCGGTCGTGCACCCAGAAATAGCCGTCGGCGTCGCGCCGGCCGATGTCGCCGGTGCGATACCAGCCGTCGTGCAGGGCTTCCCGGGTGGCTTCCGCGTTGCCCCAATATTCGGTGAATACGTTGGGACCGCGTACCGCGATCTCGCCCGGCATGTCCGGCGGCAATTCGGCGCCGGCGTCATCGATCACGGCTGCCTCGCAGGCAAGGCCGGGAAGGCCGGTCGAGCCTAGGCGCGAAAGATCGCCGCCGAGGCGGGTATAGACCGCGACCGGGCAGGTCTCGGTCGAGCCATAGACCTGCAACACCGGCACCCCGCGCACGACAAAACGCTCGATCAGGTGCGGCGGCACCACGGTCGATCCGGTCGTCACCGCCTTCAGCGAGGACAGGTCGGTGGAACCCCAATCGGGATGCTCGGTGACCGCCTGGATGGTCGCGGGCACCAGCACCGTCAGGGACGGGCGTTCGCGTGCGATGGTCGCAAGCGTTGTGTCGGGCGCAAAGCGTGAATGGATCGTCACGGTCGCGCCATGATGCAGCGCCGGTGTGGTCTGGATGTTGAGGCCGCCGACGTGGAAGAACGGCAGCACGGTGAGGACATGATCATCCGAGGTGAGGCCGTGCATGTGCTGGCTCATCACGCCGTTCCACAATAGCGCTTCCTGCCGCAGCACCGCGCCCTTGGGCCGCCCGGTGGTGCCGGAGGTATAGACGATCAGCAGCGGGCAGGCGAGATCGGTATGCGGATGACGGCCGTCGCCGCGCGCTTGCGCCAGCAACTGGTCGAACGAGATTGCTTGCGGGGGCGCAAAATCGAATCCGGCGAGGCGGATGTCGGGCAATCGCTTGTTTAGCTCAGTGAGAATTCCGGCAAAGGCCTGTTCGAGCACCAGCACCTTTGCCCCGGCATCCGACAGGATGAACAATTGTTCGGCAATCGCCAGCCGCCAGTTCAACGGCACCAGCATGGCGCCGAGCCGCGCGCAGGCATAGAGCAGCACCAGGTAATCAGGCCGGTTCAGGCTGAGGACCGCGACGCGGTCGCCACGGGCAACGCCGAATTCGGCCTTCAACGCCCGCGCCGCCTGTTCGATGCGCGCATCGAAATCGGCATAAGTCAGCGCCTCGCCGTCGAAAACCAGCGCGGGCTTGTCCGGCGTGAAAGCCGCGTTGCGCGCGATCAGGCTGCTGAGATCCACAACTACTCGTCCGTTTCGCCGGTCTCGTACAGCGCTTCGCGGCCGATGCGGTCGAGACAGAGTTCGGCGGTCCATGGCAGCATCAGCGAACCGCAGCGGCTGTCGCGATAGATCCGCTCCAGGGCTAACGACTTCAGCATCGCTTGGCCGCCGCAGGTGCGGATCGCCAGCGTCGCGATCTCGTTGGCGCCTTCCATCGCGGAATATTGCGCGGCGTAAGCGCGCAGCACCTGCTCCTTGGAGGGATTGGCGCGGGCTTCGGTGATGGCCTGGAACCAGATCGCCTTGATCTGCTCGAGCTTGATCTGCATCTGCGCCACCGCGATCTGCTTGGTCGGATACATCCGGCGCTTCACCGGCGGCGTGCCCGGCATCTCGCCGCGCAGATAACGCACGGTGAAGTCGTAAGCCGCCTGCGCCAGCCCGACATAGGTCGGCGACAGCGTCAGGAACATGTGCGGCCAGCCCATCGCCGCCTGGAAATAGACGCCGCGTGGCATAAGCGCCGCGTCTTCCGCCACGAATACGTCCTTGAATAATAGCGTGCGCGATACCGTGCCGCGCATGCCCAAAGGATCCCAGTCGCCGACCACGGAGACGCCGTCGGCCTTGGCCGGCAGCGCGAGATAAAGCGTATTGCGCCGGGAGGCTTTTTCACCCTCGGCGATCTCGGTGCAGAGCACGCCGTAATAATCGGCATGGCCCGACAACGAGGCGAAAATCTTCTTGCCGTTGACGAGCCAGCCGCCCTTGACCGGCTTGGCCTCGGTACCGAACGCGACCCCGCCCGCCGCCGCAGCACCGCCTTCCGAGAACGGCTGCGAATAGATCGCGCCGTCCTCGACGATGCGCTTGTAATGCAATGCCCGCCGGCGCTCGTGCTCGGCGCGCGTCGCAGCGTCCATTTCGAGATCGTCGGCCAGCGGGCCGGACCACAGCGTCGAGCAGACATGCATGTTCCAGGTCAGCGCGGTGGCGCCGCAATAGCGGCCGATCTCCGCGGCGGCGATGGCGTAGGTCTGGTAGTCGGCGCCGAGGCCGCCGTTCCTTTTGGGAATGGCGATGCCGAGCAGGCCCGCTCGATGCAAATCCCGGTAGTTCTCGGTCGGGAATTTGGCCTCGCGATCGTAGGCCGCGGCGCGGCCGGCGAACACAGTTTGCCCGAGCTTGCGCGCGGCCGCGATGACCGCCGCCTGTTCGTCGTTGAGGCGAAACGCTGCGGCATCGAAGATCGGTGCATCCGGCTCGATCTCGGAGGTCGCTGTTGCGCTTTTGCCGACCGGTACCGTCATCATGCCGTCACTTCGGTTGCTGTTGCGTTCGCTGCGAGAAAACGATCCAGCGCGGCGTTGAACGCCAACGGGCGTTCCAGGTTGGCGAGGTGGCCGACGCCTTCGAGTTCGACGTAGGTTGCCGACGGAATGTAGGTCGCCATCTTCGCCATCATCGGCGCCGGCGCGTTGTTGTCTTTCGAGCCCGACAGCACCAGCGTCGGCACCGCGATATTTCTGAGCGCGTTTCGCAGGTCGAATCCCATCAGCGCCATCATGGTGGCGCGATAGCTCGCCGGCGGCACAGCGGCCATGCAGTCGCGCGCGAGCTCCAGGCCTTGCGGATCGGGATTGTCGCCGACCAGTTCCTTCACCAGCGACGGCGCCAACGAGACCAGCGTTTCGCCGCGATCGAGCGGGCCGAGCCGGGCGCCGATAAAGGATTTCTGCCAGTCGCCGTCGGGCTTGCCGAATGCCGGGCTGGTTTGCGCGAGCACGACGGCGCGCGCGGTGCGGGGATTGGTCACCAGCCATTGCTGCACGATCATGCCGCCGATCGAATGGCCGACAATGACGGGTTTGGCAGCGCCGACCTGCCCCAGGAAATCCTGCAAAGCGCCGGCAAGGGCAGCGATGCTGACGGTGGCAAGCGGCGCCGACCCGCCATAGCCCGGCATGTCCCAGGCGATGGCGCGATAGCGGTTGCTGAAAGCGCCGAGTTGACCGCGCCACGACCGCGCCGCGCCGCCGATTCCATGCAGGAACACCAGCGGCGGCGAGGCCGGATCGCCGGCGGCCTCATAGCCGAAACGGCCATCGCTTGTTTTAAGGGGCGCCAAATCGGGCAAGCCGAACCTCTGGTATTGCTGGGCCTGTCGATGCCGACGGAACCCGATGGTTGAGCCGGACGCTACCTGCGGTGCTCCGCCTGTCAAGCACGCCCTGTTCGCGTCGCGAGTTGATTTCTTGCCAAAGCTTGAAGTCTAAAATATATCCAACGTGGTACGTTAAATGGGTCGCTTTGGGAAGGCTTCGCGGATGTCCGGACTGTCGCTTTCCCAGCACGCTGTTGTGACCGGTGGCGGCCGTGGCATCGGCCGCGAGATCGCGAGTGCGCTGACGCGCGCGGGTGTCACCGTCACCGTGCTCGGCCGCAACCGCGCCATCCTGGATGAGACCGTCGCTGCCGGCGCCGCGCATTTCGCTGTGGTGGCCGATGTCGCCGATCAGGCCGCCGTCGCTGCCGCGATTGCGGAGGCCGCGGCGCGGCAGCCGGTCGATATCCTGATCGCCAACGCGGGTGCCGCGGAATCCGCGCCATTCGGCAAGTCGGATGCAGCGCTGTTCAGACGCATGATGGACGTTAACTTCATGGGCGTGGTTCACGCCGTCCAGGCGGTGCTGCCGTCGATGCGGGACCGGCGTCATGGCCGCATTGTCGCTGTCGCCTCGACCGCGGGCCTCAAGGGCTATGCCTATGTCAGCGCCTATAGCGCCGCCAAGCACGCGGTGGTTGGCCTGGTGCGCTCGCTGGCGCTGGAATTGGCGACGACCGGCGTCACGGTCAATGCGGTATGCCCCGGCTTCACCGATACCGATCTGCTCGCCGGCAGCATCGACAATATCATGAAGAAGACCGGCCGCAGCCGCGAGCAGGCGGTGGCCGAACTGGCGAAGCACAATCCGCAGGGACGCCTGATCACGCCGGCGGAAGTCGCCGATGCCGTGCTGTGGCTGTGCGGCGACGGCGCCGGCGCGATCACCGGGCAGGCGATCGCGGTTGCTGGCGGAGAGGTTTAGCGCACACGCGCCTGAGAACAACGAACGACAATCCGCAAAGGAGATCCCATGAGCACGCCCGCCAATCCCGTCACGCTGCCACTGGCGCAATATTCGCCCAAACACTTCCTGCTGGCCGTCAACGATGGCGTGGCGACGGTGACGCTCAATCGCCCTGAAAGAAAGAACCCGCTGACGTTCGAGAGCTATCGCGAACTGACCGATTTCTTCCGCGCCTGCGCGATGGACGACGAAGTAAAGACCGTCGTGGTGTCCGGCGCCGGCGGCAATTTTTCATCCGGCGGCGATGTGTTCGAGATCATCGGCCCGCTGGTCAAGATGGACACCAGGGGCCTCACGGCGTTCACCCGCATGACCGGCGATCTGGTCAAGGCGATGCGGGCCGCACCGCAGCCGATCGTCGCCGCCGTCGACGGCATCTGCGCCGGCGCCGGCGCCATCATCGCGATGGCCTCCGACATGCGGCTCGCCGCCAGCGGGGCCAAGGTCGCATTCCTGTTCAACAAGGTGGGCCTAGCCGGCTGCGACATGGGCGCCTGCGCGATCCTGCCGCGCATCATCGGACAATCGCGGGCGTCGGAGCTGCTCTATACCGGGCGCTTCATGACCGCGGAGGAGGGCGAGCGCTGGGGCTTCTTCAGCCGTATCGTGGCGCCCGAGCATGTGCTGTCGCAGGCGCAGCTTCTGGCAAAACAGATTTCCGAAGGGCCGACCTTCGCCAACACCATGACCAAGCGGATGCTGGCGATGGAATGGGCGATGTCGGTGGAGGAGGCGATCGAGGCCGAGGCGATCGCGCAGGCGCTGTGCATGACCACGGCGGATTTCGCCCGGGCGTTCGAGGCGTTTTCGAACAAGGTGAAACCGGCATTTCAGGGCAATTGAGGTGCCTCATGGTGAGGAGCGCGCTTCTTGGCGCGCGTCTGGAACCATGAGATGTTCTGCTATCCTTCGAGACGCGGCCAAGAGGCCGCTCCTCAGGATGAGGGCGGTGAATCTGGCAACACTTGCCCCTCAAATGCTTAGGTTTAAAATAATTAGAAGGTCCGACTAGAAGCGCCGGAGGCTTGCCATGAAGATCGCGATCATCGGTGGGGGACCGGCCGGCCTCTACGCCGCGATCCTGCTCAGGAAGCAGCGGCCGCAGGCCGAGATCACGGTCTACGAGCGCAACCGCGCCGACGACACCTTCGGCTTCGGCGTGGTGTTCTCCGACGCCACGCTCGACAATTTCGAAAAATACGACGCCCCGAGCTATCGCCGCATCACCCAGGAATTCGCCTATTGGGACGATATCGCCGTGCACTTCCGCGGCACCGTGCATCGGGTCGGCGGCAACGGCTTCTGCGGCTGCTCGCGCCGCACGCTGCTGTTGATCCTGCAGGAGCGGGCGCGCGAACTTGGCGTCACGCTGTTGTTCGAAGCCGACATCGAGGACGAATCGCGCTTTGCCGACGCCGATCTGGTGGTGCTGGCCGACGGCATCAACAGCCGCTTCCGCGACAAATATATCGAGCATTTCCAGCCCGAGGTGGATGTCCGCTCCAACAAGTTCGCCTGGATGGGTTCGACCCGGCCGCTCGACGCCTTCACGTTCATTTTCCAGGAGACCGAATGGGGTCCGTTCATTGCGCACGCCTACCAATACGAGGTGGGACGCTCGACCTGGATTTTCGAGACCGATCCCGAGACCTTCAAGCGCGCCGGGCTCGGGGGCCTCGACGAAAAGCAGTCCGCCGATCGCATGGCGGAGATTTTCGGCTGGTTCCTGCAGGGGCATCCGCTGCTGACCAACCGCTCGATGTGGCGCAATTTCCCGATGATCCGCAGCAAGCGCTGGGTCAAGGACAACATGGTGCTGCTGGGTGACGCCAAGGCGACCGCGCATTTCTCGATCGGCTCCGGCACCAAGCTTGCGATGGAAGACGCGATTGCGCTGGCGGACGCCATGCGGCGCGCGCCGACGGTGGAAGCCGCCCTGCAGCAATATGAGGACGGCCGCCGCGAGGAGGTCGAGAAGACCCAGCACGCCGCCGACGTGTCGCTGGTGTGGTTCGAGCACGTCGACCGCTTCTGGGATTTCGATCCCGTGCAGTTCGCATTCGGCGTCATGACCCGCGCCAAGGCGATCACCTACGACAATCTCACGCTGCGCGCGCCGGATTTCGTCAGGGAGGTCGACAGGGCGTTTGCCAAACAGGTTCGCGGTCGCGGCCTCGACGCCGATGTCGAGAAGCCGGCGCCACCGATGTTCCAGCCGTTTCGGCTGCGCGAGATGACGCTTTCAAACCGCGCGGTGGTGTCGCCGATGTGCATGTATTCGGCGGAAGAAGGCGTGCCCGGCGATTTCCACCTGGTGCATTACGGTTCGCGCGCGATCGGCGGCGCCGGCCTGGTCTTCACCGAGATGACCTGCGTTGCCCGCGACGCCCGCATCACGCCCGGCTGCGCCGGCTTGTGGAACGACGAGCAGCAAGCCGTGTGGCGGCGCATCGTCGATTTCGTGCATGCCAATTCGGCGGCGAAAATCGCGCTGCAGCTCGGCCATGCCGGCCGCAAGGGCGCCACCAAATTGATGTGGGACGGCATGGACCGTCCGCTGGAGCAGGGCGGCTGGGACGTGGTGTCGGCTTCCCCAATTCCCTATTTCCCCGACAGCCAGGTGCCGCGCGAGATGGACCGCGCCGCGATGGACAGGGTCAAGGCGGCGTTCGTGGCCGCAGCCGAACGCGGCGAAGCCTGCGGCTTCGACATGCTGGAACTGCACGCCGCCCACGGCTACCTGCTCGCGAGCTTCATCTCGCCGCTGACCAACCGGCGCAGCGATGAATATGGCGGCCCGCTCGCCAATCGCCTGCGCTTTCCGCTCGAAGTGTTCGAGGCGTTGCGGGCGGCATGGCCGGCGCACAAGCCGATGTCGGTGCGCATCTCCGCCACCGATTGGGCTGAGGGCGGCATCACCGGCGACGATGCGGTCAAGATCGCGCGCGCCTTCGCCGAGGCCGGCGTCGATCTGGTCGACGTTTCCACCGGCCAGACCGTGCGCGACGCGCAGCCGGTCTATGGCCGCATGTTCCAGACGCCGTTTTCCGAGCAGGTCCGCAACGAGGCGCGGGTCGCGACCATGTGCGTCGGCAACATCACCACCGCGGATCAGGTCAACACCATCCTGGCCGCCGGCCGCGCCGACCTGGTGGCGCTAGGACGCCCGCACCTGGTCGACCCGTCGTTCACGCTGAAGGCCGCGGCCTGGTACGGCGCGGAGGTTTCCTGCCCGCCGCAATACCTGCCGGGCAAGGAGCAGATTTTCCGCAACAGCGTGCGCGACCGGCAGGATTTCGACGACCTCAAAATTAAGGCTAAGCCGAAGACCCGGGCCGAGTTGAAGGCGGAGGCGACAAAGCCGCTTGCGGCCGAATAGGTCGGATGGCAGGCTGCTTGCTCCCTCGCCCCGCTCCTGCGGGAAGAGGTGAACAGCGGCGCGTAACAGAGTGGAGTTCGGGCGATGAAAGCCATTATCGTCGGAGGCGGCATTGGCGGCCTCACGACCGCGTTGATGCTGCGGGCCCGCGGCATCGACTGCGAGCTGTTCGAGCAGTCCGACATCATCAGGGAGCTCGGCGTCGGCATCAACACATTGCCGCATGCGATCCGCGAACTCGCCGGCCTTGGCCTGTTGCAGAAGCTCGACGACGTCGCGATCCGCACCGACGTGCTTTACTATCTCAATCGGCACGGTCAGGAAGTGTGGAAGGAATCCCGCGGCATCGACGCCGGTCACGACGTGCCGCAATTCTCGATCCACCGCGGTCGTTTGCAGAGCGTGATCCACCGCGCCGTCGAGGAGCGGCTGGGCAAGGACGCGATCCACACCGGCTGCAGGCTGGGCGCCTTCACCCAGGACGAGGGCGGCGTATCCGCACATTTCTTCGACCGCGCCGGCAGCCACACCCAAACCGTGCGTGGCGACATTTTGATCGGCGCCGACGGTATTTATTCGAAGGTGCGCGAGACGCTGTTTCCGGACGAGGGCCCGCCGTGCTGGAACGGGCTGATGCTGTGGCGCGGCGCGCGCGACTGGCCGCTGTTCCTGACCGGCCGTTCCATGATCGTCGCCGGCGGACTTAACGCCAAGGTCGTGGTCTACCCGATCGCGGAAGGATCGAGCCCGGCCAATCGGCTGACCAATTGGGCGGTGCTGGTGAAGATCGGCGATGGCGGTGCGCCGCCGCGCCGTGAGGACTGGTCGCGGCTCGGCAAGCGCGAGGAGTTGATGCCGCATGTGGCGCGTTTCTCGGTACCCTATGTCGACGTACCCGCTTTGATTTCGGCCACGCCGGAATTCTACGAATTTCCGACCTGCGACCGCGATCCTCTGCCGTATTGGTCGAGCGGGCGTGTCACGCTACTCGGAGACGCCGCGCATCCGATGTATCCGGTCGGCTCCAACGGCGCCTCGCAGGCGATCCTCGATGCCCGGGCGCTGGCCGATGCGCTGGCGCGTTCCGAGCATCCGCGCCAGGCGCTGGTGGCCTATGAACAGAAGCGGTTGCCGATGACCGCCGAGATCGTGCGCTCGAACCGCCGCGGCGGTCCCGAAGGCGTGATCGATGCGGTCGAACAACTGGCGCCCGACGGGTTCGACGATATCGAGCGGGTGCTGAGCCACGCCCAGCGCGAAGCCATCGTGCGCGGCTATGCCAGCAAGGCCGGCTTCGCGGCCGTGCCGCTGGCCGCGGTGCGGGCGTAGAGCGGCGGGGTGGGGTGACGGTCTCTCGCCTTGAACAGTGCGCGAGTTGTGAGACTTTCACCCCACCCCGTCTCGCATCTTGCTTCGCGCGATGCGAGCCGACCCTCCCCCTCCAGGGGAGGGTGAAGCTAGCTTCACGCCCCCGGAGGCGGCGGCAGGAAGTGGATGTTGTATTCGGCCGCCATCGCCACCACGTCCTCGGGCTTCTGCTCCTTCATGTTGTGAAGGCCCCAGAACAGGTCGTACAGCCTGCGGCTCGGCGACACCCAGAACAGCACCTTGGCGGTCTGGTCGGACTTGTTGAAGATGCCGTGGGGCACGCCCATGCCCAGTCGGATCAGGTCGCCCGGGGCGGCCTGGGCGTCGGCGCCGCCGAGCATGAAATCGAGCTTGCCCTCCAGCATGTAGAGATATTCGTCCTGGTCGGGATGGATATGCGGCGGCACGAAGGTGCCGGGCGGCAGCGTCGCATGCCAGGAGAAGCAGTGGTCGGTGCAGGTTTTTGGCACATAGGTCTGGCCGAGGATATTCCAGGAAATTCCCTGCATGCCCTCGTTGGCCCGGGTGATGCCGGTGATCTCGCTTTTCATCGCTGTGTTTCCTTCCGGTGCTTTATGGCGTGCAATCCTTGGCGTAGCTGTCGCCGTAGTTCTCGAACACCTTCTGGACGATTTCGGTCTGGAATTTGCCGTCCGGGCGCTTGGCGACCTTGGTGAGGTAAAAGTCCTGGATCGGATAGCCGTTGGTGTTGAACTTGAAACCGCCGCGCAGCGAGGTGAAGTCGGCCTTCTTCAGCGCGGCCGCCACCGCTTCCTTGTTGGAGAGGTCGCCCTTGACTGCTCTTACGGCGCTGTCGATCAGCATCGCCGTATCGTAGCCCTGGAAGGCATAGGTCGCGGGCACGCTGTTGTAGGCGGCTTCATAGCTCGCGACGAATTTCTTGTTCTGCGGATTGTCGAGATTGGGCGCCCAGTTGGCGCCGCCGAACATGCCGACCGCGGCATCCTGCTGCGCCGGCAGCGTCGATTCATCGACCGTGAACGCCGACAGCACCGGAATCTGGTCGGCGAGGCCGGCCTGCTTGAACTGCTTCACCAGCCCCACGCCCATGCCGCCCGGCATGAAGGTGAAGACGGCGTCGGGCTTCAGCGATGCGATCTTGGAAAGCTCGACCTGGAAATCCAGCGTGCCGAGCGGGATGTAGGATTCCTCGACGATCTCTCCCTTGTAGTCGAGCTTGAATCCGGCCACCGAATCCTTGCCGGCCTGGTAGTTCGGCACCATGATGTAGACACGCTTGTAGCCGCGATCCTGGGCGACCTTGCCGAGGATCTCGTGCACCTGGTCGTTCTGGTAGGAAGTCACATAGAAAAACGGACTGCAGCTCTTGCCGGCGTAGCTCGACGGGCCGGCGTTCGGGCTGATGAGGAACGTCCTGGTGTCCACCACCGGCTTGTGGATCGCCTGCAGGATGTTGGAGAAGATCGGCCCCACCACGAAGTCGACCTTGTCGCGCTCGAGCAGGCCCTTGACCTTGGTGACGGCGCCGTCCGGCTTTAGTTCGTCATCGACCACCGTGACCTCGACGTCGCGGCCCGCCATCTTGCCACCGAGATCCTTCACCGCGAGCGCGAAGCCGTCGCGGGCCTGCTGGCCGAGCACCGCCGCCGGGCCGGACAATGTCACGATCACGCCGATCTTGACCTTTTCCTGTGCGGCCGCGGCGTTGGCGGCGACACCGAACAAAATCGCCAGTCCAGCCGATCTCAACTGCCGTTTCATGATGTCTTCCTCGCTGCCCCACCCAAATCCGGAACTCCAAGCTTAGTCCGATGCCGGCCATCGCCGCAAGCACGGCCCTCGTTTTGACTTGCGGCGCATCCCGAATTATTTGAAGGTCAAAACAACTGCCGCGCGGGCACCCAGCAGGTACGATGGCATCATGATCCTCGATTCCGAGACCAAGGCGGTCGAACTTCCGGAAGATCACGGCAATGAGCTGCGGCTTTGGCTCCGGCTTCTGACCTGCACCACCCTGATCGAGGGCGAAGTGCGCAGCCGGCTGCGGGAGCGGTTCGACGTCACGCTGCCGCGCTTCGATCTGATGGCCCAGCTCGACAAGGTGCCGGACGGCATGACGCTGTCGGATGTTTCCAAAAGGATGATGGTCTCGAACGGCAACGTCACCGGGCTGGTCGAGCGGCTGGTTGAATCAGGCCATCTCGACCGGCGCACATCGGACTCCGACCGTCGCGTGCAGGTGATACGGCTGACCAGGATCGGCCGCGCCGAGTTTCGCAAGATGGCCGCCGAGCACGAGGCCTGGATCGCCGACCTGTTCTCGGAGCTCGGCGAAAAGGATGTCCGCGAATTGATGCGGCTGTTGGCCAAGACCAAGGCCTCGGCGCAGAAATCCGCGCAAGCGCGAGCCGTGTAGCGTCTTGGGCGCCGATGTCAACTACGAGGTCGAATACAACAACCGGGCGCGGGTGCCGGAGCACCCCGCGCTGATCGCGGATTGGGCGCGCGATGCGGCGGGCTATCGCGAGCGCAACCCGCCGCGATCGATTTCCTACGGGCCCGGCCGGCGCAACACGATCGATTTCTTTGCCGGCGGCGGCAAAGGCCCGATTGTCGTCTTCATTCATGGCGGCTACTGGCAGGCGTTCGATAGTTCCTCTTTCAGTCATCTGGCCGCCGGGCTGAACGCTCACGGCATCAGCGTCGCGATGCCGAGTTACGATCTTTGTCCTGGCGTCACCGTCGATCGGATCATTCAGCAGATGCGGATGGCGGTGCGCGAACTGGCGCGGCTTGGGCGTCCGCTGGTCATCAGCGGCCATTCCGCCGGCGGGCATCTTGCGGCCTGCCTGCTGGCGATCGATTGGCCGGCGATCGACGCCTCGCTGCCGCGGGACCTCGTGATCGCGGCCTACAGCATTTCCGGCCTGTTCGAGCTGGGTCCGCTGGTCAAAACCTCGATCAACAACGCGCTGCGTCTCGACGATGCGGCGGCCAGGGCGGCGAGCCCCCTGTTCTGGCGCGCGCCTGCGCGCGGAAGCCTCGATGCCGTGGTGGGCGAAATCGAAAGCGCGGAATATTTCCGGCAGAGCAAAAGCATCGTCGATGTCTGGGGCAGAGCAGGGCTGCCGACGCAATTTGGCACCGTTGCCGGCGCCAATCATTTCGCCGCGATTGCGCCATTGGCCGATCCGGGCTCGCCGATGGTGGTCCGCCTGAGGGAATTGGCGGCGCGCTGACCGCGTCCTTTTTAAGTTGGATGATAATTTTGTATCAGCGCTTTTTGTTTATGAAACCTGGACAACGACAATGGACGTCAGAAGGCCGCCAGCAAAACAACGCCCGTGGAAGGCGTATGCGATCGCCTTGTTCGGAATTTATCTGGCCGGGTTTTCGGCCTACAATCTCTATGAGTGGCATTCGACCGGGCAACTTTATATGCATAAGTTCAGCGAACCACATTGGAGCTCCTTCGCCAGGGAGCCCGTCAATTTTTCGTTCGTTGCCGCCGTGTATGTGTTCGCGCTTCTATTGTTCGGCGGTGTCCCGCTTGCCAACCTCTTTAACTGGTTCAGGCGTGGCTACAAATCGTTGCGCCGACGAAAGTGACCGCGGCTTGGGCGTCCGCTAGTCATCAGCGGCTATTCCGCCAGCGGGCATCTTGCGGCCTGCCTGCTGGCGACCGATTGGCTGGCGATCGACGCCTCGCTGCCGCGGGACCTCGTGATCGCGGCCTACGCCATTTCCGGCCTGTTCGAACTGGGTCCGCTGGTCAAAACCTCGATAAACAACGCGCTGCGTCTCGACGATGCGGCGGCCAGGGCTGCGAGCCCGTTGTTCTGGCGCGCGCCTGCGCGCGGAAGCCTCGATGCCGTCGTGGGCGAAATCGAAAGCGCGGAATATTTCCGGCAGAGCAGAAGCATCGTCGAGGTCTGGGGCAAAGCAGGGCTGCCGACGCGATTTGGCACCGTTGCCGGCGCCAATCATTTCACCGCGATTGCGCCATTGGCCGATCCGGGCTCGCCGATGGTGGCGCGCCTGAGGGAATTGGCCGGGCACGCTCGTTAGAGCGTGGCTGCGGCTTTCGGCCATTCGGTCCAATGGCGTGTGCCTCTGTCTCGTCCGTCTGGATAAATTCCTGATGTCTCACTAATACCTGAATTGAGCGGAGATACAGCGCAAAGCCAGCGGTATCTGGTGTATCAATCTAATCTGACATCCGACCCCCGTACCGCTCATCACGGTTGCTTGCCGGCTGTCAACGCGTCGGGTCACACGGCAGGAGGAAGCGGATGGGGACAATGGAACTGCGGTATCGGTAATGACGGCAAACGAGGGTGCAGCCTCACAACCCGGCGCGACGGTGGCATGGTTGCTCGTGGCGATTTGGTCGCTGTCGATGATCTGGACTTCTTCAACCGCGGGAGTACAGCACGACTATTGGTCCTATCTCTCGCAATGGAATCTGGTCCTTTCGGGAACCGATCCCTGGTCGTCCGACAACGCCTATGGCCCACTGCACAACACGCTGGCCTATTTGCTGCGATTTGGACCGCTCGCGCCAAAAATGTTCATCGTCGTGGCGTTGCTTGTTGCAAATGCACTGCTGGCTTGGGAACTCTACAGGTGCTCCGGCATCGGGCCACTTTATGGCGTTTACGCCTTGGCGGTGCCGACAAATTGCCTCGTGATCAGCATGGGTATCGTCTACGGGCTCAATGACGCCCTGGTAGCAGCCTTGATCGTGTTTGCTGTCGTCGCGCGAATTCACGGCGGCATGATTGTTGCGGGCTGTTTGCTTGGACTGGCCGTGCTGCTCAAATATTATCCGATCATCCTCGTCCCGATGTTCGCCCTGGATGCGGGACGGGTTCGCCGCGGTATCGTCGTGGCGGCAGCGGTGGTCATTTTGATCGGAATGAGCGCGTCGGTGCTGGTTTGGGGTGATGCGACCTTTAGTCCGCTCGCATTGGGCGTTGAACGCGGCCCGAAAATCCTGTCCATATTGTCGGCGCTCAGCTCTTATCCTTCTCTGATCGGCGGGCAGCGTGTCCTCGACATCCTTGTTAAGCTAAATGCCGGATTCGTGGTGACTGCAGGGCTGGCGAGCTTCTTGATCGCATGGAAAACCAGAATGCATTGGCTCGAGGCGTCCGTGCTTGGACTGTGGGCTGTCCTGATAGCCTACAAGGTGGGGCACCAGCAATTCTACCTGCCCTGGCTCTTCCTGGTGGCGGCGTTGCCGCTGGCTCGCACTCCGTCATCCAAGGCTCTTGCCTGGGTCTGTGTGCCGATGGTGCTGTTCCTTTCTGCGTTCCAGTGGGGTTATGCAAATGGATCGGTCAATTATCCCAATGCATTGGCATTCATCCGGCGAGACGCCGGGTTCTATGCCTTTGGCCTCTTCGTTGTAACGGTTTCGGCGTACTTCATTATCCGAAGAATGTTGGAACAACTTCCGAAAGTTGATGGCGATCCCATTGGATTTACCGCCGCCGCAACAAGGGTGCAGCTCCCCTGAAGGGGTTGGCGGCAGTCTATCGCGCCGCACTGCCGAACTCGCCTCCGAAATTTCCCAACGCCCAGCCGTTGCCATGCGGACTCCCGGCACGACCACCCTAGCGCGGGACACAGCTGCTCGTTCGTACGATCTGCTTGGTCCCCCCGACCTTGGTGTGATTGCCGCCGACCACTCTTTTGATTTGCCCGGCCGGACAACTGCCATCGTCGACCAGCACGACCTCGCCTTCGCGCATCGCTCCCATCGGAGGTTCCTGCTTCATCGTCGTGGCCAATGACGAGGTCGAAAACCCGACGGCGAAAACTCCGGCGATAAGCCCTGTGGTTTTGATCATTTGGAACCTCCGAATATGCCCGGCGTTCGTTCCAGCGTTTACTCGCGCGCTCTTGAGTCTGACTCAGAACCTTGGTCGGGTGACACGGTAGCGATGAAAGGTATATCACTCGGGCGGCTGGAGCGTAAGAAGCCGACCAGCTGCAACCAGACCGTTGGGACGGCAAAAGAATATTCTATTTCCGAATTTCAGAATTTCGCTTGACGGCCGACCCAAATCAAATCTATACCTTCAGCGTCCCGCCCACAGAGGGGCGTTGCGCAACGTCATCAACGCGCGGCGGGATGCGGTGGACGCAAGGCGGCGCGCTGACGAGGCGCGGCTCTCGCGGACGGCGAAGTCGTGTGGTCCTGACACCCCGACGCTGGTGTCAAGTTTGCGAAAGGCAACTTTCGCAGATGACGGTGGCAAGAAAGCCCGGTCACCG
>NZ_SSMW01000063.1 GCF_004799405.1 Bradyrhizobium sp.
CCGATCAGATCGGCCCGGACAGTTGGCCTAAGCTCATTCTCTACATGATCATGGCAACGTCCGCGTTCGAAGGCATTCGCCGCCTTCTGACCGGGCGGAGCGGTCGGTTGGAGCCGTCAGTGGTAGCGGTCACCGAGTCGCCGTTCGAACGCGAGCGCGCGGATATGCGCGTCATGCTCACCGCCGTGGCGGCATCGCTGATCTACCTCGCGCTGTTCGAGATCGTCGGGTTTTTCTGCGACACCGTGGTTTTCATCCTGGCCCTGATCTGGATCGGCCGGTTTCGCCGCTTCTGGACCGCGCTTGCCATCAGCGTGGTGGCGACCTTGCTTTTCATGCTGGTATTCATGCGGGTGATTTTCGTCGCCCTACCCCTCGGCATCGGCCCGTTTGAATGGCTGTCGACCAGCCTGATGCGCCTTCTCGGCGTCCACTGAGAGGGCTGAATGCACACCCTTCAATTGCTGCTGGCCGGATTTGCCGAGGTTTTCAAACCGCTGGACCTGCTGATGATGTTCATCGGCCTGCTGATCGGTATGGCCGTTTCGATCATGCCCGGACTCGGCCTGGTCATGGGTGTGGTTCTTGCCCTTCCGTTCACTTACGGAATGGCACTCGAACCGTCGATCATCCTGCTGACCGCGATCTACATGTCAGGAACCTATGCCGGATGTTTTACCGCAATTCTTTACCGCATCCCCGGCGAGCCGATGGACGTGCCGCTGCTTTGGGACGGCTATGCGATGACCCAGCGCGGCGAGGCCGCCAAGGCCCTGGGCTGGGCGCTGGTCGCAGCGCTGACCGGCGGACTGGTCTCGACCGCGGTCATGACCACCTTGGCGACGCCGCTAAGTGAATTCGCTCTCAAGTTTGGCGCGCCTGAATATTTCGCGGCGGTGTTCTTCGGTCTCACCACCGTCGTCGCGCTGGCGGGCACATCGATCCCCAATGCGTTGATCAGCCTGTTTCTCGGTCTTCTGGTCGCCACCATCGGAACCGACAGCACCTACGGGACCGAACGCTTTACCTTCAATTCGCCGATCTTGACCAATGGCGTACCCTACGTGATGGTTCTGGTCGGGATGTACGGTTTCGGCGAGATCCTGATCAAGCTCGGGCAGAGTCTGCACGTCGAAGTACCGCCCGACCGCGCCAGCACCAAAACCCGTTTCCCGTCATTCGCTGAACTATGGCAATTGCGCGCGACGTTCGTGCGCAGCACGTTTCTGGGTACGATTCTGGGCGTGGTACCGGGCGCCGGCGCCACCATCACATCCTTCGTATCCTATGCGATCGAAAAGCAATATGGCCGCCGCGGAAACCAGATCGGCACCGGGATTCCGGAAGGGATTGTCGCGCCGCAAATTGCATCGACGGCATCGGTCGCCGGGCACATCGTCCCGCTGCTGACGCTCGGCATTCCCGGCAGCGGCGCAACCGCGGTGATTCTCGCGGCGTTCCTGCTGCACGGCGTGCAGCCAGGTCCGTTCCTGTTCGAGAACCCGGAGTCGACGCTGGTCGTCTATACCATCATGGCATCGATGTTCGTCGCCGTTGTCGGCATGTGCCTGATGGGTTTTGCCTGGATCCATGTCGTGGTGAAGGTGCTGACTATCCCCCAGGGCGTGCTGGCCGCGATCGTCATCATGTTCTGCCTGATCGGCGCATTCGCCGACCGCAACACCATCTCCGACATGTGGATGATCGTCATCTTCGGTACGCTGGCGGCCTTGTTCGAACGCTATCGTTTTCCGGTTTCGCCGATGGTACTGGGCGCGATCCTCGGTCCGCTGGCTGAGGATTCCTACATGCGCAGCATGATCACCTATCATCGTGACTGGACGGTATTCTTCACCCAGCCGATCGCCGGCAGCCTGATGGCTCTGTCGATCGTCTCGCTGTCCTACCCCATCGTGCGCAGCCTGGTCGCGCGCCGCCGCGCGATGGTGGCTGCGATGCAGTATCCTGATCTTTGAAACAAGCGGAGAATATCATGCGGTTGCGTGCCAAGGTTGCAATCGTGACGGGGGCTGCCGGCGGGATCGGCAAAGCCATCGCGGCTGCCTACGTGCGCGAAGGCGCGCGGGTCGTTGTCGTGGACATCGACGAGCGCAAAGGCAACGACGCTGCCTCCGAGATCGCGGCGAAGGGCGAAGCGATCTGCATCCGCGCCGACGTGACTGATTCCGGCTCGGTTAACCGAATGGCCAGCGAGGTCGATCGTCGCTTCGGCCGCATCGACATTCTCGTCAACAATGTCGGCGTCCGTACCACCAAGCCGTTTCTGGAACATACCGACGCGGATTGGAACATCATGATCGCAACCAACCTGACAGGGCCTTTTTTCTGCGCCCGCGCGGTCACGCCTTTCATGATCCGCGGCGGCGGCGGCCGCATCATCAATACCGCTTCAATCGCGAGCTTCGTCGGACGACCCAACCGTGTCGCCTATGTTTCGGCCAAATCGGGGCTGATGGGCATGACGCGGGCGCTGGCGATCGATCTTGGCCGCAGCGGCATTACCGTGAACGCGATCGTGCCCGGCTCGATCAACTCGCCGATGAATGCATCGCAGGCGGCGGATGCGGTTCATGACTGGGGCAAGGAAACGCCGGTCGGCCGCTGGGGAACGCCGGAGGACATCGCCAACGCGGCCGTGTTTCTCGCGCTCGATGAATCCAGTTACATCACCGGCACGGATTTGACGGTGGATGGCGGCTGGGTTTCGACCAAGGCGCGGGCAGGCGAACTCGCTTAAATCGCCAGGCGAAATTCAGCGGCTGACGAAATCATCGCGAATCAGCTCACGCAATTTACGCTTCAGTGCAATATAGGGGGCGTCATCCTCGTCACGTGGTCTCGGCAAATCAACCCTGACGAACTCCTTCACGCTTCCGGGACGGCTTGTCATCACCGCGATGCAGTCCGAAAGCTTGATGGCTTCGTCGATGCTGTGGGTGACGAGCAGAACTGTCTTTGGTTCGCGCTGCCAGATCCGGACCAGTTCATCCTGCATGAAGCTCCGGTTTTGAGCGTCGAGCGCGGCAAAGGGCTCGTCCATCAGCAATAGCTGCGGCTGTACCGCAAGCGCCCTGGCGATCGCAACACGCTGGCGCATGCCGCCGGAAAGCTGATGCGGGAATTTCGTTTCGAAGGCTTCGAGACCGACCAATCCGATGTAGTGCCGGGTGATGTCCTCGCGTTCCTTCCTGGCCACTTCTTTCATTTCGAGACCGAAGACGATGTTCTGAAACACGTTCATCCAGGGGAACAGGGCGTAGTCCTGGAAAATCATGGTGTTGCGCCAGCCCGGCAGGTCGATCGAAACCCCGTCCACCATCACCGCTCCCGTCGTGGCGCGCTCGAAGCCGGCGGCGATGTTGAGAAGCGTCGTCTTGCCGCATCCGCTATGCCCGAGAATGCTGCAAAAATGATTATCCGGGACCTCGAACGTCACGTCGCGAAGCGCGACCACACTGCTCGAAGCGTCACTCTCTCCGTAGATTTTCGATACGCCGTTTACCGCCAGCCGACCCATTGCATAATCCTATTTGCGCATCGCCAGGGACCACGGAAGCAGCCGGCGGCCCAGCGCCAGGATGGCGGTATCGATCGACAATCCGACGATACCGATCGCCAGCATTCCGACGATGATCGTATCGGTACGAAGCATGCTGCGCGCATCGTTGATGATAAAGCCAAGGCCCGAATTGGCGCCGACCAGTTCCGCGGCCACCAGCGCCATCCAGCCTACCCCAAGTCCGATGCGCACACCGGTAATGATTTGCGGGAGCGCACCGATGAATACGATACGCACCAGCAATTTGCGCTCCGGCGCGCCCAGGCTGCGGGCGGCCCGGATCAGAAGCGGATCGATGTTCTTTACCCCGACGATGGTGTTGATCAGGATCGGGAAAAAGATACCGAGAAAAATGATGAACTCATTCTGTTCGTCGCCGATGCCGAACCACAGGATGCTGAGCGGTATCCAGGCGAGCGGCGGAATTGGGCGCAGAATTTCCATGACGGGATTGACCTGATTATAGGCCAGGCGCCACCACCCCATCGCAATGCCAAGCGGAATGGCGCATGCGGCAAACAGGAACGCTACCGCTTCGCGCTTGAGGCTGGCCATCAGGTGGTAAAACAGCTCGCCGGATACAATCATCCCCGCCGCGGTGACGGCGATCGTGGTCGGGGCCGGCATCAGCACCGCCATATAAGGATCGATGCTCGGTATCCAGACCTTGGACGCAAACTGCCACACGGCCAGCAGAACGATCAACAAGATGAAATTCGGCAGCAAAAGCAGGATTCGGAGCAATTGCTGGCGAAACCATTTGCCGAACGACGGCACCACGCCCGGTTCGGTCTTCTCAACCGGCGCAGTTTCCAATCCGCTCATCGTCGCCACGCGCTGCCTTGCATCGACCGGCCGCGAAGGGCTGGTTTTCGCGCCTTTATCGATGGGCTCTGCATCCATAGCCTCTGCCGGCCGGTCATGGCATCGCCATCACGGCTGGTAGGTCTTGCCGTCGAAGGTCCAGGCCCTGGTGAGATCGCCCTTTTCAGGCCACGGCTGCGGATCCTTCAATGTGGCGGCATTGGCATAGGCCGGATAGGGCAGTTCGCCGATTTTTCCGGTCCAGCCGGCCGGAATGAACGGCGCCTGGGTCGGGATTTTCCAGCCGAGCTTCTGGTAGGTCTTGTCCATGAACTGGACGTCGAAGGAGTCTTCGTAGTCCTTCGCGGTCAGCACCCTGGTAAGCCGACTGCGGTCCTTCAGCCATTTCGCGATACGGGCGTTTTCCTCACCCCACATCTTGGCGAACGGGTAACTGGAGGTCGGCTTGTACAGATTGTTGTAGAGTTGAGTTTGCTGCAGCAGCAGCGGCTTTCCGTAGACCTTCAGCATGGGCTCGGCGGCGAGGAAGTCGGCGGCCTTGTCCGGATTGAGCCGGATCCACAGCGTCGACTCCATGAAGGCGTCGCTGATCGCCTGAACCACATCAGGCACGTTGTCGATCAGTTCCTGCCGCACATAGAACATTCCTTCATAGAGATTGTAGGGAAAGATGGTGTCGACTTCGCGCCCGGTCTTGCGATCCTCGGTGATGATGGTCACCGAAGGCTCCCAAGGCACGACGGCACCGATCCCCTTCGCCATCAGCAATTGTTCGCCGGGAGGCATGTTCTTCAGAATGACGTCCTTGCCGATCTGCAAGCCAACCACCTCGGCGGCCTGGGTGAAGTAAAATTCGGCCGAAGAACCGGTAACGATACCGATCGTCGCGGGCGGATTGCTGCCTTTCAGATCAGCAAGCGATTTCACCGGCGAGTCCAGCGGCACTACGGTCGAATGCTTCAGGTTCGGCGCCACCACGGCGATGGCGCGCACTGGAATGCCGCGATCGAGCAGCGAGGTGAACGGAAAATTCCCGCCATTGCCGACCTGGATGCGGGCGGCGGCTATCGCCTCATTGAGGTCGGGACCCGAAGCAAAGACCTGGAATTTGGATTCGAGGCCGCGTTTCTCCAGTAGGCCGGCTTTGTCCATCACCACATTGACGGTGTTCTGGCCGGAGAATGGGCCCTGCCATCCCACCGCGAGCGGCCACCAGCCCTTCTGTTTCAGCCAGGCAATGGATTTGTCGGAAACCCGTTCGTAGGGCTGCGGCCAGCCCCAGTCGGTAAAACCCTGCGCCATCGCGGGAACGATGCCGCACAATATCCCGGCCAGCGTTGCCGCGATCAACAATCCCAGTCTCGTTCCTGACGGCTTTTGCATGTTTTCCCCCACCGATTTTGGTTTGCCGATTTTGGTTTGCTTTGTTGGCGGGATGATCCCGCAAATTCATGTGGCCTTCCTCGAACAGTCGAGCCATCGAAAGCAGACCCGCTCCCGACAGCTTCCTAAACCGGCTCGATCACAAACAGCGTGCGTCCATATTCAACGAGGTCGCCGACCTCCGCCCCGATTTGCGTCACCCGTCCGTCGAACTCGGAGTTGATTGTCGTGAACAGCTTCATCACCTCGATAATGCAAAGCGGCTGGCCTGGACGAACCACCGTACCGATTTCGACGAAGGGCGGCGCATCGGGGCTCGGCGAGCGGTAGAAGGTGCCGACCATCGGCGCCGTCACTTCCATTTGACCCGACGTTTTCCTGACGGTCGCCGGTTGACCGGCACGAACCGGCTGCGGCACGACGGCTGCCGGCGCTGCGGGCACCGCACGTTCGGCCACCGGCGCAATGTAATTGGGGGCGGCATTCCGGCGCACCACCAGCTTCATGTCGCCGGTTTCGACAATGAGTTCGTCGCACGAACTGCTGTCGATGATTTTCAATATCTCGGCGACTTCGTCGTATCGCAAACTCACGAACGCTCCTTTTCACTGGAACTCTTGTCATCGTCGATCGTCACCGCCAGTTGCCTCGCGGCCGCCTGCAGCAGCGGGATGTGCGTGATCGCCTGTTGCAGCGACATCCGCGCCGACGGCGCCGAAATGGCAAGAGCCGCCACCGTCTGTTTCCTCGGACCGCATACGGGAACCGCAACGCACACCACGCCGGCCAGGAATTCCTGGTTGTCGACGGCAACGCCCGCCGCGTGAATCTTCTCCAGCTCTTGTTCCAGACGCGCGGCGTCGGTAAAGGTATTCTGGGTATAGCGATAAAGCGGGATCGAACTCAGCATCAGCGCGCGCTTTTGTGCCGGCAACAGGCTTAGAAACAACTTGCCCATCGACGTGCAGTGCAGCGGGACCCGCGACCCGGGTTCAAAACGCAAGCCGAACGGCCAAGCCGATTCGACGCGGTCGAGATAAACGACATGGCTGCCGGCCATGACGCCGAAATTGCAGGTCTCGCCAATTTGTTGCGAGAGCGATTGCAGAATCGCATGGCGTGGCGCCCGTGACATCGAGGCCGCAACGATATCGAGACCAAGCCGCTCCAATCGCGCACCCGGGACATACCGGTTACTGCCGGGCTCGCGTTGCAGCAGTCCTTCGTCTTCCAGCATGTGCGCGATACGATGCGCGGTAGCCTTCGGAATCCCGAGCAAAGCACCGAATTCCGAAATTCCGAGCGGCCGGCGCGCGGTGGCGATGGCCTCGAGAATCGCTACCGCTTTGACGGTCGGAAACGCCTTCCCCGCCACATCCGAGGCCGGCGTCTCGGAATGATGATCGAGACCGCGCTTGAAGAGGTTTCCTGGATTGGATTGGGGATCGAAAGGAGCTTGCATGGGAAGCATTAGAAACCGGAACAAAAAGTCTTGCAATATGAAACGAAACGATGCCAGTCTAATAAATAACAAGCCTTAGGTAACTAGGTAGGGTTCGTCCTGGTGTCTCACCCCGTTAAGCGGACGTAGGCGGTGCGGCGGGTTTTGGTCGCCAATCGCGGTGAAATTGCCCTGCGGGCCGTCCAGGTCTGCCGACAACTCGGCCTGGAGAGCGTCGCCGTCTACAGTTCGGCCGACGCCAATTCGTCGCACCGCTGGGCCGCAGACCATGCCATCTGCATCGGCCCGCCCCAGCCAAAATCCAGCTATTTGAACGCCGGCGCTCTCGTAGAGACGGCGGTCGCCATGAAGTGCGACGCGATCTATCCCGGTTATGGCTTCCTGGCCGAAAACCACGTTTTCGCAGAGCGCAGCAAGCAAGCGGACCTCACCTTCATCGGACCCGACAGCGAATGCATCGCCCGCATGGGGGACAAGGTGACCGCGCGTCGAACCGCAGCCGCGCTCGGGATCCCGGTGGTGCCCGGCTCCGAGCAGGGCTTCAGGTCTGCGGAAGCGGCAAAATCGGCCAGCGCCGGCATCGGCTTTCCGCTGCTGTTGAAGGCAAGCGGCGGCGGCGGCGGCCGCGGCATGCGGGTGGTCGATCATCCCGACGACTTCGTCGCTCAATTCGAACAAGCCTCCGCGGAAGCGCTGGCGGCGTTCAGCAATGCCGAGGTCTATCTCGAAAGGTTCTTCCGGCAGGTCCGCCATATCGAAATTCAGGTATTCGGCGACACGCATGGCAACTACGTTCATCTCGGTGAGCGCGATTGCAGCGTGCAACGCCGGCACCAGAAGCTGGTCGAGGAGGCGCCCTCGCCCGCCCTCGACAGCGAAACCCGCCGCCAAATGGCGGAGGCGGCAGTCGCCCTGATCGCGGCGCTCAAATATGTCAACGCCGGCACCGTCGAATTCATCTACGACCCGTCGAGCGGGAAATTCTTTTTCATCGAAATGAATACCCGCATTCAGGTCGAGCATCCCGTGACCGAAATGGTGACCGGCACCGACCTGGTCCTTGAACAGTTTCGCGTCGCGGCGGGCGAGCGGCTGTCGTTTGGTTCGACATTTTCCAAGGGTCGTTCAGCCATCGAGTTCCGCATCAATGCCGAAGACGCCACACGCGATTTCCAGCCTTCGCCCGGAACGCTGAAGCGCTGGCGTCCTCCGAACGGACGCGACATTCGCGTCGACAGCCATGCTTACGAGAATTACGCGGTGCCGCCCTATTACGATTCGATGCTGGCCAAACTGGTGGTCAGCGGATCCGATCGGGCATCCTGCGTCGAGACCGCCAAATCCGCGCTTGCACGCTTTCAGGTTTCGGGGTTGACCACCACCGTTGGATTCCATGAGCAGTTGTTACAACGGCCGGAATTCGCGCATGCGGAAGTCCATACGCGCTGGATCGAGGAAAACTTCCAGATGGCGGCCGACTGATGGGCAACGGGCGAACCATTCAACTCGTCGATGTCAGCTTGCGTGACGCGCCGCAATGTCTCTGGGCGACGCGCATGACCACGGCGATGATGGCCGACCTTGCCCCGCGGCTCGACCGCGCCGGCTTTGCGGCTATCGACCTGGTCGGCGGCGCGGTGTTCGACGTCTGCGTGCGCTACCTTCGCGAGGATCCATGGGAGCGCATGCGCATCCTCAGCGGCTGGATCAAGCAGACGCCGCTGATCGTGATGACACGCGGCCAGAGCCTGTTCACGTTCGAGTTCTTCCCCGACGATATCGTCGAACTTACCGCCGAACGCATCTTCGCCAACGGCATGCGCTATCACACACCGTACGACGCGCTCAACGACATGCGCAACATGCGGGTTCCGGTGCGCGCGGCCAAAAAAGTCGGGCTCTATACCGCCGGTGGCGTGGTTTATACCGTGAGTCCGGTCCACACCGACGATTACTACGCCCGCAAGACGCGCGAACTGGCAGCGCTTGGCGTTGACGCCGTCTATCTAAAGGACCCAAGCGGACTGCTGACGCCGGAGCGCGTAAAGACACTGATTCCGGCGATCAAGGCCGCCTGCGGCGAACTCCCCCTGCAGCTGCATTCCCATTGCCTTACGGGACTGGCCCCCTACACAGCGTGTCGCGCCGTCGAACTCGGCGTCGATGTGGTGCACACCGCGACCTCGACACTGGCAAATGGCGCCTCCCATCCTTCTACCGAATGGTTCACGCGCAACATCCGGCGCAACGGTTTCGAGGTTCCCGTCGACCTCGCGATGGTCGAGGAAGTCGCCGAGCGCCTGCGCTATATCGCCAGGCGCGAGGACAAGCCGCTCGGCGACATCGTCGAATACGACGCGTTTCATTACGAGCACCAAATGCCGGGCGGCATGATTTCCAACCTGAAATCGCAATTGACGCCGCTCGGTATCGGTGATCGCCTGCCCGAAGTTCTCGAGGAAGCGGCGCGCGTGCGTTGCGATCTCGGCTATCCCATCATCGTCAGTCCGTTCGCACAATTCGTCATGACGCAGGCGGTTCTGAATGTGATGGGCAAGGAACGCTACGCCACCGTTCCGGACGAGGTCAAAAAATACGTGCTCGGCTACTACGGCGAGATTGCAGGACCGATCGATCCAAATCTTTTCGACCGCATCACCAAAGGCGCGGAGCCGACGACCGCACGGCCGGGCGACCTGCTGGAGCCTGGAATCCCGAAAATCCGGCGCGAGCGCGGGCCTTTCAGTTCAGACGATGATCTCCTGCTGGCGGCGTTCTATCCCGACCGGGAATATCAGGCGCTCAAGGCCGCCGGCCCGATCGAAACTCGTTATCCGCTGGCCTCTACCCCGCTCGCTACCCTGCTGAAGGAGGTAGCGCTGCGCCGCGACATTCGCTCGTTCCACTTCATCCAACGCCCCAGAGCACTAGCATGACAGTCCCCGCCATCATCACCGTTGCCATCACCGGCGCCATTCCGCGCAAAGCCGATACGCCCGCCGTGCCGGTCACGCCGGTCGAGCAGATTGAATCCACCCACGAGGCCTTTGAGGCCGGCGCCACGGTCGCGCATATCCATGTGCGCAATCCCGACGAGAGCCCAAGTTCAGATCCGGATCTGTTCGCGCAGGTGCAGGAAGGCGTGGTCAAGCACTGCCCCGGCATGATCGTGCAATTTTCGACCGGCGGCCGCGGCCGCTCGCAAAACGAGCGTGGCCGGATGCTGTACCTCAAGCCGGAGATGGCATCGCTCGCTACCGGCTCGGTGAATTTCGCAACCCAGATTTACGAGAACCCGCCACAGCTGGTCGAGGATCTCGCCAAGTCAATGCTGGAGTATGATGTCAAGCCGGAAATCGAGGTGTTCGACGTCGCCATGCTTTACAACGCGCGAAACCTTGCGGACCGCGGCCTGCTTAAGCGGCCATGTCAGGTCCAGTTCGTCATGGGCATACCCAACGCGCTGCCGCCCCGCCGTGCGCTGCTGGAATTCCTGATTTCAGAGCTGAAGCAGCTGATGCCGGACGCGACCTGGTCGGCAGCCGGAATCGGACGGCAGCAACTCGAGGTCAATCACTGGTGCCTTGAACTCGGCGGTCACGTTCGTACCGGGCTTGAGGACAACATCAAGTTCGACAAGGACCGGCTTGCACGCAGCAACGCCGAACTAGTGGCGCGGGTCGCCGAATTGTGCGGGAAATATGGACGGCATCCCGCCACGGCGGCAGAAGCGAGGCAAATATTAAAACTGCCTGCGGCTTAGAAACCAAAGGCAAAAACAGAGGGGGAAACGACAATGGAACGGCCACATCAGGAAGTCACTGCGCCGACGATTTCGCCAGGCACGGTTGCATTCGCCAGCGCGATCGGCACGACAATCGAGTGGTATGATTTCTTTCTGTATGGGGTGGTCACACCGCTGGTATTGAACAAGCTGTTTTTTCCGAACTTCGACGCCGTCGTCGGCACCTTGCTGGCGTACACGACGTTCTTTGTCGGCTTCATATCCCGCCCGATCGGCGGAATCATCTTCGGTCACTTTGGAGACCGCATCGGCCGCAAGACCGTGCTGATCCTCACGCTGATCATCATGGGCACCGCCACCTTTCTGATAGGCCTGCTTCCAACCTATAGCTCCATCGGAATCTGGGCGCCGATCCTGCTGCTCCTGCTTCGTGTGTTCCAGGGAATCGGCATCGGCGGCGAATGGGGCGGCGCAGTCCTGATGGCGGTCGAGCATTCGCCGGCCGGACGGCGCGGCTTCTATGGCAGCTGGCCGCAGATCGGCGTGCCGGCGGGATTGCTGCTGAGCGCCGGCGCCGTTTACGTGCTCTCCTATCTGTCAGACGCCGACTTTCTCGCCTGGGGCTGGCGCATTGCGTTTCTGATCAGCGCCGTATTGGTGGTGGTGGGTCTCTATATCAGGCTCAAGGTCATGGAGACGCCGGCCTTCAACCGAATCCAGCAGGAGGATAAAATCGTCGCTGTACCGGTGGTGGATTTGTTCAAGACCCACGGCAAGAACACGCTGCTCGGACTGGGCGCGCGTTACATCGAAGGCGTCACCTTCAACACTTTCGGCGTATTCATCATCGGCTATCTGACCGGCGCGTTGCATCTGTCACGGCAGACAGCGCTGGCGGGCGTAATGATCTCGTCGGCGATCATGATCGTCATGCTGCCGATCTACGGCAACCTGTCGGACCGCTACGGCCGGCGGCGCCTCTATGCGTTCGGAGCCCTTGGAATTGGCGTGCTGACATTCCCGGCGTTCTGGCTGATGCAGACGCAATCGCCGATCCTGGTCTGGATCGCGATTGCCATTCCTTTCGCCTTTGTCTACCCGGCGGTCTACGGACCGCAGGCGGCGTTATTCTCGGAATTGTTCGATACCCGCGTGCGCTATACCGGGACGTCCTTTGTCTATCAATTCTCCGGTATCTTCGCGAGCGGCCTGACACCGATCATCGCCACCGCGCTGCTGCCGCTCGACGACAACAAGCCGTGGCTGATTTGCCTGTATGTTCTGGTGGTGAGCATCATCAGCGCGCTATCCGTCTATGCCATGATGGAGTCTAACAAGCGGGACATGGCTGTCGATAACCAGGCAGCTAAGGCCGCCTAACGGGACGACTGCTTACAAGGACCCGGCGCGATCATATGGATCTCAATCTCAAAGATCGCGTCGCGGTCGTCACTGGCGCAGGCTCGGGTATCGGCGAAGGCATTGCCCGGGCGCTCGCGGCCGAAGGTTGCAAGCTTTCCATTCTGGATCGCGATGCGAGCGCGGCACAAAAAACAGCTTCGTCACTCACCGGCACCATGGCCCAATCGACTGCGGTCGATGTCGGCGATTCCGCCGCGGTGGAAAGGGTTTTCGCGGAAACCATCGCCACATTTGGCCGCCTCGATATTCTCGTCAATGCAGCCGGCGTGCTCTCGACCGGTCTCGTGGCCGATCTGCCGGTCACGGAGTGGCAACGGATAGCGCAGGTCAACCTCGCCGGCGTGATCTATTGCGTGAAAGCCGCTATCCCGGTCATGAAACGGCAACGTCATGGCCGCATCATCAACATCGCGTCGGTGTCGGCGATGCGCGGCGGCGGCTCGGTCGGCAACACGCTGTACGGCACCACCAAAGCCGGTGTGGTGGCGCTCACCATGGGGTTGGCGCGCGAGTTGGGTCCTTTCGGCATCACAGCCAACGCCATCGCTCCCGCCGTGGTCGATACCGCGATGACCCACGCTGCGCTCACCGAGGACGCCAAACGCAGGATTTTGGAACGCATTCCGCTCGGCCGCCTGGCTCGACTGTCAGACATCGCAGACCTCGCAGCTTTTCTTGCTTCAGATCGGGCCGGATTCGTTACCGGAGCAACCATACCGGTCGACGGAGGCATTCTCACCACGTGAGCATGCCTGTTTGCCTGCGGCCGGGTGCAGATTGTCAGCTTGAGATTCACCGAAACCAACTAAACGACGGCTTCGCGTTCGAGATGAGAGGGCCGGGATACGGTTCGTCAGTTTCTTCGGGGCGACTGCAGCAGATGAAAATCGCTGCCGAGGGCGACCAGAACCGCCGAACGGTCCATCTCGGCCGCAACACCGATGCATACGAGGCGCCCGGGACCTTCGACCCATGCAGGTGCGGGCTCCACGACCGAGCGGCGACCGACGACATGGAGCGTGACGAACTCGCCGGTTAGTTTTTGCAGGAATCCTTTGGCGCGCAGCAGCGCCAGATCGGGATCGGCAAGTACAGCGGCCAGTCTCTCTGCGTCGACGGGGCAGTCGATCTCAAGCTCCAATGCTTCGTAGCCCGCAGTCCGATGCTTCGACGGTTTTATTCGGTGCGCGATGGGCTGCGGTTCGGGTTGCCGTCCCAGGATAATTTCAGACGGAATGTCCGCATTCTGTGCCGGCGAAACCCGGGCACCCGGCACGATCTCGGCGAGCCAGCGGGAGATCGCGGCAACGCGCTCCGGCGGCACCAGGTCGATCTTGTTGAGAACGATGATGTCGGCGCCGGCAAGCTGCCCGCGTACCGTGTCGCTCATATAGCGATCGCCGGCGCGTTCCTCGACTGTTTCGGCATCGGCCAGCACGATCACGCCGTCGATGGCGAGACCGGGAAGCAGTGCGATCGATTGGACGATCGATCCGGGCAACGCGACGCCGCTGGTCTCGATCAGCAGATGGTCGATCCGCTGGCCGCGTGCCCTTATATCGATCAGGGCGGCGACCAGATCGCTGCCGAAGCTGCAGCAGATACAGCCGCCGGAAATGCTGATGAGGTTGTCTTCGCGGGCCACGATCAAATCGGCGTCGATCGGCAACGAACCGAACTCGTTGACAAGCACGGCCAGACGCCGGCCATCGGCATTTCGCAGCAACGAGTTAATCAGCGTCGTCTTGCCGGCGCCGAGATAGCCGCCAATCAACGTCACTGGAATTGGAAGGGTCATATCGAGGCCGCGGCGAAAATCCGGCCACCCTGCACGGTGCCCCAGATGCGCACGTCCTTCAGATGCTCGGCGCCGATCTCGGTCGGATCGTCTTCGAGCACGGCAAAGTCGGCGCGCTTGCCGCATTCGATCGATCCGATCTCGCCATCGAGGCCAAGGGTGTAGGCGGCGCCGAGCGTGATGGTCCGTATGGCTTCGGCAACAGAGATACGCTCCTCGGTGCCCAATGCGCGTCCGCTGGCCGTCAGGCGATTGACCGCGCACCATGCCGTGAACAGCGGTCCGAGCGGCGTTACCGGCGCGTCCGAATGGATGGCCAGGGGAACGCCGCTGGCGAGAGCGGTCGCGCAGGCATTCATCCGCTGCGCGCGCTCCGGGCCCACGGTCAGCGCATAGTGCTGATCGCCCCAGTAGAAATGGTGATTTGGAAACAGATTGACGCACATCCCGAGCGATCGCATGCGGCGGAATTGCGCCGCATTTGCAAGCTGGCAGTGCTGCAAGGTGAAGCGATGGTCCGGCGATGGGTACTTGCGAAGCGCCTGTTCGAGCGTGTCAAGCACCAGTTCCGTCGCCTCGTCGCCGTTGGTATGGCTGTGAACCCGAATGCCGGCCGCCAGCGCGCGTTCGAAAATATCGCGAAGCTGCTCCGGCGCAATGTACCACAGGCCGTTGGGCGCGCCGTTATAGTATCCCGGAGACAATAGCCGCGCCGAAAATCCCTGAATCGAACCGTCCACAACGATCTTGATCATACCCAGCCGCAGACGGTCCGAACTCAGCGTGCGCAATTCGAGGACGCGTGCGACCAGCTCGGCCGGGCTGATCTCGCGCGCGACGCGCAGCGACACGATGCGGGCGGGAAAGTCGTCCTCGCCGGTGACCTGCCGCATCATCTCGACCGCGGGCTGCGGCAGCAGGTTGGCGAGGTCGGCGGCCGTCGTCACGCCCTTTCGCACGCACAGTCGCGCGAATGCCCGCAAGCCCGGTTCATCGGAGGCCAGCAATCCCCGATCGAGCCCGACATGGGGGCCCAGCGGCGTCATGGCTTCCGGGCCTTTCATTTCGCCGGTCGGCACGCCGTCAGGCCCAAGCGGAACGCCGGGATGATTGACGCCGGGACGCAGCATGCCCGCCAATTCCAGCGCCATGGTGTTGACGTTCATGATGTGACCGCTGGCATGCATGATGCCGATCGGCCGCGTCGTCGTGACCCGGTCGAGATCCTGCCGCGTCATGCGCCGGTTGTTGAAGTAGATGGGATCGAGCGCCCACCCCGTCAGCGGCTGCTTCGGATCGGATAGCGCGGCATTGGCCTCGCTCAGCCGCGCAATGACCTCCTCGATCGACTTCACGCCGGGCCAGATCACGCCGTTGGGATCAGTGCGGTCGAAGTATCCGCAATAGACAAACCGCCATTGCACGCCCTCGGCCACATGGCTGTGGCCCTCCACCAGACCCGGCATCAGGATCTTGTCCGCAAAGCTTCGATCGAGCTGGTATTCGCCCCACCCGGTCAATTCGTCGAGGCTGCCGGCGCCGAGGATCGTGCCGTCGCGCACCGCGATATGGGTCGCGAGCGGCCGGCTCGGATTCATCGTGACGATTTTACGCGCCTGGTAGATGGTGGTCATGGCCTCAATCCTCGGCAGGCCGCAAGGGTCGTTCCTGCTCCATCGACAGTCAAGCGCCCGGCACGCCGGCAATAGCACATCGGTCTTGTGCAACTGGTCTACTCGACCGTCAAATTGACCTTGTCTCGCAGCAATCGCCAGATATGGGTCCGTACTTGGACAAAAGACGGTTGGTCCATCACGTCTTCGATCCGCTCATACTTGCTCCAGTTCTCCCTGTCCCGCAGTTGCGCAACATCCACAATTTCATAGATCCGGCCGGGACGACGACTCATCACGACGACCCTGTCGGCCAAATACACCGCCTCGTCGACCGCATGTGTGATGAACAGTACGGTACGCGGGTGGGCACGGCAGATACCTTTCAGTTCCTCCTGCATCACCGTTCTCGTTTGGGCGTCGAGCGCCCCGAACGGCTCATCCATCAGCAGCACATCCGGTGCAAGGACATAGCTTCGCGCGATGGCGACGCGTTGCTGCATTCCGCCTGAGAGCTGGTGGGGATAGGAATTTTCGTGACCGTCCAGGTTCATCATCGAAACGAATTTCCGTACTTCCTGGTTCTGCTTCTCGCGTGTCGCACCTTTACAACTCAAACCGAACGCGATGTTCTGAGCGACGGTTTTCCACGGAAACAGAGCGAACTGCTGGAACACCACAGCCCGATCAGGCCCCGGCCCCTGCACCTCCGTACCGCCGACGCGGACCCGACCGCCAGTCGGGAAATCCAGCCCGGCGACCAGCCGCAGAAGCGTGGTCTTGCCGCATCCTGATGGGCCGACGATCGCAACAAACTCCATATCCTTGATCTCAAGCGTGACATTGTCGAGGGCGCTGACCACGGAGCCGTTGACGCCGAAGTCGCGTCGCACGGATTCGATCTGTATGTGACTCAACTCTTCCTCCGTGAGGTCATTGGGAGTTTCGGCATTTATGCGCTCGCGCGCGAAACAATTCGGAAGCCTACGTCGTGCACCGTCGGAACATGCTGTTCTCCCGCGAGCCGCCGCAGGATGAGACTCGCGCTCAGTCGTCCGATCTCCCGCTGCGGCACATGGACCGTGCTCAACTGAGGTTCTATCACTTCCGCCAGAGGCGCATCGTCAAAGCCGGTTACGGCGATATCGCCCGGGACACGGACCCCCAGCCGGTTACACTCCAGAATGAACCCGGATGCGATCACGTCGCTCGCCGCGAATAGCGCATCCGGCTTGCGGTTCATTTCCGCAAAACGTCGTGCCAGTTCCACCCCGCTCGAAAGCTCCATCGGCATCGTGCTCACCCAATCTTCCCGAACCTCCAGCCCCGCCTTCGCAACGGCTGCCCGGAAACCGGCTTCACGCGCCTGTGTCCGGTCGTTGTCGGTTTGCGTGCCGCCTGCATAGGCCAGCAATTTCTGGCCCCGCCTGATCAGAAATTCGGTGGCCTGGAACGCCGCGTCAAAGTTCGAGAAGCCGACAGCCATATCGATTGGCTTCGAGCCGATGTTCCATGTCTCGACGATAGGCACGCCGGCGCGGGTCAAAAGACTTCGCGTCGCCCGCGTGTGCGTCAATCCGGTCAGAACCACACCGTCGGGTCCGTAACCCAGCAATGTGCGCACCAGCCGCTCTTCCTCGTCTTTGGAGTAGCCGCTGTGCCCGATGGTCAGGGTGTAACCCTCGACGGACAGCACCTCTTCAAGTCCATGGATGGTCTCTGCGAATACCGAGTTGGAAACGTTCGGCACGACGAGGGCGATGAGCTTGCTGCCCCGACGCAGCAGTGCACTCGCCATGAAATTGTGCACATAGCCGAGCTTGTTTGCTGCACGAACCACGACCTTGCGGGTTTCCGCCCTGACCGACGGATGGCCGCTCAACGCGCGTGAAACTGTCATCGGCGCGACCCCGGCAAGCCGCGCGACATCCCGCATCGCCGGGGCGCGTGAACGCTTAGACATGATCAAATGCCCGCCTGTTCAACGCTAGCGCGAAGGCAGGGACGAGACCGGCGCCTTCGAATGGCTTGCTCATGTTCGAAACATGTCCCGCACCGGGTCAAGCGAGGCCGGCCGGTCGCCGATCGCTTCGTTCGGATCGCCTCGCACGGTATACCCGCCGTCGATCGGAACGATCGCACCCGTAATGAACGCCGATCCCGGCAGAGCCAGAAAGCCTATCACGCGAGCGACTTCCTCGGGCAGGCCCCATCGTCCGACCGGCGCCCGTTCAGCCAAGCGCGCGTAGTCGATCATGCCAGCGTCGACACGCTGCTGCAGCGTACTCGTCAGAATATATCCGGGCGCCACAGCGTTGACGGTAACACCCTGCCGAGCTACCTCAACCGCCAGCGAACGCGTGAAGCCGATGATCGCCGCTTTGGCCGTCGCATAACCGATGCGGAACGGAAGACCGAGAATTCCCAGTACAGAAGAAATATTGATGATGCGCCCAAAAGCCTGTCGCTGCATCGAAGCAAGGCTGGCTTGACTGCAAATGAAGGTGCCCTTGACGTGGACATTCAGCATATCTTCGAAATCCGAAATCGGCATTTCCGTCAGCGGCACCATGCGCGGGGTCATGATGCCGGCGCAGTTGACCAGCACGCCGATTGGGCCGATGCGGGCCCCCAACTCCCCAAACGCAGACCGCACTCCGGCCGCATCGACCACGTCCGCGGCCGCACCGGCGGACTTGCAGGAATAATCCCTCCCAATAAGCAAAGCCGTGGATCTGGCCTTCTCTTCATCGAGGTCGAGTATGCCTATGGCTCCTCCGAGCCGGGCGAGCTCGCGCGCTACCTCCAAGCCGATACCGCTCGCACCTCCGGTCACCACGCAGCCAATGCCGTCGAGGCGCTCTGCGCGTCGGTTGCGCCGTTCAGGATTGGACGATTTCGCCGTCGACATCGATAATCTATCCCTTGACATCGCAGGGAGGACCGCAGGCAACCAATTCGATGGCAGTTGCCATTTCGCGCAGCTCGACGCACCGCTGGATCGACATTTCCACCATCAGTCCTCCTCGCGCGCGCGAGGCGATGCGAACAAAGTCATCCGCTCGGGCTCGCGCGCGCCACGCACACATGGTCAACTCACCTGACTTCTGCCTGCTGCTACTTGCCTTCGGCAAAAGCCTTCAGCTTGGCGTCCTTCTCGATGTAGGCCAGCACATCCGGATTGACATAGGTCTTCGGATCCAGCACCGCGGGAATCGTACCGGCAGCCTTAAAGAACTCAGCCAATCGATTGTGGATGTCATCCAGCTTGCTTGGGCCCTTGCTGCGATCGAACAGCGCGACCTGTTGCGCCAGATCGAAGTAGTCTCTCGTCGCATATTCCGCATCCATCTCCGAAGGGCTCAGAACAACACCACCCTTGTCGTAGAAGCGCTTCATCGCAACGAGTGTCTCTGCCTTGTTCTTTTTCATGAAGTCAAGGGCGCGCAAGTACATGGCCGTGAAACGGGCGACCGTGTCCATGTTGGACTTGAGATAGTCGTCACGCACCACGAGATTGGCAGTCACGGTCGCTCCACCGTCCTGCCCGGTACAAACAAGTTTGCCGCCGGCCTGGGTTTCCATCCTAAGGAAGTGCGGAGCCCAGATTGCCCCAATCGGAACATTGCTGCTCTTGAAGGCATCTACGAGGGCACCGGGCGCGATGTTGACGGCTTTGACGTCGCCAGGCTGCAAACCCCATTTGCGAAAGCAGGACTGGGCGGCATAGTCGGCCGTGGAGTTTGCCGGGACCAGATACTCCCGCCCCTTCAGCGCGGCGACCGGATTGGCAACTATGGCGGCCGCCTGATCGCCCTTTGCAACAACCCCGTTCGCCCGCGAGTCATCGACCAGGATCAGCACCGTCTGCACATTGAAGCGGCTGGCTCCAAGCAGGGCGGGAGGACCGCCCATCAAGCCCACGTCCCACGACTTGGATGCCACGGCCGCGATCTGCTGAGCACCCGCCGCAAAGCTCGTCATATCCCCTGGCTTGAGGCCGATCTCGGTCCACCAGTTCTTGTCGTCGGCGATCTGCAACGGGATGCCGTGAATAGTGACCTGATAGCTGACGTTGATCGGCGTTTGCGCCGCCACCGGCGCTGCCGCTCCCAGCACACCTGCCAGAAACGCTGCTATCGCAAATGAACCAGCCTTCATCGTATTCCTCCTATGTTAGCTCCCTGAGAGCGATTGATTGTTGTCTTTTAAAGAGCAGCGTATGAGCCGAAGCGGCGGTACACGGCGACCTCCAGGCGCCGGAATAGCCATTCCATGATCAGTCCGACGATGCCGATGGCGATCATCCCGACCATGACGACCGTGATGGTGCGATTCATCTGCCCTCTGACCATCGTGTAAGCGACACCGGATGACGCCACGATCAGTTCCGCGCCAACCAGCGATTGCCAAGCGTTGCCGGCAGCGATGCGCAATGCCGCGACGATAGAGGGGATGGCGCTTGGCAAAATCACATCCGTGATGATCTTGAAATTGCCGGCTCCAACGGTTCGCGCGGCCTCCAGCAGCCGCACCTCGGTCAGTTTGCCGCCGCCATAGCTGCCGATGACGCAAGGCGCGAATGCGCCGCTGAAGATGATCAAAACCGGGCCCCCGAAGCCGGTGCCGAACCAGAGGATCGCAAAAGGAACCCAGGCGATCGGCGCGATGAAACGGAAGAAATTGAAAAATGGCGTGATCACGGCTTCGAATCTCGGGAACCAGCTCATCGTCAACCCGAGCGGCACGCCGACAACGACGGCGAGGCTGAAGCCACTGGCAAAGCGGCCAAGGCTCACAATCACGTGCCACCCAAGCGTGCTTCCCGCGAACGGATGGACCAGCATTTCGAAGAAACGCCGGATGACGTCCATCGGGGGAGCCAATGTCGATGCATCTGCGACGAGGACGGCCGTGCCCTGCCAGACCAGGACGAGCACGAGGATGCCAAGCGCACCGATCCATCTCCGTGGCCTCGCCTCGCTGGCGCGCCACGGCTTTCTGACGCGTGGATGATTTAACGCCGCCATGTTACAAACCGCCGTTCCGCCAACTCGAGAAGATACGTCGTCGAAATTCCCAATACTGCGACCGTGGTCATGCCGACCAGAATCATTCCCGGATACACGTCGTCCTTGGCACTGTTGAGCACTTTTCCGATACCGTAGATTGCACCGAGAAGTTCGGCTGCGACGATCACGGTCCAGCACGTCTGCATGGCAAGCCGAAGTCCGATCAGAATGTGCGGCACCGCGCCGGGAATAATCACGTGCCTCAGCCAGGCCCACCCTCGGGCGCCATGGACACGGGCAGCCTCGAGCAGAACGCGATCGATCTGTGCCACACCCGCCGACGTGTTGATCACGACGGGGATGAAAGCGGCATAGGTGATGAGAAACAGCTTGGATGCGTCTCCGAGACCAAACCACAGCAGGGAAAGCGGAATCCAGGCGAGCGGAGGGATGGGGCGCAGCAGATTGAAGGTCGGGGACAGGAAGTCCCGCCAGAACGGGCTAAGCCCCATGATCAAGCCGAGCGTGCATCCGGTCACGCTGGCAAGAAGGAAGCCCTTCAGCACAAGTCCGAGACTCGAAGCAACGTGCTCGGCCAGGTTGGCGCCGGCATATTGGGCGAAAACGATCTGGTGCAGAGACTGGAGAAACGTCGCCGGATCCGGAAACCGGACAATGTCGATCCAGTGAAACACCGAGGTGGCGATCCACCAGCCAAGGAGTGCGGCGGCCAGCGAGCAGGCACCGAGCAGTCGTGTCTGGATGGCAGAAAGCCCGCGCATCAGGATCTTTCGCTCCCGGGCCAAGTTGCGACCAGCCTGTCGATGCCCGCATCGAGTTCGCGGGCGAGGGTCGCGTCGTCGGATCGGCCGGTGCCCCAGGCCGACAGCGCCTCGGCATAAATAGATCGGCCCGCAACGATACCCTGTAAAAGGGGACAGTTGCTTGAGGCAGCATCATAGCTGTCGAAGATCTCCCCCTGGCCGCTGTCGAGCATCAGAACACCGCGGCACATTGGATTGGATGTCCCGATGGCGGCTTGCAGGCAAGCCCAGCCCAAAGCACCGGTCGAAGCCTGAATACCCCACCAATCCGGGCGTATTCCGAGCGCCTGGATCTGGCGAATACAATTGGTCAATTGAACTTCGTCAGCCTCGGCAGCCAGTTCAGGCACCAGCATCAACTCGTGCCCCCACATTTCCACCGCATATTGAAGCTCCCGCAAACGTTCGTTTTGAAGCTCGGAGGAAGCATCGACAGCCAGGGGAATGAAGCATTTGACAATCTGGTTTTGCGGCCAGCTACGCAGCAGGACAGCGCCCGGCTTTCCGGCTAAAAACGATAACGGCTTGCTGCCGGGGATTTCGATGGCGCGCACCACCCAGTCTGTCGCCGGCCCGATGGCAAAAAGCGCGTCATTGCAGCCCGTGCCATCGACCATGATACCGGTGGCAACTGTGCGGCTCGTCTTGCGAAGCACGACGTCAGCCGCGATGGACGCGAAACGCGATCGCGATGGCGTTGCCCGCCCGCCCGGCTGGACGGCGATATCCGGCGCTTCGCAATCGATCAGAATCACCGGCAGCCGCCTGGCACGGCGCGTTGTCGCGCGGTGAACGACTTCGAGCATGCGGTTGTCATGCAGCGCTGTTTCAGCGGTGGCGTTTTCCAGATACCAGGCAAGCTCCTTTTCGGTCGGCGAGGCCGGTGAGCAGCCATGCCGCGACACCACGAGCGCACCGCAGGCGTTTCCGCGACGACAGCATTCGTCCCAGTTTGCGTCCCGCAGCCAACCCGAAAGAAATCCGGACAAAAAGCCATCGCCTGCACCGACGATGTTGAATACCTCCACTGGAAATCCTCGCCCAACGATCCCCTTGTCCAGATCTTCCGGTATCGCGGCGTCGAATACCACGCATCCTTGAGGGCCGCGCTTCATCACGATTGGCGCCGCCGAAAGTCGGCGAATGCTCACCAGGGCGTTGCGGGTATCGATGTCCCCGCCGGCGATACGAATCTCTTCTTCAGTTCCAACGATCAGGTCGGCATAGGGCAACACGTTTTGGGTTGCCGCGGTCGCACGCTCGCTGCTGACATACCTGCTCTCGCCTGCATCCTTGGACACCAGCCGCCAGAATAACGGACGGTAGTCGATATCGAATATCACGCGCGTTCCGCCCGCTTTGGCATAGGCAATCGCGGCATCGACATTTGCCGCCGCTTCCAGCGTGGTCAGATGGGAGCCGGTGACGAGAAGGGCTGTTGCGCTGCCGATGAACTCCTGGCTGTAATCCTCAACGCTGATAGCCATGTCCGCGCAATTGTCGCGATAGTGCAGCAGGGGAAATGTGTTCTCATCGCGTATCGCCAGAAAGGCCACGCCGGTGAGACGTGCCGGATCAGTCCTGACGTGCGAAACGTCGACCCCTTCCCGGGACAGTTGATCCCGCAGGAAGCGGCCATGTTGATCATCCCCCACGCGCGTTACATGCGCGACCCGAAGTCCAAGCCGCGCCGTGCCAATGGCAATATTTGCGGGACAACCGCCAACATACTTGGAGAAGGAGGAGGTCTCCTCAAGACCGCATCCCACCTGATTGCCGTAGACATCCACGATAGTGCGTCCCATCGATATGAGATCAAGCACGCGCATCGGCCAGTTTACTCCCTGCCCAAATGGTATGCATATCATTGCCGGCCGTCAAACGTTTCCGTGGTGTCGATTTCTCCAGTTCGCAATTGCAGCATTGTTGGCGAGTCGACCGCATGGCACAACGACGTTTGTGTCCAGCGCGAAACGCTTGAGCTACGGACCGACCGGCGATCCGACGGGTAGCGCAATCCCTTTTCCTTCGGCGGTCTGGCGCAGGAGATCGGGACGATCCGAGATGATGCCGTCGACGCCAATTTCGATCATGCGCGCCATGTCTTCGGGCTTGTTGACCGTCCAGACCACAACCCGCAATCCAAGGCCGTGCGCTTCGGCCACGAGGGCAGCACTGACGTCGCCGACATAGGGCGACCAGACTGCACCCCCGGCGGCTTTGATGGTCCGCGGTAGTGAGCCGCCATAATCGGCCGGATTGAAGCCTGCCGTCCAGGCGGTCGCCTTGTCGGATGCGACGGTAGAAGCCGGACCACGCTGCAGAGTAAGGTACACCGACGGAATCTTTGGCGCGCGTTGCTGGACAAGCTGGAGCGTTCGCCAGTCGAAGGACTGGATCATGACCCGGTCGGCAAACCCCTCGGCGTCGATCAGTCCGAGCAGTAACGTTACGAAGGTTTGCGGATCGGGTGATTCATCGGGATGGTCCGGATCGATTTTGGTCTCGATGTTAAAGTGGACACAGCGATTGCCGGACTTGCGGACCAACGCAAAGAGTTCTTTCAGCGTGGGAATGCGCGTTCCCGGGACGGCACGCTGGTCCGGGAATTGCCTGGCATAGGTGCTTTCGGGACGGATTTGGCCGACATCGTAGGTCCTGATCTCGTCAAGCTGCAGTTTCACAAAAGGCGAGCCGGGCGCCGCAACATAGTCGCCGTTGGCATTGCGCGCGAGGTCGGGATTGAGGCTGCGCTCATGAGAAATGATGATCTGGCGGTCAGCCGTGACGCCGACATCAAGTTCCAGCGTATCGACGCCCATGGACAAGGCATTGGCAAAGGCCGGTAGCGTGTTCTCAGGCAAAAGCGCGCGTCCGCCGCGATGCGCCTCGATGTCAAAAGCCATATCGCAAGCTCCAACTGGTTCAACGACGAGGCAACCGAGAGCAGAAAACACCAACAAAAGAAGAAAGAGCCTCATGAGTTTTCGATATTGCACTGTCGGCCTTTCGGCACGCAGTCGACGGAAGTTCGCTGGTGCCTCGCGTCGCTGATTGAACCCGCCGGGCGGTCGCCGAGGTACCGAGCGAACCACCTTATCGGTCAGTAGAAGGATACCGGGTACTCTTCCAACAATCGTTCGCGGATCGTTTCAGTCTGAATACCCCCAATTAGTATTCTGGCGGTTTCCAAATCGTTCGCCTTCATACAAAGCTCCACTATTTGCTCCAGAGCGGCATCACGACATGAGACATCAGTAATCTCTTTGGCAAGTTGCAATGACATTCTCTTTGCGCTTTCGAACCGCTGCTTCGCACCCTTCGACTGGTCCGCATGCGGATTTAAAGCAGCGCTCTCGGCGCTGGCCGCTGCAACCGAACACATGCTCATTATTCTGTTGAGCGCCTGTACTTCGTCGCCGATCTTTGACGACGACGGCACTGTGGTGTCGGTTCGGGCCTTCGAGAATTTTCTGAACAACTTCATTGCAGTCGCTCGGGGACACTTCGCCAAGCCGTTTCAGCGGACTGTCTAGATGGTCCACAACAAGATACATTAAATCGTAGGGACGGCTCAATGGGTCGCTACGACGGTCTGTCGGAACTTTCCGCGATCGCGACGTCATCAGCACCGCCTGGGACGGCTCTGCCTGCATCGCAAGCGGATCGACATCTCGACCGTCCTGGCCGGCCAGAAACTCGGCATCAAGGAGGTCGACGACGGCATTTGGCTCGCAAGCTTCATGCACTATGATCGCGCGTGGGCTATATTCTCGCGATGGCGGAGAATGCTCCGTTTATCCAAGAAACAGACGACGACAATTACATCAGCGATTATTTTTTTCCAGGTGCTCAGAAGAGGTGATGTCGCGCTCGATCGGCGGCGCCCCGGCGTCCGCAAACCGCAGCGTTTTCAATCGCTCTTTATGCAAAGAAAGTACCTTGTACGCCGAACCATCTATTTCTTTACTCTCCGCCATCCCCTCCAGCGCGAAGATATGATGCGTAATATCGCCATCCCAATAAGACCAATTCAGAATCATGCTGCGATCGCCATCGTCGTCCGCTGTTCGGCCGTCAATGACCGCCTGAATTCCGCTCGTGTTTCCCTTTGGCAGGAGTCATTTCCAGTCCGATCCATTCTTTGTTTTGATGGGTAATGACGGCAGTAGCCCGATCGTAGTGTCGGCGTCCGCAATCAGCAACCGTCCGCATTTTCTGTGGTGCCGCCTGGGAGCGTTGGCGGGGAGTCAGGGTTCAAATCCCAAGGAGTTTGCCCGGAGATCCCCGTCGCGACACCTTAGCGGTTCTGGGCGCAGCGATTTCCCCGCCAATAGCCAAAAAGGTCCTCCAGATAAAATCCGGCCATTCTGTAGACCGAGGCGATCTGCGGCTCAATGAGGCTCGAAAACAAAGTAGCGAAGCCAATCATCCCGAGAAGTGTCACGATCTGAATGGCAAGAGCGTGCGCAGGGAAAATAGTAAGCAGCCACGTTATGACCACATAGCCTGCGGTTTGATGCAGCACATAGAGGGGATAGCTCGCTCGTCCCGCCAGCGCGCATAGCCTGATCAATATTTCCGATTTCGGCTGCATCAAAAGAAATGCGGGGAATGCGCCGATTGTGACGACGCTCGCAATAGCTGTCCCGGTCCATTGCATGGGCTGATGGAGCAGACCGGCAACCCTTGAGACCTCCACGACGCAAGTCATGAACGCCACCAAAGCACAGATGATCCATGCCACGAGCGGTATTCGATAATTCCGGTGAACGTAAAGGAATATCCCCAGCGCGAATAAAGAACCAAAATTCTGCATGAGCATGCGATCTGCGATCGACCATCTCACGATGTAAACAGCATTCAGCGCAATCAGGAAATAGGCGACAAGCGCTATCCTTTTGTATGTTAACCCGCGCCAAACGACTCCAGCAACGATGGCGTAGAAAATGATTTCATAACGCAGGGACCAGAGTGATCGGTCAAGCCCGTTTGCAAATGTCAGGGGAAGCACAGTTATACTTGCGAGCCACCTGATGAACGTCGTCCCCTTGGCAAAACTGCCGCTGAAGGTGATCGCACAGAGTGTGATCGTCGAACACACGAGCAAGGCCGGCCCAAGCCTGGCAAAGCGACTGACAACGAAGGCGGAGCATGATCGCTTCTCTGCCGAGAACAGAATGACAAAGCCGCTGACAATGAAAAAAGTGTCAACCGCCAGCACGAAATAAGGCAATACCGATACGCCGATCGGCTCGATCGAAAGGACGCCCGAGGCAGCGCCAAAATAGAAATAATGGTAGATGACGACGAGCAGGGCCAGAATGAAGCGAAGCAACTCGATCGATGGCAGGCGTTCCCGCATAGGTTGACCTCAAAGCTACCTCGCCGGATGCGATATCAGGCGGAGGTTTGTCATGCCCCATCATACCGCCGATCGACGCCTTCTATCGACGCACGAAGCGTCCCACAAGGGGCCTGGCAAGTCAGAAGTTGGCTTGCGCGTTAGCGCATCGGCTATCTCACTCGCGCCGACGCGAGCCCGCCATGACGCCTTTGCCTGCATCGCAAAAGGATCAACATATCCACTGTGCTCGCTGGTCAGAGACTCGGCATCAAAGAGGTCGACGACGGCATTTGGCTTGTCAGCTTCATGCACTATGATCTCGGATTCGACCTGGAGCAGAAAACCCTGCAACCCTCGACAACCCGTTCGGCACGAGGTTGTCACCCATCTCTTAGGTACGTGGTGTTACCTATGTGTCCGGGCTGGACGCATGGCCAAGCTGGCGGAGGGAGAAGAACTGGGATCAAACGCTCTCCGGGTATCCTGGAGTGTCCAGAGGGCACAGCGGATCAATCCCCTTGGAAGCGCTCGAAAGCCATTTGTAGCCGTTTTGAGGGCCCATAACTGCCCCGCCCGGGACATGTCTGGGACCGAGCCAAATCACTCTGCCGAGTCCTACCGAGCCTCCTATTGACCAAACCAGCGAGCCTGGACGGGGGGATCCTCAGCATTGGCGTCGCCATAATGGCCCGGCGGCATCCGGTGATGTCTGTTGTTGGGGGGTGGTCTCAACCGGTTGACGCAACACTTTATCTTAGAGGGAAAGGATGGAGTGTGGGATGGAACGGAGATTTCATAGAGGGTTTACTGCGGCGGAGAGG
>NZ_SSMW01000064.1 GCF_004799405.1 Bradyrhizobium sp.
CTGCCCTGCCAGGCTGCGGGCGCATTGGGCGCCCGGCATTCCCTGCGCCCTCTGATCGGAGGGTAAGGAATTTTTCAGCAAAACTCGGACGCATCGCGCCGCGAGAATGCGGAATTGCGCTCAACTGTCATCGTCCGCGAAAGCGGGCGATCCAGTATTCCAGAGACGTCAGGAATTAACCGATAGGCCGCGGCATACTGGATACCCCGCTTTCGCGGAGTATGACAGCTTCGTTTGGAGCAGCAGCGTACATCACTCACGACGTCGCGCGCATAGGGGGGACGCCGATGGAGGCGTCGGGTGCGGACCTGACCCCTCGCAAAATCATGGGCCGACCCGGGTGCCCTACTTGCGGTGCCGCCCTCGTTGCTCGTACCCTGCCTCATGATCGCCGGACCAACCGGCTCGCGAATCCCTCGAAAACGAACCGTTTCAATGGAGGAACTGCATGACACCCCCGGTGAGTTCTCCCGCAATCAAGGTCGTCAAATCGGTCCGCGAACAGGTCAGCGCCGAGGAGTGGCAGACCCGCGTCGATCTCGCGGCCTGCTACCGCCTGACCGCGATGTACGGCATGACCGAGATGATCGCCAACCACATCTCGTGCCGGGTGCCTGGGACGCATGACCACTTCCTGATCAATCCCTACGGCATGCTCTACGAGGAAATCGATGCTTCGTGCCTGATCAAAGTCGATCTCGACGGCAACACGCTTTTCAACGCCTCGGATTATGGCGTCAACGCCGCCGGCTTTGTCATTCACAGCGCCATTCACATGGCCCGCCACGACGTCGACTGTGTCGCGCATACCCATACGCCGGCCGGCATGGCCGTCTCCGCGATGGAGTGCGGATTGCTGCCGCTGGCGCAGACATCGATGCGGTTTCTTCACATCGGCTATCATGACTTCGAAGGCATCGCCGACGACGTCGGCGAACGCGAACGGCTGGTGCGCGACCTCGGCAATCACGAAGCCATGATCCTGCGCAATCACGGACTGCTGGTGGTCGGACGAACCATTCCTGCGACCTTCAACCTCCTGTATCGCATGGAACGCGCCTGCGAAGTGCAGGTGATGGCGCTGTCCTGCAACACCAAGCTGGTCTATCCGCCGCAGGACGTGCTGGAAAAGACCTTCGACAAGGTGAAGCCGCGTCCAAATCTGCCCAACCGCAACGGCGAGCTGGCGTGGCCGGCGTTGCTGCGCAAGCTCGACCGCGTCGACACCTCGTACCGGAATTGATCTCGCGGCACTGCCGGCGAGGCAAGATCTGGAAACGTCGTGCGTGTCCGGCGCCCGGACGGCGCCGATCAGCGGAGTTGAGATAGTGCCCTATCCGAAGCACGTACTGCCCACCACCGTGGTCGGAAGCTACCCGCAACCCGACTGGCTGGTGGACCGCGAAATGCTGTCCAAGTCGGTTCCGCGCACCCGCATGATGCAGATGTGGCGAATTCCGGAACAATATCTCGAGCAGGCCCAGGACGACGCGACCATCGTCGCGATCCGCGACATGGAGCGCGCCGGAATCGATATCGTGACCGACGGCGAGATCAGGCGGGAAAGCTACTCCAACCGTTTCGCCACCGCCCTGGAAGGCATCGACAGCAAGAATCCAGCCATCATTGCCGCGCGATCGGGCCCGACGCCGGTGCCGCGCGTGGTCGGGAAAATCCGCCGCAGCGGCCCGGTCGAGCTCAGGGACATGGAATTCCTCCGCCGTAACACCGGCCATGCCGCCAAGATCACCCTGCCCGGCCCCTTCACCATGAGCCAGCAGGCCAAGAACGAATTCTACAAGGACGACGAAGAGCTGGCGATGGCGCTGGCGGCCACGGTCAACGCCGAGGCGCTGGACTTGCAGAAAGCCGGCGCCGACGTGATCCAGCTTGACGAACCCTGGGTGCGCAACGATCCGGCCGCCGCCAAGCGCTACGCCGTGAAGGCGATCAACCGCGCGCTGCAGGGCATCACGGTGCCGACGGTGGTGCACATCTGTTTCGGCTATGCCGCCGTCGTGCCTGGCGACATCAAGCCGTCGGGTTACTCTTTTCTGGCGGAACTGGCCGATTCCACCGCCGAGCAAATCTCGATCGAGGCCGCGCAGCCCAAGCTCGATCTCGGCGTGCTGGCGGATTTGTCACCGAAGAAAATCATGCTGGGCGTGATCGATCTCGGCGACCCCGAAATCGAGACCGCCGAGGTGATCGCGGGCCGCATCCGCCGTGGCCTCAAATATGTCTCGGCGGACCGGCTGATTCCGGCGCCGGATTGCGGCATGAAATACATGCCGCGCCATATCGCCTTCGGTAAGCTCAAGGCGATGAGCGACGCCGCGGCGATGGTGCGCAGGGAAATCAGTTGACCTGTCGGTCAGGCCGTTGCCGCCGCGGGGATTTCGCGGGCGATCATATCGGGTCCGGCGCGGGTGCCGGTCTGCCAGACCGCGGCGCGACGTTCCACGAACTTGATCATGGCGTTGAACGCAATCGCCATCGCCAGCACCAGGAGGACGCCGGCGAAGACGTGCTGGCTGTCGAGGATGGTCCGGTAGCGCGAGATCAGATAGCCGATCCCCGCCGACGAGATCAGCATCTCGGAGACCACCACGCCGACGATCACCAGCGCCCCCCCGACCCTCAGCCCCGACAGCACGGTCGGAATCGCGGCCGGAATCACCACCCGTGTCACGCGCTGGCTCAGCGTCGCTCCCATGCTGCGCGCCGCCAGCAGCAGTTGGGGATCGATGGTCTGGATGCCGGCCGATGTCGCCAGCATGGTCGGCAGGAAGCCGTACATGCCGGCAAACGCGATCTTGGATTCCGAACCGATCCCGAGCCACACCGTGAACACCGGATAGAGGATCACCAGCGGGACGGCGTAGAGACTGGACACCATCGGCATGATCAGCAGGCGCGGCCGCGGCAGGCTGCCGACGACGGCGCCGGCGAGAATGCCACCGCCGCAGGCGATCACCATGCCGATGGCAACCTCGTACAGCGTCACGACCAGTGCATGGCCGTATTCGCCGGCCTGATTCCAGCCGGCCAGTAAGGTCGAGGACAGTGACGGCAGGAACAATTCGGGGATGACGCCGATACGCGGCAGCACTTCCCACAGCACGATCAGGGAAATCACGATCAGGCGGCGTAGCATGGTCGATGACATCATGCCCTCATGCCGACTTGCGGATGTGGCGCCAGATACGGTCGCGCAGGCTTCCGAACGCATCGCCGCTCAGCATCTCGAACGTGCGCGGGCGCGGCAGTGCCACCTCGAGCCGGTCGACGATGCGGCCGGGACGCGCCGACATCACGATCACTTCGTCGGCGAGATAGACCGCCTCGGTCAGGCTATGGGTCACGAACACGATGGTCTTGCCGGTCGCGGCCCAGATCCGCAGCAGCTCGTCGCCCATGGTCATGCGCGTCTGCTCGTCGAGCGCTGCGAACGGCTCGTCCATCAACAGCACCGGAGGGTCCTGGACCAGACCGCGCGCTATCGAGACCCGTTGTTTCATGCCGCCGGACAGTTCATGCGGATGACGCTTGCCGAAGCCATCGAGGCCGACCAGCTGCAGCGCCTCCTCCGCCTTGGCGCGGCGCTCCTGTTTCGAGACACCCCGCAGCGTCAGCGGGAATTCGACGTTCTCTTCCGCGGTCAACCATGGAAACAGGCTCGGCTCCTGAAACACCACGCCGACCCGATCCGGATCGGGAACCTCGATCGGCGCGCCATTGATCGAAATCGCGCCCGAGGTCTGGTGCCGCAGGCCGGCCATCATCATCAACAGCGACGACTTTCCGCAGCCGCTGGGGCCGACCAGCACGGCAAAGCGCCCCGGTTTGACCTCGATCGACACGTCCGACACCGCCACAACATCCTGGCCGGAGGTCTTGTAGACGAGGCCGACGCCGCCGAGCTGCACCGCGCCCGCGCGCGCGGCCGGCTTGATCGGGGTTATGTTCGCCAATGGCTGCATCTCGTTTCCACCCATCTAACGAGTTCGTTAAAGGAGACGGCGATGATGGCGACCATCAGAACCCCGGCCAACAGCTGGCGCATCATGAAATTCTCGCCCCAGTTGGCGATCAGATGTCCCATCCCCTCGCGCGAGGCATACATCTCGGCCAGCATCACGCCGGTGAGGTTGAAGATCATCGAGATCCGCAACGCTTCCAGCAGCACCGGCAGCATGCTCGGCAGATAAACCCGCCACACGGTCTGCGCCGGCGTCGCGCCATAGGATCTCGCAACCATCAGGTTTTCGGGCTTGACCGATTCAACCGCGGTGGTGGTCGACATGATCACGATGAAGATGGTCGAGAAAAACCCGAACCCGACCTTCTGCGCAAAGCCGACGCCGAACACCAGGATGAACATCGGCAGGAAAATCGACTTCGGGATGCTGAAGGCAAAGAACAGCAGCGGCTTTGCCACTTCGGCAAAGTATCGGCTCTCGGCGATCAACAGCCCGACCAGCGCACCGAAGGGCACCGCGATGACGAACGCGGTCAGCACCTCGGCGCCGGTGACCAGGATATCGGAGCGCACGCCGGGCCGTCCCAGCAGGTCGGCCAACGTGACGATGGTGTCGCTGGCGGAAGGCAACAGCCGCGGATTGATCATCCCCGTCCGCGACAGCAGCTCCCAGACCGCGAATACCATCGCCACGATGACGAAGCGGGTTGCCTTGACTGCCAGTGAACTCTTCATACTCCCTCAGGGTTTGGTCGGCACCGGCTTGAACTCGGTCGAGGTGATCTCGCTTCCGGGCGCGAGATCCTTCATGCCGCCAAGCTTGGCCATCTGCAGCGAGAGATCCATCGCCGCCGGCACGTTGGGGGCAGCCATGTTGCCATCGGTCTCGAGCTTCAGGATGGTATTTTCGTATTCCGCCGCGGCAATGTCGGCCGGCATTTCATACAGTTCGGCGATCAGCTTGATCGCCGCTTCCCGGTTGTTGCGCATGTACATCAGGCCGCCATACAGGGCATTGAGGGTCTTCTGCACCATCGCCGGCTTTTCCTGGATGTACTTGTCGGTCGCGATCCACACCGAAGTGAGATTGGGCGGCACCGCCGCCGCGTAATCCAGGATGGTGCGAGCCTCGCCGGATTTCGCGATCTGGAAACTGAGCGGCGAATAGACCACCGCCGCATCGACGTTGCCGGCCAGAAGATTCGGCACCAGCCCGCCGCCGCCGACGGGCACACGGGTGAAGTCGATCTTCTTCTCTTGGATGGTCCACAGCGCCAGCAGGTCCGAGCCGGAGCCGGCGGAGGTGATGGCGACTTTCTTGCCGTTCAGATCCTTGACGTCGAGCGGGGAGGTTTTTAGCACCATCAATTGCCAGCCGAAATTGCCCATCGCGCCATTGGCGACCGCTTTCGACATCACGCCCTTTTTCCTGCCCGCGGCCGGAAGCGCCGGCGCGTCGAGGATGACATCGGCAGCGCCCGCGGCCATCGCCTCGAAGGTCTCGGCGCCGCCGCGATAGATGGTGAGCTCGGCGGTAATGCCTTCCTTCTCGAACAGTTTTTGCGACTTCGCAGCCTCCGCCACCGTGGTCGGCCAGTAGGTCTTGGTCGGCAACCCGATCCGGACCGTTTCGGCCTGTGAAACGGCCGGCATCACAATCGACGCTGTCGCGATCAGTGTCGCCAGGACGGTGCGGCGGGTGATGGTCATCATTTACGTTCCCCCTCTTTATTTGACGCTGGATGGAGTCTTGAGGCTCCCTCAGGCCGGTTTACTCTACCATATTATGCTGCTGCCAGCGCAACAGATACGCCTGCAATCGCCAGATCAGGGCCGACAGCGCAACCCCCACCAGCATCAGTACGATCACCGCAACCATCATTCCCGAAGCTTCGGCGCGGGCCTCCGATTCGATGATCAATCGTCCGATGCCGCGTTCCGCGCCGATGAATTCGCCGACGATGACGCCGATCAGCGCAAAGGAAATCGCCGGCGAAAGCGAGGCGAATACCCAGGCCATGGTCGAGGGAATCACGACCGTGCGGGTGATCTGCCATTCGCTGGCGCCGAGTAGTCGCGCGACATTGACGAAACCTTCGTCGATCGAGCGCGCGCCCTCGAAGGTGTTGAAGAACACCAGGAACACCACCACGATCCACGACGTGACGACTTTCGACATGTCGCCGATCCCGAACGCCAGCACGATGATCGGCGCCAGTGCGATCCTCGGAATGGAATTCACCGCGGTGATGAAGGGCTGAAAGATCGCGCTGAGGCGATCCGAGCGCCCGAGCACCAATCCTGCCGCGAAGCCGCTGGAAACGCCGGCCAGGAACCCGAAGAACGTGTTCTTCAGCGTGACCGCGGTCGCGATCCAGAGATTGTTTTCGGTGCGCGCCATGCACCTGGCAAAATCTCCGTTGAACCAGCCGTTGAACGCGCCAAGCTTGGACTTGAAACAACCCAGGATCAGAAATTGCCCGAAGATCTCGGAAGGCTTCGACACGAAATAAGGGTCGAGCAGATCAGGCACCAGCCACGGAAAGCTGCCATGCAAGCCATATCCCCACTGCCAGATCGAGAGCACGGCGACGCAGATCAGCACCTGCCAGGCCAGCGTGCTGACGGGTCGCCGCATTCTCATGCGCTGCGTCCCTTGATGAATTCCTCGCCGAGCGAGTGCCAGATATGCTGGAACAGTTCGGCATAACGGGGTGTCTCACGCACCTTCACCGCGTCGCGCGGCCGCGCAAAGTCGACCGCGAAGACATCCTTGATCATGCCGGGGCGCGCCGAAAGCAGGATGATGCGGTCGGCCAATGTCAGGGCCTCGCCGAGATCGTGGGTGACGAACAGAACCGTTTGCTGCTCGCGTTCCCAAATTCGAAGCAGGACGTCATGCATGTCGATCTTGGTATGGGTGTCGAGCGCGCCGAACGGTTCGTCCATCAAGAGGACCTGGGGTTCGACCACCAGTGTCCGCATCAAGGCGGCGCGCTGGCGCATGCCGCCCGACAGCGTCGACGGATAGGCCTCTTCGAAGCCCTGCAGCCCGGCCTGCGCCACGCAGGCCCTCATGCGGTCCTTCTGCTCCCGGGCCGGGACGCCCGAGAGCTGCAAGCCATATCCGATATTGCCGGCAACCGTGCGCCAGGGAAATAACGTATCGCGCTGAAAAACATAACCGACGTCCGGGGTCGCCTTGCCGGGAATGACCGGCCTGCCGTCGATCAGGATCTGGCCGCTGCTTGGCTTGATCAGCGTCGCGATCATGTTGAGGATGGTGCTCTTGCCAGAGCCGGACGGTCCCAGCAGCGCGACGAACTCGCCGCGCCGCACACTGAACGAAACATCGCGTACCGCCTCGATGGCGGTGCCCGCCAGCTGGAAAGATTTGCTCAATCCCCTGACAGCGATACGCTGCAGATCCGCCGGCCTATCCTGCGGCGCTGCGGACATGTCCTGCATCATCAAGCCGGATACGCCTTTCGCGCCGCGTCGATGAATGCAGGGCTGACGACTTCGGCAATAGTGAGCGGCTTGATGCCGGTCATTTCCCTGAACCAGACTTTTTCGCCGCGCGCAAAACCCGCCGCGTCGATCGAAGCGTCATAGTCGACCACTTTCTGCAACGCCGTGATTTCCTGGATGTTGGCGTTGCGCGACGTGCTGCCGACATAGGGCTCGATCATCTCGTAGATCTGGTCGGGCGAATGCACCTTGATCCACTGGGTGGCTCGCCACAAAGCGGTGACGTAGGCCTGCATCTTGGCAGGGTCCTTGTCGATGGTCGACTGCACGGTAAAATGCGAGGTGACCGGAACCTTGCCGCCGATATATTTGTTCCAGATCGTCTCGTCCGTGCCATCGAACAACAGGGCGCCCCAGCCCTGATCCACCGAGTCATTCAACAGCGACAGCGAACTCACGAGCACATCGACCTGCCTGGTTTTCAGCGAACCCAGCATGGTGTCGACATTGCCGGTTCCAATCCAGGTGACCTTGTCGTCCAGTCCCATCTTTTCCATGTAGTAGGACGCCCACACATGATTGGTACCGCCAAGCGACGACACCGAGACGATCGGCTTGCGCCCGTCGGGCCGCTTCCATTCCGTCAGCGCCTCCAGCGTGGTGATGCCCTGGTCCTTCAGATCCTTGCGGATAATGAACATCACCGAACTGGAGCGGGTATCGACCGGCGCCAGCACGCGCCCGGCGCGGCCGTGATTGCTCAGCTGCATCGGATGGGTGATATCGCCGATGCCGATATCGGCCTGTGATGAGGCGATGATCTCGCGCGTCTTGACGCCGCTGCCGCCCTGAATCAGTTTGCAGTCGAGCCCGGCTTCCCTAAAGAAGCCGGCTCGATCGGCCACGAAATGCGTCTGATAGACCGGCACCGCCACCGGATAGACCTCGCGGCCCTCCTTGGCATCGGCGGCCCATACCCGTCCTGCTGCCAGTGAAGCGCCCCCGGCGACGATCGTCAGCGCCGAACGTCGTGTAAAATGCTGTGCCATCACGCGGGCTCCTTCTGCTTGCTGGCGGTTTGCTCCAGGGCGCTCAGCACTGCATCGCCCATTTGCTGGGTTGAAAGTTTCGTGGCACCGGGTTCGGCAATGTCGGCGGTTCGCGCGCCGGATGCCAGGGCCGCGGCCACCGCTTTTTCGAGCAGGTCCGCGTCGTCGGGCCTGTCGAGCGTCATGCGCAGCATCATGGCGACGCTGAGAATGGAGCCGAGCGGATTGGCGATGCCCTTGCCCGCGATGTCAGGCGCACTGCCGTGGACCGGTTCATACAGCGCCTTGCGGCGGCCGAACTTGTCGACCGGACCGAGCGAGGCCGACGGCAGCATGCCGAGCGAGCCCGACGCCATCGCCGCGCAATCGGAAAGAATGTCGCCGAAGATATTTCCGGTCACCATCACGTCGAACTGCGCCGGATCCCGCACGATCTGCATGGCGGCGTTATCGACATAGAGATGAGTGAGTTCGACATCGGAAAATTCCGCGGCATGGAGCGCGATGACTTCCTCGCGCCACAAAACGCTGGTCTCCAGCACATTGGCCTTGTCCACCGAGCAGACCCGGCCCTTCCGGGTGCGCGCCAGTTCGAAGGCCGTCCGCGCCACGCGGCGGACCTGGTTGGTGGTGTATTGCTCGGTGTTGAATCCGCGGCGCTGTCCGTCGGCCAGCGTCTCAATACCGCGCGGTTCGCCGAAATAGATGCCGCTGGTGAGTTCGCGGATGATGACGAAGTCGACGCCCTTGAGTACGCGGGCCTTGAGCGGCGCCGACTCGGACAAAGCCGGATCGGCAACGATCGGCCTCAGGTTGGCATAGAGGTCGTACTTGCTGCGCAGCGACAGCAGGCTTCCCGCCTTGCGCGCCGCCGCAGGAACTTCAGTCGTCTCCGGCCCCCCGGTGGCGCCCCACAGGATGGCGTCGGCTTCGTCCATCGCCTCGGCAGTATCCGGCGGCAGCACCTTGCCGGTCGCCCGATAGGGGATCAGGCCGAATTGCGCCTCGCGCAATGTCATCGGAACGTTTCGCTTGGCGGCGAACCAGTTCAGCACCCGGTGCGACTGCGCCGTCACTTCCGGGCCGATGCCTTCGCCGCCGACCACGGCAACCTTGATCATGTTAGACAAACTGTTCATGCCTGTTTCCCTGCAAAGTGGATCCATGGCCGCTCGGCGCGGTCGGCGGCCTGGAAGGCCCGGATTTCGTCGTCGCGCCGCAACGTCATCAGGATCTCATCGAGACCTTCGAGCAGGCCGGCGCGGCGGCGCGGATCGATTTCAAAACGGACCTGCTTTCCCGAAGGCGAGGTGATCGTCTGCGCCTCGAGATCGATGCCAATGCGTCCCGCGCCTTGGGTGTGCTCGACCTCCGCGGCGAGGCCATCGACAATGTCCTTGTCGACGACGATGGGGAGGATTCCGTTCTGGAAGCAGTTGGCGAAGAAAATATCGCCGAATCCCGAACCGATGATGGCGCGGATGCCCAGTTCCTGCAGCGACCACACCGCACCTTCGCGCGAAGAACCGCAGCCGAAATTCGGGCCGGTGACGAGGATTTCCGCCTGTCGATACGGCTCGCGGTTCAGGATGAATTCCGGATTTTCCGAGCCGTCCGGCAGATAGCGCAGCGAGCCGAAGGCCCATTTGCCGAGCGTTCCACGCACGGAGTTGCCGACCAGGCGCTCGATACGGATGACGACATCGGTATCGATGTTGCTGCGCATGATGGGCGCCGCAATCGCCGTCAACTTGTTGAAGGGTTTCGGCATCTATCGCTCCATGGTCCGCACGTCGGCGATCGCGCCCGCTATTGCGGCGGCTACCGCCATCGCCGGACTCGCCAGATGGGTGCGGGCGCGCGGACCCTGGCGGCCGATGAAATTCCGGTTGGAGGTCGAGACCGAGCGCTGGCCGGGTGCTACGGTCTCGCCATTGGCGGCAAGGCACATCGAGCATCCGGGCTCACGCCATTCGAAGCCGGCATCGATAAAGAGCTTATCGAGCCCTTCGGCGACCGCTTCCCGCTTGACGGTCTCCGATCCCGGCACGACCCAGGCGCGCACGCCGGGTGCAACCTTGCGGCCGCGCGCGATTTCCGCGGCGGCGCGCAGATCGCTCAACCGGCTGTTGGTGCAAGAACCGATGAAAACCCAGTCGATGGGTGTCCCGGCGATCGGCGCTCCGGGCTTGAGGCCCATATAGTCGAGCGCGGTCTCGATCGCCGCGCGGCGCGCCGGATCGGCAATCGCCTGCGGATCGGGGATGCGACCGTCAACCCCGACCACGTGTTCGGGACTGGTGCCCCAGGTCACCTGTGGCGTGATGGCTTCGACATCAATGACGACTTCGCGGTCGAACACGGCATCGGCTTCGCTGGGCAGTTGCCGCCACGCCTCGACCGCCTGCCGCCACATCTCGCCTCGCGGCGCGTACCGCCGTCCCCGGATGTAGTCGTAGGTTTTCTCGTCCGGTGCGATCAGGCCCATCTTGGCGCCGAGTTCGATCGACAGATTGCAGATGGTGAGCCGCCCCTCGATCGGCATGTCGCGGATCGCGCTGCCGGCATATTCGACGGCATAGCCGGTGCCGCCGGCAGCGCCGACATGGCCGATCAGCGCCAGGATAAGGTCCTTGGCGGTCACGCCCGACGACAGCTTGCCCTCGAATTTCACACACATGGTTTTGGGCCGGCGCTGGATCAGAGCTTGCGTCGCCAGCACATGCGTCAACTCGCTCGACCCGATGCCGAAAGCCAGCGCCCCCAACCCGCCATGGGTGCAGGTATGGCTGTCGCCGCACACGATCAGGCAACCGGGAAGGCTGAGGCCTAATTCGGGCCCGATGACATGGACGATGCCCTGGCCGGGCTCGTCGATATCGAACATCTGAATGCCGCTGGCCGTGGTTTCGACCCGCAGCGCCGCCAGCAGTTCCTGCCCGATCTTGATGGTGCCGACGCGTCCGTGCGCCGTCGAGATCGCATGGTCAGGGGTGGCGAACGTCAGTTCCGGATTATGGACCGGGAGATTGCGGCCCTTGAGGTCGATCAGACCGCGTGAACCGCCGAGATCGTGCAGCAAATGACGATCGACATGGAGCAGATCGGTATCATCGCTGATATGGGCGATGACATGCTGGTCCCAGATTTTGGCCAGCAGCGTGCGGCCGCGCTTTTCCAACAGCATATCCTCCCTTTTGGCGTCTTTCGTCGGCGGCGTTCGACGCTGTCAGCCGTTTCGCACGGCTTGCTCTTCCTTAAGCCCAGGCTTTATGCCCAAATCTCCATGCCCAAGTCTCCTCACTATCAAAGCATGGCAGGCCACCGTTCGGCTAGGGCCGGTGCCCAAAGATGACCGCCAAACAGCTCCGGATCGGAACAAAATCGTGCGACTTTTCATCAGGCTGATGGCCTTGTTGCTGCTGTTTCATGCAGCAGCCCTCCGCGCCCAGACGATTTGGGATATGCCGACCGAGTATCCGCAAAGCGCGATGCCCGGGCTCGGCGTCACGACCTTCGCAAAACGCCTCGCCGAATTGAGCGCAGGAAAACTCCAGATCAAGCCGAGCTTCGAAGCCGCGAGCGGAATTCGATCGGCCGATATGCTCGCCGCCGTCGCCGAGGGACGGGTACAGGCCGGCGACGCGCTGGCCGGCGCGCTGGATGCCGAAGATGCGATCTTCGCCCTGCCGACGTTGCCGTTTCTGGCGACTTCAACGGCCGATGCAAAACGGCTTGCCGAGCTGGCGCGGCCATACCTTGCCGCCGCGTTACAGAAGAAGGGGCAGCGGCTGCTCTATCTGACGCCATGGCCGCCCTCGGGCATCTGGTCAAAGGCGCCGTTGCAGATGCCGTCCGACCTGTCCGGCCTTTCAATTCGAACCTATGACCGGATATCGAGCGAGGTGTTTGCCGGCGTCGGCGCCAAAGCCACATCGATCAGCTTTGCGGATACCATGCCGAAGCTTGCCGACGGCAGTATCAACGCGGTCTTGTCGTCGGGGGACGGTGGCGCCGGCCGCGGGCTTTGGAAATTCCTGCCCTATTTCACCGAAATTACCTATTCGCTGCCGCTCTCGGTGGCGAGCCTCAATCAGGCAACCTATGACAGCCTGACACCTGATCTGCGCGAAGCCGTCGATGCCGCCGGCCGCCAAACCGAGACTGAATTGTGGCTCGCTTTGTCGACCCGGCTGCAGGAGAATTATCGGCGCATGCGCGCAAATGGCGTCACCATCGATTCCAATCCCGCGCCGGCCATCGTCGCCGCGTTCCAGCCGGGAGCAGCAGCCGCGCAACGCGCCTGGTGCACAAGAGCCGGACCGATCTGCCCGCAAATCCTTGACGCCTTCAAGGCGGCGAAACCGTAACATCTTCCACGCTCAAGGTCGGCTTCGCGGTCGTTGCAAGCGCCCTTGACTCCCCCATCATCCGGTTGATGGTATCGGCGATATTAACGCCGCCACCGTCACGATCGGCGAACCCGGGAGAGCCACCATGGCGAAGGTATCGAGAGTACGCAGCGTCGACATCCTCGCCTGCGACGCCGGCTGGCGGAACTACCATTTCGTCAAGATCACCACCGACGACGGCATCGTTGGCTGGAGCGAATTCGACGAAGGCTTCGGCTCGCCCGGCGTTGGTGCGGTGATCCAGCGTCTGTCGGCGCGCGTGGTCGGACAAAATGCCCTGCAACATGAACGAATCTATGCCGAGCTCTTTTCAGCGACCCGCCCGGGAACCGGCGGCGTCATCGCCCAGGCGATTGGTGCGATCGAAAATGCCTTGCTCGACATCAAGGGCAAGGTGCTCGGTGTGCCCTGCTACGACCTGCTCGGCGGCAAAATCCGCGACCGCATTCGCGTCTACTGGTCGCATTGCGCGACCTGGCGCATCAACCATCCGGCCTGGTACAAGCCGCCGATCACCGATCTCGACGGCGTCAAGGCGATCGGACGCGAAGTCCGCGACAAGAAATTCACCGCGCTCAAGACCAACATCTTCACCTACGATGAAGGCAAACCGCAGGGCTGGCGGCCCGGCTTCGGCGTGCCGTTCGAACCGGAGATCAATGTCGACCGCCGGGTATTGCGCGATCTGCACATGCACCTCGAGGCGATCCGCGATGGCGCCGGACCCGATATCGACATCCTGCTCGACCTCAATTTCAACGCCAAGACCGAAGGTTATCTCAAGATCCTGCGCGAGATTGCCGATCTCGACATGTTCTGGATCGAGATCGACAGCTTCAGTCCCGAAGCATTGGGCTATATCAGGCGGCAAAGTCCGCACCCGATCTCGTCCTGCGAGACGCTGCTGGGTCTGCGCGAATTCCTGCCTTATTTCCGCGAACAGGCGATGGATGTTGCGATTATCGACACGCCGTGGAACGGGGTTTGGCAGTCGATGAAGATCGCCGCGTCCGCCGAGGCACACGAAGTCAACGTCGCGCCGCATAATTTCTACGGTCACCTCTGCACCATGATGAACGCTCACTTCAGCGCGGCGGTACCCAACCTGCGCATCATGGAAACCGACATCGACCGTCTGGAATGGGACCACGAGCTTTTCACCCATGTGCCCGAAATCAAGGACGGCTATCTCATCATGCCGGACCGTCCGGGCTGGGGCACCGAGCCCAATGAAGAAGCGCTTCGCGCTCATCCGCCAAAGGGCACCGGCGGACTGTTGAACTACGGCAGGAAAGCCTAGGCGACAAAGGATCGAGCGGCGTGCGGCGCAACCATGGCGCCGCAAGTAGGCCCAGATCGTGCCGCGGTCGAGCCCCGAGGTGGCCGTCCGGTCCCGTTCCTGTTTCGGGCGCCTACCGAGACCCTCGCCTTGGCGGCTGAGAGCCCTCATGCAAAAGGCCCCCGAAGGGGCCTTTTAACACCTACACCGCGTCTTTGGCTGCCTTGACCGGCCGTGCCCTGACGATTTTCCGGGCCGGTTTGGCCTTGAACGTCATCGCCTCTCCGGTGAACGGATTGGTGCCCTGCCGAGCCTTGGTAGCGGCCTTTTTGATGACGACGAACTTGGCAAAGCCGGGAACCAGGAACACGCCCGATTTCTTCAGCTCTTTATAGCCAACCGTCGCGAGCGTCTCCAACACGCCCTTTACATCCTTCTTTGCCACTTCAGCCTCAGTGGCGATCTTCTCAATCAGCTGCGACTTCGTCATCTGGACTGCCATTTGATCTCCTGTAAGTTGATTCGCGCTACGGACAGTATTGGGAATAGCGATGTCTGCAAACCTGTCTGACCCTTAACTGACAGGCTTTTCTGCAATCTCGGCCGATTTATGCCGTGTTTTATGCCGTATTTCCGGCGTCAATCGTCAATACGGCCCCGGTGACGTTGCGACCTCCGTCGCCGAGCAGGTATTCGACCATGCGCGCGACGTCGTCAGCCTCGGGCAACCGGCGCAGCGCGCTGCGGCCGGCGATTCGCTGACGCTGGTCTTCCGACAGGGTTTTGGTGAGTTCGGTATCCACAAAGCCCGGCGCAATCGCATTCACCGTGATTCCGGTCCGGCCCACCTCGCGCGCCAGCGATCGGGTGAAGCCTGTTGCCGCAGCCTTGGTCGCGCCATAGACGGACAGCCCGTTGTAACCGGTCGTTGCGATGATCGACGACATGTTAACGATGCGGCCGGCTCCGTCGGCCATCATGTGCCGCGCGACATATTTCGTAAGCACGATGGGCGAGGTGATGTTGAGGCGCACCAGGGCCTCGATCTCGGTGTTGTGCATGTTGGCGAGCAGCCCCTCGTTGCCGATCCCGGCATTGTTGACGAGGCCGTAGAGGGGACCGAATTCGTCGCGCAATCCTTTTACGAAGGCCGGGATCGCGCCGATCTCGCTGAGATCGAACGCTCTGAAATGAAGGCCGCCGGTGCCCTCCTCCTCGACTTCGCTGATGGCATCCTTCAACGCGTCGCTTTCGCGCCGTGCCACCGCGATCACCTTGTAGCCGGCCTTGGCAAGCCGTCGCGAAATGGCAAGACCAATACCGCGGCTGCCTCCGGTGACCAATACGTTATGCATCGTGGCGCGCCAGTTTGCCGGCCGCCGTCACATCGAGCGATGCGACGAACCTGATAATGGCAGGCACCTTGTGCGGCGCCAGCGACGCCTTGCAATCGGCCAGGATTTCGTTGCGGATCGCATCGCGCCCGTCTCCATCGCCATCGGCCAGGATAACGTCGGCAACGACAACGGCGCCGGTGATCGGACTGCGCCGCGATCTGGCGCGGGACATCCGTACCCCTGCGTGGCGGTTGATGACGGCTTCTATTTCTTCGGGGTGAACCTTGAGTCCGCCGACATTGATGATGCCGCCGCGCCGGCCGACGAAGTGATACCGGTCGCCGCGCAATTCGACCATGTCGCCGGTGTCGACGAAACCTTTGCTATCGGTCAGCGCCGCGGCGCGTCGGCCGACATAGGCTCGCGCCGTTCGCGCCGAACGGATCCGGAGCGATCCGTCCTCGACTTTCATTTCGACGCCGTCGCGGCTGTGGCCGACCATGTCAGCGGGAAAGCCTTCGAGGCCATCGTTCACGGCAAAGCCGACACCTGCTTCGGTCGAAGCATAGGCATGACCGATCGAGGCCTTGGGAAAAGCCCGGCTCAAGCCGTCAAGCACCGCCTGGTCGGCGATCTCGCCCGACAAACGAACGTAACGCGGAGAGAATCCCGGGGCCGAGCCGCTCATCAGTAACCTACGCCAATGCGACGGCGTGCCCGACATATGGGTAACGCCGCGCGCAAGAAGGCGCGCAACATGATCGGCGATCGGCTCACCCGGCTCGGACAACACCATCGAGCCGCCGCCGACGACGGCGCGCAAGAATATCTGAAGGCCGCCGTAGCGCCTGATGTCATAGAAGGTCGCCCAAATCGCAGCGGCATCGCGTGCCGGCCCCTCCGCCACGATGGCGCCGGTCAATCCCTCAAGCGTGTGACTGACGATCTTGGGCACGCCCGATGTGCCGGACGTCAGCATCAGCCATTCCGTCGCCCGTTCGGTCCGGGCTTTCGCTGCCGCAGGCGCGGGCCGCCCGGCCGTCACGACCAGACCAATCCCGGCATCCGCCCACCGCTCCGGATGATCGGTCACCACGGCATCGATAGCAGCCTCTTCCATCAGGGTTCGCATGTGATCGGCGTCGATATCGGGCGGAGACAACAACATTCGACGCGCGACGCCATCGATCTCCGTCATCGCGATCCCTGATGTCAGTTGATCCACGACCGCAAGCAGCACCGACCGCGCCGAGAGTTCACCCAGACGACCTCCAAGACAGGTCTGCTCTGGAATGTCGGTCAGCGACACAATCTGGCGCGCATCCGAGATCGTGCGGCCAGCCAGGCCTGGACCAAGATAATCGCGCAACGCGAAGGGTTCACGCGGGGACATTTTCATAGGCCCCGATGAAGTCGCCTATCGTGAGAGGAAACGCCGCGTTCTCCGACATCGTAAACGGATCGACACCGAGATCGTCCTCAAGCCGCGCCACCAGAATGGCGAAGCCCAGCGAATCGAAACCCGTCTCGTGCAGGGACAGATCATCCTCGAGCGGCGGCAGGGTGACCTGCTGTTCCCTGGCAATCTGCTGTATCGCCGAAATAATCCTTAACCTTACCGACGCCATGGATTTTTCCGCCTCTTTTTCATTAAAAATTGTGAGCTCGCATGATAGAGCGCAAATGTGAAAAAACCCGGCCGTTCCGGTATCTTTTGCACCCGTTGGTAAACATGATGCTTGCCGTCAAGCCCCGAATTCGCGAAATATCGGAACGCGACATCGACGCGGTCGCTGACTTGCTGACCCGAGGCTTCGTGCACCTTCCCCGCGAATACTGGATGCGCGGCCTGCAACGCCAGACCACGCGCGCGCTGCCACCGGACACGCAGCGCTATGGCTACCTGCTCGAAAATGAAGGCGTGCCGGTCGGCTGCCTGCTCTTGATCTACTCGACCAAGAGCATCGACGGCGAAACCGCGATCTGCTGCAACGTATCGAGCTGGTATGTCGATCCGGCATTCCGGAACTACGCGTCGCTGTTTGCGTCGATGACCCAGAGGCGCAAGGATGTCGTCTATATCAATGTCACGCCGGCGCATCCGACCTGGCCGATCCTGGAAGCGCAGGGCTTCGTGCCTTACTGTCGCGGCCTCTATTTTTCGGTGCCGGCGTTGTCGCGAAGCGGACGCGGAATGACGATCGAGGCGGTGGCAGCGGATACCTCATCCGTTGCGGGTTTGACGCCTGCGGACCTCGACATGCTGAAGCGCCATGCGGAGCATGGCTGTCTCAGCCTGGTGTGCCACACCGATGACGAGGCGCTTCCCTTTGTTTTTTTCCACCTGCGAAAGCGCCGCGGCGTCATTCCCGTGCCCGCTCTGCAGCTTGGCTATTGCCGCAGCATTCCCGATTATGGTCGTTGCGCCGGCGCGATCGGACGCTATCTGCTCCGGCGGGGAAAGCCGATCGTCATCGTCGATGCGAACGGACCGATGGCGGAACTACCCGGCATCTACAGCGAGACGCACGGCCGCAAGTACTTCAGGGGTCCGCATCGGCCTCGCCTGGGCGACCTGACCGATACGGAACTCGCGATTTACGGCATGTGAGCAAACGCTCACAGCCTGATCGAGCCATCCACGATGCGCGCGTAGGCGTCACTATCGAGCGTACGATAAGCGTCACCATCGTGGAAAAACAACGCCTCCCTGACGAGGCGGGGATCGAATCCCTCGCGAACCAGCTCCTGCTTCTTTTGCTTGAAGGTTTCGGTGACATCGAGCGCCGCGCAAATGCGGACGAAAACCGGTAGGGCATAGGCCGGCAGCCGGCCCGCGAGACCGGACTGGAATTCCACAAGGTCAAAGCCGTCGTCGACCACGACCGCAACCATTCCCGCGCGGCCGTCGGCACCCGGAATTTTCACGCCATAGGTCGTTGCGTCGACGACGCCTCGGCAATCCAAAATGGTCTGATTGACTTCGGAGGTCGAAACATTTTCGCCTTTCCAGCGAAACGTGTCGCCGACGCGATCGACGAAATGAAAATAGCCGCCTTCATCGCGCATCATAAGATCGCCGGTGCGGAACCAGGCATCGCCGGGCGCAAGCACGCCGCGCAGGATTTTCTTTTCAGTTTCGCCGGCGTCGGTATAGCCCTCGAAGCGGCCGCCGCCGTCGCCGGCATTCCCGATCCGGCCAATCGCTTCACCGGTTTCGCCGCTGATGCAGGGAATGCAAAGACCGTCCGCGGTCCTAACGGGCGCGCCGAGTTCGGCGTCGAGACGAATGATCGCCGCCGGAAAGCGATGCGCCAACAGCGGCGGAATCCGGCCGATCGCACCGGGCTTGCCCTCGACGTTGAAAAGCGAGAAATTGCCTTCGGTCGCGGCATAGAATTCCAGTATTCGCGGAATGGCAAAACGCGCCTGAAACGCCTCCCAGACATCGCCGCGCAGACCATTGCCGCAGGCAAGCCGAAGCCGGTGTCTGGTTTCGAATTCGGACTTTGGGGCCTTCAGAAGATATCGGCAAAGCTCGCCGATGTACTGGAACAGCGTGCAATCCCAACGCACGACATCGCGCCAGAAATGGCTTGCCGAGAATTTGTCTGCCAGCACTACCGATGCCCCCGCGTGCAGCATGCTGCAGGGCGCGACGATGCCGCCGACGCTGTGATAGACTGGCAGGCAATCGTACAGCCGGTCTTCGGGTGAAGCATCCGTCAGTCCGGCGAACCAGCCGCCCCAGTTCAGGATGCGCCGGTGGCTGACGCTGGCTGCCTTTGGCAGGCCGGTGGTGCCCGAGGTATAGATCAGCAGCGCGCGACCGTCGATGGTGACCCCGCGCCGCTCGACTGGCGACAGCGGACTTGCATCCATCTCGTCCAGGACGGCGTCGATACTGGCCTGGTTCGTGTTGTTGCCGTGGATCCAGATTTTCGGCGCGCGGTTCAGATACGGCGCTGCGGTTTCGAATATATCCACGAGATCGGCAGCGAGGATGATGTGATCGGCAGCGGCAACGTTGATGCAGTGGGCCAGCGACGGCCCGACCAGCCTGGTGTTGATCAGCGCGACAACGCCACCGACCTTGGTGATACCGAGCCACGCCGCGATGTATTCCGGTCGGCTCGGCATCAAAAGGCAAACAACGTCGCCTTTTTTGATTCCTGCCGACAGCGACCAGCGGGCGTAACGGTTTATCCGGTCCGCCAGAACGCGATAACTGAACGTCTCGGTTTCCGATATCAGGCTGGCACGGTGCGGTTCTCGCTCCGACCACTGCTCGACAATATCGGCAAACAGCCGGCTCGGGTCGGCCTCGATGCGGGACGTGAGTTCAATCGCTTTCAGCCAGCTTTTGGCCGCGGATGGTTTGCCCCGCTGCCGGTCGCCGATCGATTGGTCAATGACATCCGTGCTCATGGCTGAATACTTGTCGATCCCGCGGCAATGTATACCGCGCCGCGTTCGATCAGGGGTTAATCAGGGAGGTTGTTAACCGGCACGGTTAAGGCAGCGTTGCCTGGTCTTTTGATCTTTCACGAAGGCGCCGCGCTGCCGTGCGCCACAGCTCGCGCGCGATCGACGGCACTTGGATGGAACGGCGGTACCGGAACTTTACCAAGATGACGGGAACAGCGTGCGGTGCACCTGAATTCCTGCGATACCCGCCTCATCAAATGTGAGAGGCCACAGTGATCAGCAAAAGAGCTTTCCTTCACTCGGCGGCAAGCATCGCAACGGTGTTGCTCGGCGCCGGATGGATCGCTGCAGCTCACGCCGATTCTTATCCCACTCATCCGGTCCGATGGATCGTCCCCTACACCGCGGGCGGCGCGACCGACGTGCTCTCACGGTTGATCTGCCAGCGCCTGTCGGAACGGCTCGGCCAACCGTTCGTCGTTGAAAACAAGCCGGGCGCCGGCAGCAATATCGGCACCCAGACCGTCATCAACTCGCCGCCGGACGGATATACCTTGCTGCTGACCAGCACCGCCAACGCCATCAACGCATCGTTCGATCCATCGCTTCCCTATAACTTTGCGAAAGACATCGCGCCGGTCGCGGGCGTTGCCCGCATCCCGCTGGTGCTGGTAGTCAACAACGACCTTCCCGTCCACAACGTCGCGGAGTTCATCGCCTACGCCAAGGCCAATCCCGGCAAACTCAGCATCGCCTCGTCTGGCATAGGGACGTCACTTCATCTGTCCGGCGAATTGTTCAAGGCCATGGCGGGTGTTGACTTCACCCACGTGCCCTATCGCGGATCGGCGCCGGGCCTGACCGATGTGATGTCCGGACAGATCCAGGGCATGTTCGACAACGTCACGTCCTCGTTCGAGTTTGTGCGGACCGGAAAGTTGCGCGCGCTCGGGGTCACGACGCACGAGCGGTCGGAAACCATGCCCGACGTGCCGCCGATCAGCGATACGCTGCCGGGATATGAAACCAGTTCATTCTACGGCGTCGGCGCGCCCCGCGACACGCCGAAGGAAATCATCGATCTCCTCAACAAGGAAATCAACGCCGCCCTCGCCGATCCTGTCATCAAGCAGCGGATCGGCGAACTCGGCGCCATCCCGATTTCCGGCAATGCCACGCAATTCGGCGCGATGCTGGTTACTGAAACCGACCGCTGGCGCAAAGTCGTGGAAATGTCCGGTCACAAATAGCGCTGCACCAACGGACATCTTTCGAGATTGCGGCGGCTATCCCGACGGGCGCTGCCATAGGGTGATCCAGGTCATCCGGCGTTTCCCTCCCGGCGTCTTGCTTCCTGATATATGTCCGATATACGCTTGGGATCAGCCGAGATTTTCGCCGGCGGGCAATCAGCCGACATTTGCGAGACGTGATTTGAAGCCGAAACCGCCGCCAAAACGCCGGGCGCGTGCCACCGAGGTTGACGATGGCACGCTCACCGATCGCGCCTATCGCGAGCTCGAAGAGATGATCGTCACGCTGCAATTGTCGCCGGGAACGATTTTGTCCGAGCAGACCCTTGCGGTACGGCTGAAGATCGGACGGACGCCGATACGGGAAGCGCTGCAACGCCTTGCCCGGGACGGGCTCGTCGTGATCATGCCCCGGCGCGGCATCATGGTCTCGGAGATCAATCTGCGGCTTCAGCTTCGACTGCTCGAAGTGCGCCGCGAGCTGGAGCGCCTGATGGCGAGCCTGGCGGCTGAGCGCGCTACGCCCGAGGAACGCCAGGAATTCAGCGAACTGGCGGGCGCCATGCTCGCAACCGCCGCCAAGGCCGATGATATCGCCTTCATGCGGCTCGACCAGCGTTTCAACATCCTAGTGGCGACCGCGGCGCGAAACGAATTCGCCCGGCGTTCGATGGGACTGATGAACGCGCTGTCGCGCCGGTTCTGGTATCAGCATTATCAGGAAGTCGCGGACCTGCCGCTGGCCGCCAAGCTGCATGCTGCAGTTGCCGAGGCGATTGCGCAGAAAAAGGTCAAGTCCGCTGCGGCTGCATCGGACCGGTTGATCGACTATATCGAGGATTTCGCGCGCAAGACGCTCGATACCTGAACCACCTCAATCGAAGGTGATGACGCTGCGAATGGCTTCGCCGCGCTTCAAGGCGGCGAAGCCGTCATTGATGCCCTCAAGCGCGATGCGGCAGGTGATCAACTCATCAAGCAACAGCTCGCCATCGAGATAGGCCCGCGCCAGCAACGGAAAATCGCGGCGCGGTCGCGTATTGCCGTAGCTGACGCGGCGGATACGCTTTTCCTGCATCAGCGAACCCCAGCGAAACGACACATCGTTGTTGACGTCGATCTTGCCGAGCCAGATCACCTGGCCGCCGGGCCGCACGGCCTCGGTGGTGGCCCGAAACGCCGACGCGCTCCCTGCGGACTCGATCACGACATCGACGCCGCGGCCGCCGGTTTCACGTTTTGCGGCGGCGATCGCGTCACCGGTTCGCGCATCGATGCCGGAGGTCGCTCCCATCTTAGCGGCGAGAACCAATTTCGCAGGGTCGAGATCGACGGCGATGATCGCGCCTGCGCCCGCCAGCCGCGCGCCCTGCACCGCCGCCAGCCCGACCGCACCGCAACCGATCACCATGACGCTGTCGCCATGCGCGATGGCGCCGAGATTAAGCGCGGCCCCAACCCCGGTCATGACGCCGCAGCCGATCAGGCAGGCGCGATCAAACGGCATCTCCTTCGGAACGGGGATCGCCTGCTGGTCGGACACGATGCAATATTCGCCGAACGAACCCAGGAACATCAACTGCTGCACGTTACGGCCATCCGCTAGCGTGGTGCGCACCTCGCCATCGAACGGGACTGCCTTCGGCCCTTTGCCGAGATATTCTTCGCACAGGATCGGCGTATCGCGGTCGCAATAGAAGCAATGTCCGCAATGCGGATTCCACGACAGCACGACATGGTCGCCGGCCTTGACGCCGCGCGCGGCCGGTCCGACCTGTTCGACGATGCCGGCGGCCTCGTGCCCGAGCACAATCGGCATCGGGTAGCGCAGCGACCCCTCGATCACTTCCAGGTCGGTGTGGCACAGCCCCGCCGCGCGGATCCGCACCAGCACGTCGGTGGGTTTTAACGCCGCGGCGGTGACGGTTTCGATCGACAACGGCGTCTGCGCCGCATGCAGCACTGCGGCACGATATTGGAGCGACATTCAAGCCACCGCCTTGCCGGAAAGTGCTGCCAGCGCCTGGTCGAGATCGGCCGAGGTCATTTCCCACTCATTGCCGAAATTGGCGACGATCGCGCGCATCACCGGTTCGACCAGAGTCTTGGCTTTTTCCCGATCGCCGAGATGATCGACCAAGAGCGCCAGCGCAAGCTGGCGGGGCTCCGGCCCCTCGTAGCTCCATTCGAAGCCGTTTTTGGTGAACTCCATGACGTTGGTACAGGGATCAAGCGGCGCGCCATCGACCGTCACCTTGACGCCGTCGATAGTCCGGTCTCCCACATAACGTTTCATGCAGCACTCCTGTCTTCCGGGCGTTGACACTCTAAATCACAAAACGGCATCGATCTGGCCCGCGATCACGCGCATCACGGCGCGATCCCGGTAAGCTTCCGCCAATGGTCCTGAAAACATCACTTCGCCGCGTTCCAGTACATAGATTCGATCGACGTAATCGGGAATGTGATGCACGTTGGATTCGGCGATCAGAACGCCCTTGCCCATCGCGCGGATCGAGGCGACGCCTTCCGCAATCAGGGGAATGATGGCGGGCGACAGGCCCTCAAACGGCTCGTCGAGCAGCAACAGTTTCGGATCGAGGGTCAATGCCCTCGCGATCGACACCATCTTGCGTTCGCCACCGGATAGTTGCGCGCCACCCCGCGCCAGATACTGCCGCAATTTCGGAAACACGGTGTAGGCTTCCTCGATGCGGGTCGCGGCCGGACGGCCTGACGGCCGCGTCCAGGTCGAAAGCTCGATATTCTCGGCCACGGTCAAGTCGGCATAGACTTCGGATTCTTCCGGCGAGAAACCGATGCCGCGCTGCGCGATCTGCCAAGTCGGCAATTTCGCCAAATCGATTCCGTCAAAGCTGATGCTGCCAGACTGCGCGCGGCGATAGCCCATGATGCTCCTAAACGTCGTGGTCTTGCCGGCGCCGTTGCGCCCGACCAGACAGACCAGTTCACCCGCCGCAACCGACAGGCTGATGCCATTGAGAATATGGCTGCCCTCGATATCGACTTTGAGATTCGAAAGACTAAGCATCACGGCGTCCTCATCGTTTTCCGACGCGTTCCCACCACCGCCGAGATCATGGCAGGATCGGCAAAGAAGGCCTCCGGCGCCATGTCGGCCAGCACGCTGCCTTCCTGCAACGCAACGATCCGGTGCGAATAGCGCTCGACGAGATCCATGTCATGCTCGACCTGGACGATGGCGCGCACGCCGACGGCTTTCGCCGCCGTCACCAGCACCTCCATGATCGCATGCTTGTCGCCGGTCGAGACGCCGCTGGTCGGTTCATCGAGCAGGATCACGGTGGGATTGAGCGCGAAGGCGCTGGCGATATCGAGCAGTTTCTTTTCGCCCTGCGACAGGGTCGAGGCGACGATATCGAGCCTGGCGCGCAGGCCCAATACTTCCGCGACGCGCTCGGCTTCGGCCTGAAGAACGTCATCGCGCCTCAGCGAGCGAAACGGATTGGCAACGCGCCGCAGCCGGGACGCCACCGCGACCGCCAGCGTCTCGCGCACCGTCAGCGCGGGAAAGATGTTCACCAGTTGAAACGTGCGCGACATGCCGCGCCGCGCCAGTTCGACCGGTCCGACGCCGGCGATATCGCCGCCCAGGAACCTGACTTCCCCGCGTGTCGGCGTCAGAAGGCCGGTGACGACATTGACCAGCGTAGTTTTTCCGGCGCCATTGGGACCGACGATCGAGACGAATTCGCCGTCGCTGACCTGAAACGATACATCACGCAACGCCAGATAGACGCCGTAGGCTTTCGAAACACGGATCGTTTCGAACAGTGGCGTCGTTTCCAGAGCGGGTGCACGGTCAGGCTGCATGCGGCGGCCTCTCTTTGCGCCTGACGGCGAAAAGTTCGATTGCTCCCGACAGGCCCTGCGGCAGGAACACGACGAGCAGTACCAGCGTGCCGCCCATCACAAAGCGCCAGTATTGTGTTATCGACATCACGAAATCCTGCAGCACCACGAATGCCAGCGCGCCGACGGCGGGGCCGGCAAAACTGCCGCTGCCGCCAAGCACGGCCATGAACACCAGATTGCCGGAATGGGTCCAGTAAGCCAGTTCCGGATCTGCGAGTCCCGTCGTGACCGCGAGGATCACTCCACCGATGCCGCCATAGACCGCCGAGATCACAAAGGCCGCCAGCCGCATGCGAAAAATCTCGACCCCGACATAGGCGGCCTTGCCGGCATTCTCGCGTATCGCCCGCAAATGCAGGCCGAACGGCGATTGGGTGATACGCCACATCGCCAGTCCCAGCAGCGCGAACAGCGCCAGCGCATAGTAGTAAAACGGTCCGGTCAGAAATGCGGTCTTGCCGCCGCGCCATTCCATCCCGAGCAAGAGCGGCCGCAACACACGCATGCCCTGATCGCCGCCGGTGAGGCCGTAAAACTTGAACAGGAAGGAATGAAACAGCATGCCAAACGCCAGCGTCAGCATGCCAAAGAATATTCTGGTGTAGCGAACGCACAAAGCGCCGACCGCCAGCGCAATGACGCCGGACGCCAGTGCAGCCGTGACCAGCAGCAACTCAAAGCTCAGCACGCCGAGTTTCGAGGTCAGGACCGCCGCGGCATAGGCGCCGACGCCGAGAAACAGCGCGTGTCCGAACGACAACAGGCCGGTGGTTCCGAACAGCAGGTTGAAGCCCAGCAGCGCGATGCCATAGGCTATGAAAGGCAGCATTAGAAGCAGCGCATAGGGCGAAGCCACCAGCGGCAACAGCGCCATGATCGTCAGCAGCCCGAGCAGCACCCACAATCCGGTCGGCCGCGGCAGCGTGCGCTGCGCGGTCGCCGGAGTGGAAATGCCGATCGAGGTATGGCTCACGCGCTGGCCTTCCCAAACAAGCCCGTCGGCTTGAAAATAAGCACGACCACGACGACGAAGTACACCGACAGCATCTCCATCTCGGGCATCAGCGAGATCGCGGCCGCCCGCATCCAGCCGACGACCAGCGCACCGGCGAGCGCGCCGCGCATGCTGCCGAGCCCGCCGATCACCACCACGGCGAAGGCCTCCACTACAAGGTCCACCGCCATGTCGAGCGATGCCGCGCCCGATGGCACCACCAGCGCGCCACCGACCGTGCCCAGCATGCAGCCGATGGTAAAGACCAGCGCGAAGATCTTCGACGCATTGACGCCAAGGCTCTCCGCCATCTCGCGATTTTCGGCGGTGGCGCGCACGATGCGGCCGATTTTGGTTCGTTCGAGAAACAGGCCGAGGCCCAGCGCGATCGCAACGCTCGCCGCGATCACCAGCAGATTATAGGTCGGCACCTGAACACCGATGAAATGCGCCGTGCCATAAGCGAGATA
>NZ_SSMW01000065.1 GCF_004799405.1 Bradyrhizobium sp.
CGCCCGAATTGTGAATGTCGGACGAATATTCCTTGTAGACCGGCACCGCATGCGCGCCGAAGATTTCGCTCTTCATCACTTCCGAAAATCCAAGGATGGCGTTGAGCGGCGTTCGCAATTCGTGGCTCATTTGCGCGAGGAACCGCGATTTGGCGACATTGGCCGATTCGGCGCGATGGCGCGCCTCGTCGGAGATCGATTTCGCCTGTTCGAGTTCGCCGATCAGCGCGTCCTTTTCGGCGCGCGCCTCCAGCGTCGCCAGCGTGGTCGAATGCAGGCGATGGGCGAGCAGCGCGAAATAGCCTTCGGCGGCAAACGCGAGCAATGCCAGCACGTAATTGTCGAACGACCCGCTGAGCACGAAGTTCAGCGCGATCGCCGAGGTGACCGGGGCGGTCGCGACAAGGGCTGCGATCGGCAGGCTTGCCGCCAGCATGCTCGACACCGCGATCACCAGCAGCATCAGGAACATCATCAGCGTGTTGGAGACCGCATCGAGGCTGGCGGGATGGATCAGGATCGCGGTCCAGCACAGGCCGTACACGAGATCGAGCAGGACAAATCGCCTTCGCCACTTGCGGGCGGTGTTCAGCGAGGGCGGTTCCGCCAGGAATCGCGCGCAGTTGCGGATGATTGCGGCCTGAATGCAGAACATGCCGCAGGTCCACGCGGCGGCCGACATCGGCTCCATCCAGAAGCCGAACAGGAGGCCGGTCGCCACCACCAGCAGCATGACGACGTAGGACGCCGAGATGCGGGTTTGGGCGTATTGCCGAAGCAGTTCGCGATCGAAGGCCGGGCGGGTTCCACTGGTCGACGTTAACCGATCGCGGGCCTCGCGCACCCGCTGCGACGCCGCACGGCGGTTACTGACCGGCGGTGCGACTGGCGGTTCAGCCGGAAGCTGGACGACTTCAGGCTTATCGGCGGGGTTACTCATCAAACAACACAAATCCTGCCCGCCGGCGGCGCGGGCTTTTGCATTATCTATCTCTGGCGCTAAATCCTTAAGAGCTGCCTTAAAGCGCTAAAGAATCACGTTAATGAGTGGTTAAATTAACTTCTCGATCTCGCGCGGGCCGGTTGCTAAGCGCCAGGTTTGGTGACGTCCGTTATCGGGGCGGACGTTTCGTTTTAGGGCCGCGAGGTCAGCTTTTGACCTTTTGGGGCGACCACGCGGAGGCCGCCGCACAACTCAATTCAGCACTGCGCGGAACAGGCGCCACTCGTCTGGAACGCCCTTTAGGCTGTGTGACCCCCGATCTTCAAAGGCCAAGCCCGAGCCCGCGACAAGGTCGCGGACCGTTTGCGAGACCAACACCTCGCCCGGGGTTGCAAGCGCGGCTACCCGGGCTCCGATATGCACAGCTATACCGGCGAGATCGTGACCGATGAGTTCGCATTCGCCGGTGTGGATGCCACAACGGACTTCCAGGCCCAGTGGTCGTACGGCATCACCGAGCGCGTTGGCACAGCGGATTGCCCGAGCCGGGCCGTCAAATGCAGCAAGAAATCCATCGCCCGCGGTGCTGATCTCGCGTCCACGATAATGTCGCAGCACTTCGCGAACCCGTACAAAGAATTCGTTCAGCAATTCGCGCCAGGGCTTGTCGCCAATGGCTGCAACACGTTCGGTTGATCCAACGATGTCTGCAAATAGAACGGTAGCGAGTAGACGCTCTGACGCCTGCACCCGCTGCGTTCCTGTCAGGAATTGTTCCACAGCATCGAGGATGGCGTCGCGATCGCCCAACCAGGGCGTGTGAAATGACTCCGAAAGTTCGACCAGCTTTGCGCCGGAAATGTGCTGAGCCAGATAGCGGGCGTGCCCGATCTCGACTACGGGATCGCCCGTTCGATGTATTACGAGTGTCGGCACATGGGTGGCAGACAGGATGTGGCGAACGTCGATGTCGCGGTTCATCCGCATGATCGCTGCTGCCGCTCCCGGGCTGGCGGATGCACGGAAATAGCTCGCGGTTCGGCTCGCCCTGAGCGAGTCATCTTCAGTACCTGCCGTTCGCATGCCAATGTTCAGTGACTGCGGAGAGCCCCAATTTTCTTCAATGTCCTCAAGTACACGTCCCCATTGCTGATGGTCCCAACCGAATGGGTAGTCCGACGCCCGTGACCGCTTGGCGTAGGAGCCGTAGATCACCAGCGCAGATGTACGGTGGGGATAGGTGGCGGCGTAGAGCAGGGACATTGGGCCGCCTTCCGACACCCCGAACAGCGCCGCCTGCTTACTTCCGACGGCGTCAAGAATGGCTTGAACATCGTGCATGCGCTGCTCGAGCGTGAAATCGTGAGTGCCTCGATCGGACATGCCCGTGCCACGCTTATCAAACAGTATTAAGCGGCAGAACGAGGCGAGACGTCGAAAGAAAGCGCTCTGGTCTGGCGAGCGCCAGAGCGCTTCGACATTTGAAACGAAACCGGGGACGAAAAGCAGATCGAACGGACCGTCACCAAGGACTTGGTAGGCGATATGCACGTCGTCGCTTCTGACATAGTGAGTCTCGGGCGTTTCAGCCATAGCGATTGCACCTACAATGACGGCAAGGAATTCTACCTTGACAAGGCTGGGTACTGGCGTGGCAACGATAGCCGTTGCTGCCGTCGGGCTCTACTGTCCTTTTGCGGGAGAGGCGGACACTGTGGGCCCCGCATCCATCTCCCGCGAACGAGCTCTCCGCGAATCGGGGTCAGACAGGGAAATCACGCCGAACTCAAATGGTGAAATGTCTGCCTCTGGCGCATTTCGGACATGACGCGATGGCCGACCTGAGTCCTTCGTGCGCGCCAAAGCGGACGTCCGCCAGTGCTGCTGAATTCATGGGCTCACGCCCTGGTCAGTGCGTAGATGCGCAACCACCTCGATGCCGACAAGCTCAGCACCTCGCGGGAGAGAGGCTGAGTTGATCCTCAGCGCTCGAGCCGCGCCAGCAGGCTGGAAGTGTCCCAGCGCTTTCCGCCCATCTTCTCGACTTCCGCATAGAACTGATCGACCAGCGCGGTCACCGGCAGATTGGCGCCGTTGCGGCGGGCTTCGGCGAGGCAAATCGACAGGTCCTTGCGCATCCATTCCACCGCGAAGCCGAAGTCGAACTTTCCGTCATTCATGGTCTTGTAGCGGTTTTCCATCTGCCAGGATTGCGCAGCCCCCTTCGAGATGGTGTCGATCACGGCCTGGACGTCGAGCCCGGACTTTTTGGCGAAGTGGATCCCTTCCGAGAGGCCTTCGACGAGGCCGGCAATGCAGATCTGGTTGACCATCTTGGTCAGCTGGCCGGAGCCCGCCGGTCCCAGCCGCTTGCACATCCTGGCATAGGCCGCGATGACCGGCTCGGCGCCCGCATAGGCGTCTTCGCTGCCGCCGCACATCACGGTCAGGACGCCGTTTTCAGCACCGGCCTGGCCGCCGGAAACCGGCGCGTCGACGAACCTGAAACCGCGCTTGTTGGCCTCGGCATCGAGCTCGCGGGCGACTTCGGCGGAAGCCGTGGTGTGATCGACGAACGTCGCGCCCTTTTTGACGCCTGCGAACGCGCCGTCGGCGCCGAGCGTGACCGCGCGCAGATCGTTGTCGTTGCCGACGCAGCACATGACAAAGTCCTGGCCCTCGGCGGCGGCCTTGGGAGTGGCAGCCGTTTTGCCGCCAAATTTTTCCGCCCATGCCTTCGCCTTGGCCGGCGTACGGTTATATACCGTCACCTCATGGCCTCCTTTTGCCACCAGATGTCCTGCCATGGGGAAACCCATGACGCCGAGACCGAGAAAAGCGACTTTGGCCATGTCTGAAACCTTGGGTTTTCGCCGGCGTTGCCGTCAGGCGGCCGGCGGTGTCCTGGGGGAGGGTGGAATAACCCACCCGGTTTTTCGGGCAAGTCAATGACGGGACTACAGCATAAACCGTGGGGCACGAAGGGCAATGTCTCCGTTTGGCGGGCGGGCATGGTTTGGTGCTAGAATGCTGCCAGGACAACTAAAGCAACGGCCAAAGTAATAGCCAAATCAAAAACAACGGGAGCGATAATATGAGTGTAGGCGTGCTCGATCATTTCAACATCCGGACCCGCAAGCTTTCCGACACGGTCCGGTTCTACGAGGATGTCCTGGGCCTGGAGAAGGGCCCTCGGCCAAACTTCGCCTTCCCCGGGGCCTGGATGTACAGCGAAGGCAAGGCGGTGGTGCATCTGGTCGATATTTCCAAGACCGACGAGCCGCAAAAGCCGGATTCCGGCGTTGTCCATCACGTCGCCTTCATCAGCCGGGGTTTTGACGGCATGCAACAGCGGCTGAAGTCCAAGGGGATGGCGTTCGACTCCCGGCAGGTTCCGGGCGGCGATCTCTGGCAGATCTTCGTCAATGACCCCAACGGAGTCATGATCGAACTGAACTACGAGGCCGCCAAGGAGGGCGCAGGTTCGGCGCCCGCCGAGCGCCGGGACGACGTTGGCGCGAGGTAGGTAGCCTTTTGAGCGGCTACGCCCTGTGGGTCGCATCCGAAAATGGTTGGGAGATGCGCCGTGAGCGTGACGCAACAACAGGTTCTTGAGAGTCTCGGCAAGGTGATGTCGCCGCGCGGCGTCGCCTTGAGCAAGGCCGATGTACTGTCGGCCATCACCGTCAACGACGGCAAGGTGTTTTTCTCGATCAGTGTCGACGCCGCCGAGGCCCGCGCCTGGGAAAGCGTTCGCGCCGAGGCGGAAGCCGCGGTGCGCGCCATACCCGGCGTCACCGTCGCCATGATCGCGCTCACCGCCGAACGCAAGGCCGGCGCGGCCGCTCCGCCGCCACATCGCCATTCCCATGGCGTGCCGCCGGTCTCAACGCATCGGCCGCCGCAACCGCCGGGGTCCGGTTCGCCGATGTCGAAACAGTCGGAAATCCCGGGCATCGCCGCCGTCATCGCGGTCGCCTCCGGCAAGGGCGGGGTCGGCAAATCGACCACCGCGCTCAATCTGGCATTGGGCCTGCGCGACCTCGGTCTGCGCGTCGGCCTGCTCGACGCCGATATTTACGGGCCGTCGGTGCCGCGGCTGACCGGCATTCACCAGAAGCCTGTCCTCAACGACGACAAGAAGATGGTTCCGATCGTGCGTTTCGGCCTCGCGATCATGTCGATCGGTTTCCTGGTCGAGGAGGATACCGCGATGATCTGGCGCGGTCCGATGGTGATGTCGGCCATCACCCAGATGTTGCGCGATGTCGCGTGGGGCACGCTGGACGTTCTGGTGGTGGACATGCCGCCCGGCACCGGCGACGCCCAGTTGACGCTGGCGCAGAACGTGCCGCTCAAGGGCGCCATCATCATCTCGACGCCGCAGGATCTGTCCCTGATCGACGCGCGGCGGGGACTGGCGATGTTCAAAAAGGTCAACGTGCCGGTGCTCGGCATTGTCGAGAACATGAGCTATTTCCAGTGTCCGCACTGCGGCACGAAATCCGACATCTTCGGGCACGGCGGCGCGCGGCACGAGGCCGAGCGGCTCGGCGTGCCGTTTCTGGGTGAAATCCCGTTGCACATGTCGATCCGCGCCACGTCGGATTCCGGCACGCCGGTGGTCGAGAGCGAACCGGATGGTCCGCATGCGGCGATCTATCGGGCGATCGGCGCAAAAGTCCGCGACCAGCTTCAGGGCGTCATCGCTGCAGCCTGAACGTCGGTCGCGCACCGGACCTATGCGACTTTCGTTTAATCAAAGCTGTCATGCCTTGGTCGCGTTTTCGTCGCCGAACTTCCATGGTAAACACCGCGCGAGAGCGGCTTCGGTTGATGCATCATTTGCTCTTCCGGAACAAATGCCCAGGAAATCCGGG
>NZ_SSMW01000066.1 GCF_004799405.1 Bradyrhizobium sp.
CATTACGATCGCCGTGCTCCACCTCGGCAACAATCCGGCAGTCCCGGTGTCGGTATTCGGATCGAAATCTTACATTCTCTGGGGCGGCGTTCAGGATGCCATGTTCCAGTGGTGGTATGGACATAACGCGGTCGGGTTTTTCCTGACCGCCGGCTTCCTCGCCATCATGTACTACTTCATTCCCAAACGCGCCGAGCGACCGGTCTACTCCTACCGGCTTTCGATCATTCACTTCTGGGCGATCATCTTCCTCTACATCTGGGCCGGGCCGCACCATCTGCACTATACGGCGCTGCCGGATTGGGCGCAGACCCTGGGCATGACATTCTCGATCATGCTGTGGATGCCGTCCTGGGGCGGAATGATCAACGGACTGATGACGCTGTCCGGCGCCTGGGACAAGCTGCGTACCGATCCGGTTCTGCGGATGCTAGTCGTGTCGGTAGCGTTCTACGGCATGGCTACGTTCGAAGGCCCGCTGATGTCGATCAAGGTGGTGAATTCACTCAGCCACTACACCGACTGGACCATCGGTCACGTTCATTCGGGTGCATTGGGCTGGGTCGGATTTGTCTCCTTTGGCGCGCTCTATTGCCTCGTGCCCTGGATATGGAATCGCAAGGGGCTTTACAGCCTGAAGCTCGTTAACTGGCATTTCTGGATCGCGACCATCGGTATCGTCCTCTACATTTCGGCGATGTGGGTCTCTGGAATCCTTCAAGGTTTGATGTGGCGGGCCTACACGTCACTCGGCTTCCTTGAATACTCCTTCATCGAAACCGTCGAGGCGATGCATCCGTTCTATATTATCCGTGCCGCAGGCGGTTCCCTGTTCCTGATCGGCGCGCTGATCATGGCCTATAATCTCTGGATGACTGTCCGAGTGGGTGAGGCCGAGGAAGCCGCGCCTATGCCTGGATCACCGCCCGTCGCTCTCCAGCCGGCCGAATGAGGAGTCTCTGATGTCACTCTGGACCCGGCACCAAGCCCTCGAAAAGAACTCGATCTTTCTCGTGGTCGGGATTCTCGCGGTCATCGCGATCGGCGGTCTCGTCGAGATCACGCCGCTGTTTTATCTGAAGAGCACCATCGAGGTGGTTGATGGCATCCGGCCTTACACGCCGCTTGAACTGACCGGACGCAACATTTACGTCCGCGAAGGCTGCTATCTCTGCCACTCGCAGATGATCCGCCCCTTGCGCGATGAGGTTGAACGGTATGGCCACTACTCGCTTGCGGCCGAAAGCATGTACGATCACCCGTTCCAGTGGGGTTCGAAACGCACCGGCCCGGATCTCGCCCGCGTCGGCGCCAAGTATTCAGACGAGTGGCACGTCACGCATCTGACGAATCCGCGGGCGATCGTTCCGCAGTCGGTAATGCCGGGATATCCGTTCCTGGCTGAAACCGAGGTCGACCCCACAACGATCGCCGATCATCTGCGAACCAGCCGCACGGTCGGCGTGCCGTATTCGGACGATCAGATTGCCAACGCCGTGGCCGATCTGAAGGCCCAGGCTGATCCTGACAATGCCGGAGTGGATGCGTTTGCAAAGCGCTATCCGAAAGCCGTCGTACGAAATTTTGACGGCAACGCTGGCATGCCTACCGAAATGGATGCGTTGATCGCCTATTTGCAGGTGCTGGGCACGCTGGTCGATTTCAAACTCTACAATGAAAAAGCAAATCTTCGCTGAGGCAGGACAATGAAAGCGATTCTGACGGTCCAGAATTTCGTATCGGACTTGGTTGTGACAGCATGGACGCCGATCTTCGTCGGAATCTTTCTGGCGATCGTGGGCTACGCCCTTTGGCCTCGTAACCAGGCGACCTTCGACGAGGCGTCGAGAATGCCGTTGCGAGAGGAATGACGAGATCATGACCGATCACAGTGAAATTGACAAACACTCCGGCACAGCGACGACCGGCCATGATTGGGACGGCATCAAGGAGTTGAATACGCCGCTGCCGCGCTGGTGGATTATCACCTTTTACGCCTGCATTGTCTGGGCGGTCGGATACTGGGTGGTCTATCCGGCGTGGCCGCTGCTGTCGGGGTACACCTCCGGGGTGCTGCATTATTCGTCGCGTGCCGATGTTGCCGTCGAACTGTCCAATCTCGAAAAAATACGCGGTGAAAAGATGGTGACGCTTGGCGCGGCGTCCCTTGCCGATATCGAGAAGGATCCCGCATTGCTGGCGCTGGCGCGTGCGCGCGGCAAAGCCGTGTTTGGCGATAATTGCGCGCCATGCCATGGCAGCGGAGCTGCCGGTGCCAAGGGATATCCGAACCTGAACGACGACGACTGGCTGTGGGGCGGCTCGCTCGAGCAGATCATGCAGACCATCGAATTTGGGGCGCGGTCGGGCCACCCCAAAACCCATGAAAGCGCGATGCTTGCCTTCGGCAAGGAAGGTATCCTGAAGAGCGCCGAAATCGTCACGGTTGCGAACTATGTGAGATCACTGTCGGACCTGCCAACCAGCCAAGGCTACGATGCGGTCGCAGGCCGGAAGATCTTCGTCGATAATTGCGTGTCCTGTCACGGCGATGCTGGCAACGGTAACCAGGAAGTCGGTGCCCCCAATCTGACCGATAAGATATGGCTCTATGGTTCGGACGAGGCGACCATCATCGAGACCATTACCAACGGACGCGCCGGAGTGATGCCGGCCTGGACCGGCCGTCTCGACCCATCGACCATCAAGGCCATGGCGGTTTATGTTCATTCGCTTGGCGGCGGCCAGTAAGGCCGGCGCGAGCCGATCGTATCGGTCGGAGACGCCGGTTTGAGGTGGATCAATCGAGCGTCCGGGATTGGGCCTAGGTTCAGCCAAAGACGCGAGATGAATCCTTATCATGAACCAGACCGCACTTCCGATCGATATGGACTTGGACGATGGGCCGCTTTATGTCGCCCACAAGAAGGTCTATCCGCAGAGCGTCTCCGGAACATTCCGCCGCATTAAATGGGGGCTGATGGCGTTCTGCCTCGGCGTCTACTACCTGCTGCCGTTCGTGCGGTGGAACCGCGGCCTGGGTGCGCCGAGCCAGGCCGTCCTGGTCGATATCCCGAACAGCCGATTCTATTTCTTTTTCATCGAGCTGTGGCCGCAGGAGGTCTACTATTTTACCGGGCTGTTGATCGTCGCCGCCATGACGCTCTTTCTGATGAATTCGGTCGGCGGTCGAATCTGGTGCGGATATCTCTGCCCGCAGACCGTATGGACCGATCTGTTTTATGCCGTCGAGCGACTGGTCGAAGGCGATCGCCGCGAACGCATGAGAAAAGATGCCGCTGGCGGCACCGTGAAGCTGCGACGGCTTGGCGAAATCACCCTGAAACATTCGATCTGGCTTTTGATCGCGTGGTGGACCGGCGGCGCCTGGGTTCTCTATTTCAACGATGCGCCGACGCTCGTGAAGCAGCTTGCGACGTTCCAGGCGCCCATGCTGGCTTATATCTGGATCGGAATATTGACGGCAACGACCTATGTGCTTGCCGGCTTCATGCGCGAGCAGGTCTGCGTTTATATGTGTCCGTGGCCGCGTATCCAGGCCGCGCTTACCGACGAATGGGCGGTCAATGTCACCTACAAATACGACCGCGGTGAACAGCGCACTTCGCTGAAGAAGGCGAACGATCTGCGCGCGCTTGGTGAGACCGTCGGCGACTGCATCGATTGCAACCAATGCGTTGCGGTGTGTCCGACAGGTATCGATATCCGCAATGGCGCGCAACTCGGCTGCATCCAGTGCGGTCTGTGCATCGATGCCTGCGATACCGTGATGAAGAAGATCGGCAGGGAGCCCCGTCTTATCGGGTACGACAACGACATCAATATTCAGCGCAGGCAGGCAGGGAAATCGGAAATCTACCGGCTGATCCGGCCGCGCACAGTTGTCTATTGTGCCATGATCGCAGCCGTCGGCGGACTCATGCTTTACGCGCTGCTGACGCGGACGCTGCTCGACGTCAACGTGTTGCATGACCGCAATCCGGTCGCGGTGAAACTGAGCGACGGTTCGGTCCGTAATGCCTATACGGTTCGTCTTCTGAACAAGCGGGGCTTCGACCGCGTCATAGCGATTGATATCGATGGTCCGCCGAACGCGACAGTCCACGTGGTCGGAGTCGATTCCATCACGCGCGACCGTCCCATGATCGTCCTCGGGCGGGATCAAACCACCGAACTGAGGCTTCTCGTAACGACGCCTTCCGACAACAAGCTCGAGAAATCGAGTCCGGTTAAATTCAGGGTCACCGATATCGGACTCGGCGAGGTGGCGTCAGCGACCGATAATTTCGTCACTCCATGAGATTGCCAGAGGAATTTGCAATGAGCCGACCGTTGGCATCGCCGAAGCCGTTGACCGGGCGCAAGGTACTCTTCATGCTGATCGCCTTTTTTGGCGTCGTGATCGCCGTCAATGTCGTCATGGCGAAGCTCGCGATCCAGACATTGCCCGGCACCGAGGTCGATAGCGCCTATAGCGCCAGTCTGGCCTACGAGAATGAGATCGCGGCTGCCCACGACCAGAACGCCCGAAACTGGAAAGTCGATGCGCATATTCAGCGCGCGCCGAATGGAGGCGCCACAGTAGAGGTCGAGGTGCGCGACAGCAGCGGTCTACCGATGACCGGTTTGAATTTTCAAGGTCACTTCGAGCGGCCTGCCGACAGGCGAGCCGATCGGGCGGTTTTGCTCGCTGAGATAGCAAGCGGCGTCTATCGCGGGAGTGCACCCCAGATCGGGCCGGGACAATGGGATCTGGTGTTGGAAGGCGACACCGCAGGACAGCGGATGTTCCTGTCAAGAAATCGCGTGCTGTTGAATTAGGAAAGGCTGCATCATGCAGGCGACACGCGACTTTTCCCATTATGTGAGGGACATAGGCTCGGGTCTCTCACACATCGATCTTGCAGTTGAAGGCGTCAGTTGCGCCGGATGCATGTCAAAGATCGAGCGCGGACTTTCCGCGATGCCCGACGTCACGCTCGCGCGTGTCAACCTGACCGACCGCCGCGTGGCGCTGGAATGGAAGCAGGGCGCACTCGACCCCGCCGGCTTCATCGATCGGCTCGCGGAACTCGGTTACAAGGCCTATCCGTTTGAAGCGGTACGAGCGGAGGCCGTTGCGGCCGACAACTCGCGATTTCTGCTGCGTTGTCTCGGCGTCGCAGCGTTCGCCACCATGAATGTGATGATGCTGTCGATTCCGGTCTGGTCCGGCAACGCCGGCGATATGATTCCGGAGCAGCGCGATTTTTTTCACTGGCTGTCGGCCTTGATCGCGCTGCCGGCGGTCGCCTACGCCGGCCAGCCATTCTTCCGCTCTGCGTTTCGGGCGTTGCGTACCCGGAATGTCAATATGGACGTTCCGATCAGCATCGGCGTCACGCTTGCGCTTGCAATGTCGGTAGTCGAAACCTTGCGCCATGCCGAGCATACCTACTTCGACGCCGCCATCATGCTGCTGACATTCTTGCTGGTGGGACGCTATCTCGACCAGAGCATGCGTCTGAAAACGCGCGCATTTGCCGGAAATCTGGCGGCGCTCAAGGCCGAGACGGCGACCAAGTTCATCGGGACCGACGAGATATCCGAGGTGCCGGTCGCCGCGATTCAGGCCGGCGATATCGTTTTGCTGCGGCCGGGTGAACGGTGCGCGGTCGACGGCACGGTTATCGAAGGACGATCCGAGATCGACCAAAGCCTGATTACGGGGGAAACCCTGTATGCGACCGCGGAACATGGCACCGCTGTCTATGCCGGCTCGCTCAACATCTCCGGAGCACTGCGCGTCCGGGTTTCCGCGGCGTCGGAGGGTACGCTGCTGGCGGAAATCACCCGATTGCTCGACAATGCCTTGCAGACCCGCTCCCGCTATGTGCGCCTCGCCGATCGTGCGTCCAGGCTCTATGCGCCGGTGGTGCACGCGACGGCGTTGCTGACGATACTCGGCTGGGTTCTGATGGGTGCAACCTGGCACGACGCCATCGTCACCGGCATTGCCGTTCTGATCATCACCTGCCCCTGCGCGCTGGGGCTCGCAATTCCCACGGTGCAAACCGTAGCGGCCGGAGCCATGTTCCGGGCCGGAGTCCTGCTGAACTCGGGCGATTCCATCGAGCGGCTGGCCGAGGTCGATCGTGTTATTTTCGACAAGACCGGTACGCTGACACTCCCGGAACTCGATGTGGTGAATTCAGGCAGTGTTCCGAAGGACGTGTTTGATCTGGCCGGACGGGTCGCGCTTGCGAGCCATCATCCGGTCGCAGCCGCGGTAGCGCGCGCTTCGAATGCCAAATCGCCGCTCGCCGAAATTGTCGAGCAGCCGGGGCAGGGCGTCCGTGGCTTCGTCGACGGCGAAGAGGTAAGGCTGGGCAGGCCGTCGTTCTGCGAAGCCGACGAGTTGGCCAATGAGATGTTGAGTCTCGATCCGGAAGTATCGGCCGTGGCCTTCAAACGAGGCGGCGCGTGCTATATGTTTGCGGTCCGGCAGCGTGTGCGCCCTGACGCGCAGGCCGTGGTTTCCGCACTGCAAGCGCGCGGCATCGCAATCGAGATTCTCTCCGGTGATCGGGAGCCGGCGGTCCGAGCCGCGGCCCAGACGCTTGGAATCGACGAGTGGCGCGCCGGGGTTACGCCTTCCGACAAGATCGCGCGCATTGAAGATTTGAAACGCCAAGGCTTCAAGGTGATGATGGTTGGCGACGGGTTGAACGATGCGCCGGCGCTGGCTGCGGCGCATGTCTCGATGTCACCGATAACCGCCGGGCATCTCAGCCAGGCCACGGCCGATCTGGTTTTCCTTGGCAAGCCGCTCGCCCCGGTCGTCGCGGCAATCGATGTTTCGCGCGAGGCGCTCCACCTGATGCGGCAGAACCTCTGGCTTGCGGTCGGGTACAACCTGCTGGCGGTCCCCATTGCCATCAGCGGAGTTGCAACGCCTTTGATCGCGGCGGCGGCGATGTCCGGGTCCTCGCTGCTGGTCATGCTGAACGCGCTTCGCGCACGTCGCGCTGCGCACGGGAGATCGTGATGGAAGTACTCGTGATTCTCGTGCCTTTGGCCCTTGGTCTCGGGCTTGTCGGTCTGCTCGGGTTTCTCTGGTCGCTCAAGAGCGGGCAGTATGACGATCTTGAAGGTGCGGCCTGGCGCGCCATCGCAGACGACGAACCAGCCCATGAGACCCGCCCTGAATAAAGGCCATCAAGCGGGTCTATGTGCCTTTTCGCGCAAGACTTAGCCGGGCATGCGGCGTTGAGAAACGTAGAGCGCAATCAGGCCAATCGTGACCAGCGTGCTAACGATCGCAATCGTCCAATACCAGTCCGTCCGCCGACGCTTGCGATGAAGCATTGATGCTGTCAGGAGAAACTTCAAGGCAAGCTTTGGCATGGACCGTCATCTTCTGCGCGAGGGATGGAATTTTTATCGCATCAAGAGAAGCGGGGATTGACCTGCCTCAAAAGTGAGTCGATCACGCCTTATTTAGATCATTTCGGACTCCCATCGGGACCGAACTGTCTGAGGTAGGCCCACAGGTTGCTGGCCTCGGTCTCATCCTTGATGCCCGAAAACAAATTTTTGGTACCAGGAATTTTGGCTTTTGGGCTCTTGATGTAGTCCAGAAAGATCGCTTCGTTCCAGGTGAAGGCGCAATTCCTGTTCGCTTCGGAATAACTGTAACCGCTCACGGTTCCGCACTTGCGGCCCTCGATCCCGTTAAGGAGCGGTCCGATCTTGTTCCTGGCGTCGGCGCCGACCGCATGGCACGGCAGGCATTTCCGGAACGACGTTTCGCCGGCCGCAACATCCTGCGCCAGTATGGACGATGTCGACAGGCCGAATACCATCGCCGTCATCCAGAATTCATTCGTCATCATATTCTTCTGAGTACTCATCGGGTACCTGCCCGAACCGGCGTAGCACATGCCTGCGGTTGAATTTTCCTTTTTCGAAATCGCTGGTGCGGCTGAATGCAACGGCGCCGGCGTGACCGAACACCTTCCACTGCCCCTGCGCCGTTTGGATCGCGGCCATGGGACTTGCGCATACCACGGGTTCATTGGCGACCAGGACGCCGTCGATGCGATCAAAAGCCAATGCCACAAAATTAACGATTTCTGTCATCAAGGGCTGCCTTGCAACTTTCGCCTGGCATCAACTGGTAATAGCCGATTGCCGAGCCCATTGTATTGTTTCCCGCGGATAGCGTAGACTTCTGTTTTCGGAGGAAAGATCGGATGCGAGCGGTGTTTGGACAGGTTGGATTGTTGGTCGTTGCCACAGTCGGGCTGAGCGGATCGTTGGCGTGGGGCGCCGATGCAAATCACGGTGCTGAGCTCGCCAAGCGCTGGTGCGCCACCTGTCATGTGGTTGCCGGAGATCAGAAGCAGGCAAGTGCGGACGTTCCCCCGTTTGCGGCAATCGCGCGCAAGTCTGACTTCACTCCGGAAAAGGTAGCCTTCTTCCTTCTCGACCCGCACCCGAAGATGCCGAATTTTCCGCTGAGCCGAAATGAGGCGGGCGATCTTGCTGCATATATCGGGTCGCTTCGCTGATAGCGCGCGGCTGTGTCGTGCAAATCTCCTGATTAAAGACTATTGCAGGCGCAGTCTTTCATTTTGACTCAAATCAATCACCTTTTATCTTTCGGCGCTACTCATCTTTGGGCAGCTTTGACACCAAGGATCCAGACTCCGCAGGCTCTTGATCTGCATCAATCGCATTTACAAGGCCGTGGGGTAGCCTATTTATACTAGGTATTTGCGGCCCCGGCTTCGGACGCCACGAGAGGTAATACGACATGCCGGCGCTTGTTCCAGCTCGATCTGGTTTTCCGGTTGGGACCGCACGGTCCCGGACGACGGTCGATTTCCTCCCCTGTTCCGGCCATCAAAAGCCCGACTACGAGGCGGCTTTCAATCGTGCGCTCAATCGTCTGCACGAGGAGCAGCGCTATCGGGTCTTCGCCGACATCGAGCGGCAGGCGGGCAAGTTTCCCGAGGCGATCTGGCATACTCCCGCAGGGAAGCGCGAAATCGTTCTGTGGTGTTCCAACGACTACCTTGGCATGAGCCAGCACCGGTCGGTCGTCGATGCGATGATGGCGACCGCCGCGCGCATGGGTACCGGTGCCGGAGGCACACGCAACATCGCGGGCACCAATCATCCGCTGGTCGAGCTTGAACGCGAGATCGCCGACCTGCACGGCAAGCCGTCGGCGCTGGTTTTCACGTCGGGCTATGTTTCAAATCAGGCCGGCATTTCCACTATCGCCAGGCTCGTTCCAAATTGCCTCATCCTGTCGGATGCAAGCAATCACAACTCGATGATTGAAGGCATTCACCGGTCCGGCTGCGAGAAGATCGTTTTCCGTCACAATGACGTCGCTGATCTCGAGCAATTGCTGAGGTCGGCTGGACGCGCGCGGCCAAAGCTTGTCATGTTCGAAAGCCTCTATTCCATGGACGGCGACATCGCGCCGATCCGCGCTATCTGCGAGCTTGCGGAAAGATACGGCGCGATGACCTATTGCGATGAGGTGCATGCGGTTGGAATGTATGGCGCGCATGGTGGCGGGATCAGCGAACGCGAAGGTGTGGCCGGCCGTATCGATTTTATCGAAGGGACTCTGGCGAAGGCTTTTGGCTGCCTTGGCGGCTATATCGCCGGCTCGTCGGCGGCGATCGATGCGATCCGCTCCTACGCGCCGGGTTTCATCTTCACGACCGCCTTGCCGCCGCCGGTCTGTGCGGCCGCGAGCGCCGCGATACGCCATCTCAAATCCTCGGGCAGCGAGCGGGTTCGGCACCGAGATCGGGTTGCCGCGGTCAGATCCCGGCTCGACGACTACGCGATTCCCTATATCCAAAACGAGTCGCACATCGTTCCTGTGCTGGTCGGAGATCCCGAGAAGTGTAAAGCGGTCAGCGATTATCTGTTGGAGAAAGCGGGGATCTATATCCAGCCGATCAATTATCCCACCGTTCCAAGGGGAACGGAGCGGTTGCGGATCACACCCACGCCGTTCCACACCGATGAGCAGATCGACCGGCTTGCGGAAGCCCTCCGCGATGCGTGGCAGAAGTTCCAGCTCTAGGGTTGACTCGATTGTCGCAAATGGAGTCGGTCCCGACGCCAATGTTCGCAAGTGAGAGCATCGACCTGTCTGATCAGGAATTCATTTGATCCGGGAGGGTCGGGTGCTGCCGGCCGAATCGGCCGCCGCTGCAATCGTTTGCTCCCGGACCAGCGCGAACAAATCCGCCTTGACCTTGACGAATTCCGGTTCCTTGAGGACGGAGAAGTCACGCGGCCGGGGCAGATCGGCGCGGACATCTTCCAGCACGCGTCCGGGCCGACTGCTCATCACGACGACACGACTGCCCAGGAACAGCGCTTCCTCGACATCGTGGGTAATGAACAGCACCGTCCGGTTATCGCGCTCCCAGATTTGCAGCAGCATTTCCTGCATCAGCACCCGCGTTTGCGGATCGAGCGCACCGAAAGGTTCGTCCATCAGCAGGACCGGCGGCTGATTGATGAGCGCGCGTGCGATCGCAACGCGTTGCCGCATACCGCCCGAAAGTTCGGCCGGAAGATATTGCGCGAACGCCGATAGTCCGACCTGCCTGAGAATGGCATGCGCCTCGGCGAGGTAGCGTTGGCGCGGCACCGACAGACGTTTCGGCCCGTAGCAGACATTGTCGAGCACGTTCAGCCAGGGGAACAGCGCGCCTTCCTGAAACACCACGCCACGATCGGGGCCGGGACCTTTGATGCCGACACCGTCCAGCAGGACTTCGCCCGACGTCGCGGATTCAAATCCGGCGATCAGGTTCAACAGCGTGCTTTTTCCGCATCCCGACGGGCCAATCAGGCAAACGAAATCCTTTTCCGCGATGTCGAGCGACAAGCCGTCGATCGCCTTCATGGCAGGACCGCCGGCCTGCGACACGAACTCCTTGGTGATGTTGCGGAAGCTTATCTTTGCCGGCCGATCGTCTGAAGGCGGCATTGTCCTTACCGGTGCTTCGGCCGCGAGGGCGTCGGTCATCTGACGTCCATTCCAAGTATCTTGGTCATGAACAGCAGCATGATCCTGTCGGAGATGACACCCAAGGTGCCGATTACTGCCATCAGACTTATAATCAAAGGAGTATCCATGGTGTCGCGGGACTGCAGAAGCAGCGCGCCCAGGCCATAATTGACTCCGGTGAACTCTCCCAACACCATGTAGATCCAGGAATATGACAGGCCGAGCCGCAAGCCGCTCAGGATCGATGGAAAGGCTGCGGGCAGGATCACGGTATAGAGCAGGCTGGACTCGGTCGCCCCCAGCGACCTACCGGCCCGCAGCAGCACCGGATTGACATAGCGCACGCCGCCGAGCGTGCTGAGGAAGATCGAGTAGAACGAGCCGAGCGCAATCAGAAAAACACTGGTGCCGGTTCCGATGCCGAACCAGACCAGCGCCAGCGGAAGCCAGCAAATCCCGGGGACCGCGCGCGACAGCTCGATCGTCGGCTCAATGAATGCGCCGATCCCGCGGTTATATCCCAGCACGATCCCCAAGGGGACGCCGAGAAGCGTCCCGCATGCGAAGCCGCCCGCCACCCGGTAGAGGCTCTGCAGAAAATGCTTCACAAAAGTACCGGAGAACGACTGTTCGGAACCTCCGAAAATGAAATCCACGAGTGTGGCCAGAACCGTGCTTGGCGACGGCAGCACATAGGCCGGGACCCATCGGCTCTCCGTCACGAAGGCCCATATGATGACGAGGACGACCGGCAGATAGGCTGCCTTGCCGATGGCCGCGAGGCGGTCGAAATTGAACAAATCTGGCATCTCCGTGCCGGAGCATCGTGACCCCGGGAAGCGCAATGCAGCCGGCTAGGCCTTGGCGAAGTCCCGGATCACCAGTTTGTTGATGTCGGGAACCTCCGAAATCATACCAAGATCCTTCATTCGCGCCATGTAGTTGGCGAGGTCGCTCATGAAACCTTCGTCGAGGACCCAACGCAAGTCCACATTGTTGAGCGCCTTTCGCGACGTCTCCAGCGGAAAACCCCAATTCTTGTTGGCAAGCTCGGCCGCTTCGTCCAGGTTGCCGCGAAGACGTGTGACCGCTTGGCGATGAGCGCCGACGAATGCGCGGAGCATGTCGGGATTTTCCTGCACTGTAGTTTCGCGCGTCAGAATGCCTGCGTTGATGGTGCCGACGGGCGTATCGTAGGGATATTTGAGCAGCCGGCCATATCCGTCCTCGATGGTCTTGGTGGACGCCGGCTCGCCGCCGCAGAAAGCGTCGATGCCGCCCTTTTCCAGGGCCGCCGGCAGATCGGCGAAGGAGATCGCGATCGGATTGACGTCCTTCATGCTCAGCCCCGCCATCCGGAGCTGCTCGCGAAGCTGAACGTCCTGGATTCCGCCGACCACCTGACCGATATTCTTGCCCTTCAGATCCTCCACCTTCTGGATCGACGTTTTGGCGCCGACGATGATGGCGGTTCCCTTGCCGGCTGAACTCGCGATGATGACGATCGGCAACCCCTTGGAGCGCGCGATCGCAGCGATCGTCACCCCGGTATAGCCAATGTCGATGCTGCGCGAAGCGATCGCGTTGGCCATGTCCGCGGGCGACCCGAAATAGGATAGCTCCACTTGCCATGAGGCACCGAGCAGCGACTGGAGGAGCAGCGAGGGGACGAACACCACACCCTTATGGACCCCGACCCGCATGGTCTTTGATGTCTGCGCGGCAGCGATCCCGATCACGCCGGTTCCGGCGAGCGCCATCGCCGCACCGCCGACGATCAGGCGTCGGCGCGAGGCGGAAAATACCGTGGCAGGCTGCGACTTTGGCGACATCTCGTCCATGCTGTTCCCCCTGATGTGTTGAACGGCCGGCGCCGTGCCGGCGCCAGCTCGCGTTCAGGCTAGGGGCACGGGGTCATCCCAGCAAATTCAAAATCAGAGTGACTTCATAATAAATTGGAATACCCGGCTGCGCGCAGCTCAGCGTCCATTGGCGGAGCGGATGCGCAATCGGGGCTGATCGGCGATCGCCAATCGCTTGAGGATTTTCTTGAAGACGGGCACGAACGGATTGGCGCCATCCTTGGGATAAAAGAAGCCGTAGGTCAGCAAAATGGAAGATTTCCACGGCACGATCTGGAAGTCGTCCGTTTTCGCAACCACCGGACTATGCGCATCGACCACCGCGAGGCCGACGCCCTGCGCCGCCAGTGCGCAGGCCGTGATCGGGGAGGACACCTCCGCCTTGACGATGGGGTGCGAGTTCCCCTCGATCAGATCGGCATCCACCTGGGATCGCAGCAGATTGGAATTGGTCAAGCGGATGAAGGGCTGACCGTCGAGGTCTCGCGCGCTGAGCGAGGCCCGCGACGACAACGGGTTGGCCGTGGGGACCACCGCGACGGGAGCCAATGTCAGAAAAGGCTCGTATCCGAGACCGCTCCACAGGATGGGAAGCGCACTGACTCCAAGATCGAAATTCAATCCACTGATCCAGCGATCGGCGTCGCGCCGCGGAATGATCTCGAGCGAGACGTACACATCGGGATGCTTCTTCTGAAACTCTCCGATCGCCCGGGGGAACAGCCTTGTCGAAAGTTGCGACATGGCGACCAGCCTGATTTCGCCCAGCCTGTTTTCCGCGACGTTGCGCGCGATCGTCGCGAGGTCTTCGATCTCCGCCAGAATGCGCTGCGCCCGCTGGTAGAACGCCGTTCCCTGGGCCGACGGGGTCAAGCGCCCCCTGGCCCGGTTGAACAGGGGAAAACCAACTTCGAGTTCGAGGGCTTTCAGCAGTTTGCTGACCGCCGGCTGGGTCAGCTTGAGCTCGTCGGCTGCGGAGGTGACGGAGTCGGTTCTCATAATCGCCTGAAAGGCGCGGAGCCTTTGCATATTCATGCGTCACCACCCGGAACGGGGACTGCCGCATCCCCCAGCCTCGACTGTGCGCACATTACATAACTCGATGGAATACAGTGCAAGCAATTTGGAATTTGCTGGCATGTGCCGCGCGGCCTAGAACTGCGACGGAAGCAGCCCTCCGGCTCGGATTGGTCGCCGGCGGCTCCGGCGAGCGCAAAAGGACTTAAGAGTCATGGATATGATCGCGTCCTCCGGCAACAACGAAGTGGCCCGCGCCCTGGTCGAAAAATTCCTGCATCCCCGCATGACCAGCGAGCACGTCAATTCCGGCGGAGGCGCCTGCATGTCGCCACGGATCCAGTCCCTGCTGCCGGGGCGGCGCTTTGCCGGACGGGCGCTGACGGTGCGCACCCTGCCTGGCTTTACCCGCCGAACCATAGAAGCGCTGTCGCTGGCCAGCGCCGGCGATGTTCTGGTGGTCGATGCGGGCGGTCGATCCGAGCTTTCGGTCTGGGGCAGCATGGTCCACTGGAATGCAAGCCGCAACAAACTGAGAGCCGTCGTCATCGACGGCATGGTGCGAGACCTGCTCGAAATCCAGACGCAGGCCGACCCGCTTCCTTTGTTTGCCTGCGGCCGAGCGCCGGCCATCGCGGGCTTCGGCACGCCGTCCGTTGGCGCGATCGGCGAAACCGTGATTTGTGGCGGCGTATCGGTCAGTAACGGCGACCTGATGTTTGGTGACGACGATGGGTTGACCGTTGTGCCCTGGGCGAAGGCGGGCGAAGTGCTCGATCTGGCGATGCGCAATATCGACTTCGACGACAAGGAGCGGGCGTGGATCGAATCCGGCCGCAGCGTCTACGATCTGCTCGTCATGCTCTCGGGCAAGGACGGCACCCAATACAAGGAACGCAAGTTCCGCTGGGCTGCCCAGGCGTCCATCGATCCGCTTCTGGATTGAATCTCAATTTGGCCACTTTCGGGTTCCTCCCGGTTCCTGTCTGGCGGCACACACCACCAATATTTTCAAACACTTAGCCATTTAGCATGGTGCCCCAGAGTTTGCAGGCGCTGTTGCCGAAGCGCGACAGCCGCGAATCTCATGATGTGGTAGTGTCGATGCAGTTCCAACCGCAGGGATCGTGCGACCTCATGGGTCGCGCCAGTGGCTTCGCAGGGGACCACGGATTGAACCAGCGCTTCCGGCCGCTCACTTGTTTTCTCAGCTTGGCAATACTCGCCGCACTTGCGGGCGATGCGACCGCGCTCGCCCGTCCCAAGCAAGTCCGGCATGCCGAGAAGGCACACGAGACAACGGGCGTGCGGCACCACGGCAAGGGGCATGTGGCGCATGTCGAGGCGGCGCGGCACAAGACACCGCCATTTGCCGATACTGCGGCCGCACCGCCACTCTCGGGAGATCTGGCGGCGGTCAAGAACGCGATTGATCTGTCGCGCAAGACCAAGACCGGTGAAGCGACCGTCATCGAAAAAACCATCGGGGATCCGGCGGCCCAGAAACTTGTCGAATGGTTCATTCTGCGCAATCCGGACTCTGACGCGGTATTCGGCCGGTATGCGGCATTCATTGCCGATAACCCGGGCTGGCCGGGCATGGGTTTGATGCGGCGGCGCGCGGAGGCGCGCCTTTGGCAGGAGCGGAGCGAGCCGACTACCGTTCACAGCTTTACCGGCGATCAGCCGACGAGCACCAAGGGCCGTCTGGCGCTCGCGCGCGCGCTACTCGCCGAAGGTGACCGTGACGGCGCCGGACGCTGGGCTCGCGAGGCATGGCGATCGGATGAGATGTCGGAACGCTCGGAAACCGAGGCCTTCGAGATGTTCCGCGACCTGCTCGGGCGTGACGATCACCGGGCACGGATGGACAGGCGCATCGGCGCAAAGGATTTTTCAGGAGCGAAGCGCGCAGCGCAGCGCCTCGGCGACAACGAGCTTTCGATCGTGAAAGCCTGCGTGGCCGCCATGACCAATGAGACCAAGGCGCTCGACCGGCTCGACTCCGTCGAGACCGCGGCCCGGCAGGACCTGGGCTACACGCTGTGCCGCGTCCATTGGATGTTGCGTCACGATAAAATTGACGACGCTGTGCGCCTGACTCTGGCGGCGGCGCCGGAAACCATGGCGCTGCAGGACACCGATGAATGGTGGCGCGAACGGCGCGTTCTTGCCCGCAAGCTGCTCGATCTCGGCCAGTTCCGGACTGCGTATGAGATCGTGCGCGCCGCCGCCCTGCCGGCCGGTGAAAATTACCGGGCGGATTTCCATTTCATGTCGGGCTGGATCGCGCTGCGCTATCTCAACGATCCCGCCACGGCGCGCGCGCAATTCGCCCATATCGACGACGGATCGGCCAATCCAATCGTGCTCGCGCGGGCGAACTACTGGCGAGGCCGCGCCGCCGAGGCGATCGGAGACAACGATGCCATGCGCGCGGCCTATCAAGCCGCCGCGCGCCATAGCACCGCTTATTACGGCCAGCTTGCGCGTGCCAAGCTCGGCCTTAGAAGACTTGAGCTCCGCGCGCCGCTGCAAGCCGATCCGGCCAGCGGCCCTGCACTTTCGGACGAAATCGTGCGCGCCGCCGATATGCTCTACGCGGTTGGCGAGCGCGACGCCGTGGTGAGCTTTATGGTGGATCTCGCGGAGCAGTGCAGTGACGTGGCAACGCTGGCCGCACTCGGCGAGCTTGCCGGGCGCCACAACGATGCGCGTGGCATGCTGGAGATCGGGAAGACGGCGCTCGGCCGTGGCCTGCCGGTCGACCACTACGCCTTCCCGACGATCGGGATCCCGCCGCATAGCCCGATTGGACCCGAGATCGAACGCAGCATCATCTATTCGGTCGCGCGCACCGAAAGCGGTTTCGACCAGCGCGACAAGTCGTCGGCCAATGCGGTCGGCTTGATGCAGGTCACGCCGGAAGCCGGTCGCGACACCGCCAAAAGGTTCGGCGTCAGCTACGACTGGGACCGGATGGTCTCCGATCCCGTGTACAACACGCAAATGGGCGCAGCCGAACTCAGCGCGCTTTTAAAGGAATACAACGGCTCTCACATCATGACCTTCGCGGGCTATAATGCCGGCCGGGGAAGGGTTCGGGAGTGGGTGCAGAAGCACGGCGATCCCCGCGATCCCAGCGTGGACGCGGTCGATTGGGTGGAACGCATTCCACTTGCCGAAACCCGCAATTATGTCCAGCGCGTCATGGAGAATTTGCAAGTCTATCGCGTCCGGTTTGGCGTTGGTGGCCCGGTGATGTCCGGGTTTGATCAACCGCCCACAACGGGCCATGAAGCCAATTCAGCCCCGCTTTCGTCGTCCCAAACACCGGATTCCCGGTGAGGCCTTGTCGAATGACTTGCTCAGGCTGGCTGACGAGGAATGAGTAGAAATCCTCTAAGTCAGCCCTGCCGAGTGTTTCCATAATAACGGAACGACGAAGACGCCGGTGCGGCCGCGTCTTCAAGCTCTCGATTTCGGGACCCACCCGAAGCGGTTCCCGCGCCGATCCGCTTACTCCGCCCTGATGTTGGCCGCCTTCACGATCGGCCACCATTTCTGAATCTCGGCTTCCTGATGGCTTCGCAGTGCGGCCGGACTCTGCTTGTCGAGCGGTGGAATTTCCTGGCCCAGTTCGAGGAAACGCTGACGTAGATTGGGATCGGCCAAAGCCTTCACGATGGCGCCGTTCAGCTTTGCCACGATGTCGCCCGGCGTATTCTTCGGCGCCCAAATGCCGTGCCAATAAGCGATATAGAGTCCCGGCAAGCCGGCTTCGTCCACGGTCGGAATGTCCGGCGCCGACGCCAGGCGCGTCGGTGCGGTAACGGCGAATGCCTTAACGGTGCCGCCGCGGACCTGGGCCAGGGAATTCGAGGCCTGATCGAACATCAGATCGATATGTCCGGCCATCAGGTCGTTAAGCGCCGGGCCCGCGCCGCGATAAGGCACGAATGAAAAGCTGGTGCCGGTCATTTTTTGAAAGAAGATGCCAGCGACGTGTGCTCCGGTGCCGGGACCCGCGGTTCCGGCCGTTGCCTTGTTCGGATTTTCCTTCAGCCAGGCGATGAACTGCTTGAGGTCCGTCGGCGGTAATGTCGGCCTCGCGATGATGAGCTGGGGACCATTTGCGATCAGGGCCACCGGCTCGAAGTCTTTCAAAAGATCGTACTTGAGATCGTAAATCGCGCCGTTGAGAACATGCGTTCCCCAGTGACCGATGGTAATGGTGTAGCCGTCGGGCGTGGCGCGAGCCACCTTCGTGCCTGCAATCGAACCCGATGCCCCGGTCACGTTCTCGATCAGCACGGTCTGGCCGAGCGCTTCACCCATGCGTTCGGCGACAACGCGAGCGATCACGTCGGTCGGGCCGCCGGCCGCAAAAGGGACGATCAGAGTAATCGTTCGCGACGGATAGACGTCCGCGCGGGCCAGTATCGGCCACATCGATGCCGAGCCGATAGCCAACTTGATGAAGTTGCGCCGTTTCATGTGCCCCTCTTGCCGCGACGGGCCTTTATTTGGTCAAACTGAGCCTTCGAAAACCATCGCAACAATTATGGACTTGGTCTACTCAACCCGATTGAATGGTCGGGTCGAAATCGATGGATCGGGCGGTGGGACTGGATCCCGAACGGTACATTTCTTGCTTGGGGAAGACCATGAAAAGACTGGTATTTATCATTCTCCTTCTGGTCGGCTCGCCGGCGTGGGCGCAAGTCAAGCTGGTGCCCAAGAACGTGACCAGCCGCGTGGATCCCTGTGCGCCGATCGGCCAGACCGCGGATCACCAGCTGGTCTATTCGATGAAGTGCAATAATTTGCCGGGCCCGCCACCGCTGCCGCCGCAGGCTGAAATCGCGCCGCCGCCGCCGCCGGAACCGGAAATACACCGAAGCGGAATTTTCGGGCTCTCCTATGAAGTCAAGCGACCGGACCAATGAGCGCGCATCCGTGATCGCTGGCTGCAACGCTGCTCCCTGTCTGTTCAAACCCCATGAGATTTAAGTGATGAGCCAACTCGTCGTCCACGCCGGTGACTTCACGTTTCAGGCTCGCTTCGAGGAGAAACTGGCGCCCAAGACCTGTGCCGCCTTTCGCAAGGCGATGCCGTTCGAGAGCCAGGCGATCCATGTGCGCTGGAGCGGCGAGGGGGTCTGGATGCCGCTTGGCGATCTCGATTTCGGCGTCTCCTACGAAAACCACACCAGTTATCCCGCGCCCGGCCAGATCATCCTTTATCCCGGCGGCATCAGCGAAACCGAAATCCTGCTGGCCTATGGCGGCGTGCATTTCGCCAGCAAAATGGGCCAGCTCGCCGGCAATCATTTCATTACGCTGACCTCCAATCTCGATCGGCTGCCCGAACTGGGCAAGACCGTGCTGTGGAAAGGCGCGCAGAAAGTCCGCTTCGAGGCGGTATAGATGGCCGACGCCGAATATCCCCGCGACCTCCACGGCTACGGACGCAATCCGCCGGATCCGCACTGGCCGCATGGCGCGAAAATCGCCGTCCAGTTCGTGGTGAATTTCGAGGAAGGCGGCGAAAACAACATCCTGCATGGCGATCGGGCGTCGGAGGCGTTTCTGTCCGACGTGCTCGGCGCACAGCCCTGGCCCGGGCAGCGCCACGCCAATATCGAATCGATGTTCGAATATGGCTCCCGCGCCGGCTTCTGGCGGCTATGGCGGATGTTCACCGGACGCAAGCTGCCGGTGACGGTATTCGGCGTCGCGACCGCGCTGAAACGAAATCCTGAAATTGTCGCGGCCATGAAAGAGGCCGGCTGGGACATTGCCAGCCACAGCATGAAGTGGGTCGAGCACAAGGACATGTCGGAAGCGGAGGAACGGGTCGAGATCGCCGACGCCATCCGCGTCCACACCGAGGTGACCGGGCAACGTCCGTTCGGCTGGTACACCGGACGGACCTCGATCAACACCGTGAAGCTGGTGATGGAAGCCGGCGGCTTTCTCTATTCCTGCGACTCCTACGCCGACGACCTGCCGTACTGGATCAAAGGGCCGGCGGGACCGCATCTGATCATCCCCTACAGCCTCGATGCCAACGACATGCGCTTTGTCAATGCGCAGGGGTTCGGCGGTGGCGATCAGTTTTTCACCTACCTCAAAGACAGTTTCGACGTGCTCTATGCCGAGGGCGAGACCGCGCCGAAGATGATGTCGGTGGGGCTGCACTGCCGGGTGGTCGGCCGTCCGGGTCGCGCGGCGGCGCTGGCGCGGTTTATCGACTATGTCGCAGGTCACGACCGGGTCTGGGTGCCGACGCGGTTGCAGATCGCGCAGCACTGGCACGCCAATCTCGCGCATCTGGCGGCGAATGCGCCGAGCATCGGATAGTCAGGACACCATGTCGCAGAAAACGCTCGCCGATCTGAACGCTTGCAGCAGGGAAGACTTTGTCGCCGCGTTGGCGAATATTTTCGAATATTCGCCGTGGATTGCCGAAAAGGCGGCGGATGCCAGGCCGTTTGCCGGCGTCAAGCCGTTGTTCGCGGCGATGACGGCAGCCGTGGACCATGCGAGTTCCGGCCTGCGGCTGGCGCTGATCAAGGCGCATCCCGATCTCGCCGACAAGACCCAGCGCGCCGCCGGCTTGACCGCTGAATCCAGCGCCGAACAGAACAGCGTCGGCCTCGATCGATTGTCGGACGCCGAATACGAGGCGTTCGAGCGCGTCAACAATGCCTATCGCGCCAAATTTGGCTTTCCCTATATCGTCTGCGTTCGCCGCCACACCAGGGATTCGATCCTGCGCGACTTCGAGCGCCGGCTGCCGAACGATGCCAGCACTGAGACGCAGAAATCGATCGAGGAAATCTGCCGGATCGCGGCTCTGCGAGTCGACCAGCTCGTCATCTCGGACGACCGGTTGCAGGTGCACGGGCGCCTCTCCACGCATGTGCTGGATACCCACAGCGGAAAACCGGCCGCCGGCATCAAGCTCGAACTGATCGAACTGTCGGCGCTCGGCGCAAGCCGGGTCGTCACGCGCGCGATCACCAACAGCGATGGCCGCACCGATCAACCGCTGATACACGGCCGGCCAGTGCCGATCGGCAATTATGAACTGACGTTCAGCACCGCGGATTATTTCGCCGCGCGGCAGGTGCCCATGACCGATCCGCCGTTTCTCGATCGCATCCCGCTGCGTTTTTCGGCGAGCGATCCCGAGGGCCACCTCCACGTGCCGCTATTGGTCACGCCCTGGAGTTACGCGACGTATCGGGGGAGCTGAAATTCACCATTCATGGTGAGCAGCGCGTCTTCATTTTCTTCCGTCATTGCGAGGAGCGAAGCGACGAAGCAATCCATTGACCGGAGTATTCCGCCAGGATTGCTTCGCGGAGTTTATCATGGGGCGCGCATTCGCGCGGCCCGTTGGCTCGCAATGACGTTTTCTCTCACACGTGCTGCGCCGATGCGGCCGCCGACGCGGCATCGGCTTGCGCCGCGGCGCTGCTGCCGATGCCGTTGAAGAACGCGTTCAGGATCACCGCGACCAGCGCGCACAGCAGAATGCCCGACTCCAGCAAGGGCTGCAGGTCGTGCGGCAGGTTGCGGAAGAAGTTCGGCGCCGCCAGCGGGATCATGCCGAAGCCGACCGAAATCGCCACCACGAACAGGTTGTAGCGGTTGTTCTTGAAATCGACCGCGGTGAGGATCCTCGCGCCGGTCGCGGCGACCATCCCGAACATCACCAGGCCGGCGCCGCCGAGCACCACCAGCGGCACCGCCTCCACCAGCGCCGCCATCTTCGGCAGCAAACCGAGAACCAGCATGATCGCGCCGCCGGTGACGGTCACCCAGCGCGATCGTACCCCGGTGACGCTGACGAGACCGACGTTCTGCGAGAACGAGGTATAGGGGAACGTATTGAACAGACCGCCGAGCACGGTACCGACGCCGTCGGCGCGCAACCCCCGGGTCAGCGCGTCGCGGTCAATGGTCTTGCCGGTGATTTCGCCGAGCGCCAGGAACATCCCGAGCGATTCAATCATCACCACGATCATCACGATGCACATCGTGATGATAGGCACGAGGTGGAATTGCGGAATGCCGAAATGCAGCGGGATCACGATGTCGCCCCAGGGTGCTGCCGCAACCTTTTCGAAATGCATCACACCCAGCACGCTTGCCAGGATCGCGCCGGCGACGATGCCGAGCAATACCGAGACGTTGGCGACGAAACCCGAGCCCCATTTGATCAGGCCGAGAATGATCAACAGCACGAACAGGGCGACGCCGAGCCCCTGCAACTGGCCATAGCCCGGGTTCGGGAATGCACCGGGAACGCCCTCGACGACTCTGGTCAGGGTCGGCAGGCCGCCGCCGGCCCAGTTGATACCCACTCGCATCAACGAGATGCCGATCACCAGAATGATCGTCCCGGTTACGACGGCGGGAAACAGCGGCAGCAGCCGGCTGATGAAAGGAGCGGCAATAATGCCGAAGATTCCGGCAGCTATAACCGATCCGTAGATGCCGAGCAGGCCGATATCGGGGGCTGCCGCCATCGATAGCATCGGTCCGACCGAGGCGAAGGTGACGCCCATCATGACCGGCAGGCGAATGCCTACACCGGGGAAGCCGATGCACTGCACCAGCGTGGCGACGCCACAGGCGAACAAATCGGCGCTGATCAGGAAAGCAACGTCTTCCGGCGATAATTTCAGCGCGCGGCCAATGATCAAGGGAACCGCGACCGCGCCGGCATACATGACCAACACGTGTTGCAGACCGAGTACCAGCAAGCGGGGGGTAGGCAGGATTTCGTCGACCGGATGCACGGCGGTATTCATGATTTCCCCTTCAATATGGGCGTTGGCAATGCTCAACTAGCCGGACCGATACAAGGCTCGTGCCAAGGGCGCGCCGGTTTGCGCACCCCATGGCACGAACGTTGCTCGTTCCCAGGCCGGACGGCGATCGAAATCCCGGGTGCCGGCTGAAACTGTGGAGGTTCGCGCGTGCCGCTCATCAAGAACAAGTACGGAAAAGGCCGGGTTCGCGTCATGCGGATTCACCGCGATGGCGACAGGCATGAGGTCAGCCAGCTCAACGTCAAGGCGATGATCGAGGGCGACTTTGCCCGGGCCTATACCCATGCCGACAATTCCACCGCGGTCTCGACCGATACCATCAAGAACGTCGTCAATATCGTCGCCCGGGAAAACACCGGGCTTTCGACCGAGGAATTTTGCCAGGTGCTGGCGAAAAAATACCTCGACAGCTATCCGCAAATCGCATCGGTGGCCGTCACCGCGCATGAAACCAAATGGAGCCGGCTGAGCTTTGGCGGCAAGCCGCATCCCCACAGTTTCGTTCTCGACGGCAATGGCAAGCCGTTTGTCGAGGCCACCGCGACGCGCGCCGGCGCGACGACGCTGGCATCGGGTATCGACGGTTTCACCTTCATGAAATCGACCAAGTCGGGCTGGGAGAATTACGTCAAGGATCGCTATACCACGATCGCTCCGACCAACGACCGGATGTGCGCAACCAGCATGGTGGCATCCTGGAAATGGTCGGCCAAGCCTGCGAACTATCCCGCTACCAATGCGAAAATCCTCGATACGGTGCTGGAGGTGTTCAGCACCACCTACAGTTCGAGCGTGCAGGACAGCCTGTATCGCATGGGCGAAGCCGCACTTGCCGCGGTGCCGGAGATTTCCGAAATCAGCATGGCTTGTCCGAACATCCACTTCATCCTGATGAACCTGTCGGCGTTCGGGATGGATAACAACAACGATGTGTTCCTGCCGACCGACGAGCCACACGGCCAGATCGAATGCACGGTCGGGCGGGGATGATTTTCTGACATCGTGCGTGCGGAGAGACCCCCACCCCAACCCTCCCCCGCAAGCGGGAGAGGGAGAGAAACGCGTCTGCGGTGCGCATGAACCGGAACGCGGATATTAGTTCTATTTGTTGGTCGATGTGCGCGCGACTCCCACTGTGTGAACGGTGAGCCCCCTCTCCCGCACTTGCGGGGGAGGGTTGGGGTGGGGGCTCTCGAAACGCAATCGCTGCAGCGACCAAATCACGTCTTTCCAAATTTCTCATGCAGCAGCGGAAACAGCCGGTCCGGCTTGAACGGCACCGCCGTGAAGCGAATGCCGGTGGCGTCCGCCAGCGCGTTGCCGAGCGCGGCTGCGACCGGATTATAGGGGCTTTCGCTCATCGATTTGGCGCCCATCGGACCGATTGAGTCGGTGGTGTCGGCGAAATAGACTTCGGTGCGTGGAATATCCGCAAATGACGGCAGATGGTAATCGCGGAATTTCGGGTTCATTACGCGCCCGCTATCGTCGATGACCATCTCCTCATAAAGCGTGGCGCCGAGCGACTGCGCGACACCGCCCTCGACCTGTCCGCGGCACTGCATCGGATTGGCGACGCGCCCGGCGTCAGCGGCGTGAACGCTTTTCAGAATCTTGATCTCGCCGGTAGCCTTGTTCACCGCGACCCGAAAGCCCTGCACATTGAAGGCGACCGAGCGCGGTGTCCCCGCCGACGTTCCGTTCGCGGTCAGCGTCCGTCCCTGCGCACGCGCCGCCTTGGCGAGCTGGGCGAACGACAGATGTTGCTTGCCGCAAACCACGGAATCGTTTTCGAGCACGCAAATATCGGGATTTGTCCTGGTCGCGGTGGAGGCGAAAACCTTGATATCGTCGGCCAGATGTTCGGCCGCCGCCTGCGTGGCGCGCCCGGCGACGAAGGTCCCGGTGCTGCCATAGGCGCCGGTGTCGTGGCCGCCATGCGCGGTGTCGGATTGCAGCAGGCGGATTTGGTCCACCGTCGTCGCCAGCGCGGTCGCGGCGATCTGGCGATGCACCGTGGAAGTGCCGTTGCCGAATTCCACGGTGCCGACCACCAGTTCAAAGCCGCCATCGTCGCGCAATGAAATCCTGGCGTCGGCGATGTGGCCGTCCGGCGGCACGGTGTCGATCATGGTCAGCGCGATGCCTTCGCCGGTCAGCCAGTCCTCGGACAGTTCGATCTTCGGCGCGTCGGCTTGCATCGCGCGCTCGACCAGATCGAGACACTGGTCGAGCCCGTAGCTGCCATAGAGCACATCGCTATGCTCCGAGCCCGGCGGCGACAGCATCGGATCGCCTTTTTTGATGATGTTGCGGCGGCGGAACTGGTAGGGACTGATGCCGAGGCCTTTGGCCAATTCGTCGATTGCCGCTTCAACCGCGAAAATGGTCTGCGGCAGACCATAGCCGCGGAAAGCGCCGGCTGGAACGGTGTTGGTGTAGGCGGCCACGGCGTCGACTTTCTTGTTTGGGCAATTATAGACGCTGATCGATTCATCGCAGGCGTGAAACAGAACCGGACCTGCGTGATTGCCATAGGCGCCGGTGTTCGAGAGCACCTCCAGCTGCAGTGCCGTGAGGTTTCCGGCTTCATCGGCGCCGGCCGTGACGGTGACGCGCATCGGGTGCCGCGTCGAGGTCGAAATGAACTGCTCTTCGCGGGTCAGCTCGAGCTTGACCGGGCGTCCGGTCTTGAGCGCAGCCAGCGCCAGAATGTCCTCCACCAGCATCTCCTGCTTGCCGCCGAAGCCGCCGCCAACCCGTTCGCAGAACACGCGCACCTTGTCCGGCGCGAGATTGAAGATGTCCGCCAGCGCGCGGCGGGTCAGGAACGGCGTCTGGGTGCTGGAGCGCAGGTTGAGGCAGCCATTGGGATCGACCCAGGCAACGCCGCCATGGGTTTCCAACGCGGCATGCTGCACCCGCTGGGTCGTGAACTTTCCCTGATAGGTAACCGCGGCCTTGGCCAGCGCGGCGGCGACATCGCCGAACTCGCCGTGGGTTTCGGCGACGATGTTGCGCTCCGCGTTGGCGACGCGATGCTCGCTTGTCTTGTCGGAATGGATCGCGGGCGCGCCCGGGGCAATCGCCTGTGCCGGATCGAACACCGCGGGGAGAATACCGTAATCGACCTTGAGACGGCGGCAGCCTTCTTCCGCAATCGCTTCGCTCTCCGCCACCACGACCGCGACCTTTTGTCCGATGAAGCGGACGACAGTATCGAGGATGCGGGTATCGTCCGGATCCATGTCGGCGACTTCGTGCCGCGCGGTCGAGAACAACCGGTCCGGCACGTCTTCATGGGTCAGCACCGCGTGCACGCCGGCTAGCGCCAGCGCCGCGCTCTTGTCGATCGAGACAATCTTTGCATGCGGATACGGCGAGCGCAGCATCTTGATGTGGAGCATGCCCTCGATCGCCACGTCGAAGGTATAGCGCGCCGCACCGCGCACCACGGCCGGCCCGGCGGGCGCAGGCAGGCTGCGGCCGAACGCGGAGCCGGCGGCGGCGTCTTCGATGTTGTTCCTGTTATGCAGCGCGTCCTCGATGGCGCGGTAGCCGGTGCAGCGGCAGATATTGCCCTTCAGCGCCGCGCCGAGATCCTGCCGCTGCGCCTGGTTCAGCGACGCGCAGGTCAGGATCATGCCCGCGGTGCAGAATCCGCACTGAAACGCCTGCGCATCGAGAAACGCCTGCTGCATCGGATGCGCGCCGCCCTCGGGAGCGAGGCCCTCGATCGTGGTGACGGCATGGCCCTCGGCGCGAAACGCCGGGATCAGGCAGGAGTGCACCGGCTCACCGTCGAGCAATACCGTGCAGGCGCCGCAGTCACCGGCATCGCAGCCTTTCTTGACGCCGAAATGGCCGAGCTGGCGCAGGAAGGTCCGCAGGCACTGTCCGGCATGCGGCGTTTGTGAGAATTCCTTGCCGTTGATCTGATAGCTCATCGCGTGCCCGCAAGTTCGGCGCGAATCTCCTCAGCCAGACGCAACGTCATGTGCTTGCGCCATGCCGGCTTGCCATGGAGGTCGGTGTGATAGAGTTCGTCGGGAATGCGCTGGAGGATCGAGTCGCGCAATTCGTCTGCGGAAGGCATTTCGGGAAACGAGAATTGGATTGGCCGGACGGTCGATCCCGTCACTGTCAGCGCGAAGCCGCCCTGATGGTCGACGCTGCCGATCAGGAGTGCCGCCGACCGTCCAACCGGTGTCAGCGAGATCTGGCGAAACGCCGAGCGCCGCCTGAGTGCTGCGATCGGAATATCGATTTGCCGCAACAGGTCGCCGGGCGCGAGCACGTTCTGCTGATTGCCGGTGACGAAATCGGCGACATGAACCCGTTGCTCGCTGCCATCGGTCTTCCAGATCGTGCAGCCGCCATCGAGGGCGGCCGTCAGCGCGATCATCGGGCCTGCCGGCAGCGACATGCAGATGTTGCCGCCGACGGTCGCCGTCTTCCAGATCTTGAACGACGCCAGAAACGCCCGGCAGCACTGGTTGATCAGCGGCGAGGCGATCCAGTCGGAAGGGCAGGGATGCCCATCAAGTTGCGCGACGGTGCAGGTAGCGGCGATCGTCAGATGGGTTGGGCCGACCGTAAGCGCCGGCCATTTGAGATCGGCCAGATCGATCAGCCGGGTGAGATGGACCTGCGGTTCCGAGAACAGCCAGGTCCCGCCCGCGAGCCAAGCATCGCCTGCCATCCAAATGGGCAGCTCTTCCCGCGTCGTGGGATGCGCGACCTCGGTGACGGTATTCAAATCCATGGATACGCTTGTCGTTTCAATGCGATGAGTGTTCTTGTAGAAGTCTTGCAAGACGGACGCCAACTCGGCCGGACATTCGGGCTGGTCCCTGAATTGCAAGTGCCTGAATTGCAAGTGGGTTTAGGAAACCAATAGCCTGGAGATGCAACCTGCCATGAACCAAACCCAGGCGCTCTGGATCAAGGACCCCCTGGCTATTCTCGCCGAAGGTGCCGAACGCGGCATCGTGGTCCAGAACGGCAGGATCGTCGAACTGGTGCCCAAGGGCGGCCAGCCCGCCACGAGCGCGGCGTTTTTCGAGGCGGGCGACCATGTGGTCCTGCCGGGGCTGATCAATACCCATCATCATTTCTACCAGACGCTGACGCGGGCGCTGCCGGCGGCATTGGATCGCGAGCTGTTTCCGTGGCTGCAGGCGCTCTATCCGGTATGGGCGCGGCTGACGCCGGAATCGCTGGACCTCGGCGTCACCGTGGCGATGTCGGAACTGTTGCTGTCGGGCTGCACCACCACGACCGACCATCACTACGTGTTTCCGGCCGGACTGGAGGACGCCGTCGATATCGAGGTGGCCGTCGCCAAGCGGCTCGGCGTTCGCGTGCTGTTGACCCGCGGCTCGATGAACCGTTCGCAGCGCGACGGCGGATTGCCGCCCGATAGCGTGGTGCAGGACGAAGACACCATCCTCGCCGACAGCGAACGCGTGGTCGCCAGGCATCACCAGCGCGGTGAGGACGCCATGGTGCAGATCGCGCTGGCGCCCTGTTCGCCGTTTTCGGTGACGACCTCGCTGATGAGCGCGACGGCAGCGTTGGCCGGCAAGCTCGATGTCCGGCTGCATACCCATCTGGCGGAAACCGAGGACGAGAACAAATTCTGCGAGCAGATGCATGGCTGCCGGCCGCTGGATTATCTCGAGCAATGCGGCTGGCTCAATGCGCGGACATGGCTTGCCCACGGCATCCATTTCAACGCGGCCGAGATCAAGCGCCTCGGCAAGGCCGGGATCACGATCAGCCATTGCGCCTGCAGCAACCAGATTCTGGCGTCCGGCTGCTGCCCGGTCTGCGACATGGAAGAAGCCGGGGTGGGAATAGGGCTTGGCGTCGATGGCTCGGCCTCGAACGATGAATCCAACCTGATGCAGGAGGTGCGGGCCGCGTTCCTGCTGCAGCGGGCCCGCTACGGCGTCGGCCGCGTCAGCCACAAGGACGCGCTGCGATGGGCGACCAAAGGCTCCGCCGCCTGCGTCGGCCGTCCCGAACTCGGTGAAATCGCGGTCGGGAGAATGGCGGATCTGGCGTTGTTCAAGCTCGACGAATTGCGCTTCTCCGGCCACGGCGACCCGCTGGCGGCTTTGGTGCTGTGCGGCGCGCACCACGCCGACCGCGTGATGGTCGGCGGACACTGGGTGGTGAAAGACGGCGCGATTCCCGGTCTGGATGTGCCCGACCTGATCCACCGTCACAGCGCCGCCGCGCATGCCATGCATCGGCGATGAGGCCACAAGCTTCCAGTAAAAAGGTCCGGGCGTTTGGCGCCCGGACCTTTCGGCTTCGATGGTGCCCGGCCGTTACTTGCCGGGAATCGTGTCGTCGATGCCCTTGACGTAGAAGTTCATGCCGAGCACCTGGCCGTCGGCGAGATGGTCGCCGCCCTTGCACTCAACTTCCTTGCCGTCCTGGCCCATCACCGGGCATTTGAACGGAAACAGCTTGCCGTCGGTGATGGCGGCCTCGGTGTCCATCGCCAGTTTCTTCACGTCGTCGGGCATGTTGGTGTAGGGCGCCATCACCACCATCTTCGACTTCAACCCGCCCCAGGTATCTTCCGACGCCCACTTGCCGTCGAGTTCGGCCCTGACGCGGTCGATGTAGTAGGGCGCCCAATTATCCATGATCGAGGTGAGCTGCGCCTTGGGTCCGAACTTGATCATTTCGGAATCCTGGCCGAACGCCAGCTTGCCGCGCTCGGATGCGATCTGCATCGCCGCCGGTGAGTCGGTGTGCTGCATGATCACGTCGGCGCCCTGGTCGAGCAGCGCCTTGGCGGCGTCAGCTTCCTTGCCGGGATCGAACCAGGAGTTGGCCCAGATGATCTTGACCTTGATGTTGGGATTGATGGTCTGCGCGCCGAGGATGGTGGCGTTGATGCCCGAGATGACTTCCGGGATCGGGAACGAACCGATGTAGCCGAGCACGCCGGATTTCGACATCTTGGCCGCGATCACGCCCTGGATGTAACGGCCCTCGTAGAACCGGCCGGAATAAGTCGACATGTTCTTGTCGCGCTTGTAGCCGGTAGCGTGCTCGAAATGCACGTTGGGATATTTCTTGGCCACTTTCAGCGTCGGTTCCATGTAGCCGAACGAGGTGGTGAAGATCAGCTTGTTGCCGGCGCGCACCAGTTGTTCGATCGAACGCTCCGAATCCGGACCCTCGCTGACGTTTTCGAGGAACGTGGTTTCGATCTTGTCGCCGAATTCCTTGACCAGCGCCTGGCGCGCAAGTTCGTGCTGGTAGGTCCAGCCGAGGTCGCCGATCGGCCCAAGATAGATAAATCCGACTTTAAGCTTGTCGGCAGCGGAAGCGCTGAACAGGCTCGCGCCGGCCGTAAGCAACACCGCCGTTGCTGCGATGAGAATTTTTCTCATAGGTTTCTCCTGACACTAAGGGGTGGACTGGCTGTCCCGGTGCGCCCGCGCCCCATCGCGCGCGCCTCGGGTATTTATCGATCGGGCACGAATACCGTGCCCAAGGCTGCGGGCGCGGTGGAACCGCCGGTTCTTGCGCGCGAAATCAGGACGAGCACGATGACGGTTGCAAGATACGGCAGCGCCGACATGAACTGCGATGGGATGCCGAGGCCGAGCCCTTGCGCGTGCAATTGCAGGATCGTCACTGCGCCGAACAGGTACGCCCCGATCACGAGACGGGCCGGCCGCCAGGATGAGAACACCACGAGCGCGAGCGCGATCCAGCCGCGGCCCGCAGTCATCCCGGGGATGAAGAACGGCGTATAGGCCAGCGGCAGATAGGCTCCGGCGAGGCCGGCGCAGGCGCCGCCGAACATCACCGCGAACATTCGGATCTTGAGCACCGGGTATCCCAGCGCGTGCGCCGAAACGTGATTGTCGCCGACGGCCCGTAGCACCAGCCCTGCCCGGGTCCGGTACAGAAACAGCCAGACCCCGATCACGAGCGCCAGCGAGAAATAGATGAAGGCGTCCTCGCCGAACAGGATGCGCCCGACCAGCGGAATATCGGTCAGGCCGGGAATGTGGAGATGCGGAGCCGGCGTAATTCTCTCGCCGACGAAGCCGGCGCCGATCAGGCCGGACAGCCCGATGCCGAGAATGGTGAGCGCAAGACCGGTGGCAACCTGGTTGACGGCAAGTCCCAGCGTCATCACCGCAAAGATAAGCGACAGCAGCGTGCCTGCGACGATGCCGCAGGCTGCACCAATGATGGTGGAGCCGGTAAGCCAGGCGCCGCCGAATCCGCAAGCCGCGCCCACGATCATCATGCCCTCGACGCCAAGGTTGAGCACGCCGGCGCGCTCGGTCACCAGTTCCCCGGTGGCGGCGATCAATAGCGGCGTCGACGCCGCGAGCACCGACAGGATGATGGCCTCAAGCAGTTCCACTGGACACCTTTGGCGACGGGAAAATCAGCCGGAAGCGGTAGAGGATGAGCGAGTCGCAGGCGAGCACGTAGAACAGCAAAATGCCCTGAAACACCTTGGTCACGTCCAACGGGATTTTCATCGCGATCTGGGCCTGCTCGCCGCCAATGAAGGTGAGTGCGAGGAAAAGGCCTGCAATTAATATTCCAATTGGGTTCAAGCGCCCGAGAAAGGCGACGATGATGGCGGTGAAGCCATAGCCCGGCGAAATGCCCGGCTGCAGATGTCCGACCGGACCGGCCACCTCGATGATCCCGGCAAGCCCGGCCAGCGCGCCCGACATGGCGAAGGTCAGGAGGATCAACTGGTCGGAATTGAACCCTCCAAAACGCGCCGCGCGGGGGGCGGCGCCGACCACGCGAATTTCGAAGCCCTTGATGGTCTTGCCAAGCAGCACGGTCGCCGCGGCAACTACCAGAAGCGCGATAATCGCGCCAAGGTGCAGCCGGCCGCCTTCGATCAGAACCGGCACCGTTGCGACCGGATCGAACTCGGCGGTGGTCGGGAAATTGAACCCGGCCGGATCGCGCCACGGACCGCGCACCAGATAATCCAGGAAAAGATCCGCCACATAGACCAGCATCAGGCTGGTCAGGATTTCGCTGGCGCCGAACCGGACCTTGCAGATCGCCGGGATCAACGCATAAAGCGCGCCCGCCACCGCGCCGAGCAGCAGCATGGCGGGCATCACCCAGTACCCTGCGCCGGTGCCTTGTGTCTTGACCGCGAGCCAACTGCCGGCGACGGCGCCGATCAGAAACTGGCCTTCGGCCCCGATGTTCCAGACATTGGCGAGATAGCACAGCGACAGGCCGATGCCGATCATGACCAAAGGCGTCGCCTTCACCGCGATTTCCTGCAGCGAATAGCTGTCGGTCAGGGGATCGATGAAGTAGACGCCGAGCGCCAGAATCGGGTTCTTGCCGAGAATCGCGAACAGAATGCTCATGGTCACGATGGTCAGGCCGATCGCGATCAGCGGCGAGACCAGCGCGATGGTGGTGGATCGCTCGGCGCGTTTTTCAAGCACCAACTGCATGAGCCGTTTCCTTCTGCGTCAGACTGCTGCCGCCCATCAACAGGCCGAGCTTCTCGCGATTGGCGTCCGCGGTCGGCAGCGGCTCCGAGAGATGTCCATGGAACATCACCGCGATCCGGTCGGTGATCTCGGCGAGTTCATCGAGGTCCTGGCTGGTGACGAGCACGGCAGCACCGCTGGCGGCAAGATCGAGCAGTGCCTGACGGATCACCGCGGCCGCGCCCGCGTCAACGCCCCAGGTCGGCTGACTGACGACGAGGACGGCGGGATTGCGCAGGATTTCGCGGCCGACGATGAATTTCTGCAGGTTGCCGCCGGAAAGGCTCGCCGCTTCGGGATCGCGTTTGGCCTTGCGGACGTCGAACGTCTCGGTGGCGCGGTCCACCGTCGATAGCGTCGCGGCGGTGTTGACGAAGCCGTGCTGAACCATGCCGCTGGCGGCGTGACCGGTCAGCAAGGCGTTTTCGGAAAGCTTCATGCGCGGCGCGGTGCCATGGCCCAGCCGTTCTTCAGGCACGAAAGCCGCCCCAAGCCTGCGGCGCTCGGTGATCGTGAGGTGACCGGCGGCGTGGCCGTCGAAGATCACCGTACCGGGGTCTTGCGCCAGGCGCTCCCCCGAAAGCGCCGCAAAAAGCTCGTCCTGGCCGTTACCGGCAACGCCGGCGATGCCCAAGATTTCACCACCCATGAGCTCCAGCGAGATGTGCTGCAGCCGGACTCCATGAGGATCGTCGGGCTCAAGGCAGAGATCGTTGACGACGAGGCGCGGCACCGTGATCTTGCGTCCTGCAGCTGCCTTCACCTCCTTGATATCGGCGCCGACCATCATGCGCGCGAGCGATGCGGCGGTCTCTTGCTGGGGATTGCAGGTCGAAATCTTCTTGCCGCCGCGCAGGATCGTCGCGGTATCGCAAAGCCGTTTCACCTCCTCCAGCTTGTGGCTGATGTAGAGCACGGCGCGGCCTTCGGCCTTGAGGCGCTCCAGCACCACAAAGAGCTGATCGGCCTCCTGCGGCGTCAGCACCGCGGTCGGCTCGTCGAGGATCAGGAATTTTGGATTTTGCATCAGCGCCCGGACGATCTCGATGCGCTGACGCTCGCCGACCGATAGCTGCCAGACCTCGCGCTTTGGATCGAGCGGAAGGCCGTAAACGTTGGACACTTCTTCCAGACGCGCGGACATGTCCTTGAACGATTCTTTGCCGTCGAGACCGAGCGCGACGTTTTCGGCGACGGTCAGGTTGTCGAACAGGGAAAAGTGCTGAAACACCATGCCGATGCCGCGGCTGCGCGCTTCGGACGGTCCGGAGAGGACCATCTTCTCGCCCTGCCAGCGCATCTCGCCGTCGCTCGGCTGAACCAGTCCGTAGATGGTTTTGACCAGCGTCGATTTCCCCGCGCCGTTCTCGCCGAGCAGCGCGTGGATCTGCCGTGGCCAGATATCGATGTCGATCGAGTCATTGGCGAGAAAGGTGCCGTAGCGCTTGGTCAACCCGATAGTCTGGAGCAGGGGCGTGTGCTGGCTGGAGGGCGTCGGATCTAACATTCGCTGTCACGCGTGCGAGGAGAAACGGGTGCCTCAATACTGTGCTAGTTTGCCGACCAGGGTAAGTCTCGAAAAAGCGCCAGTGTTTGCTCAAGTCTTTGGCAAACGATCATTGGGTCGCTTCGCTGCCGATGGGCTTTCGCGAAGTTCGGATCGGCCGCTGTTTTTTCCCCGCTGCGCCTCGGTGTTGCAGAATTGTGACGATCATGGACAAATCGCACCACCCAAGTGAAGTGTGCCGCGATTGTGAGCAGCCGATTTCGTGCAAACAGAACCGTTTTCCCCTCCACCCGATCGGACGGTTTTGATGTCGGTCCTGCGTCCGGATGTTGCAAGAAACTCAATTAAAACGGGCATAACCCGACGATCTTGCATCCCCCAGGCTTGTGCTGTTTGCGGTGCCAAATGCCGCCGACACCTGAAAACAAGCGCTTATGCCGGCCATTCTTGATGAAACTTGCAGCAAGTCTTGGGGAATCTTGAGGCTTCTCACGTGGAACAAACAGCGCAAGGGTCGCCTCAAGGGCTCGATCATTCGATCGTCAAACTTGGGGGTACTTCCGATGTCCTACTGTTACAAGGCAATCGCAGCAGCCGTGCTGTCCTTTGCTGCCATTGCTACCGTCGCGCCAATCAGCCTCGCCAGTGCGGCGGACTTGCCGGTCAAGGTCAAGCCAAAGCCGGTTGCCGATGCGCCGTTCTTCTTCGTGATCGACGACCGGGTGACCTATTCGTGGATGCCCAGGGGTACCGATCCCGGTGCTTATAGCATCCGCCCCGACGGCAGCATCAATGGCACCACTTCGAAGAGCGTCTATTCGTTCACCCACTTCGACGCGTGGGCCTACGGCACCAACTTCTTCACCATCTCGATGTTCAAGTCGGGCCATAACGATCCGGCCTCGCCCTGCACTGAACCGGGAACTCTCATCACCGGCGGCGGCCCGTTTTCAAATTGTGCTGGCGCGACCGAGATCTACGGCCTGTTCCGCAGCACCTTCGGCTGGAACGAAATCTTCAACACCAAGATGTTCACCATGGGTCCGCTGCATAACATTTCGTTCGAAGTCGGCGCCGACGGCAACTCGGAAAACAACTTCCTGGCTCCGGCCAAGCGCGACTTCGTCGCCGGTTTGCAATTCGCCTTCGATCTTCCCTACAAGGGCTACATCAACGTCGCGCCCTTGGCCTATAAGGAAATCAACCACAACGCATTCGATCAGTGTGGTCTCTTTTCTGGTCCTAACATCCCCGGCCTAACCTGCCTGAGCGATGGCAATACGAGCTTCCACACCACCTGGGCAGTTGAAATCAACTACTACATGGATCTCGGCTTCCTGCCGCCAGACTTCCAATATTTCGCTATCAGCGGTCGCGCCGGCTTCTACGGACCGAAGGGCGATGCGAACAGCCTTCCGTTCCTTTCCGGTCCTGGCGTGCTTAGCACCGCAACCAAGACTGAACTCAACAGCGAACCGATCCGTCTGACCTTCGACGCCAGCAAGGCGTTCTGGGGTCCGAAGTACTCGCAATTCGTAACCACCTGGGTTGCCTATCGTTACTGGCAGAACAAGTTCGGCCTCGACCACAGTGCCGAATATGGCGTGTGCAACTATGTAACTAACACCCTGCGCAGCACTAACTCCTGCACCGAATCGACCGTCTACGCCGGTGTGACGGTAAAGTTCTAACCGCCTGACGGGTTCTCCAGGTGAAAAGCGATGGCGCCGCGATGTACCCGCGGCGCCATCTTTCTGTTTGCTGACTTGACGCCTTTAGATGATTGAAGTTCTGGGCGCTATTTGTGCCAGACGCCGGCGTGCAGCGCTTCCGCTTCGTCCTCCAGCAGCGGCCCAACCACTTCGGTGGCCCGCTGGCCGCTCCTGAACACTTCGCGGCAGGGCAGGTCGAGGGTAGGGTTTTCCGGGTGGTTGCCGGTGACCGCGCGCAGCCGGTGTTCGCTCAGCCCGTAGACCAGACGGCCGATGCCGGCCCAGTAGATCGCGCCGGCGCACATCGCACAGGGCTCGGCCGACGAATACAGCGTCGCGTGCTTGAGAATACCCGCATCGAGGGTGGTGCAGGCCTGCGTCGCGAGCAAACGCTCGGCATGCGCGGTGCCGTCATGCGCCGGCATGTAGCCGTTCTCGGCCTCGATCAGCACATTGTGATTCTGGTCGACGAGAATGGCGCCGAACGGATGGTTGCCGTGGGTCAGAGCGCGGCGCGCGACCTCGAACGACCGGCGCAGAAAGTATTGATCGAGTTCGAGCGGGCCAGGATGCGAAACATCGCTCATCAATGTCCCGCCATGTGCCGCCCGATTTCGGTGAGGTTGGCCTCGCTGGCGCGGGTCTCATAGACAAATTCGCCGTGAAACATCACGACCAGGCGATCCGACAGTTCGAGCAACTCGTCGAGGTCCTCGCTCACCAGCAGCACCGCGGCGCCGCGGTTTCGCGCCGCCATGATCTCGGCGTGGATCTGCGCTACCGCGGCGAAATCCAACCCGAAACAGGGGTTGGCGGCGATCAGGACCTCGACGTCGCCGCTCAATTCGCGCGCCAGCACGGCGCGCTGCACATTGCCGCCGGACAGTGCCGCAATCGGCGTGTCGGGGGTGCGGGTCTTGATCTTGTACTGCGCGATCTTGCGGTCGGCGTCGTCGCGGAAGGCGGCACGGTTGAGCCACCAGCCGCCGCTGGCAAACGGTGCGCGGTCGAATTCGCGGAAGGCGACATTGTCGGCAACGCTCATGCCGCCGACGCAGGCATTCTTCAGCGGTTCTTCCGGCAGCAGCGACATCTTGTGGCGGCGCATTTCCTCGCGGTTGGCATGATAGATCTCGCCGGCGACGCGAACTTCTCCGCTTTCGGCCTCGCGCTGGCCCGCCAACACCTCGACCAGTTGCCGCTGGCCGTTGCCGGATACACCGGCAATGCCGACGATTTCGCCGCCGCGGACCGCCAGCGACACGTCATGCACCGCAACTGCGCCGGCATCGTCGAGCGCGTTGAGCTTGCTCAGTTCCAGGCGCGGTTCGCCGACTTGTCCAACGCGCGCCGGTTGTACCGTCAGCTCTTCGGCGCCGATCATCATGCGGGCCATGCTGTCGGGAGTGAGATCGGCGACCTTGCCATGGCCCGCCAGTTTTCCGCGACGAAGGATCGTGACCTCGTCGGCGAATGCCATCACTTCACGGAATTTGTGCGTGATCATCAGGATGGTCAGCCCGTCATTGACGACCATACCGCGCAGCATGCCCAGCACCTCGTCGGCTTCGCCCGGCGTCAGCACCGATGTCGGCTCATCCAAAATCAGAAAGCGCCGCTTCAGGTACAGCTGCTTGAGAATTTCGCATTTTTGCCGCTCGCCGGCCGAAATGTCGGAGACCCTGGCATTGAGCGGCACCTTGAACGGCATGTTCGCCAGGAACGCTTCCAGTTCCAGTTTTTCCCTGGCCCAGTTGACGACCGGAGGAACGTCGTCGCGCGCCAGCACCAGGTTTTCCGCTACCGTCATCGCCGGCACCAGCGTGAAATGCTGGTACACCATGCCGAGGCCGAGCGCGTGGGCGTTCTTCGGATTGGCGATCGCTTGCTCGCGGCCGCCGACCAGGACGTCGCCTTCGGTCGGGTGGTAGTAACCCATGATGCATTTGACCAGCGTGCTCTTGCCGGCGCCGTTTTCGCCGAGCAGCGCATGGAACGAGCCGGGACGCACCTTCAGCTCGACGTTATCCAGTGCGACGAAGTCCCCGAAGCGCATGGTCATGGCGACGGCGTCGACACCAAGCGCGCCGCCCGGCATGGGCACTTCGCCGACGATCATGACAAGGCTCCGATCAGCGCCGAGGAAGTCGCGACCGCGCCGAACACGCCGCCCTGCATCTTGATCATTTTCAGTGCGTGGTCGTGGTTGCTCTTGTCGGTAGCCGCGCAGCAGTCCTCGATCAGCACGCATTCGAAGCCGCGATCGTTGGCCTCCCGCATGGTGGTATGGACGCAGACGTCGGTGGTGATGCCGGTGAGAACGATGTTCTCGATGCCGCGCAGCCGCAGCATCAGCTCGAGGTCGGTGGCGCAGAACGACCCCTTGCCCGGCTTGTCGATGATGGGTTCGCCCGACAGCGGCGCCAGATCCGGAATGATCTCCCAGCCAGCCTCGCCACGGACCAGCACCCGGCCGCAGGGGCCGGGGTCGCCGATTCCGGCGCCGATCTGCCGCGAGCGCCAGCGCTTGTTGGCGGGCAGGTCGGTGAGGTCCGGACGATGCCCCTCGCGGGTATGGAAGATGTGGAAGCCTTGGCCGCGCATCACCGCGAGCAGCCGCTTGATCGGCTCGATCGGCGCGCGCGTCAGCGACAGGTCGTATCCCATTTTGTCGACATAGCCGCCGACACCGCAGAAATCGGTCTGCATGTCGATGATGATCAGCGCGGTATTCTCCGGGCGCAGATCGCCATTATAGGGCCACGCATAGGGCTCGGACTTCAGATAGCGCTCGGCCATGTCACGGTCTCGTCTGTCGGTTCATCGGGTGATCGAAAGTTCGGCGGGTGCGCCGGTCAGGGTGCGTTTCGGCGAGCAGGTGATGATCATGATCGCCAGCGTCAGGATGTAGGGGGCGGCATTGAACAGGTGATATCCGGAAGTGACGCCAACCGATTGCAGCGCCGGCCCGAGCGCCGCGGCGCCGCCAAAGGCCAGCGACGCCCACAGGCACAACATCGGGTCCCACCGGGCAAAGATCACCAGCGCCACCGCGGTGATGCCCTGTCCGCTCGACAGGCCCTCGTTCCAGCTCCCGGGATAGAACAACGACAGGAACGAGCCGCCGATCCCGGCCAGAAAGCCGCCAACCATGGTGGCGCGCAAGCGGATGATCAATACCGAATATCCCATGGCGCGCGCCGCGTCCGAACTCTCGCCGGCCGTGCGGATCAACAGGCCCCAGCGCGTGGCCCGGAACGCCCAGTATAAAATCGGAGCCAGGGCCACGCCGATCAGGAACAACACGTTGATCCGCAATGCCGCGCGAACCTGCGCCACGTCGCTCCACCAGCCGAAATCGATCGCCGGCAGCCGCGGAGCGGTCGGCTCGATCAGCGGCTTGCCGAGATAGAAGGCCAGCCCGGTCCCGAACAGCATCAGGGCAATGCCGACGGCGATGTCGTTGACCCGCGGCAGCGAGCAAATGCCGGCATGCAGCGCCCCGAGCAGCGCGCCGGTCAGGCCGGCGGCAAGCACGCCGAGCCAGGGCGAACCGGTCAGATAAGAGATGCCGTAGGCGCTCATGGCGCCCATCACCAGCGTGCCCTCGAGACCGAGATTGATGCGCCCGGAGCGCTCGGTAATGCACTCGCCAAGGCTGACGAACAGAAACGGCGTGGAGACACGGATCGCCCCACCGAACACCGCCAATGGCACCGTCCAAAGTCCGATGGTTCCGTCAGCCATGTCAGGCCTTTCCTTTCAAAAATCCGATCCGGCCATAGAGTGCGTCGCTCGCGAGCACCGCGACAAAGATGATTCCCTGCAGCACCTGAACCGAGGCATCCGGCAAACCTAGCCTGCGCTGCAACAGGCCTCCGCTGGCGCTGATGCCGCCGAGCAGAATTGCCACGGGGATAATGGCCAGCGGATTCTGGCGCGCCAAAAAGGCGACCAGGATGCCGGTAAAGCCGTAACCGGCGGCGAGGTTGGCGTTGGTGCGGCCTTGAACGGCGGCGACTTCGACCATCCCGGCAAGACCGGCCGATGCGCCGGCCAGAAAGCAGATGGTCAGGATCAGCTTGCCGACGCCGAGGCCGACGATCCTGGCGGCGCGAATGTTGCCGCCGGCTACGCGCGCGGCGAATCCGAACACGGTGTGATAGATCAGGATGTAGGACGCGACAGCGGCGATGACGCCGAACACCAGTCCCCAATGCACGTCGGTCCCGGGTATCGATCCGATCATGTTGGCGGCGCCGATTTCGCGGGTCGACGGCTTGTTGAGACTGGCCGGATCGCGCATCGCGCCTTCGACCAGATGATTAAGGATGGCAAGCGCGATATAGACCAGCAGCAGGCTTGAGATCGTTTCATTGACGCCCCGGTACTGGCGAAGCCCGCCCGACAGCATGATCCAGAGACCGCCGCCGGCCATGCCGGCGCAAGCCATCGCGAGCTGGACGACGAACGGCGGCGCCGACTGCATCAGCAGCGCCGCGCTGGTCGCCGCCAGTGCCCCGATCAGGAGCGCGCCTTCGCCGCCGATGATGACCATGCCGAGCTGTGCGGGTAGCGCGGTGCAGAGCGCGGTGAGGATCAGCGGCGCGGCGCGAGTCAGCGTGTTCTGCCAGGAGAACCAGGTGCCGAATGCGCCCTGGTACATATAGAAATAAAGATCGAGCGGACTCTTGCCGAACAAGGCCACGAATATTCCAAACACCCCGAGCGCGGCGGCCAGCGCCGCGCCCGGAATCAGGATGTATTCGATGGTCCCGCCATGGCGCTGGAGAAATCCCGGATCCGCTGCCGGAGAGATCGCGACGGCTTCGGCAGGATCTCCAACGCCTGATGTCACGAAGTTGCTCCGATGACGCCTTCCACGAGGTAGTCCATCTTTTCGAGTTCGGGGTCCTTCTGGCCGCGGTCGGTTCCGGCGGCGATCACGGTCTTGCCCTTGTTGTCCATGATCGGGCCTTTGAAGATGGTGTAGGTGCCAGCGGTGAGCTGAGCCTTGATATCGTCGGCATGCTTGCGCGCCTCGGCCGACACCGCTTCGCCATAGGGCGAGACCTTGACGATCTCTTCCTTCAGGCCGCCGCGATAGAAATTCGGGATCGATTCGCCGGCGGCGAGCATCTTGACGAATTTCGGATACAACGCTTCCCAGTTCCACTCCGCGCCGGTCAGATACGCCTTTGGCGCCAGCGGCGCCTGGTTGACGTGATAACCGCAAACCATGGCACCCCGGCGCGCGGCGTTCTCGACCATGGTCTTCGGTCCGTCGACATGGCAAGTCAGCACGTCGACGCCCTGATCGATCAGGCTGTTGGTGGCCTCGGCTTCCTTGACCGGCATCGACCAGTCGCCGGTGAAGATCGCCTGCGTCGTTACCTTCGGGTTGGCGAGTCTGGCGCCGAGCGTGAAGGCATTGATGTTGCGCAGCACCTGCGGGATCGGCTTGGCGGCAACGAAGCCGAGCTTGCCGGACTTGGTCGAGTAACCGGCGACGATGCCGGAAATATACTGGGCCTCGTCGATATAGCCGAAGTAACTTCCGGCATTCTTCGGGTCCTTGTCGGTCCACAAGCCGCCGCAATGCTCGAAGCGCAGCTTCGGAAACTTGTTTGCCATCTTGATCATGTGCGGATTGTAGTATCCGAACGAGGTCGGAAACAGCAGCGTCGCGCCGTCGAGATTGATCATCGATTCCATGGTCTTTTCGACCGCGTCGGTTTCCGGGACTTTTTCTTCCTCGACCACCTTGAGGCCGGGCATTTTCTTCAGCGCCGCAGCACCCTGCGCGTGGGCCTGGTTATAGCCGTAGTCATCGCGCGACCCGACATAGATGAAGCCGATGGTGGTATCGGCGGCGAAAGCCGAACGTGTCCCCAGCGCAGTGCCGAGCGTGAGGGCGGCGCTTCCCTGCAACAGATGCCGTCGTGAAATCCTGCCAAAATCCATTGGTTGCTCCTTTTGGCGGATGGACCGCCGGCTGATTTCGCGGCTTCGCCGATCCGGCGGAGCCCAAAGGGCATGTCGCAATCTTTGTGCCAACGCCATTTTTGTGGGCATAGACGGTTAAATCTCTGAAAAGTATAATGTATATCCAGAAACGGGGCTTGGTTTAAAACTTGTGCAGGTCGGCGATCGATTAAAATTTCAGCTACTTTTCCTGATTGTATGCAAGGGAGTTAAGCAAACGTTAGCCCGGATTGGCCTTCGCGGCGGTCGACCGGATGGCAAATCCGATCATTTGCCGGCTGGTCAAGGCAGCGCAGGCTGATACCAGTCGGTAGGTTCGGGCGGCTTTCTCCGGATTCGCCGATCCGCTGGCACCGAACTTGTATCGATCGGTCTGCAGGCACGGGTGAACCGGTGCGGCTTTCGTCATTGGAACAGCATGAGTGAGATGAAGCCGCAACTCGCCGAGCCCCAAGGCGCGCACCTCGGCGAAGAGATCGTCGGCAGGATCAACCAGCTCGGCGCGATTTCCGAAACATCGGAGCATCTTGCGCGCATCTTCCTTACCCCGGAGCATCGCGCCGCCGCCGACCTCATCCTGGACTGGATGCAGGCAGCCGGAATGCGCGCCCATCTCGATGCCATGGGAAACGTCTGCGGCCGTTACGAAGGCGAGCGGCCGGGATTGCCGTGCCTGATGCTGGGCTCGCATTACGACACCGTTCGGGACGCCGGCAAATGGGATGGCCCGCTCGGATTGATCACGGCAATCTCCTGCGTTGGGGATCTGCACAAGCGGGGGCGGCGGTTGCCGTTCGCCGTGGAGGTGACCGGTTTCGCCGACGAGGAAGGTGTCAGGTTCGCTTCGACGCTGCTGGGCAGCCGCGCCGTCGCCGGCACGTTCGACGAGAGCGTGCTCAACGCGCGGGACAGTGGCGGCATGTCGATGCGCCAGGCGCTGGTGCAGTTCGGTCTCGATCCCGACCATATCGGCGCGGCGGCGCGGGCTCCCGGTGAATTGCTCGCCTATCTCGAGTTGCACATCGAGCAGGGTCCGGTGCTCGAAAACGAACATTTGCCGGTAGGCGTCGTGACGGCGATCGCGGGCGCCACGCGGCTGGCGGCATGTCTGTCCGGTATGGCCGGGCATGCCGGCACGGTGCCGATGCCGCTGCGCCGCGACGCGTTGACCGGTGCCGCGGAGTGCATCGTCGCGATCGAGGAACTGTGCCGGACTGACCTCGGCGGGCTGGTCGGGACCGTCGGATATATCCACGCGACGCCCGGCGCCACCAATGTGATCCCGGGGCAGGTCTCGTTCACCATCGACCTTCGCGCGCCGACCGATACGCATCGCCGGCGCGCGGTGGCCGATATCGTCCGCCGGATCGAATCCATCGCCAAACATCGCAAGCTCGCGCTGCAGGTCGACGTCACCCATGAAAACCGCACCGTGCCTTGCGCGCCGTGGCTGAGGTCGCAGGTCGCCGATGCGGTGGCGGCGGAGGGCTATCGCGTGTTCGAACTGCCGAGCGGGGCGGGGCATGACGGCATGGCGATGATCGACATTGCCGATGTAGCCATGCTGTTCGTGCGCTGCCGAGGCGGCGTCAGCCATCATCCGGACGAGCATGTCGACACCGCCGATGCCGATGCCGGCGCGCGCGTGCTGCTGCGGCTGATCGAGAATTTTAAGCCCAAAGAACCGCCCGATAATAGGCGCGACCCGTTGGCGCTACGATGTCCGCGAACCGAGCCCGAATCCGCGGCACGTCACCGAACTGCGGTTGAACCGAGCTGTCGCTAGCCGGCCGTTACGTCCACCAGTTCCTCGCCGCCGAGAACGCGCGTCGCCTTGGCGCGGTCGAGATCGCCCTCCCACGCGGCCACGACCACGGTCGCCACGCAGTTGCCGATCAGGTTGCCGAGCGCACGCGCCATGCCGATGAACCAGTCGACCGACAGCACCAGCACGAGGCCAATCGCGGGAATGCTCGGCACCGCATTCAGCGTCGCGGCCAGGATCACGATCGCTGAACCAGGCACGCCGTGGGCGCCTTTCGAGGTGATCAGGGAGACGCCGAGCACCAGCATCAGGTCGCCGAACGACAGCGGCGTATTGGTCGCCTGCGCGATGAACACCACGGCCAGCGTGAGGTAGATCGAGAATGCATCGAGGTTGAAGGAATAGCCGGTCGGGATCACCAGCCCCACCACCGAGTCCTTGACACCCAGCCGCTCCAGCTTGCGCATGATCTGCGGCAGCACCGCGTCCGACGATGCGGTGGCGAGAACGATGGTCAACTCCTCGCGGAAATAAGCCAGGAACCTGAAAATGTTCAAGCCGACGAACGCCATCACGCCGCCGAGCACGCCGAGCACGAAGATGGCGAGTGAAACGTAGAACAAGGCAACCAGCGAGACCAGTTGCTTGAGCGAGCCGACACCATATTTGCCGACCGTATAGGCCACCGCCCCCAGCACCCCGAGCGGCGCCACACGCACGATCAGTCCCATGGTGCGGAACAATACGGTCGATACCGCGTCGATGAACGAACTGATGCGTTCGCCTTTCTCGCCGCCGACCAGCGCCAGGCTGACGCCGAACAGGATCGCAAAGAACAGAACCTGCAGCACATCGTTGCGCGACAAGGCGTCGAACGAGGTGGTCGGGATGATGTTCATCAGGAAGCTGCCGATGCCTTCGCCCTGCAGCTTGTGGGCATTGGTGGCGTAGGTGTTGAGCGCCTTGGGGTCGAGCGTCGAGGTGTCGATATTCATGCCGTGGCCCGGCCCGAACACGTAGGCGAGGATGAGGCCGACGACCAGCGCCACCGTCGTCATGGTCTCGAAATAGACCAGCGCCTTGACGCCGACCCGTCCGACTTTCTTCAGGTCGCCGGCGCCTGCGATGCCATGGACAACGACGCAGAACACGATCGGCGCCACGATCATCGAGATCAGCTTCAGGAAGGCGTCACTCAGGATCTTGAGGCTGACCGCAAAATCGGGCGTCGCCATCCCGAGCACAATCCCGAGCAGCAGTGCCACCAGCACCTGGACGAACAACGACGTGTAGAGCGGCTTTCGCGCAGGCGTTGCCGCGGCTGATATGGTCGACATTGAGCACTCCCCCTCGATTCAAGGCATCCCAGCCGACCAACGAGCAACAAGCGTGCCAGCCGCAACCCGGGGGCGGCGATATCGACGGTTATTCCGCCCGACGCGCCATCACCGGCTGCTGCTTGCTGCCTGCTGCCGAGGCGTCCGACCACCAGCTTGCGACCGTCGCTTCGGTGCGATAGTGCGGTAGACGATCCCCAAGCGAGTAGAAAACGCACAGCGCAAGGCTGGCCCAGACCGCCAAACTGAAATAAAGCGTCATCCAGGCGATCTCATCCTTCCACTCGGCAAGGTCGTGCGTCACGACCCAACGCGTGCTCACATCGCGCAGACCCTCGAGCGGTCTGAGAAACCTGCTGCCATCGGCAAGCCCGGCCCGCCATCGGCTCAGGTACATCGGGACATCGATGGTCATGAGAAACACCAGATAGCCTGCAATCCCGATGATCGCGATGGCGAGAAACAGGCAAACCGGACCGTCGAACTCCGGCAGCAACCGGCAAAGGCCAATCCCGACCACGAAGAAGGCAACGGCCCATATCGAGTTTTCAATGGCGTTGCCCACATAGTTGGTGGTCAGCACCGCATGCCATGAGAAGCATTCCGCGATGAGGATCAACGGCACGACCAGCCACGCGGCATTCAAGGTGATGTCCGCTCCCGTCATCGTGCTCAGCCGGTGCAGGATAATCGCCCACTGCGCCGCGACGCAGATCTCGGCCACCGTGGCGACCGACCGGCCGACGACAACGCTCGACAGCCAGGTGTCGAACAAGCAGATCCGCTGCACATCCGCGCGCGGAAGGAACGAGCGGAATGCGCAGCCAAAAACATAGCCCGCACACAGCAGCAGCATGAATACTACGCTGGGCGTGCTGCCGACGCTGCCGGTCGGCGGTTCGTGGAGCTGGCGGTAGAGCAAGAACCAAACCGCGATATTTACGCCGCTGACCAGCGTCAACAGACTCCACCACCAGGCCAGGGGATTTGACCAAGCCAGGGAACTGGACTGCGCCCGCCACTCCAAACTCATGTATCACTCCCGCGCGTAACCAAACTGACATCAGACCGAATTAATTCTGTCACGAATCGCGGCGAGGTACGACAAGATTGTGCGGTGGGTACGCGGATAATGGCTGACGGCAGCGGGCGGCCAAAGGTGTGCCGCACAGGGCCAAGCATTCCGGCGTGCTGGCGGCGAACGGCTGACACGCGAAGGGCCTGTGTGCCAAATAGCTTCGCCGCATCCCTGGATATTTGTGACAGTTTTATGAAATACGCCCGCGGCGATTGCGATGGTTCCGCTCGCTGCCGAGAGCGCTCCTGTTATGTGGAAAAGAAATCTTGAAGTTTACGAAGCAGCCGTGCGGTTGGCGACTTCGGGAAAAATGCGCGGCTGGGAAAGCATCCGGGAAAAACTCGTCCAAAAAGGATACCGGCGCGTTCCGGATCTGTTGCAGGGTGATAAAATCCGAACGGTGCTGGATATTTGCTGCAAGGCGGCCCGCGATAAAAAAACCGAGGGCTAGATGGTCGTGGCGCTGGCATCCGGATTTCGCCGGCCGCGCGCTGCTTTCATCGGCGTGACGACAAAGCCGTGGCACAGACGGCAGCTGAATCCGTTTTATAAAAAAATGATTTTGCATCAATAGCGTCATACGCCTGAAATATCCCGGGCTGAACGTCCTCAAATTGAGAATCAGCAGCAACGTTCGGGTTCCGGAAATGCGGATTTTGATTGCGACCGACGCTTGGCACCCGCAGGTCAATGGCGTGGTCCGGACGTTGACCTCGCTGGCCCGCAGCGCAGCGGCGTTCGGCGCCGAAATTGAATTCCTGACCCCCGATGGATTTCCCTCGATAGGCGTCCCGACCTATCCGGGGTTGCGGGTGGCGCTGCCGAACCGGCGCGAGATCGCCGGAAGAATCGAGGCAGCTTCGCCGGACGCCATTCATATCGCAACCGAAGGACCGATCGGTTGGGCGGCGCGCGCCTATTGCCGGCGGCGGAATCTGGCTTTCACAACCTCCTACACGACACGCTTTCCCGAATATATCGCGGTACGCTCGATCATTCCGCTGTCGATGAGCTATGCGGTGCTGCGGCACTTTCATGCGGCGGCCGCCATGACCATGGTCGCGGCCACCTCGCTGAAACAGGAGCTCGGGCGCAGGGGTTTCAGAAAGCTCGGCACCTGGACGCGCGGCGTCGACACCGGATTGTTCACGCCCGATGAGCCCGTCGAGCTCGATCTGCCGCGGCCTGTTTTCATGACGATGGGACGGGTCGCGGTCGAAAAAAATCTCGAGGCGTTCCTTGCACTGGAGCTGCCGGGATCGAAGGTTGTGATTGGCGACGGGCCGCAGAAGGCCGAGCTGGCGCGACGCTATCCGAAGGTGAAATTCCTGGGCGAGAAGACCGGCAAGGATCTGCCCCGATATCTGGCGGCCGCGGACGTGTTCGTTTTTCCGAGTCTGACGGATACGTTCGGCGTCGTTCAACTCGAAGCGCTGGCGTGCGGCACGCCGGTCGCAGCCTTTCCGGTGACAGGCCCGCTTGACGTGATCGCCGATCATCCGGTTGGCGCCCTCGATAGCAACCTGCGCAGCGCCTGCATCCGTGCGCTTGGCATGTCGCGCCAGGCGTGCCGGAATTTCGCGCTGGAGCGTTCCTGGGAAAACAGCGCGAGACAGTTCATTGGCAATCTGAGCGCGTTGCAGCCAAGCCGCCGTCCGCGGTCCGCCAGCCGCGTGACCGGCAGAAGCGCGGTACAAGGTTGATCTGAAACCCCTTACAACGGCAAACGAGACCCCCCATGGCAGAGATTATGAAGCTTGACGACGCAGGACAGCTGGATTTCGACCGCGAGACGGTCGAACAGGCCTATGACCGCTGGGCGCCGGTTTACGACCTCGTGTTTGGCGGTGTGTTCAGCAAAGGCCGCAAGGCGGCGATTGCGGCGACCAACAAGATCGGCGGCCGGGTGCTCGAGGTTGGCGTCGGCACGGGAATCTCGCTGCCGCAATACGCGCCCCATCTTCGCATCTTCGGCACCGATATTTCGGAAGCGATGCTGCGCAAGGCGAAGCACAGAGTCGACGATCTCAGCCTGAAGAATGTCGAGGGTCTCGCCGTGATGGACGCGGAGAAACTCGAATTCCCCGATAATTCGTTCGACGTCGTGATGGCGCAATATGTGGTGACGGCCGTGCCGAATCCGGAAGCAGCACTCGACGAATTCGCCCGTGTGCTGCGCCCCGGCGGTGAACTGATTATCCTGACCCGGGTCAGCGCCGATGCCGGCATGCGGCGCTTTATCGAGCAACGGCTGCAGCCGGTGGTGCGTCCGCTCGGCTTCCGCACCGCTGAATTCGCCTGGTCGCGCTATGCGCGATGGCTGGCGGGCGCGAATGCAATGGAATTGATTGAGCGCCGGCTGGTGCCGCCGCTCGGCCACTTCTCGCTGGTCCGTATCCGAAAAACGGATGCGGCGGTAGCCGCCTGATCGACGCTGAAGCCGATCTGTCCCGTAGAGTCACCGTGTCAGGTCCACCGTGTGGCGTCATATGACATTTCGATGATGTCACACCCCGTACATCGAATCCTCGTAAAACGAATCAGCCTGTTTTTTTGGAGGAAGAGAATGATCGAGAATTTCCGCGAGCAATTGCGCATCCAACGCTGGGATGATCATCGCTACTATCACCACAGCCGCATCAACCAGAGCCTGCACTTCGTCAGCGCGGTCAGCTTCATCATCGGTTATGCCATGATGTTCTTCGATCCGGTGGCATCGGCACTGATCGGCTGGCTGGTCTCGATGACCTCGCGTCAGGCGGGACATTTCTTCTTTGAGCCGCGGGGGTACGACCACATCAACAATGCCACTCACGAGCACAAGGAAGAGGTCAAGGTCGGCTACAATCTGCGGCGCAAGGTCGTGCTGATGACGATCTGGGCGGCGTCTCCGCTGGTCCTGTACTTCGATCCCACCCTGTTCGGGATGTTTACGCCCTGGACTTCGCCGGCCGATTTCATGCGTCAGGTCGCCAAGATCTGGCTGGTGGTGGGCATCGGCGGCCTTTTGTTCCGCACCGTGCACCTTTTCTTCATCCGCGATGTCGAGACCGGCCTGGTCTGGATGACAAAAATTCTGACCGATCCGTTCAACGACTTCAAGCTTTACCGCAAGGCGCCGCTATACCTGCTGAAGGGCGAGTTGATCGATCCGGGTCTTGATCTCATCGAGCACGGACTCGAGGAGAAGCCCGCCTGAGGATCGCGTTATCGGGAAAACGGCTGCGATTCACCGCTGCCGTTTTTTCGTGATCATCTCCTTCAGGATTTGTCGGCGGATGGTCTTGTTGGTGAGGGTGGGGACCTGCCACCACCAGCCGTCCCGCTTCATTTTCTCGGCCGCAGCGACAAAACGTTTAGCCACCTCGGCAAAATCCGCGTCGGTATAATTCAGGCTGAAAATCAAACGGCCGGTTCCGACCCAGCTCAGCGCCAGCCCTTCGGCACGAAGGTAATATTGCAACATCCAATTGTAGCGCGACGGCACGGTGTAATGGACCATCCAGATCGAGGACAGATTGGCGACCCGAACCGGCAGGTCTTGCTGGTCCAGCCAGGCGTTCAACTGCTCCGCGCGCCCGTTCCAGATGCCGTCGAGGCCGTCATAAATCGAGTGGAAATTGGGACTGGCAAGCCGGCCGAGAAACTCATCCATCGCCGTCATGACGTAGGGGTGCGAATTGAAGGTGCCGCGCGCGAAGCAGACATCGGCCGGACGGTCATCGCGGAAGCGGCGCATCAACTCCTTGCGTCCACAGACGACGCCGACCGGCAGGCCTCCGGCGAGGCTCTTGCCGTAAGTGACTATGTCGGCGCGCACGCCAAAATAGTCCTGGGCGCCACCGGCGGCCAGCCGAAACCCGACGAACACCTCGTCAAAGATCAGCGCGATATTGCGCTCGGTGCAGACTTGCCGCAGCGCCGTCAGCCAGGCGGCATATGCTGCGCGGTCATAGCAGGCCGCTCGCGAGCTGTCGACCAGCGAGGAATCGGCGGGCGCGCTGGCATTGGGGTGAAGCGCCTGCAGCGGATTGACCAGAACGCAGGCGATATCCCGCCGCGTCCTCAGGACGTGAAGCGTGCGGTCGGACATCTCGGCCAGCGTGTAGGTTTCGTGCGGCGAAACCGGATTGCCCACGCCGGGCTGCACGTCGCCCCACCAGCCGTGATAGGCGCCGGCAAAGCGCACCAGGTGCGAGCGGCCGGTATGATAGCGGGCAAGCCTGACTGCTTGCATCACCGCTTCGGTGCCGGACATGTGGAACGAGACTTCATCGAGCCCCGAAATCTCGCACAGCCGGCGAACATTGTCCGCGACGACGGGATGGTAGAAGCCGAGCACCGGGCCGAGATCATGCGTCCGCTTCTCGGCACTGGCGATGCATTCCTTGTAGAAGTCGTTGCCGAAGATATTGACGCCGTAGGAGCCGGCGAGATCGTAGAACACATTGCCGTCGAGATCGGTCAGCGTCACGCCGGCCGAGGACTGCATGAAGGTGCCGGCGCCCAGATGCTCGCGGACCAGCCGGCTGTATTGAAACGGCACGCGGTAGCTTTGAGTAAATTGCAGGTCGGAAATCCGGCTCATGGCTTGCGACGTCATTTGCCGGCTGCGAGCGTATCGCTCCTTGTAGAAGGCCGCGAGCCAGAAGAATCCATGCTTGCGCTGCGTCGCCACTTCGGCCGGCGCGCCGTCGGAGCAGAAGAAATCGTCGACGCCGAATTCGTAGAACGGGATGAGCCGGGCGACCAGGCGCGACATCTTCGAATGTCCGCTCAACGAACAGTGTTTCGCCCGCGAGAGCGCCAGTCTCGCTTTTACCTTC
>NZ_SSMW01000067.1 GCF_004799405.1 Bradyrhizobium sp.
ACGAAAATGCCATAAGCGATTTCGATAGGGCGATTGCATTGGCGCCAAATTTCTCGAGCGCTTTTTATAACAAGGGCAAGTCCCTCGGCTTCCTCAGGCGTTACGAAGAAGCCTTTGCGGCCTATGACACCGCGCTGGCGCTCAGGCCTGACCTGGCCGAGGCCTTGGTCGGTCGCGGTCATCTCCTCTACGAACTCAGGCGCTATGACGACGCTCTTGCGGCCTATGACAAAGCCCTGGCCCTCAAACCTGTGCTTGCTGATGCCTGGCTCGGCCGCGGCAATGTCTGCGTCGCCCTCAATCGCTACGGCGACGCCTTTGCCGCTTATGACAAGGCGCTGTCGATCAGGGCCGGTCTGGCCGAGGCCTGGCTCGGCCGCGGCAACGTCTTTAATATCCTCAAGCGCTATGACGACGCCCTTGCGGCCTATGACAAGGCGCTCTCGATCAGGAACGATCTGGCAGAGGCCTGGCTGGGCCGCGGCGATGTCTTCGTCGCCCTCAGGCGCTACGACGAAGCCCTTGCGGCCTGTGAAAGGGCATTGTCGCTCGAGCCCGATCTGGTCGGTCTCGAAGGCGAGCGTATCCGTTGCAAAATGAATCTCTGCGATTGGACGGATTTCGAAGCTGAGTGCAAACATCTTGTTCAATCCGTCGCCAACGGCAAGGCGAATACCGACCCATTTGCATTGCTGGGGGTTGGTTCGTCCGTTGAAGATCAATTCAATTGCGCGCGATTGTGGGTTCAAAAGCGATACCCACCCCGGGACGACCAGCCGCCTTGGCGTGAAGCGCCCGATCGATCGGGCAAGATTCGTCTCGGCTACGTCTCGCCGGATTTTCGTCAGCATCCCGTTGCGGATCTGGCGGTCGGCGTTTTCGAAGGTCACGACAGATCGCAATTTGAGGTTTCCGGGATATCGATCGGGCCGAACGATAACTCGGAGATCCGCCGGCGGCTGGAGCGTGCGTTCGACACCTTTGTCGATGCCGAGGCGCTTGATGCCGATGACATAGCCCGGCTGATAAGAGGGCAGGGGATCGACATATTGATCGATCTGAGCGGCTTTACCTGGGGCGCCCGCACGGAGATCTTTGCGCGCCGTCCCGCACCCGTTCAGGTGAACTATCTCGGCTATCCGGGAACGATGGGGGCCGAATACATCGATTACCTGATTGCCGATCCGATCCTTGTCCCGGCGTCGCATCGGGCAAGCTACATGGAGAAGATCGCTTATCTTCCCCACAGCTACATGCCGCATGACGGTGCAAGCCGGCCGGTCTCGGATCGATGGTTTGAACGCGCCGAATTTGGCCTGCCTGCCAGCGGCTTCGTGTTCTGCTGCTTCAACAATGCCTACAAGCTCAATCCGGTGCTGTTTCGCCAGCGGATGAAGCTTTTGCAGGCGGTGGAAGGCAGCGTCCTGTGGCTGTCGGAAACCAATATGACGGCCGCGAAGAATTTGCGCAGGGAAGCGGCCGCTGCCGGCGTCGATCCGGCTCGGCTGGTATTCGCCGGCCGCGTCCCGTCTGCGGCGGATCATCTGGCGCGGCATCGTCTGGCCGACCTGTTTCTGGATACACTGCCGTACAATGCTCATGCCACGGCGAGCGACGCTCTGTGGACCGGCCTGCCGGTGCTGACGCAAATCGGCGAGACCTTCGCGGGCAGGGTCGCCGCCAGCCAGCTGACCGCGGTGGGTCTGCCTGAACTGATCGTGCGGACGCCGGAGCAGTTTGAAATCATGGCGATCGAACTCGCAACCAGCCCGCAGGCGTTGGCCGCGGTCAAGGACAAGCTCGTGCAGAATCGTTCGACCATGCCGTTGTTCGACACCGCTTTGTATACAAGGCATCTCGAAAGCGCTTACGCGGCGATGTATCGCCGCCACCAAAACGGGCTACTTCCCGACCATATTTATGTTCCGGAATAGGTGAGCCCGTCGGGAATGTTCCGGGCAAACCGGGGTTCAAATTCAGTGCGCCCGGTGCAAGCGCCCATTGGAAGCAGGAGGGATGCATGGTCAGATTTGCGGTCAAACTGTTGACGCTGGCAATGTTCTCGGTGTCGATGCTCACAGCCCCGATATTCGTTCAGGCCTGCGCGGCCGCGGGTGATCCGCCGTCTTCGTCCCCGCCGGCTACGGACGGCAAACCCGCCTCCAAGGTCAAGAACAAGAAGAAGACCGGCGAAATCCGTCCCGGCATCGAAGACACGGCATTCGTCAACGGCTATCGCGCGGCCTACGCGATAATCTATGACCGCAACGACTATGCCGCCGCTATCGGACAGTTGAAGGCGCTCGGCCACGACGACAACGCGGCCGTCGCCAACCTGCTCGGGTACTCCTATCGCAAGCTCGGCGACTACAAGGTTTCGCAGATCTGGTACGAGCGCGCGCTGAAGGCCGATCCCAATCACGTCAAGACCTGGCAGTATTACGGGCTGT
>NZ_SSMW01000068.1 GCF_004799405.1 Bradyrhizobium sp.
CCTTCACCTTCTTCTGCTGCGGCCGCAGAATCAGGAAATACATGATCACGAAGATCAGCGCGAACGGCAGCAGCGACATCAACATGCTGTTGGTATCGCCGCCGGCTGCGGCCTGGGCATACGCAGGAGTAATGAACATTGCGGATATTCCTCGTGAAAGGGGGCACACCGGCGACGCTTCGGCGTCAGGCCGGTTCAGGCAAATTCGCGCGGGACTATAGCGGCCAGCCGCCCAATTGCAACGCCGCCAGACCCTTTCATTTACCGTTGCATTTGCCTTTGAATCGCGTGACTTGCGGCCTTCCCAAAGCCTCGATATGGGTGCGTGGTCAGGAACCCCGAAGATGTCGAAAAAGCCCCGCAAAACCGCAACCGGCGCGGCCCCCGGCAAAGCCGCAAGGGCGGCGTTGGCAGGGCCGCCGATGGCCGCGACAAAACGCCCGTCGGCGTCTTTCGGACCAGGCGCCGAAGAGCGGATCGCGCGCGCGCTCGAAGCCATCGTCGCGCATTTGTCCGCCACCTCTCCCAAGACCAGCGCCGCCGATGCATTCGCGCAGGCGGACGCCTTTGTCTGGCATCCGGATGGCCGCCTCGCGCCGGTGCCCCATGTCAGCCGCGTCGATCTTGGCCTGCTCAAGGGCATCGACCGGATGCGCGATATCCTGATCGAGAACACCGAGCGCTTCGCCAACGGGCTGCCCGCCAACAACGCGCTGTTATGGGGCGCGCGCGGCATGGGCAAGTCGTCGCTGGTGAAGGCGGCGCATGCCAGCATCAACGTCAGCCGCAAGCCGGCCGAACGCCTCAAACTGATCGAGATTCATCGCGAGGACGTCGAGAGCCTGCCGGCGCTGATGGACCTGCTGCGCAGTTCGCATTTTCATTTCATCGTGTTCTGCGACGACCTGTCGTTTGACGGCAATGACGCCTCCTACAAGTCGCTCAAGGCGGTGCTGGAAGGCGGGATCGAGGGCCGGCCCGACAATGTGATCCTCTACGCGACCTCCAACCGCCGGCATCTGCTGGCGCGCGAGATGATCGAGAACGAACGCTCCACTGCGATCAATCCCGGTGAAGCGGTCGAGGAAAAGGTGTCGCTATCGGACCGCTTCGGATTGTGGCTCGGATTCCACCGCTGCAGCCAGGACGAATACCTTGCCATGGTGAAGGGCTATTGCGGTCATTTCGGTATCAAGCTCGCGGAAGAACAGCTTGAGCGCGAAGCCCTGGAATGGTCGACCACGCGCGGCTCACGTTCGGGCCGCGTCGCCTGGCAGTTCACGCAGGAACTGGCGGGACGGCAGGGTGTGAAGCTCGGTGGCAAGCAGTCGTCACCGTCATCCTGACACGTCCCCGGGGATGAGGACTTGCGAACGCCTCACGCCCCATTGAGGAATTGAAGCGGGTCAACCGGTGTAGATCCTTTGCGGATCTCGAAGTGGAGTTGCGGCGACCCCACCTCGCCCGACTGACCCGATTTGGCAATGATCTGGCCGCGCTTGATCGCATCGCCGCGCTTCACCAGCAGTTCACTCGCATGGGCATATGCGGTGACGTAACCGTTGGCGTGCCGAACCAGAATCAGATTGCCATAACCCTTGAGTTCATTTCCCGAGTAAGCCACCACGCCGTCTTCCGCGGCTTTCACCGGCGTGCCCTCGGGCACCGCGAGGTTGATGCCGTCATTGGCCTTTCCGTTGGTCTTGGCGCCGTAGCTCGTGATCACCTTGCCGCGCACCGGCCAGCGGAAAGTCGGCAGCGCCCCGGTGGCTTCGGCGGCCTTGACCGGCGCGTCGGCTGTTGGCGGCTCAAGCGGCGTTGTCGCCTGGGCCAGGCGCGCCTTTTGCTGGGGATCGGCGGTAACCACGGAAGCGACAGGCTGAGCGGCGGCAACGGTCACCGGTTGCGCGGCCGGCACCATCGCCGCGGTCTTCGCACCGGGCACGGTCAGTTTCATGCCGAGCCTGAGTTTCGCCGAGGTGTCGAGATTGTTGGCTCTCGCCAACTCCGCCACCGGCACGTGGTTGCGATGCGCAATGCTGAGCAGGGTATCGCCGTGATTGACGACGTGAACGCTCGGCGCCGCAGTGGCGGTAACGACAGCCTTGCTCGCGGGTGCTGCCAGTACCGGAGCCGGGACGGCTGCGGTCTGCCGCGGCGGAATGATCAGTTGCTGGCCTGGCGACAGCGCGCGCGGGCCCTTGTAACCATTGGCCTGCAGGATCGCCGCGGGCGAAACATTATAGCGATGCGCCAGCGTTTCGAGCGTGTCGCTGGTGCCGACGATAATCGTGGTGCTGCCCTGTCCGCGGGTCGCAGCGACCGAACGCGGCGCGATGCTGCCGGTGGTCTCAAGCTGCGGATGGGAAGGCGGCGAATAGGAGGCAACCCCGCGCCCTCCTCCGGATGCCCCGCCATTGGCGGTCGGGTAGGATTGCGGAGCTGAAATCGGCGGCGGCAATGCCGAGGATTGATACTGGCTCTGGTATTGCGGACGGGAATACTGCGGCAGTTCGCGCTGCTCGACCGCGGGGGTCGGAACCGAACCGGTCGCTTCCGGCTGTGACGCAAAGGGATTGGAGAAGGAACTTTGCGAGAGACGCGTCGACATGTCGGCGCTGCAGCCGGCAAAACCAATCGACATCAGCGCCAGCACCGCAACGTGCGGCACGCGGCGCGAGCCAAGCAACTCGACGACACGGGACATGGTTACTCACTCGTACGCAACAAATTACTGTTTTGAGTAAACACGTCGCCAGTAAACAACCACTTAACCCGCCAATAACGCCTTGGCGGGAAAGCCAATCCGCACTTTCACAGCTCGCGGGCAATCCCCGGCAGCGCCGGCACGAAACGCACATCCACCAGCGGCTTGCGCTCAAGACCGGCATCGGTCCTGGTCATGCGGATCAGGGTCTGGGTGCCCTGGTGCGGACCGACCGGAGCGATCAGGATGCCGTCCGGTTCGAGCCGCTGCGCCAGTGTCTCCGGGATTTGCTCCATCGCCGCGGTGACGAGGATGCGGTCGAATGTGCCGGCGGCGGCCGGGAGGTCGAAGCCGTCCCCCAGCATCACCTCGACATTGTCGCAGCCAAGCTTTGCCAGTCGCTTCCGGGCGCTGTCGGCCAGGGTCCGGTAGCGCTCGATGGTCAGGACATGCCGGCAAAGCCGCGACAGGATGGCGGCCTGGTAACCCGAACCGGTGCCGATCTCGAGCACGCGATGTTCGGGCCGGACCTGCAAC
>NZ_SSMW01000069.1 GCF_004799405.1 Bradyrhizobium sp.
CTGTTAAGAAACTCGTCGCGAATCCATAAAAGATCCTCATCGCTCTGCTGCTCAAGCGGAACGCCGGGTCGCACACCGGCGTGGCACAGAAAATATCTGCCGTGGGTGTGCGAGGTTCTCAGCGATTGTAGAAAGCTCATGTGCTCCGCGGGCATCGCATCGCGCAGCCGGTCCCTGGCCTCCTTGTAATTTTTTCCCAACATTAGTCCGCTCACGGGTACGCCGTACGAGTGCATGGTTTCAAGACCGCCCAGCCTGCGCCATTGTTCGCCGACCATGGAATCGGCGAGAAAGGACTCGAGCAACACCTCATGGTTACCCTTGAGCGCGATATAGCGGGTCGGAAATGGATTTGCGTGAAGACGGTCAAGTACGCCACGTGACGAAGGGCCCCGATCGATGTAGTCGCCAAGCGTAATTGTCAGCGCCTGACTCCCATGCTCCTCGACGTCACGACAAATGGCCGTAATTACACGGTCGAGAAGGTCCAGTCGGCCGTGGATATCACCGATAACGTACAACCTCTGCCTATCGTTTGGAATTATGGCGTCTTCCACTAATGCAATCCCTCGTCAATCGAGCGGTTTTTTGGCGATTTTCTACAGACGGTTTTTCCAATTTAAGAAGCGCGTTTTCAGCGCGGCTTGCAGCTCGCTCCCCCGCCCTACCAATGGCTTTCACGCTGCCCAGATACACGGCCGAGCGTGCGATATTTTAATTGAGCCGAGTCAGCGCCCTCGCCGGTTCGCTTTCCATGCGGGTGAAGCGTGCATAAAGCTTCGTGGCGGCGATGTCGGAGTGGCCGGCTTCAAGGCAGTTTTCGAACTTGCCAAAGAGATCGGTTTCATCGAGGGGATTCTTGGCATGGCCGCGGGCCCATTTGATCGGCTTACCGATGATGCTGGTCCCGGATTTCAAAGAAACCGTGACCTGGTCGGCGATTGAAGCACCGGCCTGTTCGGGATCGTAGTCCGTGTTGGGGTTTACACCGACCCGGCCCATCAAATCCTGCACCTCGGCGCGCTGGACGAAATCATCGGTGAGTTCGCCAAGCCCGACCCGTTTGGCCAGAACCGAGCTCGCCATGGTGAATTCGATGCTGAACTTGGCAGCAAGGCCAGTGCGAGGCTGATGATTGCGCAGGATCGTCGCGTAGTTCTCGCTGAGCGACACCGAAATGGTTTCGATGTCGTCGGCGCGCAGGTCGTGCTCTTCGACAAGATCTATCATGCCGTCAATCGCCCGATGCGTGCAGTAACAGGCGGGGTATCTTTTAATGTTGAGCCCCTTCGAGGTAATCCGCCAGGTCTCGCCTAACCCGGTCGCGCTGCTCTGACGATCCACTTGCCCAGACGGCGATACGGCGTTGAGAAAACCCTGAGGGTGTTCAATCGCGTCGGCCGAAGCCGTGAAACCTGCCTGAGCCAGACGGGCCGCCATTACCCCCGCATGTGCGGAGCGACCGGCGTGGAACGGCTTGGTCATGGAGCCGAAATTGGCCATCAGGCCCGCGCTCTGCGATGCGCCCAGGCTAATGGCATGGGAGGAAAGGCTCGCGTCGAGCCGGCGCAAAGAGGCACAGGCCGCGGCGGCCGCGATTGATCCGAAGATCCCGGTCGGATGCCATCCCTTGCCATGGTGGAATTCAGTCTCACGACCAATCAGTTCAGCCCAGACCTCATATCCCGCCAGATACGCCACGATCATGTCGTGGCCGGAGACATCGAGTGATTCCGCCTCTGCTAGAATGGCAGGGACCAAGACGGTGCTCGGATGGCCGGATAAAGCGACATCATCGAAGTCGAGCGCATGCGCTGCCACGCCGTTGATCCAGGCCGCCTCCGGCGCTGTCGAGGGCGCACCACTGAAATAAAGCGTGGCATCTCCTGGGGCGGGCTTGAGTACGTCGCGCAGGATCTGGGTCGGACGCTCGTTCCGTCCGGCAATCATGACGCCGACGCAATCGATAAAGCCCATTCGCGCGATGCGGCTAGCTTCTTCCGGAATCCGGTTGGGTGACAAGTTGGCGACGAATTCGCCAAGCGAACGGGTCAGGGACAAGATATCCTCCATCAGTTCGAAGCGTCCTAAGGCGAGTCCAGAGTTCGATTTGCGTTGGTCTGTTTCGGCCCGTTAAGTCGATCCGTCTACGTTTGCATCATAGCCCTTCAGCGACCTTTGGTGTCTGCGAGTCTTGGTGGCCGCGTTTCTCAAGCTCGCTGATTCTTGAAACGCGACAGGGTGCCACCCTTCATCACTTTTCCCGGCAGCGGATGGCCGACCAGGGATTCCGCGAGCTTTGCTGCTTCAACCAGCGCATCCAGATCAATGCCCGTGTCGATACCCATCTCGCCACAGGCGAATACTAAGTCCTCGGTACAGATGTTACCAGCCGCGCCTTTATGGCCTGCGAACGGACAACCGCCAAGACCGCCGACCGAGGAGTCGAATTCGGCCACGCCCATCTCCATGGCCGCGAAGGCGTTAGCTACCGCACAACCACGGGTATCATGCAGATGCAGTTTGATGCGCAGTTCCGGCCAGCGCGACCGCATCTTGCCGACCAGACTTTTCATCTGCGCCGGGCTGCCCCAGCCCATCGTATCGGCGAGTGAAAGCTGTTCCAACTGGCAGCCATTGTCTTCCATGACGTTACGGGCTTGCGACACCAAATCGACCACCTTGTCCTCAGCGATGTAGCCCTCAAAATTGCAGCCGAACGCCGCCATTACGCCGAGCGAGTTCGCTTTGATCCCGGCGTCCTGGTACCGCCCTATCCACACCGGCATCTCGGCCAGGGTTTGCTCGATGCTTCGGTTGGTATTGCGCTGGACGAATGTCTCGCTGGCGGTGAGCGTGAGCTTGCCGTCGACGTCGACGCGTCCATGGCCGATCGCCCGCTCCAGCCCCTTCAGGTTGAGCCATAGCGCTCGGTAGTCCACGCCATCGCGTTTACTGAGCTTGTCGAACACCTCGTTGGTATCGGCCATCTGCGGCACGGCCTTCGGATTAACAAAGGATCCGACCTCTACCTCTTTGATGCCGCATCCGACCAGGGCTTCTATCATTTGGATTTTCTGTTCGGCCGAGAGAATCCTGGGCTCTATTTGAAGACCGTCGCGCGGACCAACCTCTGTAACATGGACGAATTTTGGCAAATCCGACATTTCTTGTTCTCCTTCACTCGCGTCTCTTGGTGCGGCATGTCATTTGATCATGCTGGAATAGATGATACCCGTGCGTGTGGCGGGCTCCCGAGCTCCCTAGAACTGATATCGACGAAGCCCCCCGTCGACGGGGATGACCGCACCCGTGATGTAGCGTGCGAGCGGTGACGCCAGAAACACCGCCAGCACCGCAAGGTCCTCGGGCTCACCCCAATGACCCACGGGAATTTCCGTCTCGGCAAATTGCTTTCGGTAGTCTTCCGGATAATTGCGACGAATTTGCTCGCTCATAATCCGGCCCGGCGGGATACAGTTGACCGTCATGCCATGAGCGCCAAGCTCCTAGACCGCCCTTTTGCCCAGGCGTGCACCGCAGCTTTTGCGGCGAAGGCCGCATTGAACCCCTCCGGTTCGGATTTCCCTGTGATATTGATAATACCTCCCCACTGACGTTGTATCATTTGCGGGAACAACGCATGAGCCACTTGCCGATAGCGATGTTACATTGAAAGGGCCCGCGATCACTCCAATGGACCTTAAAAAAAGTCAAGGCGGCAGCAAACCTCTGGAAGGTCTAACGGTCGTTGAGATCGGGCATAGTGTTGCGGCTCCGTATGCAGGCTTGGTGCTGTCGGACCTTGGCGCTGAAGTCATCAAAGTTGAGAACCCGAAAGCGGGCGATACCGCGCGAGGTTGGGGACCACCTTTTTGGGACAACGATGCCTCGCTGTTCCACGCGCTTAATCGTGGCAAAAAGGGGCTGGCTGTCGATCTCGGCGACAGCCAACAGGCCTCCGCTCTAAAGCGATTGATCTTGGGGCGCGCCGACGTCGTGATCCAGAATTTGCGCGCCGGTGCGGTCGATGCGTATGGCCTCGGAGCTGAAGCGCTAAGGCGCGAGAAGCCTGAGTTGATCTATTGTGACCTCAGCGCCTTCGGCGGTGGCGGGCCATTGGCGGACAAGCCCGGTTACGATCCCCTGATGCAGGCGTTTGGAGGATTGATGAGCGTCACTGGGGAGGGTCGAGGACGGCCGCCCGTTCGCGTCGGGGTCTCAATCGTCGACATGGGAGCTGGCATGTGGGCGGTCATCGGCATACTGGCGAGCCTTTTTGAGCGTGCTTCTTCGAAGCGCGGCTCAATCGTTCAAACGTCGCTGTTCGAAACCGCACTTGCCTGGATGGCGGTACCGATGGCGGCCTATCAGGCCTCCGGAGAGCTTCGTCCGCCCTATGGCTCAGGCACCGCAGAGATCGTGCCCTATCAGTGTTTTATGACCCGAGATGGCTGGCTGATGATCGCGGTCGGGAGCGACGGGCTGTTTTCGAAATTCAGCGCCGCCCTTGGTTGCCCTGACTGGGCGGCGGATCCGCGCTTTGCGACCAACGGCAACCGTGTAGCAAATCGGGACGTCCTGTTGCCGATGATCGAGGACATTGTCCGGCACCAGCCGCTCACCGACCTGATGGAGCGGCTCGATGCGGTGGGTGTCCCGAATGCGCCGCTGCAAACCATCGACCAGGTCGCAGCGCATCCCCAAACCCAGGAACTCGGCATCGTCCAAACAGGGCCAAAAAAAGCGCTGCCGTTGATGGGCCTGCCGCTCAGCTTCGACGGCACACGACCTGCCCTAAAATGGCCGACGCCGGCTCTCGGCGAGCATAATTCCCAATTTCTCAAAAAGGACGACTGACCATCATGCGCGACCAGTACGAGACCATCCTCTTAGCTCGACCGGAGCCGAACATCCTGCTCGTGACGTTAAACCGGCCTGGCTCGGCCAACGCCATGAATACCCAGATGGGGCTTGATTTGCTCGAACTCTTCAGTGAACTCGGCGCTAATCAGGACTTATGCAGGGCTGTTATTCTAACCGGCGCCGGCGAAAAAGCGTTCTGCTCCGGCGGTGACCTTAAACAACGCCATGGGATGTCGGATGCGGATTGGCAGACCCAACATCTCATCTTCGAGCGAAAAGTAAGGGCGCTAATCGATTGCCCGATGCCGGTCATCGCAGCGGTGAACGGTGCGGCTTATGCTGGCGGCTGCGAGATCGCGCTGGCTTGCGACTTCATCTACGCGGCACGTCACGCCCGCTTCGCTTTGACCGAGGTAACGATCGGGATCATGCCCGGTGCCGGCGGAACCCAAACGCTCCCTCGTGCCGTCGGCGAACGCCGAGCCAAGGAACTGCTGCTCACCGGAAAACCCTTCACCGCGGAAGATGCGGAAAGTTGGGGCATGGTCAACAGGATATGCGAACCCGCGAAGCTTCTAGATGAAGCAATCGCAACCGCGAAACTCATCGCCGCAAATGCGCCGATCTCGATCCGCCAGGCCAAGCGCTCCATGCATCACGGGCTTTCGATGAGCCTTGCCGACGGCATGCTGTTCGAAATCGAGGCCTACCACCGAATGGTCCCTACTGAAGACAGGCGCGAGGGGATTGCCTCTTTCAATGAGAAGCGCAAGCCGGTGTTCCGCGGCCGATAGGGAGAAAAACATGGATGCTTTACACGCGCGCGACGTCGCCGTCGAACTGGGAAGAGACTACCCCGAGCTTCGTGATGCGGTGAGCCGCGTTTGCGAGCGGTATCCTGGCGAGTACTGGCGTGGGCTCGATGCAAAATTAGACTACCCCAGCGCGTTCGTGAAGGAACTCACGCAAGGAGGTTTCCTAAGCGCGCTTATTCCCGAACAGTACGGTGGAACGGGTCTGCCGCTGAGAGCTGCCGCTGTGATACTTGAAGAGATCAATGCATCCGGTTGCACAGCATCGCCAGCCCATGCCCAGATGTATATCATGGGCACCCTGTTGCGGCACGGCAGTGAGCAGCAGAAGCAGCGCTACCTGCCCCAGATTGCCTCTGGCGAATTGCGGCTGCAAGCCTTTGGCGTCACGGAGCCCGCGACCGGCTCCGATACCACTAAGCTTAAAACCCGCGCCGAGCGGCGGGGTGACATCTACCTCGTCACCGGACAGAAAGTCTGGACATCGCGAGCACTGCATTCTGACTTAATGCTACTGCTCGCGCGCACGACGCCCGCCGACCAAGTGCAAAAGAAGACCGATGGCCTTTCGGTTTTTCTGGTGGATTTGCGTAACAGCCGCGGGCTCGACATTCGCCCCATCAAGGCGATGATTAACCACCACGCCACCGAAATCTTTATGGATGGCCTGGAAGTGCCTGCCGAAAACCTAATCGGGCAGGAAGGAAAAGGCTTCCGCTACATTCTCGACGGCATGAATGCGGAACGTATATTGGTGGCGTCAGAATGTGTCGGCGATGGTCGCTGGCTGCTGAAAAAGTCGGTGAACTACGCCAACGAACGCCGGGTGTTCGATCGACCCATCGGACAGAACCAAGGCGTTCAATTTCCGCTCGCGCGGGCTTATGCAGAACTGGAGGCAGCCGACATGATGTGTCGGCGCGCGGCAGCTCTGTTCTCGGCCGGTCAGGATTGCGGGGCGGACGCAAATATCGCAAAGCTGCTTGCTTCGGAAGCGACTTGGAAAGCAGCGGAAGCGGCGATACAGACCCACGGTGGGTTCGGTTTCGCAAGCGAGTACGACATCGAGCGAAAGTGGCGAGAAAGTCGCCTCTACCAAGTGGCGCCGATTTCCACCAACTTGATTCTTGCCTATATCGCCCAGCACGTCCTGGGGATGCCACGTTCCTATTGATGAAATGTCGCGTTAGAGCGATGTTTGTGCGGCATCACGCGAGCTGGCCAATCGATGGCTTACGGGTTCTGAAATGGTCTCAGGTGCTCAAAGAGCTGTAGACGACGCAATAACGATAAATGATCCACCCCATGATGCGATCCTTGTTGCCGGCGATATTGAATACCGCGCGACCGTCGTGGAGAATGCTCACGCTGCCGATGGCTCGCTTGACGTCCGCCGGCGTCGCCCAGTCAGCTTCGTTGACCTGCCGGACCAAGCCATCAATGGTTCGCGCGCATCAGCATGCGCGGGGCTTCGGCTGATGAAACCCGCCTTTGATGGTGGCGCCGTTCTGCGGCCACACGAAATACAGCACGGCGTCCTTGCCCGCGGGCTTGCCCTGGCCTTGCGCGGCACCCGCGTTCTCGGCCGCAATCGTGGCGACCCCAAGCGGCCGTCGCGAAAGGATTAGCGGCCCATCGCGGTTACGGATGCGCCGACCACTCCTCAAATGTCTGAAACTTCAGCCCCAGCTGCCCGTAGTCGACCCGCAGATAGCCGTCGTCGCCCCTGATGACGGCCGCTGGAGCCCTCAACAAGACTTCCTGGGCCATGACGCCCACATAGAGCGTGTCGCTCCAAAGATAACGGAAGCTGTAGAGGTGAAGGCCATTAGGGGTCCGTCCGACCTCAGCGATGTCGCGCTTAAGACGGAGGTCGGAACCTGTAATGGTGGGACTCGAGGTAGGCGGTGGTTTAACCACCGGGGCCGGGACGCGCACTTGGGGCGTCTGCACCCGGACGCCGGGTCGCAGCGACGGGACCCGGTGCAACATAGGGATCGCCGAGCCGCCGATCGAGAGCAGGCCGGATGCAATCGCCCCATAATCCGGATGGGCGTCCGGGGCCAATTCAGGATCGGCCACCGCCTCCTGCAGCACGCTCGGCCGTTTGGCGACGCGTTGAATGGCTTTCTTTCGCGCCTCCGCCGAGTTCTTGCGCTCCTGCATGTATTTGTCGACCGCGATCTTGATATCTTCGGCAGCCACGTCGGGCTCATCTTGCCTTACGAACGCAGCGGGAATGATAATTTTTGCAAGTCGCGTGGCATCGCCCTTGGGATCGGAAAAATACTCAAAGTACTTGGTCTTTAGCAGAGCCAGGACAGCACTTTCGTAGGCCTCTTGATCCTTGAAGCGCTCACCGAATGTCGGCTTGGGGTCGGGCAGGCCGCTCAGCGGCTTCATTCCGCCGTTCTGCCAATCCGGCACCGGTGAGGAGTTTGACTTCTGCACCGGCGCTTCCTCCTTGGTGTCCGGCGGGTCAAACAGGTGATCAACGACATCATCGACCTTCTTGCCGAATCCGGATTCCTCCGCCAGCGTGGTCGTTGTGCCCGTCACTAGGACGCTTGCGCTGAACAAGGTGGCCATTGCAAAGCGGCGCATCATTTCCTCCACGTCAAACCGCATTCGGTCTCGGCGCAACGCAATGATCACGGGGATCAGATAAGCCGTGCCAGGTTCTAGTACTTCGCTGCAGCCGACGGACTGGATGTGGCTTCGCGCAGAATCGTCAATTCAAGTTTGCTATCTCCCGCGCGGCGCGCCGCGGCCGCCGCCGCCTTGAACTGATCGGCAGCAACGGTCGGATATCTTTCAAGGGTGGCCCGGGCCGCATAAAGCGAGAAGTCCGCCTCGTCGCAATCCTTGGCGGGCCTTCTAAGCGTATCGCAGGACAATGATTTCGGCTTGGTGGAAGCGGGCTGTATGCTCGCCCCAGCGGCCGGCGCTGCCGCTACAACCGGTTCGCCCACCCGGCTGGTCGTGCAGCAGCTCGCGGTCAGGGTGCGCCCGTCCGCCGAAAGCGTGGATGAAGTCGAGGTTTCGATGGAAATCAAGGTGTTGCCCTCACAGGTCCAGGTCCCTTCGGAAGGGCACAGCGGACATGTTATGTGTGATGTTCCGTTCGGCCGAACCAGAAGGGGGTAGGTCTGTCCGGTGGCATTGACCCGTACTGTCCACGAGCCCACGAATTTCTGGGCGCAGGCCGCCGGTGGCGCGGCTGCCGCCGGTCCAAGCGCCAACAGCAACAATCCCGCCACCAAGAAGAAAATATGGCTGCCAGTACGCATTAACTCCCCCATCGCATCCTAGCCGTTCACGGCTGGAATTGCCAAGAGGGGGCCGGTTGAGGCCTGCCACGCTTGATTTTGACGCCCCATGACGTTGCGGTTACGGATTCGTTGACCAGTCTCGTCAGATAATTTGACACCGAGCAGGTATTTCGAGAAGGGAGGCTCTGGCTCATAATGTTGCTACCAGAGGCTACTTTGTAAATTCAGGGCGAGTGGCCTCGGCATCAGAGTTCCTCATATCCCAGATTTCGCCCTGACGGGCTTTCGGAGCCGCACACCGGGTCCTCCGCCGTTCTCGTCGATGAACTCGACGTGCGTCATCAGTTAGGGCTGGAGCATTAAAGGCGCCTCACGCAAGACTTTTGGGCATATCGGTCAGCGTGACCATAGGCGTCATCGGATGACCGCCGCCCCCGCCGCCGCTTCGGTGATGGTGAGCACCACCCCGCCGCGACGACATGCGCGCATTCGATTATTTTCCAGATTTCCCCTTGCGGGCTTTCGGCGAGACCTTGGGTGTCAGCGTGATGCCTGCTTGCCTTCGACAAAGTTAACCTCAACGCCCTTCTTGACTGATCTCGCCAATCGCTCCACGTCCCAGTTCGTCATTCTGACGCAGCCGTGTGACTCGGATTTACTGACCCGCGACGGTTCAGCCGTTCCATGAATGCCGTAGCCGCTCTCTGAGAGGCCTATCCACATTGTGCCGACCGGGTTGTTGGGACCGGCGTTGATCGTAAAGGGCTTCGTCGACTCAACGCCCTTAAATTTGTATTTTGGATCATATCGGTACGTCGGATTGGGCTCAATTGATACAATCTTTAAAGTGCCTGATGGTGTGGGTTTCTCGTCGCTGCCAACACTGGCCGGATAAAATGCGACAAGGGTTCCATCCTTCGCGAAAGTTTTCACTGTCTCTCGACCCTTGTCGACTTCGATGCGTGCGACCTTAATCGATTGTTTGTCGGCTGGGAGACTGACCACGTTGATCTTGTCGCCGACGTGATCGAACTTCTTTTCCGGGTTGATCTCTGCCAACAGGTCCTCACTCATATGGAAGTGTTCACTCAGAGCCTCCTTCGAGCTCGTATAGCTCAACCTCTTCAGTGATTTCTTATCCTCCAATTTGGACGGCAGCTTGTCGATGAATGGTCCCTTCACATCCAGATCTGTCAGGACGTATTCAACGATCACGGCCTCGCTGGAGATTTGCTGAAGCTTGGACCATATTTCCGGGGTAAGAACCTTTCCGGAAGGAAGACCGTTCGCTTCTGCGAAGGCCCGAAGTGCCTTCTCGACATTGTCGCCGAACCTGCCGTCGATCTCACCTGGAGAGAACCGAGCTCGATCAAGGAGCGCCTGAACCTTGACCGCGAGAGGGTTGATCCGATCCCCGGTTGGAAGCTTTCTTTCAAAGCTAGCCGCGTTGATCGCGTCGGGCTTAAGCTCAGCCCCGGCTGCTGGAAGCTGGAGAAGGGCCGTGAGTGCGAGTGCTGCGATCCACTGTCTCATTGATGCCTCTGGCCGGCTTTTATAGGCCGTGCTCCTGACAAGGCTTTTCGGTTTCCCGAGTTCCATCACTGCGGAAAGATAGAATGAATATGGCGCCATTTGGCGGGCGGATGGATTCGACAGCCATCTGTTAGGATTCGTCACGGACGACTTGGATGGCCGCCGGTATCGCGGATGCCCTTGCGTTCACAAGGTCAGCGCCGACATTAACGCTGGAATATCCAAGCCCTCATTTTTTCTTGGGATCTTTGTCGCGGGGCTTTCGCAAACGGACGCCCGCGCCGCCTCCATTTTCGTCGATAAATTCGACACCAGCTGCCCGCAACGCGCCGCGTAACGGCAAAGACCGTTCGGTTGCGCGACAGGGATCACCGACAATTTGTATCGCTTCAACCATGCCTCGTCTGTGGCCGCACGCCTGCTGATGCACACCACTTGCGTTTTGCGCAACCTAGCGCACTGGGTCGCAAGGTCAGCGACGAATTCACGGTCCCGGTCTGCAGGATGCATCATCGCGAGTTACATCGACATGGTGACGAGGCGTCGTGGTGGAAAGCAATCGATATAGATCCGCTCCCGGTCGCCTTGGCACTATGGGAGCACACGAGGCTCAATGGCGCCGGTGGCGTTGACGCAGGCCCCGAGAATGCGACGTCGCCAGATGACCTCGGCGTCGCGCTGGCGAGCCGTGATCCTGCGACGTCTAACCGGGAACGATCAAAGAGGACTGTCGTTCGATGACCTCGCTCCGACAAATCGAAGCCAATAGGTACAATGCAATAAAAAGTACCGGACCGAAAACGGAAGCCGGCAAGATGCGATCGCGGCGGAACTTCCTACCCTTCGAGGGTGCTATCCTACTTCGGACACTTGCGTTTTGAACAGGACATCAAAAGCGGGCTGATCAGGATTCGGCGTCTGGTGAGCATGGGCACCATTCAAAGCACCGACGTCTTCGCGGTAGCAATTGTCCTGCCTTGAAATTTTAGCGTTTGGTTGGAACGAATGGGCATCCGGGCAACTTAGTCACACGATACCGGACGCACTCGCCCAGTGCATCCGATGGAATAACGGCCTCAGTTTCCCCCAAACTGGGGCCGTTCTTTTGGCCACTAAGTGCAACCGAAATCGTCGCGGATGCGGCTGGATGTTAGGCCCAATGTCCGAGTCGGGTCGAAAGCAGACCTCGCGGCCCTGAAACGCGACTTCCGCTTTAACCCCAAAAGCGGACATGTAGCGACACGACGGCGATGTCCGCTAAGTTCCAATACCGGAAGTCGCAATCAAAAGTCGCAGCAAAGAAAAAGCAGCCCGAAGGCGGCTTCACAATTATAGCTCGATAATCGTTGATCAAGCCGCTACTAGTGCTGGCTCTGACTACCCGCGCAGTGCCGGTCGCAAAGGGCCAAAGGTTCTAAAATCGATAGGAGATTCCACCTTTAATCATGTTCAGGGACGAAGTAGCGCTTCTCAAAGGCGACGAAAATGCGCCTGAGGCATTGACTTCGTTGATGCTGAAATTCGCCGTAGCGAATTTCACGTAATCGTATTCTATTTTAGCCGACCAATGTGGCATAAAGCCCCACTCAAGGCCGCCGCCAACGGTCCAGCCGTTGCGCGTCTCTGACGAAGTGGTCTGCGCCACAAATGCGCCGCCCGGCGTGTTGGTGACGGATGTAGCGTTGAAGCCGGCCCAAGCGCCGCCGCCCTTGGCAAAAAGCAGCAAGTTGTTCATGGCGTAGCCGATGCGGCCAGTGACAGTCGCGATCCATCGCACGGAATTTGATTCGCTCGCGATGTCGCCGTTCACGACACTGATGTCGGTTGCATGGCCGGTGAGGTTTGCCCACGTATAATCGCCGTCAATGCCCACGACGAATTGGCTGATCTGGTAGTTGTAGCCTGTGTAGGCACCGCCTAACGGGCCGTTGTCATGGACCGGATTGAATACAGTGCCTGGCGGGAACGCCGCATTGGGATTGTTGGTGACAACGCTAACCTGTTCGGTCGCCCAGCCGCCGCCAAACTCACCGCCAGCGTAGAAGCCCGTCCAGTTGTACACCGCCGCAGCGGGCATGGGTGGGGCTTTCAGCGGTAGATCGGCCGCGGAAGCAGTTGCGACTGGCATCACCGAAAGAAAGGATAGCGAAACCGTTAGCCAGCGCATGACGATCCTTCTGATAGCCAATGAAGAACGGACTGAGTGTGCGCTACTGGCGCGTCGACTCATATGGCAGTATAACTATACGAAAGGCCGCTCGCCGAAGCTGTACCCCCACGGCAACACTTTTCCATTTTTCTTTGTTCCGGCAAAGAAGGGAAGGCACTTTGAATCTTAGCTTGCGGACCTTTTCCATCACGGTCTTGGGTTCGTCTAGATGATAAAATCTGCCCCCGATCACTTGCTGCGATAGATGTCCGTTCTGGGTCAAAAGCGGGCGCATCTGGCCCGTCGCGCGGGGGGCGGCGGTCTGCTATGAAGCGAGACAAGCCGCAGTCAGCGCCGAGGCCCCCATGACCGACCCGATCGACCGCGCCGCCTTCTACCACGACGGCATGCGTGAGCTACAGGACCGCTTCGACGGCCGCCGTGTCGCCGACGGCCTCGAGAAGCATCGCCTTCACTTCGAGTTCTGGGAGCAGGACTACAAGCTCATCGAAGAGGCGCGATTCTTTTTCATCGCGACGAGCTATCAGGATAACGTCGATTGTTCTATGCGTTCTGGCGATCCCGGCTTCGTCAGAATTACCGGGCCCGACACGCTCGAATACCCCGAATACGACGGCAACAACATGTACCGCACACTCGGGAATATCCACCGGAACCCGAACGTCGGGCTGCTGTTCGTGCGCCTCGACGGCAAGACGTTTCGCACGCGCATTCGAGGCAAAGCAACGATCCACGACAGCGCGGAAACGCTTGCAGGGCATCATGGCGCGAAAGTCGTTGTCGTCGTCAAATGCGAGATCTTCCCAAACTGCCCGCGCTACGTTCCAGACCTGATGGGCGCTTCCGCGGCTGTACCGGCGAATCCGTTCGTTCCCCGACCCGGATATGAGCCGCCGCCACCGGAATGGAAAAGCCGGGATTACCTCAAAGACGTGCTCTCGAAGTACGATCCGCATCGGAAACGTGAGGCATAGCGGGCAGCGCCACAAGCCTTAGCTGGCCCCGGCAGATGTCCGATCCGGGTCATTCTCGACCAAATCGTGCCGTCCCGAAGATGTCCGGTTTATCCCCGATAGCGACTGAACTGCGGACATCGTTGGGGGTCCGTTTTGTGCCATAAACAGACACGACCCGCGATTATTGAGGGATAGACCGTCTTTTAAATCTAGATTCTTATTACCCGAACGCCGACGTACCAATCGCAGCGTCGAACCGCTACCACCGGGCCGGCAAAACCGATAGGATGGCAGGGCATAAAGCCAAACAGACTTTAGCGCTTGGCCCAGTTCACTTGCGAAATCCAATTTGCTCGATTGAGCTCCAATTCCAAGCAGATTGTAAAATGTGGTTTCAGATTGTCGCCTGGATAGCGTTGTTGATTGCATCGGCATTTTTTGCGGGCGCAACACTCGACCTTGATCCGACTCAAATCTCAATTCATTTTTCGACGTTACCAGGTCCCCAGCGGTTTGCGCTCGCCACCATCCTGTTCACGACCTTGTCGCTGATCGGGGCATCCGTGTGGCAAGCCTACAGCCTAGCGCGCCAAAACAAGTTATTAAGGGATCGCCTTAGAGGCCTCCGACAGGGGGCCTTGGCCGTGCAAGGATCGCAAAATCAGTTAGGCACGACGATCCAGCATCTCGTCGACAAAGACCCCGAGGAAGCAATCGCATCACTTCATAAAACGCTCGCGGATAGTGAGCAAAGGGCTTCCCTACTACAGAGCCAAACTGAATCCGTTGATATTCAAGATAGGCTTGACGAGATACGACGCCGCCAGCAAGCTCTTCGAGAGATGATCGGCATAGTGGCCGAAAAGCGGCGGGTTATCGAGCCTGTATTTGGTGAACTAAAGGATCGGCTACGTCAGCTTGAGAGGTGGCTTACGGATCTTGAGGTCGACGACAACAAAAACAATCTTGCCGATCGCGCGAAGGAACTGGAGCAGAACGTATCTGTGATCCATGCAAGGCAAAGCTTGCTACAAGAAACAATGGCAACGCTGAAAAGATTCAAAGAAGAGTTGGGTAAATCGCATGCCGAGCTTGTGCCCCTGCGCTCACCGGAAGCAGGCATCAACGCCTTGATCGCTGAATTGCGGTTACGTCACGATCAGCTGACGGTTACCCTTGATGAACTAGAATCCAGCGGTGACGAAAAGCTTACCTCACGCGTGGAAACGCTCTCCAGGGACAAACTCGATATCGAACATAGGGTTGCCCGTCTTGATGATTGCTTCAATATTTTGGATACGATTCGCTTGGATTTTGAAGAGCTCCGTGAACGCCAGGATCATTTGGAGCGCTCACTGGCGGAAGTCGAGACAGATCCTGGCGGGAAGACGCTTGCTGATCGGCAGATCGCGCTAAACGAATTCATTATACGGTCCCGATTACGTCTCAGGAACTTGCACGATACGTCGGCGACGCTGAACCAATTCAAGGAAGAGTTGGCCAAGTCGCAGGCCGACCTCGTACCTCTACAAGCACCAGGCTCCGGCATCGAGGCATTGATCGGTGAAGTGAATACCTATCGCGACATCCTCATCAAAACCCTCAGCGAGATCGAATTCAAGGACGATGAAAAACTTGACTCACGCGTGGCGACGCTCTCCAGGGGTAAACTTGAGGTCGATGAGAGAATTGCTCACATTTTTGAAGAGTTCCAAAAGCTTGATTCAATGCGAAAGAATATCGGAGAAATATTCACGAGCATAAGAAGCACCCTCAATAGAATAGGTTGAAGCCTGAGAAAATTAACCGAGAGCGGTTCGGTCGCGGAAACCGAATGTCCGCTTTGGGTCAAAGGCGGAAATACTCGACGCGAGCAGATGTTTTCCGCTTTACCTCCGAAAGCGGACATCCGGCGGACGGTCTGGGATGTCCGTTAAGTGCCATTAGCGACTAATGCAGTGCAGCAAATAGCGTCCTATTCGATCACCTCTTTGGCGCGGGCGGGAGTTTTGCCGGATCGTATGTCCACACCCCCCGATGCCTGGCGTTCCTCAGCGGCTCAAGGCCCGCACCCGACGCCCACGCCAGCCTGCTGAAGCTGCCACCCCTCAAATTATTTTTTGTGCCGCGACCCCGGCGCCGGGTTTGCGCCCTCTTGTCTGGGTGAATGCGCCATAGCGGCGCGTCACCAACCGGAGCACAGAACCATGTGGTATAGGAAGAACGTTGGCGGGTGGGAGCGCGCAGCCAGGCTGATCGGCGGGGGCTTGATGCTCATCTGCGGCTTGGTTGCGCTGCACGCTTCGCCGCTCGGGCTACTGCTCAGCGGCGCGGGTGTCGTGACGCTGGTCACCGGCGTGTTCGGCTATTGCCCTGCCTGCGCCATCGCCGGGCGCGAGCCACTGAAGGGGTGACCGCCTTGGCGCGCGTATCAGACGATCTCTTGCTCGCGGCACAGTCGGGTGACCGGCACGCGCTGACACAGCTATTGGTGGCGCTGCAGCCGGACATTCGACGCTACGCCCGGCGCCATTGCCACCGCACCTCGGTCATCGAAGATGTGGTGCAAGAAGCCCTCATCGTCGTGTACCGGCGCGTGGGTACGATCCGCAGTCCAGCCGCACTCGCCGGCTGGCTAGTGACCGTCATCGCCCGCCTATGCATGCTGCCCGCGCTGATGCTGATGCGCGGAGTCGAGGAGCTCGCCAGCCTGGAAGAGTCACGCGAGCTCGCAAAGGTCCCGCCGGACGAGTTACGCATGGACTTGGTCAATGCGATCGAGTCGCTTTCGCCGTCCCATCGCGAAGTACTGCTGCTGCGAGATCTCGAAGATCTGACGATTGGGGAAATCGCCGGGCGGCTCGGCGTGACGCGCGAAGCTGCCAAAAGCCGCCTGCGCCGCGCCCGCACATTGGTGCGCGAATACCTGCTCGGCACAAAGGACAGCGGACGAGAGAGCACATGAAATACTTTCGTGGAGTCGGCATGTTCGGGAGCGCCTTCCTGGGCGCACACCTGATGCGCGGCGCAGCTGCGGCGGCGCTACTCGCGTGGGCCATCGTCCACCAGACCGCGCACCCTTGGCTATCCTTGGGCGCGGGCGTTGCCGCCCTCGTCGCGCTACGCGGATGCCCGATGTGCTGGACTGTGGGCTTGGTCGAGACGCTTTCGCAGGGCCGTCGCGATTCAACGATAAGATACGATGAGGCCGTCGATCGCGACCGCGTCGCTATCGCGGGTGCACGCTGGGATTTGTGAGGCCGGAGCAACATCATGACCAGAGGCTTGGCAGTTCTGGGGTCGGCGGTCTTTTTTCTGATTGCCCCCACCACGGTCGCCGGTGTCGTGCCGTGGTGGATTTCGCGATGGCGTCTGCAAGCGCCGTTCTTCGATCTCCAGCTTATCCGATGGTTCGGCGTGGTTCTGATCCTGCTCGGCATTCCGGTGTTGGTCGAAACCTTCACACGATTTGCGCTGCAAGGCGGCGGCACGCCAGCGCCGGTCGCACCAACGCAACATTTGGTGATCACCGGCCCCAATCGTTATGTCCGCAATCCGATCTATCTTGCCCTAGTGGCGATTGTACTTGGCCAAGGACTGATCCTCGGAGACGCAAGGCTTCTGGTCTACGGCGCGCTACTGTGGATCGGCTTCCACATCTTCGTTCTGGCTTATGAGGAGCCGACGCTGCGTAGGACATTTGGAGCGGAGTACGACACCTATTGCGCCAACGTGTCGCGCTGGTTGCCACGCTTGCCCGGCTCTACGTCGGCGTCGTCCTGATCGACCGCGAGCGCGAGTGCCGCGGCCATCGTCGCTGGATCGTGGGCGTTGTGTACGATCACATGTGCCAGCAACAGTGTGACCAGCGCATCGGCTACCCGGCGGGGTTACGACCGGGCAACATGTCCCAGATCGGGGCGCGTAGCGCCTATCTCGCATTGCGGGATTTCGATCCGGCTATGTCTCTTGTGGGTCAGAAGCGGACCTCACGGCTCCGAAATACGACTTCCGTTATTCCTCCGAAAGCGGACATCGGGCGGACATCGCGCCATGTCCGTTTTGTGCCAATAGCGGTCTTCGTATCGTGCGATGTGTATTGTGCGGCGTTATCGAGACTAAGGCCACCATCATTGAACTGAAACAGTGTATGTATCTTGGACTGGGGCGGCATTTCCGAACTTCGCCTCCAGTACAAAACTGTCCGTTCCTTGGAAGCCTCGGACAGAGGTGTATTCGATCTTCACTCCTCTCGCTGGCTTTCCTAGGCAATGGTCAGTTGAATTGAAGCGGTTGAACCGCCTTATGTAGACACCCTGGATGGTCCTCAATTTTCCATGTTGGGGCAGCACCGCTATCCGGACCGTTCCGGCAATTTCAGTACAATCGCTCTCCTTCCAAGATTGATACTGCCACATGATCGTAGGACGTCCTGACTTCGCAATACGATCAAACGATAGTGCAAGCCCCGCGTCGGTTGCGAGCAATAGAGCGGCCAAGCAGCCAACAAATGCCATAGCATTTCGCATTGTTCTGGACCAATCTAACCCGCGTCTTAGGTCAGCCAATTCGCCGCCACCGTGCGGGATGCCGGTATCGTCCCCAGTCAAAGGCTCGTCGCGACTGATGCTCATCGACGACTAGGCAAACAGATTTTTTGTCCTAGTACAAGGTTTCGGGGGCCTAGCGGAAAGCGGACATCACGGCCCCGAGGTGCGCTTTGCCCCCAAGACTGGACATCGTCGGTGCGGTGAAACCGGCGTCAATGAACCTGATGTCGGCGGTCTTGAAGATCACCACCACGGGCGGCGACGGGCAGTGCGACCTAGGTGCCGACAATCAGCGAACTCTGTCCGGGGGGCACCGCGAGATCATTCCACGTTGATGGTATAGTCGTCCCTGAAGGATGATCCGTCCGGGCCACTTACCTCCAACGAAAAGGTATCAGTGCCGTGAAAGCCCCGATTGGATGTATATGACACTTCGAAGCCCGTGATCGGCCTGCCGTAGCAGTGATTATCGGAATCGGCCCGGGACAGTCCAATAGTGGAGGCCACAGTACGATGTGTGAGCCTGCCTTGTTGGGGCTTCACCAAAATTCTGGTCATGCCGCCGTCGCTTTTGCACTGGTGATTCCACGATTTGTTATTGCCTATCATTAGCGTCCTTCCGCTGACAGCCGTTCGGGTCCGAGATTCTGCCAGTGCCAGATCAGGGGCCAGAAGAGCGAGCATACAAGTTACAGCCAATAGCTTCATATTTGAGCCCCCGGACAGGATGTCTGACAAAACATAGACCTGGCGGTAGAGATGGTGAAAGATCTTCTTGGTGAAAAATTATTTTTACGGTTGAAAAATATCTTTCCGAAAAATTATGGCGCTGCCACGTTGACGGTCTCTTCGAAGATTTTCACTCCATCGCCTTCGCGAATCAAAAGCGCCGAATAGTAGCCACGATACTGCTGGCCATTGCCGAGTTTGGCTTGCCATTCTCCGGCGTTGAAAACCATATTGCCTTCTAAACGCGAGACTGTCCGCCGCACGCTATAATCGTGTAGCCCGAGATCAACAACTACTCTTTGCAGTTCGCGACCGATTGCGTCTCGACCACGGAAAATACCCGATGGTGTGATGCGAACTCCATTTTCGCTAAAAAATCCTGCCATGGCGGCTACGTCTTTGCGGTTGTATGCCTCCGCGAAATCCGACTGCATTTTTTCAAAAATCTCACCGCCGGCCCCAGGTTCAATCGGCTGCGTCGACGCTGGAGTTACCACGGCAAATAGCATAGCAGCCGCCACACTCCTTGCAGTCTTACCTGTGGCCATCGCTCCCTCCCATGATTTGGGTCCCATCCTCGCAGAAAACGTGTCCTGTTGAAAATGGGACCCATTGAGACAGACGCCGAGTTCAAATCCTGTGACTGCTGATTTATAGGCGGGGGTGCCGGGGGTAGTACGGGGTCCGTTGGGCGCGCCCAGGCCGATGGGACTGGGCGGCCCGCGCGATTATCAGGCGGCCTGCGTCACGCGCCAGATAGGCTGACGATGAACAAGCTGTCGAGCGATGGCTGCAAGGTCACCGCGACGATCTTGCAGGCTGGGATTGGATGAGGACTGATGTCGATGCCAAGATGTCTGCTATTGAGCGCATAACGGACTCAACCCGGACATCGGGCCATGTCCGTTTAGTGCCATGTGTGGACGGCTCCGGGTTGGCAAGAGCTTTTTTTCACGTTTTGCAGCATTGGTCGGTGCAGCCATGTGTTCGGCCTGTAGATGCGGT
>NZ_SSMW01000007.1 GCF_004799405.1 Bradyrhizobium sp.
CAGTCGGCACGGGTATTGCTTCAATCCAACGCAGGCCGGGCACGCCCTTATAACCCGGCTAGGCCCGGCGCATGCATCTACCCGGCAAGTGTGCGTCGGGCCGCCTCAGTTGGGCGACCTCTTTTTGACTCGCGGGCAGCGCCACCGTGGCAAGCCGTGCGCTGGCGCCGATCGGCCGGCCCCATCACACCGGCCAAGTCCCCGACTCACCAGCGGGCTTCCTGGAGTCGTGGAGGGGTTATCGGGTGTGGGCTTTCGGCCATCTGTACAATGACGGGGAAATTTACGCTTGGGCCGCCGGGGCAGGTGAAGTTGAATCGAAGTTCGATCAGCTAGGTCTAGGCTCATTGCGAAGCTGACCGCGCTCGCTTGATCATCCAATGCCTTCTCCTTGCGGGCACGGACTTCGGGCGCCTCCCATGTCACAACCCAAGCGGCATCATTCGACATCGATTTCCTATAATCCTTTGCTTGATCCGGACCCAACTTTGGACCCAAACGGCAAAGAACTGAACAGAATTAGACGTAACACACAGGATGAAGGGCAGGGCGCTCAGCCCTGAAAACCCTACCGAATCGCACTGGACAGCACGCGAGCATACCCGGCCATTCGTATTTCAAGACCGGTGCCTTAAACCACTCGGCCACCCTTCCGGCTTTGGAATTCAGGGACTTAGCAGACGGGTTCGCAAGGCGAAAGGGCTACCACCGGATTGCCGCCCCCGACGATCGGTTTCGTTCTCAAGTACGCGAAGACAATGAAAGCCGATGGCGGGGACCGTTAATTTTTCCAGGCCAGCCGCAGCTAACGGAACGTTCGCGATTCCTCGCCGTTCTCCCAGCAACTCTCCAGGAGGGTTGAGATGCCGAGACTGATCGCAACGGCGATAATTTTGATACTTGTTGGCATCCCTCCGGGTTTCGCCCGTGGTGGCGGGATGCATAGCCACTCCACGCCAAGTGCGCTGTCGGCACCCGCCAATCCATCCGTTCCGCCTTCGCTGACGCCGGATGCCCGGTTGACGGGTAGTGCGCCGCTCCCGGCGCCGCATCCGCCTACCGTGGCTGACAGCACCAATACCAAGCCCGACCCGGAAGATGCGAACGTTGATCGCATCGTCAAGAGCGTCTGCCGCGGTTGCTGATTCCGCGGGCATTGGGTTGCCGGGGGTATTGTCGGGAGCGCCGGTCGGCGCTCACCTGCATCGCAGCCATGAAATACCCCCCTTTAACTGTCGTCAGGGAATGATGACATGCGTTGGCAGCACCCGGCCTGAGGCAATGCAGGGGCTCTCGAATTGGCTGGCTATGGAGGCATCCCGGGTGGGACCGTTACGCGGAGCAGAAACGCATACACGATCTGTCCTTAAAGCGATAAGCTGGCGGACCTTGGGAACGCTCGACACCTTTGCGATCAGTTGGTTCATGACCGGAAAAGTCGTGATAGCGGGATCGATCGCCGGCCTTGAGGTCATCACCAAGGTTGCGTGGTACTATCTTCATGAGCGAGTCTGGGCGGCCACCTCCTGGGGCCGCCGCTGATCATGAGCGTCGCTTTCACGATTTGGAGTTCACGGTGACCGACGGCGTCAATGACGACTATGAATACAGGTTGGAAAAGCCGCCCCGGAGCAGGGCGCTGTTGTGGATTGTTTTGATCGTCGTCCTGGCAGCAGCCGGCATCGGATCGTTTTTGCTTTGGCGGTCTTATGGCAACGGCCTTCCGGCATTTCCATCCCTGACCCCTGCGGCAGAATCAGCCACCCCTCCTGACAAGCCGGTCGGGCTAACCGACTTCCAGGCCTTTCAGCAGCAGATCGTCGGATCGATGCAATCGACGGCACAGGTTCTGGCGGCCCAGGACGCCGAGATAAAACGATTGTCCGATCAGGTTTCGGCGCTGTCCGCAAACCTGGATTTGCTTGAGCATCCGCTTGCCCAAGCCGTCGATCCGGCCGCAGTTCCGAAACCTGTGGCACCGGCGCCGAAGAAGAAACCGGCGGCGCCCAAGCCGGCGGGAGCGATCTCCACCGGAGGGGCTCCGCTGCCGCTGCAATCGCCCCATTAGCGATCCCGCAACTGCTCCGGCGGCCTCTAAGGCCAAGGCCCGCGATCGAAACCATTGATTTACCACCCTAGGGCTCTCCCCATTTCCGCCGCGTTCGGGCTGCGATATGTTCATACCTTGATGCGGAGATGGGCCGTATCGAGAATGATTGACCGTCGGGCGCCTGAAAGTAGGCGCGCGACCGGTGGAATGGTATTTGGGGCGATGGGGATTCGACGGTCAGATCGGACGGGCCGGGCGGCGCGAGGTGCTGCCGCCGTGGCGACATGCCTCATTCTTGCCAATTGCGCCTCTTCGAACAAGTTTGCCAGCCGGGTTGACCCCAAATATGGGGTTTCCTCCAGTCCCCGCGTGGTCGCTCTTGGCGACCCCGTACCGAAGGGCGGCGGCACCTACCGCGTCGGCAAACCCTATACGGTCGGCGGCCGGGTTTACGTGCCGGAAGAGGATGCCAATTACCGCGAGGAGGGATTGGCCTCCTGGTATGGCGACGACTTCCACGGCCGGCTGACCGCCAACGGCGAAGTGTTCGACATGGCTTCGCTGACCGCCGCCCATCCGACCCTTCCGATGCCGTGCTACGCACGCGTGACCAATCTCAGCAACGGCAAATCGCTGATCGTCCGGGTCAATGACCGGGGCCCATACCATGGCGACCGCGTGATGGACGTCTCCAGCCGGGCCGCCGAGCTGCTCGAATTCAAGGGCAATGGCGTCGCGCGGGTGAGGGTCGAATATGTCGGCCGGGCGCCGCTGGAAGGCTCCGACGACCGTCAGCTGATGGCGACGTTGCGCACCGGCGTGCCGGCGCCGTCACCATCCTTGGTCCGGGTTGCATCCGCCCGTCCATTCGTTCCGGAAGTCCCGTCGGGTCGTGCGATCCGGGGCGAGATCCCGATGCCCGAGGGGAGGCCCTATAGCCTCGGCAATACGTCGGCAGACCAGGCGTCGATCAACGCCACATCCGAAATGTCCGCCTCCGCCCGCCTGCGTTCGAGTGGCCGTATCATCGATAATCCGCGCGCGGTATCATACGAAACCGACGGCAGTTATGCGCCGAGCATGCGATCTGCGTACGCGCCGGTCGATCCGCGCGGACCAAGCGAATTGCTGAGCGGACGCGGGCTCTATTAAGCCCCGGCAGCTAGCCCACATTCTGCTTCAGAAAGGCGATCAGCGCCGCGTTGACCTCGTCCGCGCGCTCCTGCTGAATCCAGTGGCCCGCGCCTTCGACAATGAGCTTCTGCTTCAGGTTCGGCAGCACCCGCTCCATATCACCGACGCGTTTGGCGCCGATCAGCCCGGTGATGACGGCGTCCTTCGATCCCGCAATGAACAGCGACGGCTGGCGGATCTGTGCGTCCTGCCATGGCGCGGTCAGTTCCCAGTTGCGGTCGAGGTTGCGGTACCAGTTGAGGCCGCCCCGAAAGCCGGACTGCCGATAGGCTTCCGTGAAATAGGCCAGATCAGTTTCGCTGAGCCAGTTCGGCAACGCCCGGTCCGCGCTGGTATCGCCCAGAAATCCCTTGCCGTCCTTGATGAACATCGCGGCCGACGGATCGGAAAATCCACGCCCCAGGAGGGTCCGCATCGTCAAGCCCACATCGCGCTCGAACTCAGCCTCTGCGACCCCCGGCGTTTGAAAGTATTGCCAATAGAAATTGGTGATCCCGCTCTCGCGCAAGGCCTCGAGCGGCCGGACGCGTCCGCGCAACGGCGGCGGGACGCTCATGCCTGCTACGGCCGTAAAGATATCCGGACGGAACATCGCCGCGTGCCAGGCGACCGGCGCGCCCCAGTCATGGCCGGCGATGACCGCCCGCTTTTCGCCGAGTGCGGCGACCAGCGCAACCATGTCGCCGACGGTGTCGAAAAGGCTGTAGGCGCCGATATCGGCGGGCGCGCTGGTTTGGCCGAACCCCCGCATATCCGGCGCCACCACATGGAAACCCGCCGCCGCAAGTGCTGCGATTTGATGCCGCCAGGAATACGACAATTCGGGCCAGCCGTGGCACAGCACCACCAGCGGACCTTCGCCCTGTTCGAGCAGGAAAATGTCGATGCCGTTGGCGGAAATGGTGCGTGAGGATGGCATCGCTTTTCCGCCTTGTTTGCCGGATTTTGTTGGGGAAGTCGCAATGCGTCACGATAGGGTTGTTTGACCGGCGCCGCAACCGGACCGGCCTTGCGACATCAGCAAAAAACCCGTGTTGTTTGCGGTACTTCCAACTGTTAGAACGCCGCCTCAAGGCATCGTCGATGGCATCAGACATATCACTTTCCCGCCCGTCCGGATTCGCGCCGGGACGCGCAAAAGGCAGCTTTTGGCGCAGCCTGGTCGCAGCGCTTGCCGTCATCGCCGTCGGTGTCAGCAGCGTGGCTCTGGCTGCCAACAACAGCGTGCAGGGCGCCAAGAAAGATGAGGGCGGTTTTGACGGCGATGCGCCGACTGCAATCCTGATCGAAGCCTCCAGTGGCAGCGTGCTGTTCGAGAAGAACGCGGACGACCTCCGGGCGCCGTCCAGCATGATGAAGCTGATGACCGCCGAAGTGGTCTTCCACGCCATCCAGAACGGCGACGTCAAACTCACCGACGAATATCGGGTCAGCGAAAACGCCTGGCGCAAGGGCGGCGCGCCGTCGGGCACCTCGACGATGTTTGCCGCCATCCACAGCAAGGTTTCGGTGGACGATCTGCTGCATGGCGCCATCATTCAGAGCGGCAACGACGCCTGCATCGTCCTGGCGGAGGGAATTGCCGCCAATGAAGTCGCCTTCGCCGAGATGATGACCAAGCGCGCGCGCGAGCTTGGCTTGACGCAGTCGACATTCGCCAATTCCAACGGGCTGCCCAATCCCGGCAACAAGATGACGGTGCGCGAACTCGCCAAGCTGGCGCGCTACATCATCCAGACCTATCCGGAGTTCTACAAACTGTTCGGCGAGCGCGAATTCACCTGGAACAAGATCAAGCAGCCAAACCGCAATCCGCTGCTGAACTCGCTTACCGGCGCCGACGGCCTGAAGACCGGCTACACCCAGGAGGGCGGCTACGGCATGGTCGGGTCCGCCGTGCAGAACGATATCCGGTTGATCGTCGTCATCAATGGTCTCGACGATCCCGACGATCGGGCGACCGAAGCCAAGAAAATGCTCGAATGGGGATTCCGCAATTTCGAAGCCCGGCCGCTGTTCGCGGCCAACCAGCCGGTCGGCTACGCCAAGGTGTTTGGCGGCGACAGCCGCTCGGTCAAGCTCGCCAGCCCCCAACCGATCAAGGTGATGGTGCAGAAGAATGGCACCGACAAGTTGATCGCGCGGGTGATCTATAACGGCCCGGTACGGGCGCCGATTACGGCGGGCCAGCAGGTCGGCGTCGTCAAGGTTTGGCGCGGCGCCAACGTCGCCATGGAAGCGCCGGTCTATGCCACGGAGGCGGTCGGTACGGGATCGACGATACGACGCGCAATCGACGGCGCCAGCGAACTCGTCATCGGAATGTTCCGCGCGGGCGCCGAGAAACTCTGATCATGACCGAAACAGCGGTCAAAAGAGCTCCCGGGCGCGGACGATTCATCACCTTTGAAGGCGGCGAGGGATCCGGCAAATCCACCCAGATCAAAACGCTTGCCGAACGTCTCGCCGCGGCAAAATTGCGCGCCATCGTCACGCGCGAACCCGGGGGATCGCCGGGCGCTGAAGTCATTCGTCATCTGGTGCTGTCGGGAATGGGCAAGCTGCTCGGGCCCGACGCGGAGACGCTGTTGTTTGCCGCCGCGCGCGACGACCACGTACGCACCGTGATCCAGCCGGCCTTGAACCAGGGAATATGGGTGCTGTGCGACCGCTTCTCGGATTCGACCCGGGCGTATCAGGGCAGGCTGGGACAGGTTCTTCCCGCCGTCATGAATGCGATGGAACGGGTCACCATCGGCGATCTCAAGCCCGATTTGACGATCATTCTCGATGTTCCCGCGGAGATCGGCATGCAGCGCGCGGCCAAGAGGCGCGGCGCCGGCGTACCTGACAGGTTCGAGGCGGAAGATCTCAAGTTTCACCAGGATTTGCGCGACGCCTACCGGCAAATTGCGGTCAGTGACCCCCAGCGTTGCGTGCTGATCGACGCCACTGCCCCCGCCGACACCGTCGCCGCAAATGTATGGTCGGCCTTGCGCGATCATCTGTTCGCCATGACCAACACGGCACATTCGGCATGAGCGCCCGTCAGGTCGAACCGTCAATCACGGCCGTGCATCCGCGCGAAACCACCGCGTTGTTTGGCCATCGCGACGCCGAAATGGCGCTACTGAATGCCTATCGCAGCGGGCGTATTCCGCATGCCTGGCTGATCGGGGGCGCGCAAGGCATCGGCAAGGCGACACTGGCCTATCGGATGGCGCGGTTCGTGCTCGCGCACCGCAATGCATTGGCGGCAGAGGTGCAGCGCGCTGAGACGCTCTACGTCGATCCCGCCGATCCGGTCGCGCGCCATGTCGCGGCGGGCGCCCATGGCGGCCTGCTTACGCTTGAACGGACGCTCAACGACAAGGGCGTGCTGCGGACCGTGATCACCGTCGACGAGACCCGCGAGACCATTTCTTTCTTCGGATCGACCGCAGCGGTTGGGGGCTGGCGGGTCTGCATCGTCGATACCGTCGATGAACTCCATCCCAATGCGGCCAACGCGCTGCTCAAAATTCTCGAGGAGCCGCCGCAGCAATCGCTGTTCCTTCTCGTCAGCCATGCGCCGGCGCGGGTTCTGCCCACCATCCAGTCGCGTTGCCGAAAATTGCCGTTGCGGCCGCTTGCCGTCAACGACGTCATCCACGCGGCCGCCGAGGCCGCGGGCATCGCGATCGACGACTCTGCACTGGTTGAAGCGGCCGAAGCGGCGGACGGCAGCGTTTCCCGCGCGCTGACGCTGCTTGGCGGCGACGCCATCAAGCTCCACCAAAAAACCGCGGCGCTGCTGGCTACCTTGCCGCAGGTCGATCCGCGCGAACTGCATGCGCTGGGGGACGCGCTCGGCGGCAGCGACCGGGTGGCGCTCGCGGCATTCGTCGACAGCATCGACCGCTGGATGAGCGAACGTCTGCGTGCCGACGACGCCAATGCCAATGCGAACCTTCCCCGCCTTGCACGGCTGGCGGAGGTATGGGAAAAGATCAACCGCGCCGCGCGCGATACCGCGGAATACAATCTCGAACGAAAACCACTGGTTTTCTCGGTATTCGGGTTGCTCGCGGAAGCGACGCGATAACCCTCCACCTGTTCTCAACCAGATCATGTTGTTTAAGCGATAAAGGAATTCGTGGTGGCCTCCCGGAAAAAACCTTCCAAGAACAAGAAATCAAAGAAGGGTTCGCCACGCGCCGGCGGGGCCGCGGCGTCGAAGAAAAATGCCAGGAAAGCAAAAAAGACGGCAAAGAAATCTGCCAAAAAGCCTGCGAGGAAATCCGCCGCGAAAAAGACTGTTAAAAAACCGTCGAAGAGGTCCGCGAAAAAAACGACACCAAGGAAACCCGTTTCAACGCCGAAGCACTCGTCCGCCATCAAGAAACCGGGCGCGGAACCGAAATCCGGCACTACCGGGCAGAAGGCCGTTGCCGCCGCAAAGCCCGCCGCAACCTCGCGCGGCAATCTCTACTACATCACGACCGCGATCGCTTATCCGAACGGCCTGCCGCATATCGGCCACGCCTATGAGGCGATCGCGACCGATGCGCTGGCGCGTTTCCAGCGTCTGAACGGCAAGGATGTGTTTTTCCTCACCGGCACCGATGAGCACGGCCAGAAGATGATTCAGAGCGCGCAGGCGGAGGGAATGACGCCGGCCGAGCTCGCCGCGCGCAACGCCGAACGGTTCAAGGAAATGGACCGGCGCCTGAACGTCTCCTTCGACCGTTTCATCCGCACCTCGGAACCCGCGCATCATCGTTCGGTGCAGGTGATCTGGAACCGCATGCAACAGGCCGGCGACATCTATATCGATAGCTATTCCGGCTGGTATTCGGTGCGCGACGAGGCCTATTACGCCGAGGAAGAAACGGTTGTCGGCGACGACAATGTGCGGCGCGGCCCGCAGGGCACGCAAGTCGACTGGGTCGAAGAGAAGAGCTACTTCTTCAGATTGTCAGCCTATCAGGACAGGCTGCTCGCGCTTTACAACGACCAGCCGGATTTTATCGGTCCGGATTCCCGCCGCAACGAAGTCATCAGTTTCGTGAAGGGCGGATTGAGGGATTTGTCGATTTCGCGCACGACCTTCGACTGGGGCGTCAAGGTGCCAAATAACCCCGAGCACGTGATGTATGTCTGGGTCGACGCGCTGACCAATTACATCACCGGCGTCGGCTTTCCCGACGAAAGCAGCCAGCAATGGCGCTATTGGCCAGCGGATTTGCATGTCATCGGCAAGGACATCATCCGCTTTCACGCGGTGTACTGGCCGGCCTTCCTGATGTCGGCGGGCATTCCCGTGCAGAAGCGCGTCTATGCCCACGGCTTCCTGTTCAGCCGCGGCGAGAAGATGTCGAAGTCGGTCGGCAATGTGGTCGATCCCTTCAATCTTGCCGATCAATACGGCGTCGACCAGGTGCGCTATTTCTTCCTGCGCGAAGTGCCGTTCGGGCAGGACGGGAACTACAATCACGAAGCCATCGTCGCGCGCATCAATGCCGATCTCGCCAACGACCTCGGCAACCTGGCGCAACGTTCGCTGTCGATGATCGCCAAGCAACTCGGCGGCATCTTGCCGGAGCCGGGCGCTTTGACCGGCACCGACAAGACGATCCTGGCGCAGGCCGATGGCATGCTCGAGCTTGCACGAACCGCGATGGCGACGCAGCAGATTCATCACTGGCTGAATGCGGTCTGGGCCGTGGTGGCGGAAGCCAACCGCTATTTCGCGGGCGAGGCGCCATGGGCGCTGGCGAAAACCGATCCCGCGCGGCAGGGGACCGTGCTGTATGTGACGGCGGAAGTAGTTCGCCAGATCGCCATTCTGGCGCAACCGGTGATGCCGGAATCCGCAGCGAAGTTGCTGGACAGTCTCGGCATCCCCCACGACATGCGTGACTTCAAGGCGCTGGGCGGCGCCACGCGCATCAAGGCCGGCACCAGGCTGCCGATGCCGGTCGGAATCTTCCCGCGCTACATCGAACCGTCGGCGACTTGAACGGTCGCACCATGCTTGTCGACAGCCACTGCCATCTCGATTTCCCCGATTTCGCCGATGATCTCGACGCCATCGTGGCTAGGGCCGGTGCGTCGGGGATCAAGCGCATCGTCACCATTTCGACGCGGGTGCGGCGTCTTGGCGAATTGCTCGCCATCGCCGAGCGATTCCCTGATGTCTATTGTTCGGTCGGAACCCATCCGCATCATGCCGATGAAGAAGACGGGATTCCCGCCGACGAATTGATCGCGTTGACGAGGCATCCGAAGGTCGTGGCGCTGGGCGAAGCGGGATTGGATTATTTCTACCGGCACGGCTCTCCCCAGGCGCAGGAACGCGGTTTTCGCACGCACATCGCCGCCGCGCGTGCGACCGGCCTGCCGCTGGTGATCCATACCCGCGATGCCGACGAGGACTGCGGCCGCATCCTCGAAGATGAAATGGCCAAAGGACCGTTCCGCGCCGTGCTGCACTGCTACACCGGCGGACGCGAGCTTGCGATGAAAGCGATCGCGCTGGGACTATCGATTTCGTTTACGGGAATCCTGACTTTCAAGAAGTCGCAAGCCCTGCGCGATCTCGCAGCCGAGCTTCCGGCCGACCGCATCATGGTCGAGACCGACGCGCCGTATCTCGCGCCCGGCAAGTTCCGGGGCAAGCGCAACGAGCCGTCTTACGTCGTCGAAATTGCCAAGGTGCTGGCGGAAACGCGTGGCGTCTCGCTTGAGGAAATTTCGCGGCAGACCACCGAAAACTTCTTCCGCCTGTTCAGTAAGGTGCCGTCAGCGAAAGCGCCGGCATGACGCTAACCCTCACCATTCTCGGCTGCGGGTCTTCCGCCGGCGTGCCGCGCCCCGCACTCGGCTGGGGCGCCTGCGATCCCAACAACCCGAAGAACCGCCGCCGGCGCTGTTCATTGCTGGTCGAGCGTCAATCCGGCAACGGCGTGACACGGATCGTGATCGACACGTCGCCCGATCTGCGCGAGCAGTTGATCGATGCCAACGTCGATCACATCGATGCGGTTTTCCTGACCCACGAGCATGCCGACCAGACCCATGGGATCGACGATCTGCGCTCCGTGGTGCTGCATCAGCGCCGGCGCATTCCGGTCTATCTGAACAAATCGACCGCTGACCAGATCCTGCTGCGATTTTCCTACTGCTTCGTGTCGGCGCCGGGCAGCGGCTATCCGGCGATCCTGGATCACCACGCGATTGAGGCCGGCGAAAGCCGCAGCATCGAAGGGAAGGGCGGTGCGGTGACGCTTTCCGCATTCATCATGGAGCACGGCAACATACCCACCCTCGGCTATCGTATCGCCGACGCCGCCTATACGCCCGATGTCAGCGACATTCCGCCCGCGAGCTGGAAGTTTCTCGAAAACCTTGAGCTCTGGATCATCGACGGGCTGCGCTATGCCGCGCATCCGAGCCATTTCAGCGTCAACGACGCACTGTCATGGATCGGCCGCTTCAAGCCGCGCCGCGCCGTCATCACCAACATGCATTCCGACCTGGACTACGAGGTGCTGCGCCGGAGCCTGCCGCCGGATGTCATCCCCGCCTATGACGGCATGCGGCTGACGCTGGAACAACCGTAAACGACGCAGCAATCCATCAAGGGGAAGGGCCCCTCACGCCAATATCGCCTTGGCGGAATCAACCTGGTTGCGCAGCCTGAATTTCTGGATCTTGCCGGTCGATGTCTTTGGGATTGGCCCGAACACCACCGCCTTCGGCGTCTTGAAGCCCGGCATCTGGCCGCGGCAGAACGCGATGATTTCGGCCTCGGTGGCGCGGGCGTTGTCTTTTAGTTCGACGAAAGCGCAGGGCACTTCGCCCCATTTTGAATCCGGTTTTGCAACGACCGCCGCAAACAGTACCGCCGGATGCTTGTAGAGCACATCCTCGACCTCGACCGAACTGACGTTCTCGCCGCCGGAAATGATGATGTCCTTAGAGCGATCCTTGATG